>NZ_JBSGDA010000001.1:0-713235 GCF_053602135.1 Nocardia sp. NPDC004573
CTTGCCGACATCGAGCCCGAGCACCGTGATCGGGTTGCCCTCGTAGATGCCCGCGATGTTGTCGAAATCGGCGGTGATCTGCAGAGTGTTGCCCAGCGCGTCGTTCACCGAACTCGGCAGCAGCGAGCAACTGCCGACCGACAGTGCGGCGGCGCTGATCATCAGCGCCTTCGCGGCGGCCCTCAACGGAAAGCCCGTGCGGAATCTCATCCCTGGCACCCCTCGATGACTTGGGCGAAGCACAACCAATTGTCCGGGAACAGCCACGGCAGACCGACATCGCCGTACGGACCGCTGCCGCCCCAGGAGTTCGCCAGATAGCGCAGGGTCGGCGGCATGATCGACAGCATCCGATCCAGGTTGTCCTTGTTCTTCTGCAGGCCTTCGGCCATGGTGTTCAGCTGCTGGATGGTCGGTCCGAGCTGATCGTTGTTCTCCGCGCCGATCGCCTCCAACTGCTTGGTCAGCGCCGCGACGTTGTCCAGCAGCTGCCGCAGCAGCGCCTGGCGCTCCATCACCCGGTTGGCGATGGCCTCGCCCTGGGTGATCACCAGCAGGATGCTGTTGCGGTTGTCGCCGAGGATCCGGGTGACCCGGTCCAAGTCCTTCAGCAGCGTGTCGACCTCGGCCTTGCGGCTGTCGATCACCTTGGCCAGCGCGCCGACGCTGTCCAGCGCCTGGGCGGTGAGCTGGGGGGAGCCGTTCATCTGCTCGTTGATCAAGTTCAGCGAATCGGCCAGCTTCTTGGTGTCGAGCGCCTCGAACTTCGGGGTGCCGACCTGCACCACGTCGGCCAGGTTGTACGGAACCGTGGTGTTGGACAGCGGGATCCGCTTGCCCTTCAGACCCGAGCCGTCACCCGGCTCGAGGTCGACGTACCTGGCGCCGAGCAGTGTGGCCATCTTGATCGAGGCGCGCGCGTCCGGGCCCAGTTTCACGTCGTTGCTGACGCTGAGCGTGAGCAGCACGTGGCTGCCCTCGAGCTCGGCGCCGACCACCCGCCCGGAGGAGACCCCGGCGACGTTCACCTTGTCGCCGACCCTGATGCCCGCGGCCTGCACGAACTCGGCCTTGATCGACTGCTCGCCGACGCCGATGAGCTTGTAGACGCTGGACACCAGCAGCAGCACCACGATGAGTGCGCCGCCGATGATGCCCAACCAGAAGTACCGGTTGCTCTCGAACCTGGACCTGAGTTTCGTCATCATGGGCGGCACACCGCCGAGTGCGAAGTGCCACCGATCTGGGAGAACAGACCGCGCGGGAACAGGACGCCGTAGAGCGAGACGTCCAGCCCGCACAGGTAGGCGTTGGCGTAACCGCCCTCGGAGGTGTGCCTGCCCGCCGCGGACAGGACGTTCGGCAGGTCGATCGCCGCTTGGTCGAGCTTGGCGCCGTTGTCCAGCAGCAGCGTCAGCGCGGCGCTGGTGGAGTTCTGCGCGTCACGCAGGCTCGGCTGGATCCGGTCCATCATGCCGACCAGCGACGTGGTCGCGCTGGCGATCTGTTCGGTCGAGCCGAGCAACGACTGTCCCTGTTCATATAGCCCGCCGATCAAGGCCCGGGTCTGGGTCACCAGGGTCTCCAATTCATCACCTCGTTTCGCCAACCCCGACATCACGCCCGACAGGTTGGTGATCACATCGGACAGGATCGCGTCCCTGCGCTGGAAGTCGGTGGCCAGCTGGGCGGCCTGCACGATGAACGCGCTCAGCGAGACGCCGTCACCCTGCAAGGCCTGGATGAAGGTCTCCGAGAGCCGGTTGACCTGTTCGGGCTGCAACACCTGGAACAGCGGCTGGAATCCGTTGAGCAGACCCGACACATCGAACGACGGCTCGGTCCGGTCGATCGGGATGGAACCGTTGTTCTTCAGCGGCGCCGGGCTCGACGACTTGCCCGGAGCCAGCGCCACGTATCGCTGACCGATCAGGTTCTGGTAGCGGACCAGCGCTTTGGTGTCGTTGTAGATCGTCTGGTCGCGCTGTACGACGAAGGTCACCTTGGCGACCGATTTCTTCAGGTTCGCGTCGCGGCCCAGCTCGATCTTCTCGACCTTGCCCACGCGCACGCCCGCCATGCGGACGTCGTCGCCCTCGTGCAGGCCGAGCACATCGGAGAATGTCGCGGAGTAGGTGTAGGTGTCGCCGCTGACGATGCGCGCGAGTGTGTTCCACACGACCACCGTGACCAGGATCGACACGATGGCGAAGATGCTGAATCCGATCAGCGGTTTGCGAATGCTCATCGTCCGGCACCGTTGTCGGACACCTGCATGGTTCCGCCCTTCAAAATCGAGCTCAGCAGCAGATATTCGGCTGTGGTCGGCTTGCGGCCGAGCAACGGGGTGATCGCGGACTCGCCCCGGTAGGAGATCGGCGCCGCCGAAGGAGTGCCCTCGGGCGCGGCGGCCGGAGCCACGGGCGCGGCGGGCGCGGCGGGCGGGAGCAGACCCGGCGGCAGCATCGGGAACAGTCCCTCGAGCGGGGTGCCCGCGAACGGAGCGGGTGCACCTCCGGTGGGAGCGGCCGCGGTGGCGCGGTTCGGATCCGGGGTGGTGACGCCGGGGATCAGCGGCAGGCCCGGCATCGGCACCACCGGCGGAAGCCCGGCGGCCGAGGCGAGGGCGCGCGGCTTCAGCTGTTCCGGCAGTTCGCCGACATCGGCGACGGCGGGAGCGGTGTAGCAGCTCGGTCCGACCATGTCGCCGTAGCGCGGGCAGTCGGCCACGGTGTAGGGCCGGTACGGGGTGAGCGTGATGCCCGCGTCCCAGACCTGTTGCTGTTGCGGACCCCACTTGAACGTGGTGTCCATCCGGCGCATCGTCTCGCTGAGGTTCAGCAGGCTCCTGGTGATCGCGTCCGGATCCGCGGCGAGAGCGCCGAACATGTCGTTGGTCCCGGCGGTGACCTCGATGCCCACGTTCGGATTGCGGGCGAACAGGTCGTTGACCGTGTCGATGGTGCCCGAGGTACCGGTGATCAGCGAGACCAGCTGGCTGCGGCGATCGGCGATGGTGCGCGCGGTCTGCACCGAGCTGCCGAGCACGTCCACCAGCTCGGGCGCGGACTGGTTGAGCGCGTTGAACGACGCGGAGAAGTCGCCGAGCAGCACCCCGAGATCGGGAATCGACTCGTCGACGGCCAGCAGCCAGCGGTCCAGCCGCTCGACCGTGGAGCCGGGCATGCGGCCGCTGCCGTCCAGCGCCTGCGACAGGGTGCCCAGCACCCGGCCGAACTGCACCGGGTCGATCTTGTCGAGGATGTTGCGGACCGTGGTGAGGGTGTCCTGCAGCGCGATGGTGCCCTTGCTGCGGTCCTCCTCGATGACCGAGCCTTCGTGCAGGTACTGGTCGGCGGGGCCGTTGAAGACCAGCTCGACGGAGGTGACGGCGAACAGGTTGCTCGGCACCACGCGTGCGGTCACGTTGGCCGGGATGTCGTCGGCGAACTCCGGCTTCATCTCGATGCGAACCTTCTGCAGCTCGCCCTTGGCCGCGACGTCGACGGTCTTCACCGCGCCGACGAGCACCCCGCGGAACTTGACGTCGGCCTGCTCGGGCAGACCGTCACCTGTGGTGGTCAAGTTGGCGGTGACGTTGACCTTCTCCTGGAAGTACCCCTTGTAGCGCAGCATCAGGAAGCTGAGCACCAGCGCGAACACGACCAAGCCGCACACGCCTGCGATCAGCAGCTGTCGCATCGTGGGCCCGCGCCCACTGGGATCGATGATCATCTGGTGTCTACCCCGAGATCCGGATGCCGGGGTTGACGCCCCAGATCGCCAATGTCATGAACAGGTTCGCGAAAACGACCGCGATGATGCACATCTTGATCGCGCGGCCCGCGGCCACACCGACGCCTTCGGGGCCACCGGAGGCGAAGAAGCCGTAGTAGCACTGGATGAACGTGGTGATCGCGACGAACAGGATCGCCTTGATCAGCGAGTAGATGACGTCGGTCGGGACGAGGAACTGATAGAAGTAGTGCTGGTAGGTGCCGGTGGCGGTGCCGCCGATCAGCTGCACGGTCAGCGAGCAGGAGATGTAGGCCATCGTCAGACCGAGACAGTAGAGCGGGATGATGGCGATCATCGCCGCGAACATCCTGGTGCTGATCAGGTAGGGCAGCGGCCGGATCGCGATGGACTCGAGCGCGTCGATCTCCTCGGAGATGCGCATGGCGCCGAGCTGCGCGGTGAACCGGCAGCCCGCCTGCGCGGCGAAGGCCAGCGTCGCCAGCAGCGGACCGAGTTCACGAGTGGTCGCGAACGCCGAGATCGCACCGGTGATCGGGCTCAGGCCGAGCAGGTTGAGCGAGTTGTAACCCTGGATACCGACGGTCATACCGCCGAACGCGCTCAGGATGACGACGACGCCGATGGTGCCGCCGCCGACGACGAGATTGCCGTTGCCCCAGGTGACGTCCGAGAGCAGGCGCCACACTTCCTTGGGGTAGTGCTTGAGCGCCAGCGGAATCGAGCCGATCGAGCGCAACAGGAAGAACACCTGATGGCCGAGCCTGGCGAGCAGATCGACCGGCGCCTGAACGGATTTCCGGAAGGTCTGGAGAGGCCGCAGCAGCGGCGGTACATAGGTTGATGACACCGGCTCAGACCACCTGTGACGGGAATAGTGCGTTGTAAACCTGGGTGATGATGAGGTTCACCCCGAACAGCATGATGGCGGAGCTCACCACCGCTGAATTCACCGAGTTCGCGACGCCGCCGGGGCCACCACGGGTGTTCAATCCGGTATCGCAGGCGATGATTGCCGCCAGCAGACCGAATATCAGCGATTTCCCCAGCGCGACAAGAAGATCGGTGGTCACGGCGAACGACGAGAAGGTGCCGACGTAGGAACCCGGCGTACCGTTCTGCGCGAAGATATTGAAGATGTAGCCGGTCAAGAAGCCGACGAAGACGACGAAGCCGCACAGCAGCACACTCACCAGCATGGCGGCGCCGAGCCGCGGGGCGACCAGCCTGCGCATCGGATCGACGCCCATGACTTTCATGGCGTCGATCTCCTCGCGGATGGTGCGCGAGCCGAGGTCGGCGCAGACCGCGGAGCCGACGGCGCCCGCGATCATCAGCGAGGTGACCAGCGGGGCGCCCTGCTGGATGATGCCGAGGCCGTTGGCCGCGCCGATGAACGAGGTGGCGCCGACCTGGCCGGCGACCGATCCGACCTGGATGGAGACGATGACGCCGATCGGGATGGCGACCAGCAGCGTCGGCGCGGCGGAGACGCTGGCCATGAACGCGCACTGCCGGACGAACTCGGCGAACGGGAAGCGCCTGCGGAAAATCGAGACGAACAGTTCGGCGACGGCCGCGAAGCCCATCGTGATCTGCCTGCCGAAGGTCTCCAGCGAACGCTTGGGATGATCCTGCCAGTAAGACCTCGTCCAATCGACCGCACCACTGAACCGTGACCCTGATGGTGGACTCTCGGTCGACTGCACTGGCTAATCCTCCTCGACGCCGGTTGGCTGCCCCGGCGACTCGTTTGCTTGACGCACCTTACTACGGAGTAGTGCAGAACACACCATCCACTTGTGATCGCAGTCATAGATGCCACTCACCGTTGCCGGAAAGCAATGCGTAAGCCGTAGAACATTGGGAAAGAGCCCAAACGCAGGGGCCTTACCTCTGGCACAAGCTACAGCCCAGCTGGGCGAATCCGCGATCCGCAGCGCCGGAACGGCGAATTACTTCGGATATTTATCATCGAAAATCTGATTTGTTTCCGGAGACCAACACCGCGGCTCCTTACTATCACTGTGACACTAACGGCGACGACATTTTCACAATTGTGATAGCTGAATGCTATTGAGACCGTAAGATACATTCCATCTCAGTTGTATGAAATGGGGTTGAAGCGCGGAACAGTGGGGACAACCCCGTAGTGGTGACGCGCCCGAGGTCGATTACTGACACGATGGGTGCGACAGATTGATATCGTGCGGGCTTCCGACGTCTGGAGGGACATGTTCAGCAAACTCGCCAAGGTGGCCAACGCCGCCTTCGCCGTCGCCCTGGGCGCGGCGCTGCTCGGCACGGGCGCAGGGGCCGCTAATGCCGACCCGGGCCCGCCGGTCTTGGGCGGTGGATCCGGCATCATCATCGACAACCAATTCGAGTGCACCGTCACGACTGTCGGCCATGACAACGGGGGACGTCTGGTCGGCCTGACCGCAGGCCACTGCGGCGACCCGGGCGCACAGGTCTACGCCGAAGCCGATCGCGGCGCCGGCGTCATCGGCCGGTTCGTCTACTCCAACCACGACCTCGACTACGCCGTCATCCAGTTCGACCCGGGCAAGATCACGCCGGTGAACCGGGTCGGCAACGTCACCATCACCGGTCTCGGCGGACCGGCCAACTTCCCGCAGATCGTCTGCAAGGAAGGGCGCACCACCGGCAACACCTGCGGTATCGCCTGGGGTGACATCTTCAGGACGAACGTGGAGACCTGGAGCCAGATGTGCGTGGTGGAAGGCGACTCCGGCGCGCCGGTGGTCGTCGGGACGACGCTGGTCGGCATGGTGAACGCCTACTTGGCCATCGCCTGCTTCGGCCCTGAGGTCGGTACCAACATGAGCGCGATCGTGGCCGACATCAACGCGCGCGGCGGCGTCGGCGCGGGCTACCTGCCGATCTGATCGGACGACGCCCGCCACGAGCGGCCCGAAGGGAGCGATCCGTTCGGGCCGCTCATGCTTCGCTCCCGGCCGGCGCGACCGCCGGTCCCGCGACGCCGCACTGCGGCATGCAGTCGACGCTGTCCAACTTGGGAGCCCGCCGCACCGGGCGCAGCAGCACAGCGGCGAGCACCGCGCCGGTCACCAGCAATCCGGCGCACAACCACATCGCGGTGGCGAAGCCCTCGTCGAACGCCACCGGGTCGCCCAGCGCACCCGATATGCCCACGAGTCCGGGCAGCGTCGCCACCGCGAGCAATTGCGCGGTGCGCGCTACGGCGTTGTTCACTCCCGAGGCGATGCCCGCCTCGCTCGCGGGCACCGCGCCCAGCACCGCACCGGTGAGCGGCGCGACCAGCGCCGCGAGCCCCAGCCCGAAGACGACGACACCCGGTAGGACGTCGGTGAGATACGCGGTGTCGGGTCCGATGCGCAGCAACAGCACCAGACCCGCCGCCGCCAGCAGCGGTCCGGCGGTCATCGGGGTGCGCGGCCCGTGCTTCTGCGCCCAGCGTCCGGCGGGCGCCGAGAGCACCAGCATGATGAGGGTGACCGGCACGGTCGCGACGCCGGACATCAGCGGCGAGTACCCCGCCACCAATTGCAGTTCGAGCACCAGCAGGAAGAAGACGCCACCGAGCGCGGCATAGACCGCGAGCGTCACGAGATTCGCGGCGGTGAACACCCGCGAAGCGAACAGCGCGGGTGGCACCAGCGGGTGGTCGCTGCGCAGCTCGATCACGACGAACGCCCCGAGCAGCACGACACCGGCCACGACGAGCGAAGGCATGCTGTCGATCAGCCCGAGGGTCAGCGCACCGAGCGCCAGCGCCACCACCAGTGCGCCGGGCACGTCGAGTTGGGCGGCGGCGTCGGGGTCGCGACTCTCCGGCACATGCCGTAAGGCGACCAGCACGACGACGAGGGTCAGCGGAACGTTGAGGAAGAAGATCGACCGCCAGCCCGCGATCTCGATCAGCCAGCCGCCCAGAAACGGCCCGAGCGCGCCCGCCACACCACCGAAACCGGACCACAGGCCGATCGCCGCACCTTGATCACGCCGATCGATGGACGAGGAGATCAAGGCCAGGCTGCCCGGCGTGAGCATCGCACCAGCCACGCCCTGCAGGATCCGGGCGACGACCAGCATTTCGATGGAGGTCGCGACGCCGCACAGCACCGAGGCGAGCGCGAAAGCCACGGTTCCCCACACGAAGACCCGGCGCCGGCCGAGTTTGTCGCCGAGCGAGCCGCCGAGCAGGATGAACGAGGCGAGGGTCAGTGTGTAGCCGTTCAGCGTCCACTGCAGCCCGGCGACATCCGTCTCCAGCGATTCCCCGATCCGCGGCAGCGCGATGTTCACGACCGTCGCGTCGAGCGAGGCGACCGACGAGCCGAGGATGGTGGCCAGCAGGATCCAGCCCCCGGTCCCGGAGCGCAGCCGCGGTAGCTCGGTGGTACTCACCAACCCAACCTAGCGGGCTGCATGCTGTGGGAAGTCCGGGTCAGAGTTCCTGCACGCAGACCACGAAGCGGCGCTTGTCGTAGACGTAACCGGTGCCGCTGCCGCAGACGCTGACGTCATCGGCGCCCTGCTGGATCTTGACCACCTTCACGCCCTTCGAGGGCGACGAACCGGTGCAATCGATCCGCTTGGGGTCGTCACCGCCGACGTCCATGCAGCCGCCGACCACCCAGTCGATGTCCAGGCACAGCGCGCCCTGTTCGATGCCGTTGATCGTCTCGGCGTAGTAGTTGTCGGCGTCGCTGCTGCACTGCGAGCTCTTCGCCGCCTTCGCGATCACCTTGTAGTTCGATTCGCGGCTGCCGCACGACGCCTTCTCGATGGTGGCGTTGGTGGTGGTGCCGCCGAGCTTCACGCAATCGTTGACGTTCGCGTCGAAGTCGGTGCTGCCACTGGGCTTGCTCGTCGTCGGCTTGCTGGTGCTCGGCGTCGGCTTGCCCGAGGAGGGCTTCGGGGTGCTGGTCACCGACACCGCATCGATCGTCCCGTCCACGGCGGGCTGGGCGGTACCGCTGACCGTGGAACTACAGCCGACCAATGCCAATCCGGCCGCGACGGCGAATCCGGCGAAGGCGAGACGACCCCAGGCCAGTTGACGAGACACGTACAGTCCTCCCGAGCTGTAACGCCGGCGAACTCACGCCCCCGTAATCCGAAGTTGCCATGGCTGCGCTTGAAATATCACGCCATGAATACACCATCGAGCGAGCGCGCGTCGAGCCGGAGACGGAAAACAACCGCTGCCAACGGGTCTGGGTATGGTGGGTTGCCAGGTGCGAGAGGAGCCCCCCGATGAAGCTGATCAGCGCAATCGTGTGTTCGACCGCCGCGATCGGAGGCTCTCTCGTCGTTCCGGGGGTGGCCTCGGCCACCGACGTGCACTGCCGATCGGAACACGGCACCGACGTCACGGTCATCGATGGCGAGACGGCGTGCCGGGCGGCGACCCGAGGCAACGGCCTGGCCAGAGCCAGCGGGATCGATGGGGTCGGCTACGCCAACGCGACCTCGGGCGCGACGGCCATCGGCATCGGCGCGGCCGGCGGCGTCGGCGCGAGCCAGGGCGCGGGCGGGGTTCCGGTAGCGGTCGGCTTCGGCCCGGACGCCGTCGCCCTCACCTCGACCGTCGAGGAGCCGGGGGCGCGGACGTTCGCCATCTCCATCGCGTTGGAAGGGTCCCGGGCCGGCGTGGAAACCGGCGAGCAGGCGGTGGTCTGCCTCGGCGTGGCGGCCTTCGCGTGGAACGCCGACAGCGGCGACGCGTGCTTGGCCACCCCTTTTGGGCTCTGGCAGACCCGCTGAACGGGTTACCCTGGTTGACCAGCCCGGATAACGGCGGTCAGGAGGTGACCCCATGGTTTCGGCAATGGCGGCGGACGACTTCGAGCCCGCCGATTCGGCGCGCGAGAAACTGGTGGCACCGCACGAGATGCTGGTCGACCCGCGTTTCATCCGGCTCGCCGATCAGTTCTTCGGCTTGTTCGCGCAACCGGCGCGCGGTGGCGGCGCGCTCGCGGTTTACCTCGACGGCAAGCCCGTGGTCGACATCTGGGCCGGCTGGGCGGACAAGGAGCGGCGCTGGAACGGCGATACCGTCGCGCTGACCTTCTCCACCGGCAAGGGCGTGGCCTCGACCGTCGTGCACCGGTTGGCCGAACGGGGTCTGATCGCCTACGACACGCCGATGGCCGAATACTGGCCGGAGTTCGCCGCGCACGGTAAGGACGACATCACGGTCCGGGACGTGCTGTGCCACCGCGCCGGCTTGCACCGGGTGCGCGGCCTGGTCCCCGGCCGGGAAGGCATCCTGGACTACGACGCCGTGGTCCGGGCGCTGGCCGACAGCCCGCCGGACCCCCGGCGCATCCGCACCTCCGGCTATCACGCCATCACCTTCGGCTGGCTCGTCGCCGAACTCGTGCAGCGAGTGACCGGCGGGCCGTTCACCGAGGTGCTGCGCGCGGAGATCGCCGAGCCGCTCGGCCTGGACGAGTACTGGTTCCGCGTCCCGGAATCCGAACGACATCGGATCGCCAAGATCTTCCGGCCCCTCGGTCCGCCGGGCATCCGCTGGAACACTGCCTCCTCCGTGCTGTCCTGGGTGCGGCCGGTACGCGGGCTGGCCGAGGCGGGCATGCCCGAGAGTTTCGACGAGCTGGTTCGCGATCCGAGGGTGCACGACTCGGTGATGCCGGGCTGGAACGGCGTGTTCTCGGCGCGCGCCCTGGCGCGGATGTACGGCGCGCTGGCCAACGGCGGCGTTGTGCACGTCGGCCGCTCGGGACGCAGCGTGCACGGGGTCGACGCGTCCGGATCCGAGCCCGTCGCGCGGCTGCTGGAACCCGCGACGATCGCGACCATCGCCCAGGTCCAGCCCACCCACAGCCGCGACTACGTGCTCGGTCTGCCGATCCACTTCACGCTCGGTTATCACCGCCCGGTGCTGATGTCCAAGCAGCAGCCGCGCAACGCCTTCGGCCATTACGGCGTCGGCGGCTCCGGTGCGTACGCCGACCCGGATCTCGGCATGTCGATCGCGTTCGTGACCAACGGGCTCGGCAGCATGGTGACCGCACTCGGCGACGCCAGGCTGGCGCGGCTGGCGGCGACCGCGCAGGCCACGGTCCGCAAGCACAAACAGGCCGCGAGCTAGCGTCGAACCGCTCCGGGAGTGACTACGTGTTTCTCGGTATGACTGTGCGGATGCTGGAAGCCGAGACGGGCGCCGGACCTCGGGTGCCGCGCTCGACGGCGCTGCACGCCGTTGCCGCGGGCATCGATTTCGACCGGTACTTCCGATGGCGAAGGGCGCGCGAAGGCGACCCGTTCTACGTGCGCTTTCCCGGTTTCGGCGCCGCACTGTTCACCGGGACGGCCATCGGCGCCCGCGAGATGTTCCGGTCGCCGGTGGAGTTCTCCGAACCGCCGCGTCCGAACCCGATCGAGCCGATGGTCGGCGCCGCGTCCCTGATCCTGGCCTCGGGCGAGCGCCACCGCCGCGATCGCGCGCTGCTCGCTCCCGCCTTCCACAGCGCCCGGATACGGGAGTACGGCGCGCTCATCCGGGAGGCGACGCTGCGGGAGATGGCCGGGGAAAGCGGGCAGGCGTGGGTGGCGGGGGCGCGCGTCGATGCGCGGGCGGCGGCACGGGCGCTCACGCTGCGGGTGATCGCGACGGCGGTGTTCGGCGTGCGCGATCAGGGGCGGCAAGCGGAGTACACCGCCGCGGTGACGGACTTCATCACCGCGTTCTCCGGGCCGTTGCTCTTGGTGCCCGCGCTGCGCCACGGACTGCGCGGGCACGGCCCATGGGACCGGTTCCGCGCCGCGCGGGACCGGCTGGATCGGTTGATCCGAGCCGATATCGCGCGCAAGCGCGAGCACGTCCTCGCCGAACCCGCCGACGTGCTCGACGTGTTGCTGTCCGCGTACCGGGACGACGCCGATGACGAGTTGTGCGAGCAGATCCGCACGCTGCTGGTCGCCGGGCACGAGACCACCGCGACCACGCTGGTCTGGGCGCTGTTCCGGCTGCACCGCGCGCCGGAGGCGCTGGCCCGTCTGCGGCGGGAACTGCACGACGCGGGCCAGCACGCGAGTCCCGCCGAGCTGGCCGCGCTGCCGTATCTGGACGCGGTCTGCCAGGAGACGCTGCGGCTGCATCCGCCGGTGCCGATCGTGCTGCGCCGCCTCACCGAGCCCTTCGCGCTGCGCGGCGTGGCGCTCGCCCCGGGCGACACCATGGGAATCGCGGTGCCGTTGCTGCACTCCGATCCGGAGGTGTGGTCCGACCCGCTGCGCTTCGATCCGGGCCGCTTCGTCGACCGTCGCTACCGGCCGTTCGAGTTCGCGCCGTTCGGCGGGGGCCACCGGCGCTGCGTCGGCGCGGCACTCGCGGACTACGAATTGCGGATCGCGCTGGCCACGATCCTCGGGCGAGTGCGCCTGCGGCCTGCCCCGCGATACGCCCGCGGAAGCATCCCGCGCTCGGTGCCGCACAACATCGCGACCGGTCCGCACCGCCCGATTTCATTCGACGTGATCAGTGAGCTTGGTCACTAACTAGTTTGCGGTGAACCATCTTTCGCGCCTTCACTCGCATCGCCCGAGTGGCGACCGATCCGGCGTGACCGGGAGGTTTGCCCGCATCTATACCTAACAGCATCGTTTGTGTCCTACGTCACTCGTCATGCGGTATGTGAATGACTCTGAAACGCCGGTAGCTTCCGGCCGTGCGGGGACGGTAGGAATGGACGACGGGTCGGGCCGTCGATACCCGTGGGGCGCTCTTCTGGCTCCGCGCTGAAATGAAATATCTCGCTACGCGCGCGTACGCGTGCGCGCGAGAGATGGAATGGACGAGAAACCTATGCATGCCGCTTTGCACACCGGGTCGTTGCCTGCTCGCCGCAAGGGAGCGCGGCTGACCCGCCGGATGCGCGAGGGCGTCCTGCTGTCGGCCGCGATCGCGGCAGCCGGTGTTCTGCTCGTCGCGCCAGCACATGCCGAACCGATTCCGGGGATCGGCACCGGTTCGGCCGCCGCGGCCACCGAGCCCGAGCCGCAGGCGAACTTCGCCCCGCCCTCGATCAACATCGCCGACGGCGAGGTCGTCGGCGTCGCGCAGCCGATCATCATCACCTTCAAGGAGCCGGTGACCGACCACGCCACCGCCGAGAAGGCCATCAAGATCACCTCGTCGAAGGCCGCGCCCGGCCACTTCTACTGGCGCGGCGACAAGCAGGTGCGCTGGCGGCCGGACGAGTTCTGGCCGGACAACACCGACGTGCAGGTGCAGGCGGGCGGCACCACCAGCTCGTTCCGCATCGGCGACGCCTTCGTGGCCACCGCCGACGACACCACCCACACCATCACCATCACCCGTAACGGCGAGGTGGTGAAGGAGATGCCCACCTCGATGGGCAAGCCCAAGCACGAGACGCCGAACGGCACCTACATCGTCGGCGAACAGCTGCGCAAGATGACCATGGACTCGTCGACCTACGGCGTCCCGATCACCGACCCCGAGGGCTACAAGCTGGAGGTCGAGTACGCCACCCGCATCTCCAACAGCGGCATCTTCGTGCACGCGGCGCCGTGGTCGGTCGCCCAGCAGGGCGTCTCCAACGCCAGCCACGGCTGCCTGAACGTCAGCACCGAGGACGCCAAGTGGTTCTTCGAGAACGCACGCCGTGGCGACCCGGTGATCGTGCAGAACACCCAGGGCGGGACGCTCAGCGCGAGCGACGGCCTCGGCGACTGGAACTGACAGCCGGTAACCCCGGCTCGGCGCGAAGCCGAACATTACGATCAATTGCTCGAAGTAGCCCGACCGTAATGTTCGGCTTTTGCTCTACTCGGTAGGTGCGCGCGAAAGTTCGCGGAGCTACCAGATCTTCACGCGCTCTGCGGGTTCGAGGTACAGCGCATCGCCGGGTTCGACGCCGAACGCCTCGTGGAAACTGTCGATATTGCGCACGACCGCGTTGCAGCGGAATTCCGGCGGCGAATGCGGATCGGTGGCGAGCCGGCGGATGGCCTCCTCCGCGCGGGCCTTGGTGCGCCACACCTGTGCCCAGCCGTAGAACACCCGTTGCAGGCCGGTGAGACCGTCGATCACCGGCGCCTCCGCGCCGCCGAGCGAGATCCGGTACGCCGCCAGCGCGATGGACAGACCGCCGAGGTCGCCGATGTTCTCGCCGATGGTGAACTGGCCGTTCACGGTGTGCTCGTCCGGCAGGTCCTTGGGGGAGAGCACGTCGTACTGGTCGATCAGCGCCTTGGTGCGCTTGCCGAATTCGGCGCGGTCCTCGTCGGTCCACCAGTCCACCATGTTGCCGTCGCCGTCGTACTTCGCACCCTGATCGTCGAAGCCGTGCCCGATCTCGTGGCCGATCACCGCGCCGATTCCGCCGTAGTTGGCCGCGTCGTCGGCGTTCATGTCGAAGAACGGCGGACGCAGAATGGCGGCCGGGAAGACGATCTCGTTCATGCCCGGGTTGTAGTAGGCATTCACCGTCTGCGGGGTCATGAACCACTCGTCGCGATCGACCGGACCGCCGAGCTTGCGCAGATCTCGATCGTGTTCGGCCGCGTAACCCCTGCGGTAGTTGCCGACCAGATCGTCCGGGTCGATCGTCACGCCCGAGTAGTCCCGCCACTTGTCCGGGTAGCCGATCTTCGGGGTGAACTTCTCCAGCTTCGCCAGCGCGGCGACCCTGGTGTCCTGCCCCATCCACTCCAGCTCGGCGATATTGCGGCGGTAGGCCTCCTGCAGGTTGGCCACCAACTCGACCATGCGGGCTTTGGCCTCCGGCGGGAAGTGATCGGCCACATACAGTTTGCCCACCGCCTCGCCCAGCAGGTCCTGCACCAGCGTGACGCCGCGCTTCCAGCGCTCCCGGTTCTCCTCGGCGCCGGTGAGCGTGCGGCCGTAGAAGTCGAAGTTCTCCTCGACCACGGCCTCGGTCAGATAAGGCGCACGCGAGCGGAGCACCCGCCAAGCCGCCCACGCCTGCCAATCCGCGAGCGGTTCATCGGCCCAGAGCCGCGCGAACGTGCGCAGATAGTCCGGCTGGCGCACCACCGACTCGGCGAACAGCTCGGCCCCGGCGCCCTCGACGCCCTCGGCCAGCGCGGAAGTCCAGGCGGCCCAGTCGAATTCGGGGTTGTCCGCGGCCAGCGCGGCGAAGGTGGTCAGGTTGTACCTGAGTTCGGCGTCCCGGCGGCGCACCACGTCCCAGTGCCCGGCGGCGAGTTTCCGCTCCAGCGCGAAGACGCGTTCGCCGACGGTGTCGAGTTCGGCCGGCAGCAGCCCGGCGACCTGCGGATCGGCGGCGGCGAGGGCGAACATGCGGCCGATGTGCGCTATGTACTTCGCGCGGATCTCGGCGAACTCCTCCTGCCGGTAGTACGACTCGTCGGGCAGTCCGATGCCGGACTGGGTGACGTGCGCCAGATAGCGGTTGGAGTCCTTGTCGTCGGTGTCGACGAAAACGGCGACGGCGCCCCCGACGCCGGTGCGTTGCAACCGGCCGAGCAGCGCCGCGAAAGCCCCCTTGTCGGCAACCTCGGCGATCGCCGCGAGTTCGGCCGCGATGGGGGCGAGCCCGGCGGCGGCCACCGCGTCGGTGTTCATGAAGCTGGAGTACAGGTCGCCGATCTTGCGTGCCTCGCTGCCCGGCTCGGCGTCGGCGGCCGCGGCATTCTGGATGATTGCCTGCACGTCCAGCTCCGCCTGGTCGTAGAGCGCGCGGAAGGCGCCGTCGACCGCCCGGTCGGCGGGGATCTGGTGTTCGGCCAGCCATTTGCCGTTGACGTGCGCGAACAAGTCGTCCTGCACCCGCACGTCCTCGTCGAGGTAGGACAGATCGATACCGGAGGGACGGGTCAGTTCGGAAGTCACGGAATCCAGTATGCCGACAAGCGTGCGGGTCGGCCCCCGGGCGCGGTCGGCCCGGGGGTGGCGAGCAGGGAAATCAGGCAGGGAAGACGACGCGATCGAATTCGCCGTCGTGCGCGCCGAGCAGGAAGGCGTCCCACTCCTCCGGGGTATAGGTGAGGGTGGTTCCGCGGTGGCGCAATGCGATGTGACCGTCGGCTGCGGGATGTGCGCCCAGTTCGCCATTCGATCGCCCGCGGGTGCGCAGTGCCTCGAGGAAGGCGGTCCATTCGGCTACGGTGACGGTGATGACGGGCTCTTCGGCGGGGCTATTTGCCGGGTTGCGGCGATATTTGCTGTCACGGATGAGCACCGCGTCACCTGCGAACCGGACCTCGACGCATTGGTTGCCGTTGTTCGATCTGGTCGATGTGAACCAGCCGGTGTGTTCCGGCCGTGCGGTGGTGGCCATGGGCAGGATTTTACACGCGGGAATAGCGCCTGATCAGGGCCAATGACTCCGCTCGTGACAGCGATTGCTCCACCGCGCGCAGGTACGCGAAGCGCAGATCGCGGACCAGATCCGGGTCCTCGACGGCCCCGCCGAAGACCGCGCTCTCCACCCAGCCGAAGGTGGGCAGCTGTTCGCCGGCGAAGTCGATGAGGTGGAAACTGGAGCCGCCGAGCACCGCGCCCGCGGTGGCCGCGAACGGGATGACGCGCACCTCGACGGTGTCCGATTCCTCGATCAACTCGGCCAGGTAGGTCAACTGCCCGCGCAGCACGTCCGGGCCACCGGTCTGCTGCAGCAGCGTGCCCTCACCGAAGACCGCGGTGAGTTCCACCGGGTCCGCGCCGCGCAACCGCTCCTGGCGCCGCATCCGGATCGCCACCAGCTGCTCGACCTGGACCGGCCGGATCATCACGTCGGCGCTGATCAACGCGCGCGCGTAGTCTTCGGTCTGCAACAGGCCCGGTACCACGAGGCTGTCGTAACTGCGGATGCTCTGCGCGCCGTATTCCATGCCGTAGAGCCGCTGCAGTTCCGGGCCGATCAAGGCCGAGGACTTCGCCCACCAGCCACGCTGCTTACTGGCCTCCAGTAGGGCCAGCAGCTCCGCGCGCTCCTCGGGTTCCACGTCGAGCAGTTCCAGCACGGGGCCGATGGTCTTGGTGGTGAGCACCCGGCGGCCCTTCTCCACATGCGACCAGTTGGCCGGTGTGAAGCCCACTCGCCTGGCGAAGCCCGCGGAGTCGAACCCGCGCTGTTCGCGCAGTTCACGCAGCCGAAGCACCAGTTCCCAGCGGGCAACGGTGGGGGAAACGGGTGCCATGTGCACGGATGCTACGCGCACCACGACGCGCGCTGTGGGTGACTATTGTCAAGCGACTTGGCCAGGACTAGGGTCGAGACAGCGATCGTTTCTTCCGAGCACGCGTCCACCACAGCGAGGCGAGGTTGTTCGACATGAGTACATCGCGCATCGAATCGGCCAGGCATCTCGCGTCCACGGATTTCCCCACGATTCAGGACGCGTTCGCTCGCTGCCGTCGCTATCGCGAGAGCAACGGTCTGTACGCTCTCGTGGACCCGATCCTGGGTCGCATCATGCTGGAGGTCGGCTCGGTCGGCGCGGTCGTGATGCCCGCGGAAGTCGGCAGGCGCGTACGCGAGCGACTGAACGCCGGACCCGAGCCTCGCCCCGGGCCGATCATCGCGCATCCACGCGCGGATCGCTGGACCTTCCTGACCGGCCCCACCGACAATTCGTACCTGGACACCGGGCTGTTCGCCGACCTGTTCCGGGTCTGCGCCTCGATCGCCCTGCCGGGCAGCCATATCGTGCTGCCGTCACCCACCGACGAGCACGGCGGCTACCGCACCTGGGTCGTGGCGCCCGACGGCGACTTCCGCCGCGAGTTCGCCGAGGTGATCGCCACGACCCGGCTGTGCGCAGCCGTCAACGGGGCGTCGGCGCGGGCGCCGGGGTGAGCGTGATGCTGTATTTGTCCTGCAGTTTCTCGTTCCAGTCGCGCTCGCACTGATCGATCTTGGCCTGGTCGTTGCCCGCTTTGTTCACGCAGTCCACGAAGTCCTTGCCGCCGGAGTCGATGAAGAAGTTGTAGCCCACGATGGTGAGCAGGATGGCTCCCACGATGCCGAGCACGCCGAGGACGACACCGGTGACCGCCATGCCCATGCCCCCGGCGGTGCCCGCCCTGGCCTTGAACACCGCGACTATGCCGAGGATGACGGCGAAAATGCCGCAGACGTAGCCGCCGATGATCGTCCAGAAGAACAGCAACGCGAGGATGCCCAGCACCAGCGCGGTGATCGCCAGGCCCCGGCCCTTCGGCGATTCCTGCCAATAGGCGGGCTGGCCCGGGTACTGGCCGCCGGGCGGCGGGGGATACTGACCCGGCGGCGGGTACTGGCCGGGCGGCGGGGGCGGATATTGCGACATGGACTTCCTCTCCGTCGGTGCCTCGCGATGCTCGGTCCGGACGAGGCGGTCCGAGGGTGCGCGGCGGTCGCCTACTGATCGCACGCCCAACGGACGGATGTTAATGCGAACCGGCTACTGGGCGCCCAGCCGCGCGTGCATCTCCCACACCAAGATTTCCGAAGGTTGCCGCGCCACCACACGTTGGCCGCCCGACCTGGTCAAACGCACCGCGTCGCCCTCGTAGAGCGGCCCTACTCCCTCCATGTCCACCTCACCGCGCGCCACGAACAAGTGCAGGTACGGCGCGTCGGGCAGGTCGACAACCTGCTCGGCGCCCGGCTCCGCGCTCGCCATGCGCGCCACATGCAGCGCCGAATGGCTGCTGTTGATGGCGATGGCGGTCCGGTCGCGGTAGCGGGGCAGCCCTGAGGCGACCGCGACCAGACCTCCTCCCGCGAGTTCGTCGTCGATCTCCAGTTGCTCGTAGCCCGGGGTCAGCCCCGGTTCGTCGGGCACCACCCACATCTGCACGAAGTGCACGGGATCCTCGTGTTCGGCGATATGGCCGTCCAGGCGCCACGAATCGTTCTTCTCCGAATGCAGGATGCCGGTGCCCGCGCTCATGCGCTGGGCCAGGCCGGGATAGATGACACCGCTGTGGCCCAGCGAATCCTGATGCACCAGACTGCCGCCGAGCACCCAGGTGACGATCTCCATGTCGCGATGCGGATGGGTGTCGAAGCCCTGGCCGGGGGAGACGATGTCTTCGTTGTTGACCAGCAGCAGGCCGTGGTGGGTGTTGTCGGGATCGTAATGTTCCCCGAAGGAGAACGAATGCTTCGAATCCAGCCAGGAGACCCGCGTCTTCATGCGGTCGCCGCCACGGTGGACATCGATGTGTGGTGTCGTGAGTGTGGACATCATGGTCCTCCTCTCGGGACCGTGCACCGATCGCCATTCAGGGTAGGAGCACTTCCGCCGTGGTACTCCGCATTCCTAGTAAATTGTGCCGCACTCGGCATTTTACGCGAGCGACCGGAAGGTGAACGGGAGGCGAGCAGAACCAACCGGTACGTCGAAACGTCGGGCCACCTCGTCGGATATCGCGGCCCGGCGCCGATTGACCAGCGCCACAACGCCAACCGGAGGGAACGACGTGCTGGACCCCGATGACCTCGCCCGGCTCGAGCAGCAACTCCGCAGCGAAGCGCGCCGCGACGGCATCGCTCATTTCGTGATCGGCGTCGCCGTGTTCCGCGCGGGCCGGCTTCTGATGGTGCGCCGGGTCGCCGACGACTATCACGGCGGCATGTACGAACTGCCCGGCGGAGGCGTCGAATCGGGCGAGACATTCGCCGAGTGCGTCGAACGGGAATTGCTGGAGGAAACGGGGCTGCGACTGCGCGCCGTCGTCGACTTCCTCGGTGGATTCGATTACGCCACGCGGACCAAGGCGAAAGTGCGGAAATACAGCTTCGTCGCGGAGGCCGGATCGGGCGACGTCGCCCTCGCCCCGGGCGAGCACGACGCGTTCGCCTGGATCGACGCGGACGCGCTCGACGAACTGCCGATGGCGCCGGATATGCGGGCGACGGTGAGCGCGCTGGTCGACCGGGTCTGAGGCGCAGCGCTGGGCCGATGCGCGAACATGCGACATCGTCGGTATACGCAGTACTCTCGCGGACGTGTCGACTGGTCACGCCGAAGGCCGCACTCCCGCGGAGCAACGGCCGGAGGGATTGCTCGCCACACTTCGGCAGAGCCCAGGCGTGGCGCGGCTGGCCCTGGTGCGTTTCGCCGGGCAGTTCGGCGACGGGATGTTCCAGGCGGCGTTGTCGGGCGCGATCCTGTTCAACCCCGAGCGGCAGACCGATCCGCTGGCCATCGCCGCGGGATTCGCGGTACTGCTGCTGCCGTATTCGCTGATCGGGCCGTACGCGGGCGCACTGCTGGATCGCTGGGATCGGCGCGCTGTGCTGCTGGTGGCCAACGTGCTACGTGCCGGGCTGATCGCGCTGGTCAGCGTAGGGCTGCTCGCGGGAGTCGGCGAGACGCCACTGCTGTTGCTGGCTCTGGCGGTGGTGGGTGTGAGCAGATTCGTCCTGGCAGGCGTCTCGGCCGCGCTGCCGCGGGTGCTGGCGCAGGCGTGGCTGGTGCCGATGAACTCGGTGCTGGCCACGGTCGCCTCCGGATGCGCGGGCGCGGGCGCGGCGATCGCGGTGGGCATGATCGGTCTGATCGGAGCGGGAGACTTCGCCTCGGCGGTCGCGGTCGCGATCAGCGGCGCCGGGTCGCTGCTCGGCGCGGCGTTGGCGGCGGGGTTCCCGCGCCACGTGCTCGGCCCGGCTCCCGACGCGGCGAAGGGCGAGAACACGGTGCACGCGATCGCCACCGGTCTGCGTACCGGCGCCACAGCGGTGTGGGAGTCGCGAGCGGTCACGACGGCGATGCTGGGTATCGGAACCCATCGAATCGTCTTCGGCGTGAATACGTTGATCATGGTGCTGGTGCTGCGCCAGACCCCGGTGGACGGCACCGGACTCAGTGGCGGCCTGGTCGGTTTCGGCGTCGCGATCGGCGCCACCGCGGGGGGCATGCTGGTGGCCGCCGTAGTCGCGCCGCTACTTGTTCCCCGGCTGGGGCGGGCCCGCACCGTGGTCGCCGGACTGATCACCGCGATGCTGGTGCAACTGACCCTGGTCACGCCGATCGCGTTCGCCGACGCGGGCGCCGCGGCGCAGCGTGCGCACGAACTGCTCTTGGCAGGCGCCTTTCTGCTTGGGCTGGCCGGGCAGACGATCAAACTGACCGGTGACGCGACCATGCAGATCGATATCGATGACGCTCGCCGAGGCCAGGTCTTCGCCTTGCAGGACACCGTTTTCAACATCACGTTCGTGCTTGCCATCGCGGCCGCGGCCGTGATCGTTCCGGACGACGGCAGATCCGCGGTCGTCGTGCTGTCGGGAGCCGCCATCTACGCCGCGGGAATCGCGGCCATCACGGTGAACAAGCGCCGCCGCGCGGTCAGCTGAGGAACAAATCATCGCCTGGGTCGCGCCGGGCGCGGTTGAGCCAGTGCGCGAGGTGCTCGGGCAGCGCACCGGCATCCTCGGAATTCGCCTGTGGCTCCGATAATCGCTGGTCGTCCACCAGACGATCCGGCGCGTCCGCGTCCGTGCGCACGATCCAGTCCAGCGGCTCGCTCGCCGCGTCCGCGGGTAGACCGGTGATCTCGTGGTTCCAGGTCCCGAGGGCGGTGGGATCGGTGAAGAAATGGTCGGGCACGCCGTCGTCGTCGAGATCCAGCGCCGCGACCTCGGCTCGGCCCGCGCCGGCCGGATCCCACAGCGCGTCGTCGGCGATGCCGTCCCCGTCGAAGTCCAGCCGCACCGCATCGGCCGTGCCCGTGCCGCCGAGTTCCAGGTCGGCCTCGCTGGTCCAGACGTGCACGCAGCCGTCACCGGTACCGAACACGTACTCGATCTCGTCCATATTCCCTTGGACGCACTCGGCCCGGCGCTGGTTCCATTACCGAGGCTTTCCGATTCGCCGTCCCCCGTTCACGGCGGTTGTTCCGGTATGTTGACCTGTCAGCGGCCGACCGACAGGAGTCGATACGACATGGGTTTTCCGGTGCACCACCCCGATGCGGTACGAGAACTGCTGGGCGCATGGAAAACTCGGTCCGCCGCCGCGCACCCGATCGCTTGACGACCGCGGCGGGGCCCAGCTGATGCGCACCTCCGTGATCACCTCCCCTCGTGCGCCGGCGCTGTTCGGCGCGCTGCTCGTCGGCGCACTCACCGTGCCGGTGCCGACCGTGCAAGCCGCACCCTTCCCGTGGGCGCCGCCGCCGGTGAACAGCTGCGGTGAAGTCGGGTTCGACCCGCTCAATCGCGAGCCCGATCCGGCGCAGCCGCCTCCGCCCCCGCTGCCCCCGCAGATCGACATCCCGGTGCCGATCCCGGAACTGACTCCCGTTCCGGTGCCCGACCCGCCGCAGGACAACACACGGATCGTTCCCGATCCCCTGCCGGAGAATCCGTGTGACAACCCATGCCCTGATATCAGGGACTATCCCGAGCACCCCGGGACCGATCCGGCTCCCAGCCCGACGCCCGAGACGGGCACCGACGAGGGAACCGGCTCCTCCGGCTCCGCCGCGGGCTCCGGTACGGGCAGTGCTTACGGGTCCGGTTCCGGCAGTGGCTCGGGTTCCGGTGCGCCCGTGAAACTTCCGCGCGTGGAGTTCAAGCCGGAGATCGAGCCGATTCCGGTTCCCGTGCCCGGCGGTCCCGGCGAGGAGCCGCAGCCCGCCCCACCGCAGGTGGTGCATCCGGCCGAACCGGGATCGCTCACGGCCTCGCCGACCGCGCCCGCGGTGGAGTCGGTGCGGCTGGTCGGGCAGGTGACCGGGCACGGCTCGGAGAACCGGACCGACATGCGCTGGCAGGTCGACGGCACCGATCTCGGGTTGATGTGGGAGACGGCGCCCGGTGAGGTCGCCGTCGTCTTCGGCGACACTTTCGGCAAAGGCTGGGGCGTCGGCGGCGCCGGCAACGACGACCAGGATTGGCGCAGCAACGTCATCGGTTTCAGCACCGACCACGAACTGTCCGACGGCCTGACCCTGGACACCTTCGCCCAGGACAGCCGCTGCCACGCCGCGGAGATCCTGGGCAGCCGCAAGATCAAGAACTGGGAGACCACCACCATCCCGACCTCCGGGTTCGCCGTCGGCAACCGGCAGTACCTCAGCTACATGTCGGTGAACAGGTGGAGCCGCATCCCGGGCCTGTGGTGGACCAACTACGGCGGCATCGCCTACTCCGACGACCTCGGGCGTACCTGGCGCAAAGACCAGCACGCCAAATGGGAGAACCTGTTCGGTCTCGGCAAGTTCCAGGTCGCGGCGATGGTGCCGCAGGGCGGGTACGTCTACATGTTCGGCACACCCAACGGACGCATCGGCACGATCGCGCTGGCCCGTGTGCCCCAGCAGCAGATCCTCAACAAGTCCGCCTACCAATACTGGGTGGGCGGCACCTGGGCGCCCGCCGCCGAGAACCAGGCCACCCCGTTGGTGCTCGGCATGGCCAGTGAGCTGTCGGTGCGCTACGACCGGTCGACCGGACAGTGGCAGATGGTCTACCTGGATTCGGCGCGGGGCGCGATCGTGTTGCGTACCGCGGCGAGCCCGCAGGGCGCGTGGACCGAAGCGATCCCACTGGTGTCCACCGCCGACTACCCGAAGTCCTACGGCGGGTTCATCCATCCGTGGTCGACCGGCGAAGACCTGTACTTCATGCTCTCGGCATGGGACACCTACAACGTGTATCTCATGCACGCCCGGCTGACGCCGAGCGCGACCCGGGGTCAACCCGCGCGCACGAACCGCACCGGCTGACCGGGCCGGGTCTGCGCGATCGCGTCGACGTCGGCGTCGACCACCACCGCGATCACCGGATAGCCCCCTGTGACCGGATGGTCGGCGAGGAACACGACCGGCTGTCCGCTCGGGGGCACCTGGATCGAGCCGAGCGCCATGCCCTCGGTCGGCAACTCGCGAGTGACCTTGCGTTCCAGTGGCGGGCCGGTGCGGCGGGCCAATCGTGCGCCGACCCGGTCGGTGTCGGCGGAGACCTCCCACTCGCCCTCGAACAGGGCCGCGGCGTCGGTGAACCAGTCGTCGCGCGGGCCGGGCACAGCACGCACGGTGACGACGTCCGCGGGCAACTCAGCGACAGGAGCGAGGTCCACGACCGGGATCGTGTGCGGAGAAGCTCCGACCGGTAGGCGATCACCTCGTGCCAGAGGTTCCGGCCCCAGGCCCGACATGGTGTCGTGGCTACGAGAACCAAGCGTCTCCGGCACGTCGATACCGCCGCGCACCGCGACGTAGCTGCGCAGCCCGACGGACGCGTAGCCCAGCCGCAGTACCTGCCCAGGTTCCAGTTCCAGCACACTCGCGTGCCCCACGGGCAAGCCGTCGACGCTGGCGGGCGCCGGTGCGCCGGTCACCGCCAGCATGACGTGCTCTTCGGCGTGCAGCGCGAGACCTCCGAGCAGCACTTCGACAGCCGCGTGCCCCTCCGGGTTGCCGACCAGCCGGTTGGCCAGCCGCAGCGACCAGCGGTCCGCCGCCCCCGCGTGACCGACACCGGAATCGAACCAACCCGGTCGCCCCAGATCCTGAATCGTTGCCAATGGACCGACAGTCTCGACGACGATCATCATCCGTCCCTCGCGTCGACGAAACGAACCGTGGCGCCCGCGCGGATCAGCGCGGGCGGCTCACGCTCGACATCCCACATCCTGAGTTCGGTGGTTCCTATCACCTGCCATCCGCCCGGTGTGCTGCGTGGGTACACGGCGCTGTATCCACCGGCGAGCGCGACTGCGCCCGCCGGAATCGATGTGCGCGCCTGCGCTCTGCGAGGGACGGACAGCCTGCCGTCGGGCGATTCCAGGTAGCCGAAGCCGGGCGCGAATCCGACGAAAGCGCACCGCCACACCGTGCCCGTGTGCGCGGCGATCACCTCGGCCGTGGTGAGGTCGAGCATCCGAGCCACGTCATCGAGGTCGGGGCCGTCGAAACGCACGGGGATCGACACCGGCTCGACACGGAACGCGTTGTCGGACAACGTTCCACGGGAAACAATGGGCGATTGCTCGGCGTGCAGGGAGACCAGCAGGCTCGTCAGTACCCGACGGACAGGGTCCGCGTCGCGTGGCGAATGCAGCGTGAGCAGGAGGGTCTCCGCCGCTGGGAGCACATCCTGCACCCCGGGTATCGGACGATCCCGCAGCGCCGTCGCGAGTTCCGCGACCGAGTCGCGGCGCTGCGGATTGATCAGCAGCGCTCGATCGCCCGCAGCGCGGATCGCCGCTTCTGCCGCCTGCCACGCCGCGTGCGTCGGCCCGCCCCTCGTCGCCATGCCTCTGCCCTCAGCCGAAGGGTTCTACCGGCACGCCGACTTCGTCCAGCGCGGCCCGGATGAAGCGAGCCATCTCCACCGCGGCGGGAGAATCACCGTGCACGCAGATGCTCGCTGCACGCACCACCACCTCGCCGGACCCGCCCACTGTCCGGGCAAGGCCGGACTTCGCGATCGAGACCGCTTGGACGACCGCCTGCTCCGGCTCCAGCACCGCTCCCGGCGTGCCCCGCGCGGCCAGCGACCCCTCCGGCGTGTAGGCGCGGTCAGCGAAGCCCTCGCCGACGAATCGCACACCGACGGCCTCGGCGGCCGACTCCAGTCCGGTGTCCGCCGGACCGAGGAGTACGAGGCGCGGGTCGTACTCCACCATCGCGGCCAGCACCGCGTCCGCCAGCTCACGATCGCGCGCGGCGGAATGGTAAAGCGCTCCATGCGGTTTCACGTACCGCACTCGATCGCCCGCGGCCCTCGCGAAGGCGTCGAGACCACCGATCTGGTGCAGCACCTCGTCGCGCAGTTCGTCAGGCGCGACGGCGATCTCTCTCCGGCCGAAACCGGCCAAGTCGCGATACCCGACGTGGGCACCGATCCGCACCCCCTTCTCCACCGCGAGCATGCAGGTCCTGCGCATGATCGAGGGGTCGCCCGCGTGAAATCCGCAGGCGATGTTCGCGCTGGTAACGATGTCGAGCATCGCGGCGTCGTCGCCCATCGTCCACGGCCCGAAACCCTCACCGAGGTCACTGTTCAAATCCAGCGCCATGTGCGTCCTCCAGCAGTGCGTGATAGACGGCTCTTCGATTCTCGTGCTCGAGCGTTACCGCAGGCAAGACGTCCGGTCCGCGCGACCTGGGTCACAGCGCGGGGGCTCGGACGCCCGCGCCAAGTACGCTCGATCCAATCATGGCCACGTATTTCGATCCGAAGTCCTGGTCGCCGTTGCGGGCCGTCGATCTCGGAAAGCGCCTGTTCGATCAATCCTGGCTGGAGCAGTGGGTCGCGCTCAGCACGGCCTGGATGGATCCGGTCGCCGACCTCGGCGCGGGCACCGTCACGGCGCTGCTGCCGGATGTGCTGATGACCATGCTCAGCGAAGGCATCCTGAGCCGGTTCGGTGGGCAGGAGGTCAGCGCGACGCTGCTCGGTCACGACCTGCACGCCACCTTGCAGGTGCTGAAGGTGCGCCGCCGCGGCGCACACTTCCAGACCAAGACGGTCCTGTCGCGGCTGCGCTGGGACGATCACCCGATCGAGTCCGTGACGGTGATCGCCCACGGTGTCCGCCTGGTACCGGGCGTGCCGACGAAGGTGCGCACCGCCCGGCTCGATCTCATCGGCACCGTTACCACGGCGGCGCTGGTCGGGTGGCTCAACACCCAGCCGCTGGACTGGGACCTGGACGTGCACCCGAGCGGGCTGATCCGTGCCAGGCACCGCCGCCGGCTGGTCACCGCCCTGGTGGAGGCGTCCGTCGCGGACAACCGGCTGGATATCGCGATCCGCCGGGTGACCTGGTTCGGCGTCCGCATTCCGCGCCGAATGATCGACGTGCCCGCCGTGCCGCTCGAGCACCTGCCCAAGGACGCGCGGATCGTGCGCGCCGTGCGGGAAGGCGACCTCATTCGATTCCGCGTCGAACTGCCGGAGATCGCCGGATCGTTCGACCTGGCCCAGATGCGCTCGGCGATCCTGGCCGGCACCACCTTGATCGTCTTCTGACCCGATCAGCTCTGCGTCTTCCACCATTCGAGCAGCGCGGCCTCGGCCTCGTCCCGGCTGAGCGGGCCGTGGTCCAGGCGCAGCTCCTTCAGGTGGCGCCACGCCCGCCCGACGTCGGGTCCCGGAGACAGACCGAGCAGCTCCATGATCGCGTTGCCGTCCAGGTCCGGGCGGACCTTGGCCAGATCTTCCTGCTCACGCAGCCGTTCGATCCGCGCCTCGAGCTCGTCGTAGGTGGCCCGCAGCGCGGCGGCCCTGCGCTTGTTGCGGGTGGTGCAGTCGGCGCGGACGAGTTTGTGCAGGCGGGGGAGCAGGTCGGCGGCGTCGGTGACGTAACGGCGGACCGCGGAGTCGGTCCACTGGCCTTTGCCGTAACCGTGGAAGCGAAGGTGCAGGAACACCAGCCGGGCGACGTCCTCGGTGAACTGCTTCGGGTACTTCAGCGCCCGCATCCGTTTGCGCACCATCTTCGCGCCGACCACCTCGTGGTGGTGGAAGCTGACGCCGCCGCCCGGCTCGTTGCGCTTGGTGTCGGGCTTGCCGATGTCGTGCAGCAGCGCGGCCCAGCGCAGCACCAGGTCGGGGTCGCCGTCCTCCTGGTCGATGGCCTGCTCGAGCACGGTGAGCGAATGCCAGTAGACGTCCTTGTGCTGATGATGCTCGTCGATCTCCAGCTTCATCGCGGGCACCTCGGGCAGCACCCGCTGCGCCAGCCCGGTCTCGCACATGACGTTGATGCCGTCGATCGGGTGCGCGCCACCAATGAGCTTGTCCAGCTCCACCCGTACCCGCTCGGCGGTGATGCGCTCGATCTGGTCGGCCATCGCGGTGATCGCGGCCCGCACCCGCGGATGCGGTTCGAACCCCAGCTGGGAGACGAACCGTGCGGCGCGCAGCATGCGCAGCGGATCGTCGTTGAACGAATCCTCCGGCGCCGCAGGCGTGTCCAGCACGCCGTCGAGCAGGGCGGTCATGCCGTCGAGCGGATCGATGAACTCCAGCGCGCCGTCCGCGCCGATCTTCACGGCCATCGCGTTCACGGTGAAATCGCGGCGCACCAAATCTTCGTCGAGCGAGTCGCCGAAGGTCACCTGCGGGTTTCGGGACATCCGGTCGTAGCTGTCCGCGCGGAACGTGGTGATCTCCAGTTGCTGCCCGTCCTTGGCCGCGCTGACCGTGCCGAACGCCAGACCGCCGGTGTCCCAGAGATGGTCGGCCCACCCGCGCAGGATGTCCTGCACCGCCTCCGGCCGCGCGTCGGTGGTGAAGTCCAGATCCGTCCCCAACCGGCCGAGCACCGCGTCCCGCACGCTCCCGCCCACCAGGTACAGCTCGTGCCCCCGTGCGGCGAACATCTCGCCGAGCGGCGTCAGCACATCCGCCAGCCCCCCGAGCGTCACCGCCGCGGCGGCCAGCAGTCGGGTACGTCTATTCAGCGCAGCGTCCTGAGACTTCGGCGAAACCACGAATGAGCAGCTTACCGAGCCACGCCAACGAGTATCGCCGCCCAGGCCCCACAGCAGCCCAGATATATAAGGGCACCGACATGAGCCCAGCCGGCGGCGTCCGCACAGCGCGCACCATCCCACTCCTGCCGACTACGCAGCCGCCACAACCGCGACCTCCGGCCGGAGCGAGTCCAGGAACATCGCTCCCAGCCCTGGAACACGCCGGCTGCCGGGCGGACCTCGTGTAAGCGATCGACGCGCCACCTGCCGCTATGCGCCCATGCCCCGGTATCGCGAGCGCGAACACCGACGCACCCGCACCACCGCTCTCCAGGAAACGTGCCCATCCTCCTCGTTCATGGGGCGTTCATAGCCGCCCGCTTCCGACCAGCGGGGCACGTCGGCGACGAACACTACCCACTCAGCCTGGCGAACAGCCGCTGTGCCTCATGTCGCCAACTCCCGTACCGAGCCGACTCACCCCGCGCACCTCACTCTCGGTGCGCGAATCACGCACCGAGAATCCGTCGTTGGCACCGCTGAGCGCCGTCCAATCCGAGCGGCCGCATGTCCCACGACAAACCACCAGCACCGGCCAACCCGAGATCACCCACTACCAGCCGCGCCCCGGTCCCCGAACTCGAAGACCGACGTACCCAGCCCACCCCGGCCACTGGTTTCGAGCGAAGCGAGACCGAGCATCCGCCGTTCGCGGCCCGGCTCGCGTCCGAGCGGCCGCCGCGTCCGCGACGCAGTCGCCAGCGGCGGTCGCTCGGACGCGAGCCATAAAGGGGCCGCGAACACGCCGCGACGAAGTCGCGGCCAACAAATACGACGCGGCCAACAAATACGACAGAGAGTAGGACCCGTTCGGTCGACGCGGGCGCCCCCGGTTTACGATGCCAAGAGCGCAAGCGAACTGTCGTCTGTCCCGACATCGGGATGGATGCGATCAGCGGAGCCTGCGGAGCGACCTAAAGGCACCTTTCAGGAGGATCAGTGACTGCCGTAGAGCCCCAGCCAGTCCCTCAGTTGGAAGCGACTCGGCCTTATCCGGCTCGGACCGGGCCGAAGGGCTCGTTCATCTACAAGATGGTCACCACCACGGACCCGAAGGTCCTGGGTGTCATGTACTTGACCACGTCGATGGGCTTCTTCCTCATCGGTGGCCTGATGGCCCTGCTGATGCGCGGTGAGCTGGCGCGTCCCGGTCTGCAGTTCCTCTCGACCGAGCAGTTCAACCAGCTGTTCACCATGCACGGCACGATCATGCTGCTGTTCTACGCGACCGCGATCGTGTTCGGCTTCGCCAACATCATCCTTCCGCTGCAGATCGGCGCTCCCGACGTCGCCTTCCCCCGCCTGAACGCCTTCAGCTACTGGCTGTACGCGTTCGGCGCCAGCATGGCGACCGCCGGTTTCATCACCCCGGGCGGCGCCGCGGACTTCGGCTGGACGGCGTACGTGCCGCTGACCGACATCCTGCATTCGCCCGGTGTCGGCACCGACCTGTGGATCCTGGGCCTGGCGGTGTCCGGTCTGGGCACCATCCTCGGTGGCGTGAACATGCTGACCACCGTGGTCTGCCTGCGCGCTCCGGGTATGACCATGTTCCGGATGCCGATCTTCACCTGGAACATCGCCGTCACCAGCGTCCTGGTGCTGCTGGCCTTCCCGCTGCTGACCGCCGCGCTGTTCGGCCTGGCCTACGACCGCCACCTGGGCGGCCACATCTACGACCCTGCCACCGGCGGCATCCTGCTCTACCAGCACCTGTTCTGGTTCTTCGGCCACCCCGAGGTGTACATCATCGCGCTGCCGTTCTTCGGCATCGTCTCGGAGATCTTCCCGGTCTTCTCGCGTAAGCCGATCTTCGGTTACACCACGCTGGTCTACGCCACCTTGGGTATCGCCGCGCTGTCCATCGCGGTGTGGGCGCACCACATGTACGCCACAGGCGCGGTGCTGCTGCCGTACTTCTCGTTCATGACCTTCCTGATCGCGGTCCCGACCGGTGTGAAGTTCTTCAACTGGATCGGCACCATGTGGCGCGGTCAGCTGACCTTCGAATCGCCGATGCTGTTCTCCATCGGCTTCATCGTCACCTTCCTCTTCGGTGGTCTGTCCGGCGTCATCCTGGCCAGCCCGCCGCTGGACTTCCACGTGACCGACTCGTACTTCGTCGTGGCGCACTTCCACTACGTGCTCTTCGGCACCATCGTGTTCGCGACCTACGCGGGCATCTACTTCTGGTTCCCGAAGATGACCGGCCGGATGCTGGACGAGCGCCTGGCGAAGTGGCACTTCTGGACGACCTTCATCGGCTTCCACACCACCTTCCTGGTCCAGCACTGGCTGGGCGCCGAGGGCATGCCGCGCCGCTACGCCGACTACCTGCCCAGCGACGGCTTCACCACGCTGAACACCATCTCCACGATCGGCGCCTTCGTGCTCGGCGCGTCGATGCTGCCGTTCCTGTGGAACGTCTTCAAGAGCTACCGCTACGGCGAGGTGGTCACCGTGGACGACCCGTGGGGCTACGGCAACTCGCTGGAGTGGGCCACCACCTGCCCGCCGCCGCGGCACAACTTCTACGAGCTGCCGCGCATCCGCTCCGAGCGTCCCGCGTTCGAGCTGCACTACCCGCACATGGTCGAGCGCATGCGCGCCGAGGCGCACGTGGGCTGGGGCTCGGGCAAGCACGCCACCGAGCTGCACGAGCCGAACGCCCTGGCGAAGTAGGGCGCCTTCGCGCCGGGGCCGGGCGGACGACGTCCGGCCGCGCCGTAGGATTCATCGCGACGAGTGTGCACCCGCTGGTCATCAGCGGGTGCACACTCGTTTGTGGAGATCGTTTGCAGAGATCGGTACGCACCGTGCGTTGCGACAACGACGTCCAGCACAGCGACGGCGAACCTCGAACATGGAGCGCATCAGTTGGCCGACACCACCGTCCTCGTCACCGTCACCGGACCCGACCGTCCCGGTGTGACGTCCGTGCTGCTCACGGCCATGTCCCGGCACCAGGTGAGTCTGCTGGACGTGGAGCAGGTCGTGATCCGGGGCAGGCTGACGCTGGGCGTCCTGGTCACCTGCCCGACCGACGCCGAGGCGTTGCAGGACGAGCTCGAAGAGGCCATGAACACCGTCGGCATGCACGTCGACGTGGAGGTGGACGCGGCGATCGGCAGGCAGCCGATGTCCACGCACGCGGTGGTCATCCTCGGCAGCCCGGTCACCGCACGCGCGTTCAGCGCGGTGTCGCGGCAACTGGCCGCCTTGGGGGCGAACATCGACACCATCCGCGGTATCGCCGACTACCCGGTGACCGGTATGGAATTGCTGGTCACCGCGATCGACTCCGGCCCGGACACCGATTCCCGGCTGCGCACGGCGCTGGCCGAGGTCGCGGTGGCCGAGCAGGTCGACGTGGCGGTGGAGCGCGCGGGGCTGGCCCGCCGCGGCAAGCGGCTGATCGTCTTCGACGTCGACTCGACGCTGATCCAGGGCGAGGTCATCGAGATGCTCGCGGCGCACGCGGGCGTGGAGGACGAGGTCCGCAAGGTGACCGAGGCCGCGATGCGCGGCGAGATCGACTTCGCCGAATCGCTGCGACAGCGGGTCGCCACGCTGGCCGGCCTGGACGAGTCGGTGATCGAGGAAGTGGCCGACCGGATCGAGCTGACCCCTGGGGCGCGCACCACCATCCGCACGCTGCGCCGGATCGGCTTCCGCTGCGGCGTGGTGTCGGGCGGCTTCCGGCAGGTGATCGAACCGCTGGCGCACGAGCTGGAACTGGACTTCGTGCAGGCGAACACGCTCGAGGTCGTGGACGGCAAGCTGACCGGCCGGGTCGTCGGCGAGATCGTCGACCGGGCGGCCAAGGCGACCGCGCTGCGCAAGTTCGCGGCCGAAGCCGGGGTGCCGATGGAACAGACCGTCGCGGTGGGTGACGGCGCCAACGACATCGACATGCTCAACGCCGCCGGGCTCGGTGTCGCCTTCAACGCCAAGCCCGCGCTGCGCGAGGTCGCCGACGCGGCCCTCTCGCATCCCTATCTGGACGCCGTCCTGTTCATCCTGGGGGTCACCCGGCACGAGGTGGAGGCCGCCGACGCCAGGGACGGGCTGCTGCGCCGCGTACCGCTGGGCTGATCGTCCGGCCCGCCCGGCGTCCGCCTCGGTAGGCTCGCTGCAGTTGATCTTTCGGCGATCGGAGGACGGGTGCGGAAGGCCCTGCTTGTGCTGCTGGCCGGGTTGGCGGTGGCGGGGTGTGGCGGCTCGCCGGACGGGGCTACGACCGAGTCCGCGGATCCCGTTGTGCGCGTGGGCGAGCCGGACGACGGACACCAGCGGCGACTGCGGGTCGGGCAGCGGCTGATGGTCGCGCTCCCGTCGAATCCGTCCACGGGATACTCCTGGAGCGTCGCGGCGGTGGACGCCGCCGTGGCGAAGCAGGACGGCGAGGCGGATTTCGAACCCGATCCGGCCGTGCCTGTCGCACCCGGCGCGGGTGGTACATCGGTGTGGAGTTTCGTCGGCGTGGCCGCGGGGCGGACGCCGTTGACGATGGAGTACCGGCGCCCGTGGGAGCAGGGGCTGGAACCGGCCAGGACGTTTTCGTTGACGATCGAGGTGGAGCCGTGACGAGCATTCCGGAATGTGGTGCCGAGGTCCGGGATGACGGCGAGAGCCCTACGGGTGCAAGGATTTCGGACATCGCAGGATTCCGGGCCCGGCACACGGAGCTGTCCGCGGGCTACGGGGCGGGCGATCCGGACGATCCCGCCATGGTGCAGGCGATGCAGATGGTTCTGCATCTGCCCAAGACCGATCCGCCGCCCCGCAGCGCGCTGCTGGCCGCTGCCGCGTCCGCGGCGGTGGCGCTGTGCCTGGACGAGCGCGTCGGGCCGGGTGGCGAGTGGCAGGAACGCTATCTGGGGTGGAAGCGGTCGCGAATCCGCAAGGTGGCTCGCCGGGCGCGCGGGGCCCAATGGCGCGCGACGTGCGGCGTGCCGGGCGTCACCGTCGAGATCGAGGGCGCGCAGGCGCGGGCGCTGGTGCCGGGCCCGGTGGGGCAGGTCGATCCGCTGATCAAGCGGTTGCAGATCGGCGGCACCGATCTCGAGCACGACGATCCAGGGCCGCCCGATCCGGACCTGCCGGTGCTCTGGGTGAACGCCGCGCTCGGGATGACGCTGGGCAAGTCGGCCGCGCAGGTGGGTCACGCGAGCATGCTGCTGGCCGGTGCGCTGCCGGTGGAGCACGCGTGGCGCTGGGCGGAACTCGGCTTCCGTTGCGCGGTGCGCGAGGCCGATGCGCAGCGCTGGGCTGCGCTGGTCGAGCAGGTCGCCGGAGGTGCGGCCGTCGCCGTGCGCGACGCGGGATACACCGAAGTGGCGCCGGGCTCGATGACGGTGATCGCGGTGCCCGCCCGGTCCTGGTGAACCGTCGCGCGGGCGTGTCGGAGGGCGCTCGATACGGCCGTGCGGGCAGCCGTCCCGCGAGGACCCGACCGAACGGCTCGGTTTACCCTCCCCGCGTTGGCAAGTGCCCCCACGCGTGGGCCAAGATGGAGCGCGTGCCGCAACCGGATCCCGATCTGCTCATCGATTTCACCGACGTGACCGTCCGCCGCTCCGGGCATACCTTGGTCGGCCCGGTTACCTGGCAGGTCGAGCTCGACGAACGCTGGGTGGTCCTCGGGCCCAACGGCGCGGGCAAGACCTCGCTGCTGCGGATGGCCGCCGCCGAGCTGCATCCGACCGCGGGCATCGCCCATCTGCTGGGGGAGCGGGTCGGGAAGGTGGACATCAGCGAGTTGCGCCCGCGGATCGGCTTGTCGTCGGCCGCGGTGGCCAGCCGGGTGCCGATCGACGAGAAGGTCAGCGATCTGGTGATCTCCGCGGGCTACGCGGTGCTCGGCCGCTGGCGGGAGCGCTACGACGACGTGGACACCGACCGCGCCATCGACATGCTGGAAAGCCTGGGAGCCGAGCACCTCTCGGACCGCACCTACGGCACCCTGTCGGAGGGCGAGCGCAAGCGGGTGCTCATCGCCCGCGCGCTGATGACCGACCCCGAGTTGCTGCTGCTCGACGAGCCGGCCGCGGGCTTGGACCTGGGCGGCCGTGAGGAACTGGTCGAGCGGCTCGGCGATCTCGCGGCAGACCCGGACGCGCCCGCGATCGTGCTGGTCACCCATCACGTGGAGGAGATTCCGCCGGGGTTCACGCACGGCCTGCTGCTCAACGAGGGCGAAGTGGTGGCGCAGGGCCTGCTCTCCGACGTGCTCACCGCGGAGAACCTCAGCGACGCCTTCAGGCAATCGATTGCGCTCGATCGCGTCGACGGCCGCTACTTCGCCCGGCGCGCGCGCCGGGCGGGCAGCCACCGCAGCCGCTGACCAGCACGGCGTGCGGTTGCCCACCAAGCGCGCATCGGGCGTACCTTGGCCTTCGCTCGGGGTCGTGTGCGGGCGGTAGACGAAGTGCGTCCGACCGCGAAGTCAGGCCTACCCCGGCCTCGACTCCGGCCGTGCGCGGGCTGTGGACGGAGTGCGTCCGATTGCGCCCGTTATGGTGCAAGGGTGAGTGAGACAGAAGCGCAGGCAGACTCTCAGCAACCGACATCGCCGCTCAAGGACGCGTCCACGGTGATGCTGGTGCGCGACGGGGCCGACGGACCCGAGATCTTCCTGCAGCGCAGGGTCGGCGCGATGGCGTTCGCCGCGGGCATGACCGTGTTCCCCGGCGGCGGCGTCGACCCGTCCGACGGAACCGCCGACATCGCCTGGGCCGGTCCGGGACCGGCGTGGTGGGCCGGGCAATTCGCGACCAGCGAAACCAGGGCCAAGGCGCTGGTCTGCGCGGCCGTCCGGGAGACGTTCGAGGAGTGCGGTGTGTTGCTGGCCGGGCCGACCGCCGACAGCGTCGTTTCCGACACGGCCGGCTACCGCGCGGCTCGCGCCCGGCTCGAGCGCAGGGAGCTGTCGCTGGCGTCCTTCCTCGCCCAGGAGGAGTTGGTGCTCCGCGCCGACCTGCTGCGTCCGTGGGCGAACTGGATCACCCCCGTCATCGAGCCGCGCCGCTACGACACCCGGTTCTTCGTCGCGGTGCTGCCGAAGGGCCAGCGCGCCGACGGCGCGACGTCCGAGGCCGCCGAGGTGCGGTGGAGCACCCCGGCCGGGGCGCTGGCACGCTGGCGCTCGGGCGTCGACGTGCTGCTGCCGCCGACTTGGTCGCAACTGGTCGCGCTCGGCGAATTCCGCTCCACCGCGGACATCCTGGCGGCCGAGCGCGCGATCGACCCGATCCTGCCCGTGCTGTCCGATCTGGACGGCACACAGCAGCTGTCCTTCCCCGACAACCACCGCTACTTCGCCGACCTACCCGACGCGGGGCGACTCCGGGGATCCGTGCGCCCATGAGCGGGGCGGCTCAGCTGCCGGGCGGGCTGTCGTCGGTGCGGCTGCGGTCGGTCTTCGATCCGCACCGTCGGTGACGGCCCGGACCCGGTAGCGTGGCCTCTCATGGCCGAATTCGTGACCCTGGAGCTGCCGGAGGGTGATGCGCGGGGCGTGGGCGTCCTGCGGTTCGCCCGCCCGCCGATGAATCTGCTGAACGTGCAGCTGGTGCGCGAACTGGCCGAGGCGGCCGACGCCGTCGCGGCGGACCCCGGGGTCGCCGCGGTGGTCGTGTACGGCGACGAACGGGTGTTCTCGGCGGGTGACGACGTGGCCGAACTGTTCGGTCTCGGCAGCGAGCAGGCCGCCGCCATGGCGGCCGACCTGCAGCGGGCCCTGGGCTGCCTGGCCCGGATTCCGCAGCCCACCGTCGCGGCGATCAGCGGTTACTGCCTCGGTGGCGGACTGGAGCTGGCGCTGGGCGCGGACCGCCGCGTCATCGGCGACAACGTCAAGCTGGGTCTGCCGCAGATCGAGGCCGGGCTGATCCCACTCGCCGGCATCCGCCGGCTCGCGCTGCTGATCGGGCCCGGCCCCGCCAAAGATCTCGTCTACACCGGTCGATTCGTCGAGCCGGAGGAGGCGAAGACGCTCGGTCTCGTCGACGAAGTCGTCGCGCCGGACGACGTGTACAACGCCGCGATGCGCTGGGCACGCCAGTTCGTCGGGGGTCCCGCCCGCGCGCTGGCCGCCGCGAAAGCGGTCTTCGAAGCCGGTCCGCACGGCCTCGATCGGGCCCGCGCGGAGTGGTCCGGCCTGTTCACGACGGAAGATCGCCTGATAGGAACAGGTTCTTATCTGGCCAACGGTCCAGGGTCGGCGGAATTCGTGGGCCGATAGCAGGCGTCAACTGCGGATTTGGGTAGGCTTGCCGACCATGACGGTACGTCCCGACGACCCCGCGCCGAACCCGCACGCCACCGAGGCAGAGGTCGAAGCAGCGCTCAAGGATACGAAGCTGGCCCAGGTGCTCTACCACGACTGGGAGGCCGAGACCTACGACGACAAATGGTCCATTTCCTATGACGAGCGCTGTATCGAGTACGCGCGCGGCCGGTTCGACTTGGCCGTTGGCCCCGCGCCGCTGCCCTACGGCAAGGCGCTCGAACTCGGTTGCGGTACCGGTTTCTTCCTGCTGAACCTGATGCAGGCGGGCGTGGCGAAGTCCGGCTCGGTCACCGACCTGTCGCCGGGCATGGTGAAGGTCGCGTTGCGCAACGCGCAGAATCTGGGCCTGGACGTGGACGGCCGGGTCGCCGACGCGGAGACCATCCCCTACGAGGACGACACCTTCGATCTGGTGGTCGGCCACGCGGTGCTGCACCACATCCCCGATGTCGAACTCGCGCTCAAGGAGTGCCTGCGCGTGCTCAAGCCGGGCGGCCGCTTCGTGTTCGCCGGTGAGCCCACCACGGTCGGCAACTTCTACGCGCGCTGGCTGGGCCGGATCACCTGGAAGGCCACCACCACGGTGACCAAGCTGCCGATGCTCAGCGGCTGGCGGCGTCCGCAGGAGGAGCTGGACGAGTCCTCCCGCGCGGCGGCCCTGGAAGCGGTCGTCGACCTGCACACCTTCGATCCGCGCGCCCTGGAGGCGATGGCCCGATCGGCCGGCGCCGTCGAGGTGGCGGCCAAGACCGAGGAGTTCGCCGCGGCGCTGTGGGGCTGGCCCGTGCGCACGTTCGAGGCGGCGGTGCCCGCCGAGAAACTCACCTGGCGCTACCGGATGGCCATGTACCGCGCTTGGCTGGGGCTGAGCTGGGTGGACGAGAACGTCATGCGCCGCGTCGTTCCGCGCCAGTTCTTCTACAACGCCATGATCACCGGCGTGAAGCCCACCTCCGCCGGAAAGTAGTTGACCCGCGCTACCGGTCGCGACCCCATCGCCGACCTGGGCAGCGAACTTGCTGCCCAGGTGAACCGGCCCGCGTCACTGCGCCGGAACCCGGAGATGGAGCGTCACCGAAACGGTGACCGGGTCGAGGCTCGCGGGATCGCCACAGGCGCCCGGAAACAGGCCGCCGTCGAGATCACCCGCACCGGCAACCCGAACCGGGCCGTCGCGGCAGCGCGGGGGACGGTCCCGGCCACCGGACTCCGGTGGGTCGGCACGGTGCGAACGATTACTGGAGCCCGGTAGTGGGCTATCGCTTCACCCGTGATGATGTGGGATACCTCGGTAGCGCGATCGGCGGGGACGCGCTGGCCGAGGTGGGACAGCTGGAGCTGACCACGGCGACGCACCTGCGCGATCTGGAGCGAGTCCGTCGCGCGCACGGCGATCGGGCGGCGGCCCTGATCGAGACAGTGCGATTGCGGCGCAGAGCAGCCGCCAAACTCCTCGACGCCGGGCAGTGGCTGTTCACCGACGACGCGCTGCAGCAAGCCACCCCGACGCTGGTGGCACGGCAGCGCGCCGCGCGGCTGGCCGGACGGACGGTGCACGACGTCACCTGCTCGATCGGAGCCGAACTCGCCGAGCTGGCCCGGGTGTGCCCGGCGGTGCTCGGCAGCGATCTGGACGAGGTGCGGCTGGCGATCGCCGCGCACAATCTGGTGCCGCGCCGGCTCGCGGCGGGGGAGCGCAGTTCGCTCGCAACCGCCACCGGTCCCGCGGAAGAAACCCGGAATGTGATGCTGGCCAGGGCAGATGCCCTGCGCCCGAGCAGTCGCGACACCGTGATCATCGCCGACCCCGCCCGGCGCGCCGATGGCCGCCGCACGCACGACCCGGCCAAACTCCAACCGCCGCTGCCGGATCTGCTCGCGGCCTACGCGGGCCGCGATCTCGCCGTGAAATGCGCTCCCGGCCTCGATTTCGACCGGCTCGATTGGTCCGGTGAGGTGGAGGTCGTCTCACTCGACGGCTCGGTGCGGGAGGCGTGCCTATGGTCGTCCGGACTCGCCGATCGGGGTGTCCGTCGTCGCGCGACGGTACTTTCGTCCGAGGGCGGCGGGTGGAGCATCACCGATGCCGAATCCGACGACATCGCAGAGCGCGCGCCGGGGCAATGGATCATCGACCCGGACGGAGCCGTCGTGCGCGCCGGTCTGGTCCGTCATTACGCCGCGAAACACGGCCTGTGGCAATTGGATCCGCGCATCGCCTATCTCACCGGTGAAACCGTGCCCGAGGGCGTGCGTGGTTTCCGCATCTTCGACCGCATGGACTTCCGTGAGAAAGCCCTGCGCGCCGAACTGCATCGCCGCGATTGCGGCCCCCTCGAAATCCTCGCCCGGGGCGTCGACATCGATCCGGACGCCCTTCGTGCGCGCCTGAAACCGCGGGGCACCCGCCCGCACACCCTGGTGATCACTCGCATCGGCCGCGCCGCGACGGTTTTCCTCTGTGCCACTCCGTGACCACGCGGGTGCGTCGCCGCCGCCCTCTCCCGGAAGTGCGGCGGTGACGCGCCGTACGGCAGCGGTACTCGCTTCGGCGGAGGCCGCCGGCTGCTACTCCGGCTCGAAGGCGAAGATCTCGCCGATCCGGGTGGCGACCACGACCTCACCCTTCGCGCCGATCGATGTGCCGGTGGTGGTTCCCTTCGCGCCCGGCAGGACGTCGGAATCGATGGTGCTTCCGGTTCGCGTATCGAAGGTGACGAGGTTGAGCCCGTCCCCGATGGCCGCGGTGACGTAACCGGTGTCGCCCATCGTCTGCGCCGCGGAGCCACGCAGGGCGAGATCCTTGCGCTCCCACGCCGTTTCGGCCGTGTCGCCCTTGTCCCGGAGCGCGAGCAGGTAGCCGTCCTCGCCGGACGGGACGATGAGGCCGTCATCGGACACCGAGATGCCGCCGCGCGGCGTCCAGTCCAGCCGATGCACCCACTTGGTGCGCCCGTCCGCGGTGTCCAGGGCGATCAGGCGGTTGTTGTTGTCGCCGACGTAGAGGGTGCCGCCGTCGGCGGACAGAGCCGGGCTGGTGGAACTGCCGCCCAGCAGCAGTTCGGCGCTCCACTCCCGCACGACCTTGTCCCCGGTGTAGCGCAGCGCGATCACGGCCGCCGCGGGCCGCCCCGGCTGCCACAACGTCACGTAGAAGCTGCCGCTGCCCGCATCGATGGGGGAGATGTTCGCGACGGGGCACTGCGGCCCTCCGGTCGCGCAGTCGTCGAGTCCCTGGCCCGCGTCGGGCCAGCCGAGCCCGGCGTTGACGAGGAAGTTGGGTTCGCCGAGCAGTTGCAGCGTCGGGACCGACCGCTCGCCCGTTTGCCGGGACAACACGTCGACCTGACCGGACTGACTGATCGTCAGTAGTTTTCCGTCGCCGGTGAACTGCACCGAGACCGGTGTGCCTGCCACCGGCGTGGCCCACCGCGGTTGACCCAGGTAGTTGAACGAGATGACCCTGCTGTCGTCGCCGACGTAGACGTTGGTCATCCCGTCGACCGCCGACGGCGCGGAGATCGCGCTCGGGCCCAGCGCGTTGCAGAACCGCTTGCGGCCGGTGGCCATCTGGAAGGAGAAGATCGAGCAGTTCTGCAGCCGCGTGGTGAGGAACAGCTGGCCGTCGGGCCCCAGCGTGACGGGCTGGGCGATCGGACCGCCGATCGGCCGTTGCCAGCTCAGCCCCATCTTCCGCGATCCGGTGATCGGAGTGGTGCCACTGTTGCGGCCGTCGTGGTAGGCGGCGGTCCAGCCCTTGCCGGTGCCGACGGTGATGTCGTCGTAATCGGTGCCGCAACCGGCCAGGGTCAGCGCGCCGACCGCGGCCAGCACGGCCGCGGCGCGTTTCCGGGACGGTCGCCACATGGAAGTAGCCAGTACGCCGCCGCTTCGCACCTGCCGTACTCCTGTCGTCGTTGGCTCGCACCGCGCCCTCTCCGGCGCAGGAGTCACTGTACGGGAGCCCTTTGCGCGGGTGAACCAGTCCCGGCGTTGTGGTCGCGGGTGGTCGTCGCGGTGCCCGCCGCGAGCGATAGGCTCTATCCGTCGCCGCCGAGGCGAGCGACGGCCGGTAGGACCACGACAGGAGAACCGTTCGTGACGAGCATGTGGGGCGCACCGTTGCGCTCGCGCTGGCGGGGATCGCGCCGCCGGGATCCGCAGCAGGCGCGTTTTCTGACGCCGGCGTCGCTGCGCTGGGTGCTCGCGAACCGGGCGTACACACCCTGGTATCTGGTGCGGTACTACCGGCTGTTCAAGTTCCGCCTGGCCAACCCGCACATCGTGCTGCGCGGCATGGTCTTCCTCGGCCGCCGGGTGGAGATCCACGCCACGCCGGAACTGAGCCGCATGGAGATCGGCCGCTGGGTGCACATCGGCGACGGCAACGCGATCCGCTGCCACGAGGGTTCGCTGCGCATCGGCGACAAGGTGGTGTTCGGCAAGGACAACGTCGTCAACACCTACCTCGATATCGAGATCGGGGAGTCGACCCTGGTGGCCGACTGGTGCTACATCTGCGACTTCGACCACAAGATGGACGACATCACCGTGCCGATCAAGGACCAGGGCATCGTGAAGAGCCCGGTGCGCATCGGTCCCGACACCTGGATCGCGGCCAAGGTGACCGTGCTGCGCGAGACGCGCGTCGGCCGTGGCTGCGTGCTCGGCGCGCACGCCGTGGTCAAAGGCGAGATCCCGGATTACAGCATCGCCGTCGGCGCTCCGGCCAAGGTGGTCAAGAACCGCAAGGCCACCTGGGAGGCCGGGGCGGAGGCACGAGCCGAATACTTGGCTGCGCTGGAGGACATCGCGCGTAAGAAGAACGGGGCGACGCAGACCGCCTGACAAGGATGGCCGGTGCGGTCGCGGTCGTCGAGGGGCTACGTTGGCGCGCTCTGATCGCAGCGGCCGCGCTGCGTCGCGGCTGTCGCCGGGACCAGCCTCGCTTACCGGAGTCCGCGCCGAGCCGAGACCGGCGGCCGCCCGGTGGGGCCCTGGATTCGTCGGTGCGGGCGAGTAGGTTCGGCGCTATGACTGCCTACGCCGCGCTGTTGCGCGGGATCATGCCGAGCAATCCGAACATGAGCAACGCGAAATTGCGCGCGGTGTTCGAGTCGCTCGGCTTCGAGGGCGTGGGGTCGGTGCTGGCCAGCGGCAATATCGTGTTCCACAGCGCGGAGTCCGATGTGTCCGAGCTGGAAGATCGCATCCAGCAGGCGCTGATCCGGGAACTGGGCATCGGCGGTGGGACGATCATCCGCAGTCACGACGAACTGCGGGCACTGCTCGACACCGACCCGTTCCACGGCCTGACTCACGGGCGCGGCACATATCTGATCGCGACGTTCCTCAAGGACACGGCCGAAGCTCCATCCGACCTGCCCGAGCGGCCCGACCCGCTCACCCGGGTCGTCGGCTATGACGCGGACGCGCGCGCGTTCCTCGCGGTCATCGACAACAGCGAGCCGGGCAAGACGCCCGATTTCATGGCCTGGCTGGAGAAGACATACGGCAAGGACATCACCACCCGCACCTGGCTCACCGTCGAGCGCATCGTCAAGAAGCTGGGCGGCTAGCCGAGGGGGTGGTTACTTCGGATCGCGTTCCGGCAGGGGACGTTCCACGATGGACGGGCGGCCCAGCGGGTTGCGCACCCGCCGCTTGGCCGACTGATACACCTGGGCGGTTTCCGCCGCCACCACGTCCCACGCGAAATCGGCCGTGAGCCGTTCGCGGGCGGCGTAGGCACGCTGCTGGGTGGCGGCGGGGTCGTCGAGGGTGGCGCGGACCGCTTCGACCAAGCCGTCGACGTCCGCGGGCGCGAACGACGCGCCGGTGACGCCGTCGATCACGGCTTCGCCCAGGCCGCCCGCCGTCGAGGTGATCAGCGGGGTACCCGCCGCGGCCGCCTCCAGCGCGACGATGCCGAACGGTTCGTACCGGCTCGGCAGCACGATCGCGTCGGCGCCGTGCAGCCAACCGAGCAGCTCCGCGTGGTCGAGCTGACCGGTGAAGTTCACCGCGCGGGCCACCCGGTGCACCCGGGCGCGTTCGCGCAACCACTCGAACTGGGTGCCGACGCCCGCGACGGTGAGGGTGGTGCCGGGGTGGGCGCGGCGGATGCGCGGCAGCGCGGCGATCGCGTCCTGCACGCCCTTCTCGTACTCGAGCCTGCCCACGTACAGCAGTCGCGGCGGGCCGGTGCGCGGCGAGCGGGGACGGAAGGTCCACGCGCCGACGTCGATGCCGTTGCGGATCACCGTCATCGGGATCCGCTCGGGTCCGTAGAGACGCTCGACTTCGTCCTGCATGGACGCCGAGCAGGTGATCAACGCGTCGGATTCGTTGGCCAGCCACCACTCCACCGAGTGCACCTGCTTGTTGACCTTGCCCGCGACCCAGCCGCTGTGCCGACCGGCCTCGGTGGCGTGGATGGTCGAGACCAGCGGCACGTCGTAGTACTCGGCCAGGGCGATGCCGGGGTGGGCGACCAGCCAGTCGTGCGCGTGCACCACGTCGGGCGTCCAGCCGTCGCCGATGCCAGGCTTGCCGAGCGCGACGCCGGCACGCACCATGGCGTGTCCCATGGCCAGCGTCCAGGCGAGCATGTCCTCGCCGAAGTCGAACACCGGCGGGTCCTCCGCGACGGCCACCACGAGCACGCCGTCGGCGATGTAGGAGTGCGTGGGATGGGTCGAGGCGTCGGTGCCGGAGGGGCGCCGGGACAGTACGACCACCTCGTGGCCCGCCGCGGCCAGTTCGACGGCGAGGTGATGCACGTGCCTGCCGAGCCCGCCGACCACGACCGGCGGGTACTCCCACGACACCATCAAAATCTTCATGCAAGTCCTTCTGCGGCCGAGCCCGGGTCCGCCGGGCCCGGTCCGTGACTCGCGGTGGCGGAGCCCGGTCCCGGCGCGGCGGCGGATACTGCCCCGGTGGCGCTGGGTACGGACCCCGCGGAAGTCAGTCGTCGCGCGTCCACGCCGGGGAAGAGTCCGTCAGCTGCCCCCCATCCTGCCGCCAACTGCCGTGCTTTCGCGAGTTGGCCCGCCCCGACGGCCGCGGCGATTTCGCGGACCGCGTGGGCGTGGCGGTGTGCGCGGTCGCGCGCGTAACCCGCGGCGGAGTCCTTGCTGACCATGAACGCCCAGTCGCTGGAGACGGTCAGGATCGCTTCGCGGAGCAGTTGATCGGCGACGTGGTCGCGCAGCCCGGGCGCGCCGCCCTGGGCGGCCCGCATCTTGTCGACGGTGTCCAGGCTCAGCCGCACGATATCGTCGTTGAGCTCCACCAGGTCGCGCACCTGCTCGCCCGCCCACACCCGCCAGTCCTTGCCCGAACCCCAGGACGAGTCGGCCAGCGGTACCGGTTCGCCCAGGTAACCGCGGGTTCGCGCGTCGGCGAGGGTGCCCACGGTGACGCCTGCCTCCGGCAGCGCGCGCAGCACCTGCGCCAGCCACTGCGGGCCCTCGTGCCACCAGTGGCCGAACAGTTCGGTGTCGAACGCCGCCACGACCAAGGCGGGCCGCCCGATCCGCTCGGACTCGGAGATCAACCGCTCCCGCACCGTCCGCACGAAGTCGTCCACGTCCCGAGCGACGGCCGCGGCGGCCAGTTCCGGGTCGTAGGGAGCCTTGTCCGGGCCCGCGACGGTCTTGCCGGTGACCCGCGCGGGTTTGAGACCCGTGGCGTGGTCGTAGTGATGAAAGTCACGATAGGCGGCGTGTCCGGGGTAGCCGGATTTCGGCGACCAGACCCGGTAGCTCACCTGCAGATCACGTCCGAACGCGACCACATCGGAATCCCGCACCGGACGGCCGAGCGTCGTGTCGCCGCGCAGGGCCGGCCCGTCGACCATGAAATGCGTCACACCGGCGGCGGCGTAGCCGACCTCCATGCCAGGGGTGTATCCGCACTCCGGCGCCCAGATGCCCGTCGGTGTGTGACCCCAGCGGTGCCGCGCGTCGGCCAAGCCCTCGGTGAGCTGGAACTGGCGCAATCGCGGATCCAGCAGCGGCTGGAACGGATGGGCCAGCGGGCCGCCGAGCAGTTCGATGGTCTCCGCGTCGATGAGCGCGCGCCAGACCGGCGCCGCGCCGTGCCGCCAGTACCGCTCGAACTCGGCCAGTGCGGCGGCGGCCAGGCGGTGTTCGTGCCTGCCCAGCGCCACGTTGCCCGCCATGGCGGCTTCGTCGGCGCGCAACTGCCAGTTGCCCAGCCAATGGTGCATTCCCGCCAGGCAGTGCGGGTCGTCCAGTTGAGCCGCGAGCACCGGCGTGATGCCGAGGCTCAGCAGGTGCGAACGTCCTTCCGCCGCAAGGGTTCGCAACACCTCGACGACCGGCAGGTAGGACGCGGCCCAGGACTGGTAGAGCCATTCCTCGCCGACCGGCCAGCGGCCGTGATGGGCCAGCCAGGGCAGATGGGAGTGCAGGACCAAGGTGAACTGGCCCGGCACGGGGCTTGCGGCGTGCCCGCCGGGCACGGTACTGCGATCGGTCAAGGCTTCACCGCGATGGCGACCAGATCCAGACTCGCGTCGATGTCGGCCGCTTCCAGCACGAAATCGTCCGCCGTGACGCTCGCGACGTCCGCGGTCAGTTCCGCGGGCCAGGGTTCACCGGCCAGCGCGCGTTCGATCTGCGCGTCGATGAACGACCCGCCGTGCTTGGCGTCCAGCGCTTTCAGGGCCGGGCCGTGGTGCACGCCGATCATCCGCGCGACCTCGAAACCGGCCTCGACGAGCAGCTCGGTCAGCTCGGCCGCGTTCAGCTCCCTGGTGTGGAACGGGTTGAGCGGAGTGTCGCGACCAGGGGAGAAGGTGATCCGGTTGGGCGTGCTGATCAGCAGCTCCCCGCCGGGACGCAGTACGCGCAGGCACTCCCGCAGGAACTGGGACTGGTCCCACAGGTGTTCGATCACCTGGAAATTCACCACGACGTCGACCGAGGAGTCCTCCAGTGGCAGCTCGGCGAGGTTGCCCTGGATCATCTCGACGCGGGGGTAGCGTGCGCGCACGTGCTCGACGGCGCCGGTGTCGTAGTCCACGCCGATCACCTTGGTGGCCACGTCGGCGATCATGTCCGCACCGTAGCCCTCGCCGGAACCCGCCTCCAGCACGGTTTTTCCGGCGCAGCGGTCCAGCAGGCGGGCGTAGGCGATCTCGTGCCTGCGGAACCAGTAGTTCTCCTCGGCGATGCCGGGCACGGTGCGCTCGCCGGTCAGCGGCAGCGGTTCGACGGCGCCGACGCTCGTCTCGGGGTCCGCGGGGATGCCGGACGGGTCGTCCACTGCGGCAGGGATCACAGCCTCGCTCATCACTCCGACGTTACTGCCACCGTTTCCAGGCGGGACACCCACCCGGTCGGCCCGGAAGTGCGGCTTCGACCGCCCGGAAGCGGGGTCGGCGAACGGGCGCACTGTAACGCGTGGTACCCACTTGTGAGAGAGAAGCCACTAAGTTACCCACGGGTAACTTAACGTAAGGTAATGTCACGGCCTGAGCCACCCACCCGGGCGTACGGCGCAGTTCGTGCGACCACCACATACGTGTAACCAGAACAGGAGGTCGACGAAGACCGATGCCGAACATCGTCGTACTCATCAAGCAGGTTCCCGACACCTGGTCGGAGCGCAAGCTCACCGACGGTGACTTCACCCTCGACCGGGAGGCCGCCGACGCCGTCCTCGACGAGATCAACGAGCGCGCCGTCGAAGAGGCGCTGTTGATCAAGGAGGCGCAGGGTGGCGAGGTCACCGTGCTGGCCGCCGGTCCGGACCGCGCCACCGAGGCCATCCGCAAGGCGCTGTCCATGGGCGCCGACAAGGCCATCCACATCAACGACCCGGCCATCCACGGCTCCGACGCCGTGCAGACGGCGTGGGTGCTGGCGAGCGCGCTCGGCCAGGTCGAGGGTGTCGAGCTGGTCATCGCGGGCAACGAGGCCACCGACGGTCGCGCGGGTGCGGTGCCCGCGATCATCGCCGAGTACCTGGGCCTGCCGCAGCTGACGCACCTGCGCAAGCTGACCGTCGACGGTGACAAGGTCACCGGCGAGCGCGAGACCGATGAAGGCGTGTTCAAGCTGGAGGCCAGCCTGCCCGCCATCGTCAGCGTCACCGAGAAGATCAACGAGCCGCGCTTCCCGTCCTTCAAGGGCATCATGGCCGCGAAGAAGAAGGAAGTGCAGACCTTCACGCTGGCCGACCTGGGCGTCGACCCCTCGACCGTGGGCGTCGCGAACGCGGGCTCCACGGTCACCGCGGCCACGCCGAAGCCTCCGCGCACCGCGGGCGAGAAGATCGCGGACGAAGGCGACGGCGGCAGCAAGATCGCCCAGTACCTGATCGGCCAGAAGATCATCTGATCTCGGTAGCGCTGCAGACTTCCTAGGAGAGAACACACATGGCTGAAGTACTCGTGCTCGTCGAGCACGCCGAGGGTGCGATCAAGAAGGTCAGCACCGAACTGCTCACCGCCGCCCGCGCCCTGGGCGAGCCCGCCGCCGTCGTGCTCGGCACGGCGGGCACCGGCGAGAAGCTGGCCGACGCGCTGGCCGCCGCGGGTGCCGAGAAGATCTACATCGCCGAGTCCGACGATGTGGAGAACTACCTGGTCACCCCGAAGGTCGACGTGCTGGCCGCGCTGACCGAGTCGGTCTCGCCCGCCGCCGTCATCGTCGCCGCCAGCGCCGAAGGCAAGGAGGTGTCGGGTCGCCTGGCCGCCCGCATCGGCTCCGGCCTGCTGGTCGACGTCATCGACGTGAAGTCCGACGGCACCGCCGTGCACTCCATCTTCGGTGGCGCGTTCACCGTCGACGCCAAGGTCACCGGCGATGTCCCGGTGATCTCGGTCCGCCCGGGCGCCGTCGAGGCCTCCGCGCAGGCGGGTGCGGGCGAGAAGGTGACCGTCGAGGTGCCCGCGCAGGAAGAAGGCGTGGTCAAGGTGACCTCGCGGGAGCCGGTCGTGGCCGGTGACCGTCCGGAACTCACCGAGGCGAGCATCGTGGTCTCCGGTGGCCGCGGTGTCGGTTCCGCCGACAACTTCTCGGTGGTCGAGGCGCTGGCCGACTCGCTCGGCGCGGCCGTCGGCGCGTCGCGCGCCGCGGTCGACTCGGGCTACTACCCGGGCCAGTTCCAGGTGGGCCAGACCGGTAAGACGGTCTCGCCGCAGCTGTACATCGCCCTCGGCATCTCCGGCGCCATCCAGCACCGCGCGGGCATGCAGACCTCGAAGACCATCGTCGCGGTCAACAAGGACGAAGAGGCGCCGATCTTCGAGATCGCCGACTACGGCATCGTGGGCGACCTGTTCAACGTCGCGCCCCAGCTGACCGAAGCGGTCAAGGCGCACAAGGGCTGACACCCTCGGAGCGATCGAGAAGTGGCCCCGACCGAACGGTCGGGGCCATTTTTCGTTTCACCGTCGACACGTGATCTCACAACGGTTTTGAGCTACTGTTGGCGAGCGTTGCTGCACTGCGGAATGGGGGCAAGGGGGGCGATGAGCGACGTCGTAGACAGCGGCAACCTTCAGTCGGCGACCGGCGTGGACGGCGGTCTGCCGATCACCGCGCGGCGGGACACTCTCCGAGAAGCCGCGTCGGTGTTGTCGCCACCGGTGGTGTCCCAGTACCTTGCCTCCCACGACTGGCAACTGGAGTCCCGCCATCAGGACATCAAAGAGATCTGGCGACTTCCAGGGGAGGACGGCCTGCTAGGCCGAATCATGCTGCCTTTGGCCACCGACTATGTCGATTTCCCTCGCCGCTTTCGTGAGACGCTGCAAGCGCTGGCCACCATCTACGGTTGTGACCTCATCCAACTGGTGGAACGAATAGCCGCCGCGCGGCCGACGCGGTGCTCGTGCGTCTCGGCCAGGAAACTGACGAACTGACGCGGGTGCGAGCGACTCCGCCGGGGTCCTGGTCGGTTCGAACCGTTTCGGTCGATTGGGACGTAGCGGCGCTGATCTTCAAGCGCTTGGTTTGTTGTGACTGGTCGGAGACTTTCGGCGCGAATTTCGTGCGAACTCTCGAGGTCACTCGCACGGAAATTCGTGACCGAGGCGAAAGAAATTACGGCGCATGCTATTTCGCATCGAAAGCGCAGGTCGCGGCCGTACACTCGGCCGGTGAGCATCCCCACGGAACCGATCGGTAGCATCCCTCGACCTCACGACCTGTTGGCCGCCATGGCCGACGAATCCGGCGACGCCGCCGCGCTCGCCGAACTCCAGCGGCGCGCGGTCGCCGAGACCATCCGGAAGCTGGAGGAACTCGGCTCTCCTGTTGTCACCGACGGTGAGCAGTCCAAGCCGAGTTTCGCCACCTATCCCATCGCGGGTCTGGACAATCTGGCCCCGGACGGGGCGGTCATCCCGTTCGCCGACGGGCACCAGAGACAGCTGCCCCGGCTGACCTCGGGCCCGTTCCGATACGCCGCGCACGCGGCGGACTACATGCGCGACGCGCAGCAGCACGCGACCGTTCCGGTGAAGCAGGCCGTCATCGCGCCGTCGGCGCTGAGCCTGCTGTACCCGGCCGACGGGATCGAGGGTTATCCCCGCGAGCAGTTCCTCGCCGACCTCGCCGACGCAGCCGAGGCCGACATTCGCGGCTGCCTGGAGGCGGGCGCGCACCTGGTGCAGCTCGACTTCACCGAAGGGCGGCTGTCGCTCAAGCTGGATCCAAGCGGCGGGGTGCTCGACCAGTTCATCGAGCTGAACAACACGGTGCTCGAACGGTTCTCGGACGAGGAGCGGGCGAGGATCGGCGTACACACCTGTCCCGGCGGTGACCAGGACTCCACGCACAGCCTGGACGTGGACTATGTCCAATTGCTCCCGAAACTGCTGCAACTGCGGGTCGGCGCGTTCTACCTCCAGTTCGCCAGCGAGCCGGACCCGGAGAAGGTGCTCGCCGTGGTCGCCGAGCACCTGCCCGCCGAGGCGCGGGTGTTCATCGGCGTCACCGACCCGATCGACCCGCAGGTCGAAACACCCGAACAGGTGCGCGACCGGGTGCTGCTCGCCGCTCGCTACCTGCCCGTCGAACGGTTGGGCACCTGCGATGACTGCGGCTTCTCGCCGTTCGCCGACGACACCTCCACCTCGCGGGAGACCGCGTTCGCCAAGATCCGCGCGCGCATCGAGGGCACGGCGCTGGCGTCGACGGAATTGCGCGTCTGATTCGCTCAACGAGACTCGATCTACGGCCCCGCAATCCCCGGGGCCGCTCTCGTTCGGCGAGGAGCCGCACCGACCACTCCGTCTGCTCCCAGGCCACGTGTAACACCGCATCGAGGATGAAGGACGATTCCTTTATGGCCACCACCAATGCCGGACTCATCTGGAGCATCGCGAACCTGCTTCGCGGCCCCTATCAGCCGAACCAGTACGGCGATGTGATCCTGCCGTTCACGATCCTGCGTCGACTCGACGCGATCCTCGCGCCCCAGAAGGCCGAGGTGCTAGCCGAGTACAAGAAGATGCGAGGTCTCGGGATCGATCCGTTCATCGTGCTCAGGTCGAAGTTCGGATTGCCGTTCTTCAACACCTCGGTATGGGACTTCGGCAAGCTGGCCGCCGACGCGTCCGGGCTGGCCGACAACCTGGTCGAATACCTCGAGGGCTTCTCCGTGAACATCAGGGACGTGTTCGACGGCTACGGTCTGCCCGCTCTGATCGCCGAACTGGACAAGAAGGATCGGCTGTTCCTGATCGTCAAGGAGTTCGCGAACGTCGACCTGCACCCGGATCGGGTGAGCGGGCACGACATGGGCTACATCTTCGAGGAGTTGATCCGGAAGTTCGCCGAGTCCAACAACGCTCAGGCCGGTGACCACTTCACCCCGCGCGAGGTCATCGCGCTCATGGTCGACCTGCTCTACGCCGATAAGGATCTCGAGCTCACCGCCCCAGGGATCGTCCGCACTGTCTACGACCCCGCCGCCGGAACCGGTGGCATGTTGTCGGTCGCCTACGACCACCTCACCGCGATGAATCCCGACGCCAAGCCAGTCCTGTATGGGCAGGAGGTCAACGGCCGCTCGTACGCGATGTGCAAGTCGGACATGATCATCAAGGGTCAGAGCGTCGACAACATCTACCTCGGCGACACCTTGGCCGACGACGGCTTCTCCGGCCACCACTTCGACTTCCTGCTGTCCAATCCGCCATTCGGCGTGGAGTGGAAGAGCCAGCAGAAAAAGGTGACCGATGAGCACGAGCAGCGCGGCCACGCCGGCCGCTTCGGCCCGGGGCTGCCCCGCGTTTCCGACGGCTCGCTGCTGTTCCTGCTGCATCTGATCTCGAAGATGCGCCCGGTTCGCGGACCGCAGGACAAGGGCTCACGGCTGGCTATCGTCCTGAACGGCTCCCCACTGTTCACCGGCGGTGCTGGGTCGGGCGAATCGAACATTCGTCAGTGGATCATCGAGAACGACCTGCTGGACGCGATCATCGCGCTGCCGACGGACATGTTCTACAACACCGGCATCGCCACCTACATCTGGATTCTCGACAACAAGAAGACCGAACAACGCAAGGGCAAGGTCCAGCTCATCAATGCGGTCGACATGTTCGGCAAGATGCGGAAGTCGCTGGGCTCCAAGCGCAAGGAACTCCGCGACCAGGACATCAAGCTGATCTGCGAGCTGTACGAGGAGTTCCGTCACGACGATGGCACCGACGAGCCCGCGCTGTCGAAGGTGTTCGCCAACGAGGACTTCGGCTATCGCACCATCACCGTTGAACGTCCCCTGCAACTGAGTTTCCATGTGCATGAGCACACCGTCGAGCAGGTACTCACCGGCAAGGCAGTGGCCAAACTGTCTGCGTACGAGCAAGATTCGGTGCGTACGGCACTGACCTCTCTGGTCGGCCGGTCGTGGTCGAACCGCGACAAGTTCGTCATCGACCTCAAGTTGGCGCTCATCGACGCGGGCATGTCGAAGCCCGGCGCTCCGCTGGTGAAGGCGATCTGGACCGCTGTTGGACAGCATGACCCCGAGGCCAATGTCATTACGACGAAGGGCGAGCCGGAGGCGGATTCGTCGCTGCGGGACACCGAGAACGTCCCGCTTGCAGAGGACATCGAAGAGTACTTCGCCCGCGAGGTTCTCCCGCATGTCCCGGACGCGTGGATCGACCATGACAAAACCAAGATCGGCTACGAGATCCCCTTCACCCGGCACTTCTACCGGTACATCCCGCCGCGGCCGTTGGAGGAAATCCAGAAGGATCTGCGGGGTCTGGTCACTGAGATTCAGGCGATGCTCGCGGAGGTTGGGGCGTGAACTGGCCAGCATACGAGGAGTACAAGGATTCTGGGATCGAGTGGCTTGGAGGTATTCCTTCCCATTGGTGGGTGGACCGGATCAAGTTATCCGTTGAAAGCAGCCAAAATGGGATCTGGGGTGCCGAGCCGGATGGGGGTTCTGATGACATCCGGTGTGTTCGCGTTGCTGATTTCGATCGACCCAAATTGGCGATCCATGATCGTGACGTCACCTACCGGAAAGTGAGCGAGTCTGAAAGAAGCGGCCGAATTCTTCGTAATGGTGATCTCATCCTTGAGAAATCTGGTGGTGGTGAGAAGAATCCCGTAGGATTCGTTGTTCTGTATGACCGGAATGAGCCTGCTGTTACGTCCAATTTTGTTGCTAGGGTTACACTCCGCCAGGGAATGGAACCTCGATTTTGGACCTACCTGCATCATTGCTTGTATGGCTCACGCCTCACGCAACCCTCAATAAAGCAGACCTCTGGGATTCAAAATCTTGATCAGCAGAACTACTTCGACGAGCGTGTTTGCTTTCCCCCAACGGTCGAGCAAGTCGTCATAGCGGACTTCCTGGATCGCGAGACCGACAAGATCGACGCGCTGATCGCCAAGCAGGAGCAGCTCATCGAGACGCTGCGCGAGGACCGTGTCGCCACGATCACGCAAGCCGTGACCAAAGGGCTCGATCCGGACATCGAAACGACGGATTCGGGTGTGATATGGCTCGGGCACGTTCCGCCGCATTGGATGCCGTGCCGACTCAAGCATGTCATCGCCTCAATCGAGTCCGGCACCAGCGTAAATGGTGCTGACGTGCCGGTGAATTCGGACGAGATCGGTGTGCTCAAGACGAGTTGTGTGTCGGCTGGTTGGTTCAACCCAGAAGCCAACAAGACGGTGATCGAAGATGAGATTCCTCGAGTTTCTTGCCAGGTCGTCAAGGGCACACTGATTGTCAACCGGGCCAACACCCCCATCCTGGTGGGGTCGTCGGGATACGTGGAGCAGTCGCGGCCCAATCTGTACCTGTCGGACAAGCTGTGGCAGGTAACTTTCGATCGGACACTGCCGGAATTCATCTACTACTGGACCCTGACTGACTGCTATCGATCACAGATTGCGGCGAGCTGTGTCGGTGCAAGCTCAAGTATGCAAAACCTCTCGATGGTGGACTTCCGGAACATCGCAATCGCGCTTCCATCGGTCGCCGAACAGAAATCAATCGTCGATTTCTTGTCGACTCGAATCGAAGGAATCGACGCCCTCATCGCCAAGTCCACCGAGATGATCGAGACCCTGCGGGAGTACCGCTCCGCTCTGATCGCGGATGCGGTGACCGGCAAGATCGATGTACGTTCCTTCTAGCGGAAGACGCGGGTGTCGTTGCCGCGCAAGGGGAGGCCAAGTGATCAAGTCCGTCGACAACGTTCCGGTGTACACGCTGTTGAGTCCGGAGAACACGATTGTGTACCGGATTCCGCCGTATCAGCGGGAGTACTCGTGGAGCAAGCAGCAGTGGGACGACCTGTTCGACGACCTCCTCGATTCCGACGGCGATCAGGGCCACTTCCTGGGCACGATCATCTGCGTGAACCAGACCGACAACGCCACGCAGGAGGTGGTGCTCGAGCTGATCGATGGTCAGCAGCGGATGACGACCTTGTCGTTGTTGCTCATCGCCATCCACCACTGCTTGGAGACACGCCGTGACGAGCTTGATGAAGACGACATCACCGATCTGACGAACCTGCGGCGTCAGCTCGTCTTGCGCAAGCCGGTACGCGCCCGGTTGCGCCCGCAGAAGCAGAACTCGAACTTCGAGGACTACCTCAATGTGCTGTCCCGGGCGGGCATCCAGATCGACAGCCCCAAGGTCAAGAACTTGGGCAATCGCCGAATCATGCGGGCCTACAACCACTTCGTGAACCGGATTTCGGTACGTGCCGAGGAGCCGGGCCGAGACGTCGTCGGTGTAGCTCTCGACATGCTCAGCCGTGTCAAGAACGCGACGCTGGTCAAGCTGGAGGTGGTGAGTCATTCCGATGCGTTCGTGCTGTTCGAGTCGCTGAACAACCGTGGCCTGCCGCTCACGCCGATAGACCTGATCAAGAACAACTTGCTCGCGTCCTCGGACAAGCAGGATGGTTTCGACACCGACAAGGTGTTCGTGCGCTGGAACGATCTGCTCGCCGACCTCGGTGACGACTACACCAACCAGGAGCGTTTCTTCCGTCAGTACTACAACGCCTTCAAGGCCACGCTGCCTCCGGTGATCAAAGCGCCGGTGGCGACCCGGTCGAATCTGATCCGCATCTACGAGACACTGATCGGCGCGGACCTGGCCGCCTTCCTCGACGGGATCACCACCGCTGGTTCGGAGTACAAGCGGATCATCGGCAATCTCGACGACGAGGACCCGCGCACGACTTTCGACGACGCGCTGCTGGGTCTCTCCCGTGCGCAGGGGTCGCCGTCGCACATCCTCCTGCTGTTCCTGATGATCCGCCGCGCCGAGCTGGAACTGACCGAGACGCATCTGGAGGCGATCACCCAGCTGCTGGCCAGTTTCTTCGTCCGACGCAACCTGACCGGCGTCCCGCAGACCTACACCCTCCAGGCACTGTTCATGGACCTGATCGAACGGGTCGCCCCTCTGCGAGGCGAGGCCGTCGAGAGCGCTGTGCGGGAGGGTTTGCGCCGGGTCTCGGCCTCGGATGAACAATTCCTGGAGAAGCTGTCCGGACAGATCTACGACGAGAACGCCGACGTGGCGCGGTTCATCCTCGTATCCCTCACCGAACAGGGCTTCACCAAGGAGACCTGGACCGACCTGTGGGCACGCGAACGCACGCACTACAAGTGGACGATCGAGCACATCCTGCCGCAGGGTGGCAATCTGCCCGGCGACTGGGTGGCGATGCTCGGCGGCAACCGTGAGCAGGCCGCTGATGTGCAGCAGCGGCTGGTGCACACGCTCGGGAACCTGACGATCACCGGGTTCAACAGCAGCCTGGGAAACCGGTCTTTCGACTACAAGAAGGACCGCAAGGACAGCCACGGCAACTACATCGGCTTTCGTAACGGGCTGAGCCTGAACGCCGACGTGGCCGCCGCCGAGAAGTGGACCGAGGCGGAGATCACGCGACGGACCGAACTCCTCGCGCGGCGAACCCTCGACTTGTTCCCCATCTGATGTCGAGCATCCGTCCGCCGTCGTCCGATTCACTTCTCGGAGAAATCGACATGCCCCAGCACCACGAATCCGTCCTCGAGGGCGAGATCTGCGAGCACCTGGCAGCGCACGGCTGGCTGTACTCTGCGAACGACTCCGGCTACGACCGCGACCTCGCGCTGTTCCCGGAGGACGTGTTCGCGTGGCTGTCCGATACCCAGCCGATCGAGCTGGCGAAGCGAATCAAGCCCGACGCGACCACAGACGCGCAGTCCAAGGCGAGATCCGCGCTGTTGCAGCGGCTGGCGAAGACGCTGTCGAACGATCCGAAGGCCGACGGCGGCACCCTCGCGGTGCTGCGGCGTGGGTTCAGCGACTTCAACGCGAATTTCGCGATGTGTCAGTTCAAGCCGAACTCCGGGCTCAACGCCACCGTCGCGGCGAAGTACGACGCGGTGCGGCTGCGGGTGATGCGGCAGGTGCACTACTCGAAGGCCGATCCGAAGAAGGCCATCGACTTGGTGTTCTTCGTCAACGGAATCCCCGTCGCCACGGCCGAACTCAAGACCGACTTCACCCAGTCGGTACGGCACGCGATCGAGCAGTACAAGAAGGATCGCCCGCCCAAGGGCGAGCTGTTGCTCACCTTCGCGACGCGTGCACTGGTGCACTTCGCGGTGTCGAACAAGGAAGTGCACATGACCACCCGGCTCGCCGGGACGGGCACTGTGTTCCTGCCGTTCAACCGTGGCAACAACCACCACGCCGGCAACCCGGCCAACCCGGACGGCTCGGCGTCGTCATACCTGTGGGAGACGATCCTGCGGCGAGACACCTGGCTCGAGATCATCGACCGATTCATGCACCTCGAGATCACCGAACGCCGTGACCCCGACACCGGACGTAAGAGCCGGAAGGAGACGTTGCTCTTCCCGAGGTTCCACCAGTGGGAGGTGGTCACCCAGTTGGTCGCCGCCGCCCGTATCGAGGGTCCCGGGCACAAGTACCTGATCCAGCACTCGGCCGGGTCCGGGAAGACGAACTCCATCTCATGGCTGGCGCAGCGGCTCGCCGGACTCTACGACGACGCCGACGACAAGGTGTTCTCCTCGGTCATCGTGGTCACCGACCGCACTGTGCTGGACACGCAGTTGCAGGAGGCCATCCATCAGATCAATCGCACCTCAGGCGTCGTCGCACACATCGACGGCCTGAGCGGCTCCAAGTCGTCCGAACTGGCAGCCGCGCTGGAATCCGGCACGCACATCATCATTGTGACCATTCAGACCTTCCCGTTCGCGCTCGAGGCGATCGCGAACAAGGAAGCGCTGCGCGGACGAAGTTTCGCGATCATCGCCGACGAGGCGCACTCGTCCCAGACCGGCGGCGCGTCGAACAAACTCAAACAGGTCCTCTCGCGGTCCGAACTCGACGAGGTCGCGCAGGGCGGTGTGGTGTCGGCGGAAGACATCCTGGCCGCCGAGACAAAGGCCCGTGCCGAGGCGCGTAACGTGTCGTTCTTCGCTTTCACCGCGACCCCCAAGGCGACCACCCTGCAACTGTTCGGCAGGCCGGGCCCGGACGGCACCCCGCGCCCGTTCCACCTGTATTCGATGCAGCAGGCCATCGATGAAGGCTTCATCCTGGACGTGCTGCGCAACTACACGCCCTATAAGACGGCATTTCGTCTGTCGCACAATGGGAAGACCTACTCGACCGACGACACCACCGAGGGCACCGTCGCCGTCACCCAGGACGGCACCGACGCCGATCTGGTGGACCGGAGCGCGGCCGTGAAGTCGGTGATGAACTGGGTGAAGTTGCATCCGACGAACATCTCTCAGAAGGTGCAGATCATCGTCGAGCACTTCCGGCACAACGTGGCCTGGCGCCTTGACGGGAAAGCCAAGGCTATGGTGGTCACCAGTTCCCGCAAGGCCGCCGTCCGCTACAAGCTCGCGTTCGATAGTTACGTCGCTCAGCGCGGCTACACCGACGTCGCGGCCTTGGTCGCGTTCTCCGGTGAGGTGCAGGACGCCGAATCCGGCAGCGACGAACCATTCACCGAAACGAGCATGAACCCCCGCCTGAACGGCCGCGATCTGCGCGACGCTTTCGCCACCGACGATTTCCAGATCATGTTGGTGGCCAATAAGTTTCAGACGGGATTCGACCAGCCCAAGCTGGTCGCGATGTATGTGGACAAGAAGCTCGGCGGAGTGCAAGCCGTGCAGACCCTTTCCCGGCTGAACCGGACGTTCGCACCGCTGAAGGATCAGACGTTCGTGCTGGACTTCGCCAACGAGGTCGCCGATATCGTCGACGCGTTTTCCCCGTACTACGAGGTCACCACACTCGCCGACGTCACGGACCCGAATATCGTTCACGACACCGAACGCAAACTCGCCGTCGCGGGAATCTACGAGGGCTCCGAGGTCGACGGGCTAGTCGCCGACTATCTTGCGAAGAAGGGCAACAGCGCGCTGGAGAAGTGGATCGCGCCTGCCGCCGAGCGGTACGCAGTCCGGATGAAGGAGGCCCTCGATGCCTCCGACGCGGCGGCCGTCGATGCGTTGGAGATGTTCCGCAAGGACGTCAGCACCTACGTGCGGCAGTATGAGTTCCTCTCTCAGCTGTTCGACTATGAGAATCCCTGGCTGGAGAAGCTGGCGATCTACCTCAAACTGCTCGCGCCGCAGCTCACGGGCGGAGCGAAGCAGACCCCGATCGACCTGTCCGCGGTCGCCATCGACTACCTCGGCCATCATCAGCAGGCCGAGCAGAACGGCGTACTCACCGCTGGGGTGCAGCTCGAACCGGCGACAGGGGCTGGCACCGGCACCGTCAAGGACCCCGAGATGGTGGCGCTGGAGGAGGTTATCGCCCGGATCAACGATCTGTTCTCCGGCAATCACCCGGACTCGAGCATCCGCAGCGTGATCACCCACATCAAGGACCGGTTCGAAGAATCTATGACCCTGCGCGCCCAGGCGAGAACCAACACCCTTGCCCAATTCTCCGCCAGCCCCGACCTCGACATCGCCTTCGCCGACGCCGTCATCGCGGCCATGGACTCCTCGGCCGATCTCTCCACACAGATCCTCAACAACAAAGACTTGTCGCAGAAGCTGCTCGGAGAACTGCTGCCCGGCATCTACGCGCGACTGAACACCGCCTGATCTCGGTCGCCGATAACTGCCGGATCACCAGTGGATCGTCCCCCGGTGGCGGTGAGCCGGGGCTGCGCCGGTGGGCAGGCCCGAACGGGACGGCGACGCTGAGCAAAGGCGTTGCGCTGTAGCGAAATCGTTGGACGTAGGCGGAACGGCCCCGCTCCCGGCCGTGTGGTGGGCGGGGCGGGGCCGGTCGATTCGGTTACGTGTGTGAGGTGCGGTCAGGCGGGGCGGTTCAATTCTCCGGCCTGCACGCCTGTGGTGAAGGCGTCCCACTCGCCTGGTGCGAACACCAATGCCGGGCCGGTCGGGTTCTTGCTGTCCCGGACGCCGATCATGCCGCCGCCCAGCCATGCCACTTCGACGCACTGCGAACCGCTTTCACTGCGGCTGCTCTTGAACCACTTCGCCCCGGATAGGTCATCGTTCACCGCTCGTAACTCCTTGCCACCCGCCGGAGCAGGTCTCGCGATTCCACTTCACCCAGGCACGTGTCCCGGATGGCCGAGGCGAGCTCACTATAGAGCCGAATTTCCCCGGCTTTTTCCAGGTATACATCCTGTGCCGGTCCCCCCTCCAAGTAAACGATCGGAGGTTCGACCGGCACGCCTTTGGCGTTCGAGTCGAACCCCATGATGATGAACTTGCCGTGCGGCATACCCCAGGCCAGTCCCGCGCTGAAGGGGTGTATCCGCAGCGTGACAGTGAGCAGCTTCGAGATTTCCGCCATGTGCCGGTGCTGAGCCGACATGATCTTCGGTCCGCCGACCATGCGGTGGAGTGCCGATTCGTGCAGCAGGACTTCCAAAGTGATCGGCTTGGTCTTACGAGTGACGATGGCCTGCCGCCGCAGTCGGTGCTCCACCCGCCGCTCGATGTCCTCGCTGCTGAATTCGGGATAGGCACCGATCACCGCTCGTGCGTAATCTGCGGTCTGCAAAAGGCCAGGGACGTGCTCGTGGTACATGGTCAGTCGCCGTGCGGCTGCTTCCAGCCCCACGTACATGTTGAAAGCGCCGCTGTACAGACCGCCGTACGCGTGATACCAGCTCTTGGTCTTCGCTTGCACCGCCAGGTCGACCGCCGCCTTCGTGTCCGTGGCATCTACGCCGTACAGCTCGCATAGCGCCTGTGCGTCCTGTTTGCGGACTTTCTGGATCTGGCCGGTCTCCAGACGCTGGAGTACCGCCCGGGACAGATCGACCAGTTTTGCGGCCTCTGCGATGGTGAAGCCCGCCGCTTCGCGGCGGTCACGCAGGAAACGTCCGAGTTGGCGGCGCGGCAGCGTCGATGAGGGGCCTTCTTCATCAGGGGTGGTCACGCAGGTCTCCTTGAAGTGAGTCGTGCGGGAGTGCAAATCGAATCTGGTTCTTCCCGAGAACCGAGCACCGTCCTGGGCAATCGAGCCGATCGGTAATGGGTGCTCGTTTTCGAGCGTATCCGCTGGTCACTGGTGGTGTTCTGATCTCCGGCGTTCGAGGCGAGAACCCGCCAAGGGGTAGCGCCGCGTCGAACGAATCCCACACTCGCACGCCGTCGACATGACCCGGGAGCAACGATGCACACCCAGAAGATCGGCACGACCGGCCGGCTCACCACGCAGAAGAGACAGGGGCCGAATGCCGTAGGGCTGGTGCGGACCGATACGTCCGGACCGCACGCACCTCGGCACGCCACCGAGATACGCCGCCACGCCGAACAGTTGGGCTACCACTACCTGTACACCGTCCGGCCCCCGGAAAGAGAAGTCGACCCGGTCGGATACGCGCTGGCAATCGCGGTCGGCGTGCACGCCGCCGCGCTCGTCGTCCACGACCTGACCACCGTGGACAACACCCCTGCCCGAGTCTGCGAGACCTGCGACCTCGAGACGGTGAGCCCCGCCGTGACGTGGGCACGCGCGCAGCCCGGTGCGATCGGTCCCGGCCACGCCCATCCTGACCATCCGCTCACCATCACCGAGGCGCATCGAATAATGCAGCAGCACAGAGGATGTCGCGCCGCCACTTGTCCACGAAAGGCGTCGGCGCTCAGTTGTCTGGTGCGGGCGGGCAAGCTCGTTCCACCGGTCTCCAGCCCGCGCGAACGCGCCGCCGCCCGTGGCCTGGTGTTCGATCCGCCCGCCCGTCCGCTGCCCATATCGCCTGGCCTCGATATGGAAACACTCCTGAATGTGCTCGACGCGCTCAGCGCCTCCCTCGTGGACTCGCGCGGCCCGGCCTCCCGTCAGTCCGACGTCACGCGAAGCGAGCGGGACTGATGTGGAATGCACGAGATCCATCACACCGAAGCCGGAGGCTTTCAGGCGATCTAGCGGCTGGAAGGCCACCGGATCGCGATCATGGTCGTGCGCGGCGCGTCCGACGTGACGCCCATCGCCGCTTACGGCCCGGATTCCTTCCCCGACCTCGCGCAAGTGCGGGAACTGCTGCCGAAAATGACCGCGCTGTGGGATGCGGTACGCCACGACTTCTGGTCACGGCTGCTCCCGCGCCATCGGCCTTCCCCGACCACCGAATCGATCTGAAAACGGAAGAAAACGGATCTGGAGTCCATTGCCCGCTCACCGGTATAGGGGCCTTACTGAATAGGGCCAGGATCAAGCGAGTTCGCCGCCCTGGCGTAGCGGAACTACTTCCGCCGAGTCGAGGAGGCGCGCTATGTCCACCACTACTTCCCGGTCCTCGGCCCCGACTCTGATCTCGGCGAGCCCGAGTTCGGGGCCGAGCATCGGTGGAACCAAGGTTGTTCTCGCCGGGACGAATCTGAGCGGAGCTACGGCGGTCGAATTCGGGACCATTCCGGCAACCTCGTTCACGATCGACTCCGCAACGCAGATCACGGCGGTCTCTCCTGCGGCAAGGGGAGCTGTGCACATCATCGTCACCACGCCGAGTGGGTTGAGTAACGGCGTCTCGTTCACATATGTCGGCACGCCTGCACCGGCCGGGATGAAGTTCGGTCCGGGATCGTCGATCACGTCCGCCGGCGGACCGCCCCGCGGAAGCTGGGGCACCGTAGGAGCTGTCGGATATGACGAACTCGGCAATCTGGTGGCGCTCACGGCAGGGCACATGATGACTCGGAACACCAGAGCTCAGGAGGTGTTCCTCACGGGGCATCGCGGACTGGGCCCGATCGGGTACTACGCCACATGGGCCACGAATTGGCCTGGCTTTCCGTCGATGCGGTTTCCGGCCGACTCGTCCAAGGACTACGCGGTTATCAAACTGGACGAAACGAAGATCGAGCCGGTCAACACGACGCCGAACGGGACCGTGGTCAGCCGGATCGGCGCGCATCCGGTTCCGTTCTCGGACATCATGTGCAAGTACGGCCAGGTGTCCGGAACGACATGCGGTCTCGTGATCGGGTACGAGAACAACGTCATCAGTTCGTGGGCCGCGATCATTCCGGGTGACAGCGGTGGACCGGTGACCACACACAGCGGTCTGGTCGGAATCACCTCCGCGATCAATCCGCTCGAGCCTTGGGCGCCGTTCCGGTTCACCGGCATTCACGGGATTCTCGCCGACATCGCAGCGCAAGGACCGAACACGATCGGAATAGGATTCACTCCGCTTCCCTGATCGATGGTGTCGAGCACGCCGCCCCGCTCGATCGACTCGGCAGCGATCGTCGCTGTGGACGATGTCGCGAGTTCCGTGACCGTCCGGAGCCGACGTCTCGTGGCGATGAACGGCCCGCTGACGACTGACTGCGCTCAGCAGCGGTGCAGAGCCACGAGCAGGGTGTCCAGGATCGGTGAGCGCCGGGCGTCGGCGCGCAGGACCGCTGACACCGGGATACGCAACTTGGACTCGGCCAGCCGCAGCACCACCAGTCCCTCGGTGGTGCTTTCGGCATACAGCACCGTCCACGCGTCGGGCCGGTTGATCAGCTCCATCGTCGCCGTGTGATCGGGCGGGATCGGCGGCCCGAACGTGGGGCCGGTGGGCAATTCGGCGAACGCGTTGCGGATCACGGTGTGCAACAACACCTGTTCCTGCTCCGGCGGCAACAGCAAGGGGTAGGAACTCAGATCCGCCAGGGTCACCGTGTCCTTGGTCGCCAGCGGGTGTGCGCTGGACGTGGCGATCACGAGGTCCTCGACCCAGAGTTGCTCCACGACGAGGCCGGGCTGGTCCACCCTGCCGCGGATGAGGGCGAGATCGCAGTCGCCGTCGGTCACCGCGGTGATGCGCTGGCGGAAGGGTTTGATCACGAACTCGATCTCCGCCTCCGGATGCGCGGCGCGCGCCCCCGCGATCGCCGACAGCGAGCGGGTGGCGAAGGACATGTTCGCGGCCAGCCGGATGCGCGGACCCACCGTGCGCACGGCGGCGCGGATCGCCGATTCCAGGCTCAGCATTTGTTTCGCGAGGGGAAGTAGCCGGGCGGTGGCGTCGGTGGGCACGACCGAGCGGGTCGAGCGCTCGAACAGTTGCACACCGAGGTCGCGCTCGAGCCGGGAGATCTGGTGGCTGATCGCCGACTGCGAGATGAAGCAGCGCGCCGCGGCGCCGCTGAAGCTGAGCTCCTCGCACACCGCGACGAAGTAGGTGAGCTGCCGAAGTTCCACAGCGGCCTCCTGATTAATTACGAATCGAGATAAGAGTCATCTGAATTATGCGCCCACACACCTGAAATATCCGCCCTCCGGATCGCGGTTCGTAATGAGAGAAGGAGGCTGTCATGCAGTACGTGGAAGCGGGAATCGAAACCGCAGGTGTCGTCATTGTCGGATCGGGGTTCGGCGGGCTCGCCGCCGCCAAGCAGCTGGCCAAGTCGGGGGTGGACTATGTGCTGATCTCCAGCACGCCCGAACATCTCTTCCAACCGCTGTTGTACCAGGTAGCGACGGGTGTGCTCACATCGGAGGAGATCGCGCCGCCGATCGCGGGGATCCTGCGCCGTCATCGCGAAGCCGATGTGCGCCTGGGCACCGTGGTCGACATCGATCCCGACCGCGCCATCGTCACCTACGAGCACGACGGCGTGCCCCACCGGATCCGTTACGGCTCGCTGATCGCGGCCACCGGCGCGAGCCAGTCCTACTTCGGCCGCGACGACTTCGCCGAGAAGACCTATTCGCTCAAGACCATCGACGACGCGCGGCGCCTGCGCGCGCAGATCGCTCGCGTCTTCGCCGAAGCCGCGCAGGCCGACGAGCAGACCAGGCGCAGGCTGCTCAGCTTCGTCGTGGTCGGCGCGGGCGCGACCGGCGTCGAGGTGGCCGGTCAGCTGAAGGAGCTGGCGAAACGGCATTTCCACCAAGAGGTATCGGTCACGCTCGTCGAGGGTGCCGGCGAGGTGCTCCCGCCGTTCGGCGGCGGGCTGTCGGAATACGCGAAGAAGTCGCTGACTCGCAGCGGCGTGGACGTGCTGCTCGGCACCTTCGTCACCGACATCGAGCACGGCAAGGTCACCGTCAAGAGCGCCGACGGCGTCGAGCACGCCATCGCGGCGGAAACCGTCGTCTGGTCGGCGGGCGTGCAGGCCGGCGGGTTCGCGAAGATCCTGGCCGAGGCCACGGGCGTGGCGACCGACCGGGCAGGCCGACTGCTGATCAACCCGGATCTCACCGTCGGGGGCTATGCCGACATCTACGCCATCGGCGACATGACTTCGCTCAACGGCTACCCCGGCCAGTCGCCGGTGGCCATGCAGGAGGGCAGGCACGCCGCCGACATCATCCGCCGCAAGAAGCAGCCCGGCACCGCCTTCACCTACTGGGACAAGGGCAGCATGGCGGTGATCAGCCGGTTCAGCGCCGTGACGAAGCTGAACGACCGCATCACCTTCCGCGGCTTCGTCGCCTGGGTCATGTGGCTCGCGGTGCACCTGTTCTACCTGGTCGGTTTCCGCAACCGCTTCGCCGCGGTCGCGTCCTGGCTGGTCGCCTTCATCTTCACCGGACGCCCCGGTTTCGCCGAAGAGGACACGACCCCGAAGAAGGTACGCGCCGAGGAGCAGCGCGCCGCTTGATTGCTTCCCGTACCTGAGGAATCGCGCTGCTCCGAGACGGGAGTGGCGCGATCCGTCGAGCAGCGGCGGCCGAAAACGCTCGGGGGAAGCGGGCACGATGCCGAGGGGCGAACGCGGTGGAACCGTTCGGTGAACGCTCGGTGTGACAGCCGTCTCGTTCACCCAACCGGCATCGTCGCGACACTTCGAGGTCGCTGCGGCGCATTGTCGAGCTGGCTTCATCATGGCTATGACTATTTCGTCCGTGCTGACAGCCCCGGCTCGACCGACGGACTCGGGGGAGCGACGGTCGCGCTACTCGCTGGTGGTTTCCTCCGATCTCGACCATCGCGTCGCCGCGCAGCGCCTGCGTTACAACGTGTTCGCCAACGAGCCCGGCTTCCGGATCCCGGACGACGGCACGGGTTTGGACGCCGACCGTTTCGATGAGCACTGCGACCACATGCTCGTGCGCGACGACGCCACCGGCGAGTTCGTCGGCTGCTATCGAATGCTGCCGCCGGACAAGGTCGCCGCGGCGGGCGGGTACTACACGGCGACGGAATTCGATCTGGCCCAGCTGGATCCGGAGGGCATGCGGATCGTGGAGATGGGCCGGGCCTGCGTGGTCCCCGATCACCGCAACGGCTCGGTTCTCACCCTCATGTGGGCGGGGATCCTGCATTACATCCAGCTCACCGGTTACGAGTGGGTCATGGGCTGCGTGTCGGTGCCGATGCAGGACACCCCGGCCGACGCGCCCGGGGTGAACGTGCGCGGCGTGCGCGACATGCTGCTCGGCCGGCACGCCTCCGACCCGGAGCGCCGGGTCCACCCGTACAACCCCGTGATCGTCGACGGGAAGTCCCTGGACGAGCTGGCGCCGCCGTCGCGGCCGAAGCTGCCCCCGCTGGTGCGCGGTTACCTGCGGCTGGGCGCGGAGATCTGCGGCGAGCCCGCCCACGATCCCGCATTCGCGGTGGCCGACTTCGTCGTGTTGCTCGGACTGAACACGATCAACACCCGCTACCTGAACCGGCTACAAGACGCCGCCGCGTCGTTCGACGGGGGACGGTGAGGACCGTGGTCTTCGACGCGCCACCCGCCACGTCCGCCGCGCACGCATGGATGCCGTCGAGCCCCTGCGGTACCGGTTGCCTGGATTCGATCGATGAGGTCGGGTCGGCGCGGGTGCTCGCCCGCCTGGCCGGGGTCGCCGGACTGCTGCTCAGCTTCCCGCTCGCGAACGCGGTGGCACCGCGCGGCCGGCGGGTTTCGTTGCAGCGCGGCTACGCGCGCTTGCTGCTCGGCTGTCTGGGCATGCGGCTGCGCATCGTCGACAACCGGGGGGCCGTGGACGAGCGCGGCGTCGTCGATGAGGGCGACGCCGGGTTCGTACCCGCCGGTTTCGGAACCGGGGTCGGCGGCGCGCTGGTCGTGACCGGGCACATCGGCTGGACCGACATCGTCGCGCTGGCCTCGGTGCAGCCGCTCGGCTTCGTGGCGCGTGCGGACATGGTGGACTGGCCACTGATCGGCAAACTCGCCGAGCTGATGCGGGTGATTCCGATCGAGCGGGAGAGTCTGCGGCAGCTGCCCGGCGTGGTGGCCGCGGTCGGAGCGCGGCTGGCCGCGGGCGACCGGATCGGCGTCTTCCCCGAAGGCACGACCTGGTGTGGCCGGGCTTACGGCACCATGCGGCCCGCGTTGTTCCAAGCTGCGGTGGACACCGGCACTCCGGTCCAGCCGGTGCGGTTGCGGTACCTGGACCGGCACGGTGTGCCGTGCACGGTGCCCGGCTTCGTCGGCGTCGATACCTTCGCCTCCTCCGCGCGCCGGGTCTTGCGGTCGCGCGGCATGGTCGCCGAAGTGGTGCTGGAGCCGGTGCAGCGGCCCGGCGACGACCGGCGCGAGCTGGCCCGCCGCTGCGAGGCGGCCATCCGCGGTACCGCGTCGTCGCACCGTGGTGCGGCGCAAGCGACGGAGTGGATCGAGGCGGGGCACACCCGCGTCCAAGACCCGTCGGTCGCCGCCGACGCCCCGGAAGTGCGCAGGCCACGCCGCCGCCCGGTGCTGCGCGGTCGCCGCACCGCAGCCGCGCAGTAGGCGCTGAACGCGCAGCCGGAGTTCATGGCGCGGCATGATGCGTGATAACCGATCCCGGCTTCGTCAGAGTTCGCCCGGGCTGGACCGGTGTCGGCAACCGTGGAGCGCGCCGCGCTTACCGACTGCCTATCTCAGTCACCGCTGAACCAGACCCGAAAGGAAACTCAGAAGCCGCTGCCGGTGGGCGGCCGGAAACCGTGGTGCAAGCCGGGCCTGCCTCGGTCCCAGTCGTCGTGGCGGTCACGACCGCGGAACCAGTCGTCGTCGCAGTCGGGATCCCAGGTGTGGTCATGGAAACGGGCGTGGTCATGGAAACGGGCGTGGTCATGGAAACGGGCGTGGTCATGGAGATCGGCGGGCTCGAGCACGATCGGGTCGGCGAGCGCGGGCACGGCGACGGCGGCGACCGGCATCACAGCGAGTACGGACGCGGCCGCGGCGCGTGCCAGCGCACGTCGCGTACGTCCCTGCGGGCGTGGGTCCATCGGGAACTTCCTCTCCTAGAATTCGTCCGCTGGTCGATCGCTCGGCACACCGGCCTCGGCCCGCGCGGTGCAGGGACTGCGATCGACTCGTGCGAAACGTACCGCTACATAGCGGTGCATCCCATAGGTGAAAACCCTGAAATCTGCCCCGGACAGTCGACGGGAACCAGGAACGGAACCGCATCCCCTCCTGTGGCCGCGAAGTCCGCCCATCCCATCGCCGGAACCGCCAACCCGCACCGCACACGCAGTCCGGAGCGCCGTGTCCAAATCACATCGTGAGCACCGGCATCGGGCGGAAAGGGGCCGCGCACGATTCCGGGGCGAGCCGATGTCGGCCCGCCCCGGTAAGGGGAAACTCAGAAACCGCTGCCCGTGGGCGGCCGGAAACCGTGGTGCCAACCCGGCCTGCCGTGGTCCCAGTCGTCGTGGCGGTCGCGACCGCGGAACCAGTCGTCGTGGCGACCCCGGTCCCAGTCGCGGTGCCGCCCGTTGTTCCAGCCGTCGTGACGGTGACCGCCGTGGCCGTGGCCGTGACCGTGGCCGTGACCGTGGCGGCCGTGCGCCGCGTCGACCTGGTCGGGGGTCTCGAGCACGATCGGGTCGGCGAGCGCGGGCACCGCGACGGCGGCGACCGGCATCAGGGCGAGTACGGACGCCGCGGCGGCGCGTGCCAGGACACGTCGCGTACGTCCATGGGTGCGTGGGTCCATCGGAACTTCCTCACTGATCGATTCGTCCGTAGTCGATCGCTCGGCGCTCCGCCGGGAACCCGTTCGGGAGCGAGCGGGACAGCGATCAATACGCTGAACAACGTACCGCTATTCAGCGGCACATTCAATAGGTGATTACCCTGAGATTCGGTCGCCTGCTGGTGCGTTCGGCCCGGAAGCGCACCCCCCGCGGGCGCGTGAGCAGGGGGGAATAACCGCCAGACGGTGACAGCTATCCTTAACTGGTCATGAAGTCGGCTTTTTCGGGTCCGGTCAACGGTGCTGCGCCCCAGACGGTCTACCTCGATCACGCGGCCACCACACCGATGCTGCCCGCAGCCATCGAGGCGATGACGGCTGCCCTGCGCACCACGGGCAACGCGTCGTCCCTGCACGGATCGGGGCGCGCCGCCCGGCGCCGACTGGAGGAAGCGCGCGAGTCGATCGCCGCCGACCTCGGCGCCCGGCCCTCGGAGGTCGTCTTCACCTCCGGCGGCACCGAGAGCGACAACCTGGCGGTCAAGGGCATCTTCTGGGCGCGCCGCGACGCCGATCCGCGCCGGAACCGGATCATCGCCAGTTCGATCGAGCATCACGCCGTGATCGACGCGGTGGAGTGGCTGGAGCGGCACGAGGGCGCGCAGGTCACCTGGCTGCCGGTGGATGCAGAGGGCGTGGTCTCCGCCGGCGTGCTGCGCGCCGCGCTGGCCGACCAGCCCGACGATGTCGCGCTGGTCACCGTCATGTGGGCGAACAACGAGGTGGGCGCCATCCAGCCGATCGCCGAATTGGCGGCCGTGGCAGCCGAATTCGGCGTTCCGATGCATAGCGACGCGGTCCAGGCGGCGGCGCAGCTTCCCATCCACTTCGGCGCGAGCGGGTTGTCCGCGGCCAGTTTCGCCGGGCACAAGGTCGGCGGCCCGCACGGTGTCGGAGTGCTGCTGCTCGGCAGGCAGGTGCCATGCGTGCCGCTGCTGCACGGCGGCGGCCACGAGCGGGACCTGCGGTCCGGCACCTCCGACACGGCGGCCGCCCTCGGCCTGGCCGCGGCGCTGCGCCAGACGGCGAGCGAACTTCCCGACCGGACCGTCGACCTGGTCGCGTTGCGCGAGGCGTTGATCGCCGGGATCCGCGCGGTGGCGCCCGACGCGGTGCTCAACGGCCCGCCCGGCGAGCGGCGTCTGCCGGGCAACGTGCACGTCACCTTCCCCGGGTGCGAGGGGGATTCGCTGCTGATGCTGCTGGACGCGGCGGGGATCGAATGCTCGACCGGTTCGGCGTGCACCGCGGGCGTCGCCACACCGAGTCACGTCTTGATCGCCATGGGAGTGGAGCCGCGGCAGGCGCGCGGATCGCTGCGCTTCTCGTTGGGCCACACCTCGACGCGGGCCGACGTGGACGCGCTGCTGGAAGTATTGCCCCAAGTGGTGGAGCGGGCCAAGGCCGCGGGCCTGGCCGGTGCGAGAGGAGGTGTCTGATGCGGGTACTCGCCGCGATGAGCGGTGGTGTGGATTCGGCCGTGGCGGCGGCGCGTGCCGTCGACGCCGGTCACGAGGTGGTCGGCGTGCATCTGGCGCTGTCGGCGACACCGGGCACGCTGCGCACCGGGTCGCGCGGCTGCTGCTCGAAGGAGGACGCCGGTGACGCCCGGCGCGCCGCCGACGTGCTGGGTATTCCTTTCTATGTCTGGGATTTCGCCGACCGCTTCACCGAAGACGTCATCGACGACTTCGTCGCCGCCTACGCGGCGGGCGAGACGCCGAATCCGTGCCTGCGCTGCAACGAGAAGATCAAGTTCTCCGCGCTGGCCGACCGCGCGGTGGCGCTCGGCTTCGACGCCGTGGTCACCGGGCACTACGCGCGGCTCGAGGACGGCGTGCTGCGCCGCGCCGTCGACGCCGACAAGGACCAGTCCTACGTGCTGGCGGTGCTGACCGCGCAGCAGCTTTCGCGCGCGATGTTCCCGGTGGGCGACACCCCCAAGCCGCAGATCCGCGCCGAGGCGGCCGAGCGCGGCCTCGCCGTCGCGAACAAACCGGACAGCCACGACATCTGCTTCATCCCCTCCGGCGACACTCGCGCCTTCCTCGGCGCGAAGATCGGTATCCGGCCCGGCGCGGTCGTCGACGCCGACGGTCAGGTGCTCGCGCGGCACGAGGGCGTGCACGGGTTCACCATCGGCCAGCGCAAGGGACTGGGGTTGCCGGGTCCCGCCGCCGACGGCAAGCCGCGATACGTCACCGGCATCGACCCCGATTCCGGCACGGTCCACGTCGGTTCGGCCGATGACCTGCGGGTCTGGACGATCGAGGCGGAGCGCGCGATCTGGACGTCGGGGTCCGCGCCGAGCGGACCGATCGAGTGCGTGGCGCAGGTGCGCGCGCACGGCGGCACCGCGCCCGCGGTGGCCGAGACGGCGGGCGACGGACTGGTCGTGCGGCTGCGTGAGCCGCTGACCGGCGTGGCGCGCGGCCAGGCCGTGGTGCTCTACCGGCCGGATCCCGAAGGCGACGAGGTGATCGGCAGCGGGACCATCTCCGGGACCCTGCGCGAGCCCGTCGCGAGTGAGGCGGGGGCCGAGTCGGCGCGCTGATCCGGCGCGCGGCGCGGCCATCCAGGTGCCGTCCTGCTCCTCGCACGCCGGTGCGGCGTGCGGCCCGAAGACCTTGTGTAGCCGTCGAGGACGACGGATCCGTAATGGCGGAATCGAACGGACGGAGGTACGGCAGCGGTGTACGAGACCGGCGCGGACGACGCGGCTCGAGAGGGTGGGACGGACACGGTGACCGAGGCGGTGCGCGTGCCGGGCGGGATCGCCACCGGCGTCGGCTCCTGGCCGGGCACCGACCCGCGCGAGGCCGCCGCGACCATCGTCGGTGAACTCGGCGAGCTGCCGCACCTGGTGGAACTGCCCGCTCGCGGTGCGGGCGCGGACCTGATCGGCCGGGCTTCCGCGCTGCTCGTCGACCTGCGCTTCGACACCACACCCAGGGGCTACCGGCTCGCGCCCCGTCCGGGCGCGGTCTCGCGCCGGGCGCACGACCTGCTGCGAACCGATCTGGACGCGCTCGAGGAAGCGTGGGAGAACGCCGGTCTGTCCGGTCGCAACCATCCGGTGAAGGTGCAGTCGGCGGGCCCGCTGACGTTGGCCGCGCAGGTCGAGTTGCCCGGGGGGCATCGGGTGCTCACCGATCCCGGCGCGGTGCGCGACCTCGCGGAATCCCTGGCCGAGGGGCTGGCGCAGCACGTGGCGGAGGTGCGTAAGCGGCTCGGCGCGCGGGTCGTCCTGCAGGTGGACGAACCGTCGCTGTCCGCGGTGCTGGACGGCTCGCTGCGCGGGGTGAGCGTGCTGAACACCGTGCGCGCCCTCCCCGAGCCGGAAGCGCTGGCCGTGCTGGACACGGTGCTCGCCACCCAGTCCGCGCCGGTGCTGGTGCACAGCTGCGCCGAGCCGCCCGCGCTCGGCCTGCTGCGCCGCAGCGCCGCCGATGTGATCGGATTCGATCTGAGCACGATCGGCACCAGGCAGCTCGACGAGGTCGGCGAGACCCTGGAAGCGGGCAAGCAGCTGGTGCTCGGTGTCGTCCCGACCGAGCCGCCCGCGACGCCTGTGACCTGGCGCGACATCGCCGAGCCCGGCGTCCGGCTGATCGACCGGCTCGGCTTCGGCCGCCGGACGCTGGCGCAACGGGTGGCGGTCAGCCCGGCATGTGGTCTGGCGGGCGTGCCGCTGGAGTGGAGCAGGCGTGCGTTGCGGCTGGCCGTGGACGTCGCGCGCGCGTATGCCGAAGAGCCGGAGGAGCTTTCGTTCTCCTGACGTTTTCGGTCGCGACCGGGAACGCGAATCCCCCGCCCGACCACCTTCATGACGGGAATCAACTCGGTCGTGGGGAGTCGGGGAACTCCAGCTCGTGGGATCACCGGCGTTGGGAGTGAACTACGGTGCGCATGGTGCAACCTCTGGAACGTCCGGTCGTACTCGCGATGATCTATACCGTCGGCTCGGTCCTGCTCGGCCCGGCCATCTACCTGGGTGGATATGTCTTGTTCACCCAAGGGCTCATGGACTACTGCGACAGCGCTGCACGCGATGCGGCGTTCAGGGCGGCGCAGGGCTTTCAGATCGCGGGCGCCGGCACCATGCTGGTCGTCGGATTCGCTGTGCTCGCCGATCTGTGGGCTCATCGCCATCGGATCAGCCGGTTTCGACTCACGTCGAGCGGCGTCGGAATCCTGGCCATCATGAGTGGGTTCTGTTTCGTCATTTTTGTGTCCGGACCGTCGGGTCAGGTCTGCTCGCCGGGATGACGCCCGCGAGTGCCCGCTCCGACCAGAAAACGGACCGGCCGGAATCCATGCCCGCGGGTGCGGCGACGTGCGCGAACATGGGGAGGCGCTGTCGGTGGCCTCCGCTAATGTGCGATGGGTGAGTGACAGCGACAGCGCGGCGGCCCCGGCGACGGCAGAGCAGCGGGTGGAGTGGCAGCGACTCGCGGACGAGGTGCGCGAGCACCAGTTCCGCTACTACGTCCGGGACGCGCCGATCATCTCCGACGGCGAGTTCGACGCGCTGTTGCGGCGATTGCAGGCCATGGAGGACGAACATCCGGACCTGCGTACGCCGGATTCGCCGACCCAGCTCGTCGGTGGCGGTTTCGCGACCGATTTCACCGCTGTCGACCACCTCGAGCGAATGTTGTCGCTGGACAACGTGTTCGACATCGACGAGTTACGCGCCTGGGCCGCCCGGGTGGAGGCGGAGACCGGGCCGGACCTGCACTACCTGTGTGAGGCGAAGATCGACGGCGTCGCGTTGAACCTCGTCTACCAGAACGGGCGGCTGGTGCGCGGGGCGACCCGAGGCGACGGACGCACCGGCGAGGACGTGACGCTCAACGCGCGCACCATCGACGACATCCCCGGCGAGCTGACCCCCAGCGACGAGTTTCCCATCCCGCAGCTGCTGGAGGTCCGCGGCGAGGTGTACTTCCGGCTGGAGGACTTCGAGACGCTCAACGCCGCCATCGTGGCCCAGGGCAAGCCCCCCTATGCCAATCCGCGCAACACGGCGGCCGGTTCGCTGCGTCAGAAGGATCCGTCGGTCACCGCGCGGCGCAGGTTGCGCATGATCTGCCACGGCTTCGGCCGCATCGAGGGCTACACGCCGACCTCGCAGTACGAGGCGTACCGCGCGCTTGCCGCGTGGGGTCTGCCGGTGTCCGAGCACAGCAGGCGGGTGCAGGGCATCGACGCGGTGATCGAGCGGGTCGCCTACTGGGGCGAGCACCGGCACGATATCGAGCACGAGATCGACGGCCAGGTCATCAAGGTCGACGAGACCGCGCTGCAACGCCGCCTCGGCTCCACCTCGCGTGCGCCGCGCTGGGCGATCGCCTACAAGTACCCCCCCGAGGAGGCGACGACCAAGCTGCTGAACATCCAGGTGAACGTCGGCCGCACCGGCCGGGTGACGCCGTTCGCGGTGATGGAGCCGGTGTCCGTCGCGGGTTCCACGGTCGCGATGGCCACCCTGCACAACGCCGCCGAGGTCAAGCGCAAGGGCGTGCTGATCGGTGACACGGTCACCATCCGCAAGGCGGGCGACGTGATTCCCGAGGTGCTGGGGCCCGTGGTGGATGCGCGTCCCGAAGACGCGCGGGAATTCGTCATGCCGACGCACTGCCCGGAGTGCGGCACCGAACTGCGCCCGGAGAAGGAGGGCGACGCCGATATCCGCTGCCCCAACCAGCAGTTCTGCCCCGCTCAGTTGCGCGAGCGCGTCTACCACGTGGCCGGGCGCGGCGCCTTCGACATCGAGGCCCTCGGTTATGAAGGCGCGATCGATCTGCTGAAGTCCGGCGCTATCACCGACGAGGGCGACCTGTTCGACCTGGACGAGGCGACGCTGCTCACCACCTCGCTCTACGCCAACAAGAACGGCAGCCTTTCCGCCAACGGCAAGCGGCTGCTGGAGAACCTGGCCGTGGCCAAGGACCGGCCGCTGTGGCGTGTGCTGGTCGGCCTGTCCATCCGGCACGTCGGCCCGACCGCGGCGCGCGCGCTCGCCGCCGAATTCGGCAGCTTGGACCGCATCGAGGCGGCGTCGGGAGAGGAATTGGCCGCCGCCGACGGCGTCGGCCCGACCATCGCGGCCGCCGTGGCGGAGTGGTTCACCGTGGACTGGCATCGCGCCGTGGTGGCGAAGTGGCGGGCCGCGGGCGTGCGGATGGAGGACGAACGCGACGAGTCCATCGAGCGCAACTTGGAAGGCTTGTCCATCGTGGTGACCGGTTCGCTGCAGGGCTTCACCCGCGACGGCGCCAAGGAGGCGATCCTGAGGCGCGGTGGGAAGGCCGCGAGCTCGGTCTCGAAGAAGACCGCGTTCGTGGTAATCGGTGACGCGCCCGGCTCCAAGGCCGCGAAGGCGGAGGAACTAGGCGTGCCGATCCTGGACGAGGAGGGTTTCCAGCGACTGCTGGCGGGCGGCCCCGATGCGGTCGCGCCGGAGACGGCCGCGGAGGACGCCGACGCCGAGGAGTGAGCGGCTTGACCTGAAGATACGTTGAGGTATGAGGATCGTCTGGTAGGCGACTACCAGGAGGTCATCATGTCTCGTCCTACCGCACTGATCACCGGAGCGTCGGCCGGATTAGGCGCGGCGCTCGCGCGGGCGCTGATCGAACAGGGGTGGCGGGTACTGGGGACCGCGCGTCGCGCCGACCGGTTGACGCGCGTGGCCGCCGCATCGGGCTCCGCGTTCGTCCCGGTCCCGGGTGACGTCACCGATCCGGCGGATCGTGCGCGGCTTGCGGAGGTCGCACGAGGGGCGGGCGAACTCGATCTCGTGGTGAACAACGCCAGCCGCCTCGGGCCGAGTCCGCTGCCTCGCCTCGCCGATTATCCGCTGGACGAATTGGAGCGCGTACTGCGCACCAATGTCGTAGCGCCCTTGGCGGTTCTGCAGTTCACGCTGCCGCTGCTGCGCTCCGGCGGCGTCGTGGTGAACATCAGTTCCGACGCCGCGTCGGAGCCGTATGCCGAATGGGGCGGATACGGATCGTCGAAAGCGGCGCTCGACCAGCTCACGGCGATCCTCGCCGCGGAGCATCCGAACCTGTCGATCTACGCCTTCGATCCCGGGGACATGCGCACCGAGATGCATCAGGCGGCGTTTCCCGGCGCCGACATCTCCGATCGGCCCGCGCCGGAGACGGTGGTGCCCGCGCTGCTGCGGCTGCTCGCCGAGAAACCCAGGAGCGGGCGTTACGCCGCAGCGGATTTCGTCGCCGGGCGGGCGTCGTGACGGTGCGCACCACCCTGCCGTTGTTCTATCTGTCCCCGGAACGAGATGCCGCCGCCCCACCCGAGGTGCGGGGTATCGCGCGCGACGACGTCCGCCTGCTGGTCGCCGATCCGGACCTCACCCACTCGCTGTTCCGCGAGCTGCCGGACCGGCTGCGCCCCGGTGACCTCCTGGTGGTGAACAACTCGGCGACCATGTCGTCCGCGGTCGACGCCGCGCTGCACGGTGAGCCGGTCGTGCTGCACTTCTCGACTCGGCTGGACGACGGTCGCTGGGTGGTGGAAGTCCGGACGGCGCAGCGCACGCCCTATCCGGCCGAGCGGCTCGCGTCCGGAACCGTGCTGGGATTGCCGGATGCCGCGGCGACTCTGCACGCGCCCTGGCTCCCCGGCGGTCGGCGCCTGTGGAGCGCCGACGTCGCGACCGACGTACCGCGACTCCTGTCCGCGCACGGCCGTCCGATCACGTACTCCTATGTGCCGCAGCGATGGTCGTCCTCGTACTACACGACCGTCTTCGGCCGGATACCGGGCAGTGCGGAGATGCCCAGTGCGGCACGGCCCTTCACCGAGCGGCTGGTGCTGGATCTGATCGCCGCGGGCGTCGCTCTCGCGCCGATCACGCTGCACACCGGCGTCTCCTCACCCGAGGCGGGGGAGCCGCCGAGCCCGGAGCGATTCGTCGTCCCCGCCTCGACGGCGCGGCTGGTGAACGCCACGAAAGCCGCGGGCGGACGCGTCGTCGCGGTCGGCACGACGGTGACGCGGGCGCTGGAGACCGCCGCCGATCCGTCGGGCCTGGTCCACGCCGCGCACGGGTGGACCGCCCTGGTGCTCGGAGCGGAACGACCGGCTCGTGTGGTGGACGGCCTTATCACAGGTTGGCACGCTCCTGGCGCGTCCCACCTGGATCTTTTGGTCGCGGTGGCGGGGGAGGACACCGTCGCCGCCGCCTATGCCGCTGCCGTGGACACCGGCTATCTGTGGCACGAGTTCGGCGACAGCGCCCTGCTGTTCGGCGGTAGCCGGCTCAGCTCACCGTGACCGTGGCGCCCAGCTGCCCGGCGATGTCGAATCGGCCGCAGCGGCCGTCGCTCAGGTCGAGCTTCTGGGTGATGATCTTGCCGCGGCGATTCTTGAACGTCGCTTCGGCGGTCACGTCGGCGGTAGACGTGGAGCACACCTTCGACACCACGCCGGGCGGGTCGTAGCTGGCCGTCCCCCCACCCTGGCAGGTATTCGTGCTGTCGGCCAGGAACACGCGCGCGGAGCCCTCCGGGCACGGCGCGTCCGCCACCGCTTCCGGCGCCACGACCAGCGAGCCCAGCGCGAGCGCGGCGACGACGGAGCTTCGAACCACCAGACGACGAACCGTCGATCCCATCATCAACCCTCATCCCATCGAACAACTTCGGCAGTACGCCACGGCGAAACCGCAGCGTGCAGGCATGCTAACCCGCTATCGCGCCTGCTGTCCCGGTGACGTCTACCGGGCTACTCGGGGTACAACAGGTCGTCGACAGGGATGGTGACGCCCGCATAGTGGACGGGAATCTCGTCGCCGGGCCGGTACTCCTTGCGGGTCCGGTACCCGGTAGACGTCGGTTCAGTGTGTTCGTAGACGACCGTTCTCGTGACGACCCAGTACGTCGAATATCCCGCACGGCCATACAGTTTCGCCTTGATGCCGAGGTCTTGCATAACCGTCTCGTCGGAGATTTCGATGACCAGGAGCACATCGGAGGGGTCCCAGACCGCGATCTTCGGGCCGAGCGAATCGACCTGATCCGCGTCTGCACGCAGTACCCAGCAATCAGGGTCGGGCAGAGATTGGGCAGTGGGTAGCGTCTCGCTGGTCACCTCGACGCCCTTGGTCGGAAGTTGCCGTGCGATACGGAACACCGCTCGGCCGTGCCACGACCCGATTACCACCGGCCATACCTCCCCCTCGACGAGTTCGACGCGATGGTCGAACGCGCCCGCCTCCCACGCGCGCAGGAACTCGCTGCGCGTCCAGCGGTAGGCGATCGAAGCCTCGGTCATGCGCTCAGGGTACCGTGTCGCCGACTGTCTATCTATCGGTCACAGACCTGTTCGACCAGGTAGCGGTCGTGATCAGGGCCCGGAGGCGGAGATATCCGATGGCGCGGCGATCCGGTGTGCGAGCTCGGTGCGCGTGGACCCGGATCGAGGCGAGCACCCGGCGCGGATCGCGGACGCCACCGGGCTGATGTCGCCGCAGCACGGCGCGGACGGAAGTATGGCGGCATGCTGCGCAGTTTTCAGGTGACCAACCACAGATCGCTGGCCGACGAGCAGGAGTTGCGGCTCACCAAGGGGAGCGGGCCGGTGGCCGTGCCGGTGACCGCCGTGCACGGCGGCGCCGCGGCGGGCAAGACGAATCTGATCGATGCGCTCGGGCAGATGCGCGACGCGGTATTGCATTCGGTGACCGGGTGGGACCCGTACGCGGGTCCGGTGCGTGCGCCGCACCTCGGATTCCCGGAGCGGCCTTCGCAATTCGTGGCGGCGTTCGTCGCCGAGGGCGTGCCCTACACCTACGGCTTCCGCCTGGACAACGCCGACGTGACGGCGGAGTGGCTGCACACCCACCCGCGCTCGCGCAAACGAATCGTGTTCGAGCGCACCGGGGAACAGATCAAGATCGGCCCGATGTTCGAGGCTGCGCGTTACGGGATCACCGCGCTGGCTCCGCTGGTGCGCCCGAACGCCCTGTTGCTCAGCCTCGCCGGGCAGATGTACTCCGAGGCGCTCGTGCCCGCCTACCGCTGGTTCGAGTCCATGCTCGAAGTGCAGCGCGGACCTGCCGAACCCGACGCCATCGCCCACCGGCTGGGCAGCCACATCTCCCGCTCGGCGGACAACGCGGCGCGGCTGTTGCTGCTGCTGCGCACGGCCGAGCTGGGCATCACCGACCTGCTCGTCGCCGAGCACGACCCGATGTACGCCGATTACCTGCGTGAACTGGACGCCGACATCGCCGGCCTCGGCAAGCGGATCGACCTGTGCGCCACCTCGCCCGGCTATGCCGACGACGTTCTGCGGGAGACCGGCCTCACCCCCGTGCTGCTCGAGCGCGAGCTGACCAACCTGCGGGCCGCACGCGACGCCCTGTACGCGCGGATGGTGGCCCGGCGCGGCGTCGGCCTGAACTTGGTGCACGACGGCATCGACGCTCCGTTCGAGATCGGCGACGAAGCCTCCGCCACGCTGTCGTTGCTGCGGGTGCTGCCCGCCATGCTCGACGCGCTGGACGCGGGCCGGGTACTCGCCGTCGACGACATCGGCGCGTGCCTGCCCGCCGAGGAGACCGATCGGCTGATCCAGCTGTTCCAGAATCCGGAGACCAATGTCCGGGGCGCCCAATTGATCTTCACGACGAACAACCGGCTGCTGATCGATCGGGGCAACGGGCGTTCGCAACGCACCCGTACGTCGGTCTGGCACATCCGGCGCACCGCGCAGGGCACCAGCGAGCTCGCGCCGTTGTGACGCGCACCTAGCATGGGAGCATGCTGGAGTTCGTCGCGCTGGTAACCCTGACCGCGGTGCTGGTGTCGCTGATCGTGTTCGCCATCCGTGGCAGGCGGGGCTATGCGCCGGCGAGTCCGGAGGAGGGGACGCTGTACGTCACCGGCGTGAGCCCGCGCCCCGACGCTCCTGGAGAGCAGTACGTGACCATCACCGGAAATCTGAGCGGTCCCTCGGTCTCGGGCAAGGTGGTGTACGGCCGCTTCGTCTGGGACACCAGTTCCTGGCCACAGACCGGTGATCTGCTCACCGTCGTCTATCCGGCGGGCAAGCCGGACCGCTGGCAGATCTCCCGTCCCGGCTGAGCGGGCGTCCGCCGCTCGGGGGAGGCCACCTCGAAGGGCGTGTGCCCGAACGCAGGGCGATCGCACTGAGCCCGGAGCTCCCGGTCGCCTTCGGACGGTGGACTGTTCTCGCCGTCGAGGACGTCGGTCCCGGGCCGCGCAACGCCGCCGCATGGTCCTCGAGCAGCGAGCCCGCGCAAAGTGGGATGTGCCGCGGCGCAGGCGAGGCCGATGGTGCCAGGTATGGAGAGGTGCGGCAGGCTGGGCGCCCTTCGTCCGGGAGCGCGGGAACGAGGTCGCCGCCATCCGTGCTGGGAATCTCTAGCCGGAGAGCTGTGCGGCGGCCGCGGTGTGCTACTCCGCAGGAGCACGGACGTGCCGTAGCCCACGTTATGCCCGATGGCATCATGCCGGGTATGGATGTGCGGGACGCGGGTGTCGTCGTTCGGGCGGCGCGGCCGGACGAGTACGCCGCGGTCGGTGAGCTGACCGTGGAGGTCTACGTCGGCGAGGGCTACGTGGAGGCGGGCAGTTGGTACGCGGGCGAGCTGGCCGACACCGCCCGCCGCGCCGCCGCGGCCGGGATCCTGGTCGCCACGCACGCGGACCGGATCGTCGGCTCACTCACGGTCGCGCCGGCGGGCAATCCGTACGCGGAGATCGCGCTGCCGGGTGAACTGGAGTTCCGCATGCTCGCCGTCGCGAAGACCGCACGCGGTCTCGGCGCGGGAACGGCGTTGGTGCGTACCGTGATCGAGCGCGCCCGCGCGGAAGGATGCGCTGCGGTCGCACTTACCACCATGCCCGCGATGGTCGACGCCCGCCGGATCTACGACCGCTTCGGCTTCCGCCCTGTGCCGAGCCGCAACTGGCGGACCAGCGCCGGGGAATTGCTGCATGTGCTCCGGCTACCGCTCGACCCTGCGGCCGAGCCGGTCTAGGTTTCCTTCGCAGACGCGCCGCCTGCCCGGAACCGCTCGGATGTGCCGGGCAACGAGCGCATGAGTCGAGCCTGCGACCTTGCGAGCTGGACATCCTCCCGGCGTCGATCGGGGTGGCGTCACCGTGCGGGGGATACAACACGGGAAAGCGCAGAGACGAATGCACCGACGGCGCGAAAGAACCAGGCCGCCTGCGGATCAGCCGAGGACGGTAGCGACGATCCCCGCGAGGTAACCCAGCCGGGCCACCTCGGAGGGCCGGAAGTCGGGTCCGCCGGGCCTGCCGAGCAGCAGCACCTTGCCGGTGTTGCCCAGCGGAGCGGCGGCCAGCTTGGTGTCCATGTCCCGCCAGATCTCCGGCACCCAATCCCCTTCGGGATCGAGCACGCTGGGCTTCTCCAGCGGCATCCACGGCGCCGAGCCCGCCTGCGTCTGCGGCGCGCTCGGGCTGCCGACCACGCGGTAGGCCCCGTGCGGACCGATGTCGATGATCGTGCTCCAGCCCACCCGAAGCACCCGCGGCACGCCGTCCACCAGCACCTGCATCCGGTCGTCGCGGGCGCCGGCCACCTAGTCGATGAGCTCGAGCTCGCGATGGGTGTCGAGCACGCCGGAATACGGGCGGATCGAGTCCACGTGCACGTCGCCGATAGATTCCGCCGCGGTGATGAGGGTGTCGGGGAGCGCGCCGGAGGGCACCTCGACGACCAGATCGTCGACGGCGTAACCTGCGCCGCGCTCGACCACATCCAGGGAGAGGATGTCGGCGCCGACGGAGCCGAGTGCGAGAGCGAGAGCGCCGAGGCTTCCCGGTCGATCCGGAAGTTGCACGCGGAGCAGATACGACACGTGCGTTTCCTTTCTTAGGGCGGCCGAGGCTGGAGAACGAATACCCGGGTGACGCAATACTTACACCCCTTACGGCCGGTTATCGAGTCGAAGGCAGTCCAGTGACGCATGCCACTCGGTGAATTCGCGCGAAGGCGGCGTGTCGGGCTGGTGCGAGCGGACGTGTCGCGGGCCGGAGGGGGTTGCCGGGGGGCTTGTCGGCCGACGCTCGCGCCGCCGCGCCGGAGAAGCGCGGGTGCCGCACGGCGACCTGGTCGCCGGTGGCTAGGCTGTGTGGGTTGAGCACTGTTGATAACGAAGCCGAAAGGGGTCCCGCGGTGCCCGCCATCTCCCGCGACGAGGTCGCACACCTCGCCCGGCTGTCCCGGCTCGCGCTGTCCGATGCGGAACTGGATCAGTTCGCCGGACAACTCGATTCGATCTTGAGCCACGTGCGGACCATCTCCGAGGTCGCCGCCGCCGACGTCCCGGCCACCGCGTCGCCGAACCCGGCGACCAATGTGACCCGGCCCGATGAGGTGGTGCCGGGCCTGACCCCGCGCGAGGCGCTGTCCGGCGCGCCCGCGGTGGAAGAACAGCGGTTCATGGTGCCGCAGATCCTGGGAGAGGGCGAATGAACGCAGCATCGCATCGCGATTCGACGGGGGGTGATGGCCGGGCGACGGGCGGGCGCGATCTGACCGGGCTGTCGGCGGCCGAGCTGGCCGACAAGATCCACGGCCGCGAGCTGTCGTCGGTGGAGGTCACCCAGGCGCACCTGGACCGGATCGCCGAGGTCGACGGCGAGTACCACGCCTTCCTGCACGTCGCGGGGGAACAGGCGCTTCAGGCCGCGGCCGCGGTGGACGCGGCGCTCGGCTCGGGCGCCGCGCCCGCCTCGCCGCTGGCGGGAGTTCCCTTGGCGCTCAAGGATGTGTTCACCACCACGGACATGCCGACCACCTGCGCGTCGAAGATCCTCGAGGGCTGGGTGTCGCCGTACGACGCGACGGTCACCGCGCGGCTGCGCGCGGCGGGCATCCCGATCCTCGGCAAGACCAATATGGACGAGTTCGCCATGGGCTCCTCCACCGAGAACTCCGCCTACGGCCCCACGCGCAACCCGTGGGACACCACCCGCGTCCCGGGCGGGTCGGGCGGCGGTTCCGCGGCGGCGCTGGCCTCGAATCAGGCGCCGCTGGCCATCGGCACCGACACCGGCGGGTCGATCCGCCAGCCCGCGGCCGTCACCGCGACCGTCGGCACCAAACCGACCTACGGCACGGTGTCGCGCTTCGGCCTGGTCGCCTGCGCGTCATCGCTGGACCAGGGCGGTCCGTGTGGACGGACGGTGCTGGACACCGCACTGCTGCACGAGGTGATCGCGGGGTACGACCCGCGCGACTCCACCTCGCGCGACGTACCGGTGCCGCCGGTGGTGGCCGCCGCGCGCACCGGGGCGCAGGGTGACCTGCGCGGCGTCAAGATCGGCGTGGTGAAGGAGTTGCACTCCGACAGCTACCAGCCCGGCGTGCTCGCCTCCTTCGACGCCGCCGTGGCGGTGCTGAAGGACCTCGGCGCCGAGGTGGTCGAAGTGTCCTGCCCGCACTTCGAATACGCGCTCTCGTCCTACTACTTGGTGATGCCGTCGGAGGTGTCGTCGAACCTCGCGCGGTTCGATGCCATGCGTTACGGCCTGCGCGTCGCCGACGACGGGCGGCACAGCGCCGAACAGGTCATGGCGGCCACGCGTGCGGCCGGGTTCGGCCCGGAGGTCAAGCGTCGCATCATGATCGGCACCTACGCGCTGTCGGCGGGCTACTACGACGCCTACTACGGCCAGGCGCTGAAGGTGCGCACGCTCATCGCCCGCGACTTCGACAAGGCCTATGAGCAGGTCGACGTGCTCGTCTCGCCGACAAGCCCGTTCACGCCGTGGAAGCTGGGCGAGAAGGTCGACGATCCGCTGGCCATGTACCTCTCGGACCTGTGCACCCTGCCGACCAACCTGGCGGGTCACCCGGCCATGTCGGTGCCCTCGGGTCTGAGCAAGGACGACGGCATGCCCGTCGGCCTCCAGATCATGGCCCCCGCTCTCGCCGACGACCGCCTCTACAAGGTGGGCGCGGCCTACGAAGCCGCTCGCGGCCCCATCGCCTGACATTCGGCGGAGCCGCTCGTTCGCGAAACGGGCGGCTCCGCGAGATGGTCACGCGGGCCAGGTGAATTCCGGGTCGTCGGCGTAGTCGCGACGGCGCTGGTCCAAGGCGAGCGCGACCATCTGGTGCGCGCCGGGCCCGATGATCTTGCGCAGCGGCGGGTTCGGCATGTTCACCAGTGCGATCAGACCTGCGGCGCCGACTTCCGGTGACGCTTCGACCCATTCGGTGTCGGTGCCGGACGTAGCGTCCGGCGCGGATTCGGCTGCGGGCCCGGCGGCTTCGCTCGGCGACTGGGCGTCGGTCGAGTCGGCGGAAGCGTTCGCGGCGTCCCGGTCCGCGGCCGGATAGTCCGGCATGCCGAGGATGCCGCTGCGCAACTCGGCGTAGGCGGGGATGCCGGTGGCGAACCGCATGCTCGACTTGGCCCAGTCGGTATCGAAGCCGCCCAGTTGCGCGAGCGTGACCCGGATGCCGAAGGGGCGCAACTCGTCGGCGAGCGAGGCGCTGAATCCTTCCAGGGCCCATTTGCTCGCGTTGTAGAGGCCGAACAGCGGAAGGCTTCCCACGGCGCCGACCGTGGAGATCTGCACGATGTGCCCGGAGCCCTGGGCCCGCAGATGCGGCGTGGCCGCTTGCGAAACCCAGAGCGCCCCATAGAAATTCGTGTCCATCTGGTCGCGGATCTGCGCTTCGGTCAGTTCTTCGACGGCGCCCACCAGGCCGTAGCCGGCGTTGTTCACGATCACGTCGATGGCTCCCACCGCGGCGAACGCCTTGTCCACGGTGGCGATCACGTTCTCGCGGTCGCGTACGTCCAAGGGAAGCACGGTGAGGCGGTCGTCGGTGAGGTCGGTCAGGGACTTCGGGTCGCGGGCGGTCGCGACGACACGGTCGCCCTGCGCGAGCGCGGCCGTCGTGAACGCCCGGCCGAGTCCGCGACCGGCGCCGGTGATGAACCATGTTCTGGTCAAGAAGAGATCCTTTCGTCGCGAGACGCTCTGTCTCGTTCGAAACCATGCCAAGCGGCGATCGTCCTGTCAAGACGAGACGTTTCGTCTCGTTTTATGCTAAGGTGTGGCCATGGCCGATACTCCGACCGCCGCGCGCCGCAGCGAGCGTGCCCGTGCGGCGATCCTCGCCGCGACAGCCGAGCTGATCCGCGAGGTGTCCTACGCGAAATTGAGCGTCGAGGCCATCGCGGCCCGTGCGGGTGTGGGCAAGCAGACGATCTACCGCTGGTGGCCGTCGAAGGGCGCGGTCGTCTTCGACGCCATGCTCGAATCCGATTCCGGTCCGGCGGGCCCCGCACTGCCCGACACCGGCGACATCGCGGCCGACCTGCGCCTACTGCTGCGCGGTTCGGTGGGAGCGCTCACCGACCCTGGCTTCGAGTCCTTCCTGCGGGCGATGTACATCGAGATCCAGCAAGACGCGGAACTGGCCGTCGCGTATCGCGAGCGGCTGCTGCTGCCCCAGCGTGCGGCAGTCGCCGACCGGCTGGCGGCCGCTGTCGCCGCCGGTGAACTGCGCGCCGGACTGGACCTCGAACTCGCCATCGATCTGCTGCTCGGCCCGATGCAGATGCGGTGGTCACTGGGGCTCGGCGGGCTCACGGAGGCGTACGCCGACGCCGCGCTCGATGCCGCGCTGGCCTATCTGCGGGCATGAGCCGACCGACGCCGCCCCGCTCGGCTCAGGAAGCTCCCAGCTTCTCGGCCTGTCCCTTGATGCCATCGGTCATGCCTTCGAAGCCGCGCCGCAGATTCTTGCCGAGCAGTGCGACGACCACGGGATGCAGCCATCCGCCGAGCTCGAAGTGCGACTCGTAGCGGGTGCGGTCGTCCGAGAGCGGCGTCACCGTGTGCGACCGCAGACTGTGCAGCGCGCCCAGGGGCACCGGTTTCATCGAGTAGCTGAGCTCACGGCCCGGAGTGTGCGAGCGAATCCATTCCCGCTGCTTGCGAGGGCTCGACCCGGAGACTCGGACGAGCATGTCGATCGGCTCGCCGGGAACCAGCGAACTGCGGCACTCCGTGACGAAGGGATTCCACTCGCCGTAGCGCGGGAAGTCGGTGATCACCTGCCACACCAGCTCGGCGGGGGCGTCGATGTCGGCGGCGAGGTCGATGACGAAGGCCATGCAGGAATTAGAACATGTTCTACGCCCATGGGGTGCGGGCGCCGCGCCGAACGGCTCAGCAGGACCCCATGGCCGTGCCCTGATCGGTGCCGTAACGGTGGCCGTGGCCCGGTGGGGCGTGCAACGCGGCGAGCAGGTCGGCGGTGGTCTGCGCGAAGCTGATCACCGGAAGCCACTGCGGAACCGGAGCGTCGACGCGGGCGCCTGCCAGGTCGGGCGCGCGCCACAGCTGGGACAGCGACCAGTGGACCACCGGATCGGAGCTGTTGGCCAGCACCGTCGCACCGCCGCGATGCACGTGGTCGGCCGGAGGTCCCGCCCAGAGGACCGCGCAGGTCCGGCTGTCCTGCTCGGCGTCGTCGGCGAAGACGGCGTTGCCGCCCAGGGCGCCCAGACTCTGCCCGTAGAGGTACAGCTTCGGCTTGTGCGCCAGCCCCGCGATGTGGCGCTCGACGGCGGTGAACAGACTGCGCGCGGCCGTCACCGCCGCGTCCCGGCCGAAGACGAACGTCGCCCAGCTCGGGAGGTAGGAGTACTGCAACCCGACCAGTGCCACGTCACCATCGAACCGCCGATCGAAACCCGCCACGGCGTTCGCGTCGATCCAGCCCGATCCGGTGGGCACCGTGACGACCAGGTGCGAGCGCGTGAAGCCGCCCGACCGTTCCAGCTCGCGGATCGCCAGCGCGACGCGGCTGTCCAGGTCCGGCGCCGAGGCCACCCCGATGTAGACCCGCACCGCCCGCCCCGGTGCGCCGCCGACGAACTTGCGTCCCTCGGAGCCGAGCGAGGCCCAGCTCACCGCGGACTCGGCGCTGCCCGACCCGCGGTGCGACACCGGCTGGACCACCGCGGGATCCACCTCCGCGTTCGCGCTCGCGTACACCGACTCTCGCCATCCGACCATCGCCGGCAGCCCCACGAGATACAGCAGAACCGCCACGACCGCGGCCAGCGAGACACCCCGCGCCCAGCCCAGCCTCCGCAACGCCCAGGTGATCGAGCGGGTGGCACCGACGAACAGTCCGATGAGCAACGCCGCGCCGAGCCCGCACCGCAGCCAGTAGCCGGTGTCGATGTGCGGCGTGCCCATCGCGGCGCGCAGCCGGTTCTGCCAGTGTCCCGCGTTCGCCGCCGCACCCACCACCAGGACCGACGTCGCGATGAGCAATGGCAGCCGCAACCACCCCTGCCGCTGGTTGACGTCGAAACCCCAGCGCCGCAGGACGACTCCCAGCACCCCGGCCATCCCGAGGGTGAGCGCCGCGAGGAGCCCGGTCAGCACGGCTTGCGCGCTCGGCGTGCGAGGGAGCAGTCCGGGCGCGAGGGAGGCCAGCACCCCGATGCCGATGCCGAGCGTCGTGCCGATCCGCGGCGGCGCGACCCGGCGTATCGCGACGACCCGCAAGCGCCGAACCAAGAACTTCGTGACGAGCGAGGTCATGGTCGTACCGCCGCGTCGTGGTACGACAGGTCGGCCACCGGCGCGGGGTCACGGCGGCGGTTGCGCACGACGAGGGCCGCGATCAGCCCGGCGATTCCGGAGCCGAGCACGCCGAGCAGCACACCGCTCGTCGCGGGACCGGTGTCCGCCGGGTCGAGCAAGGGCTCCACCACCGGCGCGCCGTAGTCCTGCCGCCGCGAGTTCAAGTCGACGGCGGTGTTCGCGATCGAGGCCATCGCGTCGCAGCGCGCGCGGGAGAAGGAGTCCACGCGGGCGGCACAGGCTTGGTGCATCTGCCGGTCCAGCGTCGCGTCGAGGGCCTGCCGCGCCCACGGGCCCAGCGGCTCGCCGCGCTGGTCGGCGTAGCGCAGCAGGTCGTAGCCGAGGTCGTGGGCCTTACAGGCGGTATCGAACTCGACGGGCAGCGTCACGGGGGACGAGCAATCCCCGCGCGGATTGACCAGCACCCCGTCCACCGTGCTCGGCCGGTAGCCGAACGACGCGACGAAGTCCGCCGGGATCGCGGTGAGCGCGTCGGGCGCGCCCGCGGCCAGTTCGGCGATCGCGGCGCTCGCCTGCGCGCTCTCGACCGGCGCGGCCGCCGCGGCGGCCTGCTGGGCGGGGGCCAGGAACGCCGTCGCCGCCATGGTGGTCAGCGCGGCCGCGGTGAGCGCCGCATAGCGCCGCGTCGGCGCGGTGGCGGAAGTGGTTGCTGCGGAACGGGTTCGGGCTCCTGCGGCCGAGGCGTACCGGGTCTCGCGCCCGGCGCTGGTCGGTGTGCTCATGGCGACGACGTTAGGGAGTCGCTTCCGGCGGCCGCCTCACGCCCGGGGACGTTTCCCGTGCCGCGCCGCCGGGTGAGCCGCCGTGCCCGTCTCCCACCGGGGTATCGGGCGGGAAATCACCCGTGGGTATGAGCCGCGGTGAACCGCGAGTTCCTAGGGTCGTAGGCATGAACCGAGAAATTCGCGCCTGGACGCGACGGCTGGACGCGCGGACCTGGTTCGACCTCGGCACGGTGCTGGTCGCTCTGATCTGGTACACGGTCGCCTGGCCGACCCTGCACCTGACCCACGCGGTGCCCGCCGCGGCGCAGCCGTTCATCGCGGCGCTGGCCGCGTTCCCGGTGCTGCTGGTGCGGGTCAACCCGGCGTTGGGCTGGGCCATCTCGGCGGGCTCCGCGCTGGTGATCGCGCTGGCGATCCCGCATCAACCGCACAACGAGCTGCCGTTCCAGGTCGTCCACCTGCTGTGCCTGCTGGTGTCGCTGTTCGCGGTGGCGGTGCGCGCCCCGGGGCAGATCGTGGCGGTGGCCTGGGCGGCGACGGCGCTGCTGTTGGCGACCACCATGCCCGGCGAAGGGGAGGCGTTCGCCAACGCCGCGTGGGGCTGGCCGATCGCGCTGGCCGCGCTGGTGCTGTTCGGCCTGCTGATCCGCTGGCTGGTGCTGTCGCGGCGGCAGCTGGTGCGCCAGGAGGAGGAGAACGAACTCGAGCGCGCCCGCCGCGCCATCCTGGAGGAGAAGGCGCGCATCGCCCGCGACCTGCACGATGTCGTGGCCCACCACATGTCCCTGGTGGTGGTGCAGGCGCAGACCGCGCCGTACCGGGTCCAGGGCGTCACCCCGGCCGCTCGCGCCGAATTCGAGTCCATCGGCGCCACAGCGCGCGAAGCGCTGAACGAGATCCGCGGCATGCTCGGCGTGCTGCGCAGCGACGGCCAGCTGCCCGAACACGCGCCTCAGCCGAAGGCCGCGGATGTGATCGCCCTGTTCGAGGGTGCGCGACGCGCGGGTGTCCGCATCGAGTGGACCGTCGACGGAGCACTGGACACGATCCCGGAGACGACCGGTCTCGCGCTCTATCGCGTCGCCCAGGAATCGCTGTCCAACGCTTCCCGGCACGCACCCGGCGCCCCGGTCGAGGTGCGCATCGCGTGTGGCGCGGAGCTGCTGCTCGACGTCGGCAACGGTCCGGGCGCGACGCCCGCCCGGCCGGTCGGCAACGGCGGCCACGGCATCGCGGGCATGCAGGCGCGAGCGTTGGCCGTCGGCGGCGAAGTGACGGCGGAACCGCGGGCGGACGGCGGTTTCCGAGTCCACGCGCGCTTCCCGCTCGTCGCGCCCGAAGCCGCTGCTGCCGTCGTCGGTGCCGGGCACGCCGAGCCGGGTCGCTGAGCATCGGCCCGCCGCGCAGTCGGCGGGGGCAATTAGGGTGAGCGGGTGGCAATTACGGTGTTGATCGCCGACGACCAGGCAATGGTCCGGCAGGGGTTCGGCGCGCTGCTCGCGGCGCAGCCGGATATCAGCGTGGTGGGTGACGCGGCGGACGGGAAAGCCGCGGTGGCCGAGGCGAAGCGGCTGCGCCCGGATGTCGTGCTGATGGATGTGCGCATGCCGGAGATGAACGGACTGGACGCGGCCCGCGCCATCCTGGCGGCCGGGTTCGACCCGCCGGTGCGCGTGCTGATGCTCACCACCTTCGACATCGACGACTACGTCTACGAGGCGCTCAGCCTCGGCGCCAGCGGGTTCCTGCTCAAGGACGCGCCCGCCGAGGAACTGGTGCGCGCGGTGCGCGTGGTCGCCGACGGCCAAGCGTTGCTCGCGCCGACGGTCACCCGCAGGCTCATCGCCGACGTCACCCGCCGCCGCAGCGCGGCCCGCGCCAAGCCGGGGCCGCAGCTGAACGCGCTGACTCCCCGCGAGCGGGAAGTGCTCGAACTCATCGCGAAAGGCATGTCGAACGCCGAGATCGCCGAAACCCTGTACGTAGCCGAACAGACCGTGAAGACCCATGTCTCCAAGGTCTTCGCCAAGCTCAACCTGCGCGATCGGGCGCAAGCGGTGGTGCTGGCCTACGAGAGCGGCCTGGTCACCCCGGGCTGAGCCGGAGTCACAGCGGCGGGCAGGAGCCGCCGCGCAGTTCGCCGAGATGACGGCCCAGCATCCGCGCCATCCGGCTGAGGATGGTGGTGGAGTCCTCGAAGCTGCCGGAATCGGCCGTCGCCGCCATGGCCACGGCGATCATGCCGGACCGCACCGGGACCAGGCCGAACTGGCGGACGGTGTAGACGCCGGTCACGTCGTCGGGCCCCCAGCCGCCCTTGAACGCCGTGCCCTCCAACACGCCGAGACCCCAGGCCTGCTCGGGCGTGATCTCCGTCATCAGCTCGGTGACGTGGAACGACTCGGGCAGACAAGGCAACCGGGAGGCGAAGCGCGCCTGATTGGCCAGCGTCCATTCGGTCCCGCCGAAGGAGGTGTAGTCCAAAGTGGTGCGCGGGCCCGCCACACCGGTCGTGGCATCGCCCGCCTCGTCGATCACGTCCTGGACCGCCTTGGCCGCTTCCAGCCCGTCGCCGAGCGACTGCCACAGCGCCTCGGCGGCGCCGTTGTCCGACCACGTGATGGCCGCCTCCACCTCGTGCAGGATCTCTTCTTGGGAGTCGTGCCGCAGAGCCGCGATCGCCAGCGGCACCTTGATGGTGGACCAGGCGATGCCGCTGACCCAGTCGCCGAAGACGGTCATCCGGCCGCCGCCCACGGGCATGATCGCCATGCCGACCTGGCCGGCCAGCTGCGGCTGCAACTGGGTGAAGTCGGCCGCCAGCGAGTCCGGCATGGTCACCGCGAGGTTGGGCCGCCAGGCTCCCGCGGTGTCGACGACCACGGCCGGGGTGTCGGCGGCGGGCTTGTCGGCGGGAAACAGCGTGCACGAGGTCAGCGTGAGCAGCACCACCATCGCACCGGCGCGTAGCGCCGACCGACACGTCGCAGCGGATCCCGTCGACCTCACCACCGAGTCCTCCCCACCACCGGTGACGCGGTCACTACTTCTCGGCGGTGCAAAATAGCTCATCGGGCTCGTCCGGCCGGTGACCGGACGAGAGACATCGCCGCGGCGCGCGGCGGCGTCGACGGAACGATGTCTCGAACATAGTTTTGCCGATCTTCCCGGAGAATTCGAAACCCGGTGGCCACGGGGTCACCCGGTAGGCTCCAGGATCGGTATGGCGCCCGGACGTCACGTCCGGCCGCCGCGGTCGCCTGAAGGGGGCGTGTTGCTCAACAGTGGTGCGGTGTTCGCCGGGTTCACCATAGAGAAGCTGCTCGGCCAGGGCGGCATGGGATCGGTGTATCTCGCCCGTCACCCCAGATTGCCCCGGCAGACGGCGCTCAAATTGCTCAACCGGGATCTGTTCACCGACGCGGAGGTCCGGGCCCGATTCGAGCGGGAAGCCGACCTGGCGGCGCAGCTGGACCATCCCAACATCGTCGCGGTGTACGACCGCGGCACCGAGGACGAGCAGCTGTGGATCTCCATGCAGTACGTCGACGGCGTCGACGCGGCGACGGTGAACCCGCAGACCCTGCCGCCGGAACGGGCCGTGCAGATCATCGAGGGCGTTGCGTCCGCACTGGATTACGCGCACGGCATGGGCGTGCTGCACCGCGACGTCAAGCCCGCGAACATCATGCTGGCGCGTGCGGGGGGCGGCCACGGCGAACGGGTGTTCCTCACCGATTTCGGCATCGCGCGGCTGCGCGAGGACTCCACGCACCTCACCCAGACCGGCATGTTCACCGCGACGCTCGCCTACGCCTCGCCCGAACAGATGACCGGCGCGCACCTGGACCACCGCTCCGATCAGTACTCGCTGGCCTGCGCGCTGTACTGGCTGCTGACCGGCGTCGCCCCGTTCGACGCCCCCGCCCCCGCCGACATCATCCGCGGGCATCTCCAGTTGCCGCCGCCCTCCGTCGCCGCCCGGCGCCCGGGCCTGTCGCCCGCAATGGACGCGGTGATCGCGAAGGCCATGGCCAAGCGGCCCGAAGACCGATTCTCCTCCTGCGTCGAATTCGCCACTGCCGCACGGCGAGCGCTCACCGAGCCCGCTCCGACGGTGTTGGCCGCGCAATACCAGCCGCAGCCCGCGCCCACCGTCCTCGCGCAACCGGCGTACCCGGCGCCGGAGGCGAGTCCGCCGACCTACGTGCCCGCGGCGTCCGCGCCCGGCTACTCCGCGCCGCAGTACAGCCCGAATCCGACCGGTGCGCAGCAGTTCCCGGCGTCCAACGGTTATGCGGCGGTGACGCCCCAGCCGAGTTATCCCGCGCCGCCGCTGTCCGCTCCCACTCCGCCGCCGATCGGGTATCCGTCCCACCAGCCGCCCGGCTATCCGGCGCAAGCCCGCTCCAACACCGGCCTCATCGTGACGATCGTGCTGGTGGTCGTGGCACTGCTGGTCGGAGCAGGCATCGTCGTCGCGAAGATCGGTTTCTCCGATTCCGCGTCGCCCTTGGACACCGGCCCCAGGACGCCCGCGGGGCCGTCGGATGCGGACAAGCTCGCCAAAGCTTTCCCCGAGCTGCTACCGCAAGGCGTCGACACGAAATACGACATCGGCTCCGGCCCGGGGTATCGCGGTAAGACCTGCTTCCTCGGCACCGCCAAGCCGGGCGGCAAGGTGTCCAGCTCCAACGGCGTCCCCGACTTCCCGAACTGGTCGAAGGCCTGGAATTGCTGGGGCACGCCGATCGCCGACCCCGACTACGTCCTCATCGGCTTCACCTCGCCACAGGACGCCCAGGCCGCGGTGCGGGACCTCCCCTCCAACACGCCGGCCACCGAACGCAACGGTGGCAAGACGTATTCCACCTACCGCTGGCAGGAGAAGGGCAGTGGGTCGCCGGACGGCTACCTCGTGGTGGATTTCGCCGACGACCCGGCCCGGTCGAGCTACCTGCTGTTCGCCACGGTGACGCTCACCGACAGCAATCCGAGCTCCGGATTCGGCATCACCTCGGCGAAATTCAAGACCTGGTTCGCCGAGCTGCCGCTGTGAAGGCTCAGTCGACCGCCAGCGCCTCCACGATCGGCAGCCGGGCCGCGCGCAACGCGGGCGGGATCGACCCGAGCAGCGCCAGCGCCAGCGCGACGGTTGCGTAGACCAGCAGCATCGGGCTCGGCCGGTAGTCGACGTCGATGGTCAGGGCGTGCCCGATGGCGACGGTGCCCAGGAACTGCACCGCCGCGCCGAGCGCCAGGCCCAGCAACGCGCCGACGACTCCGATCCCGGCGGCTTCGGCCAGCACCGACCGCATCAAGAATTTGCGCCCGGTGCCCATGGCGCGCAGCACGCCGAGTTCCCTGCGGCGCTCCAGCACCGACAGCATCAACGTGTTGAGCAACGCCACCGTGGCGACCAGCACCACGATCCACAGAATGGCGTTGCTCATCGCCATGCCCTGCTGAATGCTGGACGACGCGGCCGTCACCGTGTCCGCGCCGGTGTCCACGTTCAGCTCCGGCGGCACCACCTGCCGGATTGCCGCGAACACCGCCGCGTGATCGGCGTCCGGGGCGATGTCGACGGCGATGACCGTCTCGCCGGGACGCTCGTACCAGCTGCGCATCAGATCCAGGTCCATCATCACCACGCCGGCGATGGCGGAGAAGTACGGAATCACCTGCAGCACCCGCACCGTGCGGGGGCCGGTCGGCGTGGGCAGGGTCAGGTCCGCGCCCGCGCCGACGCCCAATGAGCGCGCCACGTCACGGGAGATCGCCACGCCTTCCCCGGCCGACAACCGGGCGACCGACTCGTCGGTGAGCATGCGCATCCGCGTCTGTCTGGCATCCGGCGGAAACCCTTGCAGCATCACGCGACTGTCGCCGAGCGTGGCGAAGGCCATCTGCGCCGGGCTCAGATGCGTGACGCCCGGGACCGCCGCGAGCTTGCCGGCCAGATCCGCGGGCAGCAGCGGCCCGGTGGGGAACTGCGCCATCGACGCGGGGCTGACGTAGACGTCGTTGCGGGCCAAGTCGGTGAAAGTGACCGTGGCCGAGTCGATCATGTTGCTCGACGCGCCGCTCATGCCCACGGTGGCCCCGACGCCGATCATGACCGTCATCGCCGTCGCCCACACTCGCCGCGGCGAACGTTCCAGGGTGGTCGCGCCCAGTGCGCCGGGAGCGCGGAACCAGCGCGCGACCCCTGCCGCGACCCGCACGATCGGGCCGGTGGCGGCGAAACAGAGCAGGATCGCGGCGATGAACGACATCGAGATGGCGGTGAGCGAGTAGCGGCCGAGATCGCTGCTCGCGATGTACACCGCGGTCACGGTCAGCCCGGCGCCCGCCGCCACGGCCGACCAGCGCAGCGCGGGGCTCGCCGTGTCGGTCCGGGCGGCCCCGACCGGAGCGAGTGCCTCGATGGGCTGGACCTTGTACACCTGGCGCGCGGCGAGCGCCGCCGCGAGCACGCTGGTGAACACGCACGCCACGACCGCGAACGGAATCACATACCAGGGCACCGCGTATTCGGTGCGCGCCTCCACCGACTGCACGATCGCGGTGGGCAGCGTGCCGATCGCGACACTACCCATGAACACCCCCAGCGCCGCGCCGACCGCGCCGCCGAGCACGCCGAGCAACGCCGCTTCGGCCAGCAGGTCGCGCACCATCGGGCCGCGTTTGCCGCCGATCGCGCGCAACAGCGAGAGCATCGGCCTGCGCTGGGCGATCGCCATGCTCATCGCGTTATAGATGAGGAACGCCGACACGATCAGCGCCGCCGCCGACGCCATGGTGGTGGAGTAGCGGACCATCTGGATCGCCCCGCCCGCCTGCGCGGTGCGCAGACTCGGCTCGGCCACCACCGCGCGCCCGTCCACCGCTTCGGTGAGCGCGGCACGCACCTGCGCGAGATCGGCGCCCTCGGCGGGAACGATCTGCACCGAGTCCAGTCGTCCCGTGCGATCGGTGACCTTCTGCGCGAGCCCGAGCGGAGCGGCGATGAGGTGGCCGCCGTTGAGCTTGCGGGATGTCTCCTCGTCGAGCACGCCGGCGACCGTCACCGTCGTGCCGCCCAGCTGGAACTGTTCCCCCTCGCCGCGGCCGAGCCCCGTGCCGACCACCACCCCGTTGGGCACCGAGAGCAGCTTCCCGGTGAAAGCGCTCATCGGCTTGGTCAATTCGCTGCCCAGCGCGCTGATGGTCGAATCGGCTCCGATCAGCAGCGCGCGGTCGGCGCCGGTGCCGACCTGCACCCGCAGCATCGGGACCGCCACTTCGACCCCGGGTGTGGCCGCGATCCGGCGCAGCAATTGCTGGTCGAAACCGGCATCGGTGATCCCGCTGACCTCCAGCTGCGCCTTGCCGCCGAGGCCGCGGGTCAGCTTGTCCACCGAGCCGGTGACCGAGCCGGAGATGCTCAGCACCGCGACCAGCAGCGACGCCGAGACCCCCATCACGACCAGCGACATCGCGGTGCGTCCGCGATGGGCGAGCAACTCGCCGATATTGAACAGTCGCAGGCGATCCCACGCGGCGCCGATCCGGCCCACGCTTCGCTGCCGCCTCCAGGCCTGACCGCTCACGCTGTGTTCTTCTTTCGCGTGAGCGGGGCCTTGCGTGGTCACGCTTCGCTGCCGCCTCCAGGCCTGACCGCTCACGCTGCTCACGCGTTGACCGTCCGCTCGACTTTGTCGTTGGATCCGATCCGCCCGTCGCGCAGCGTGATCACGCGGTCGCAGTAGGTCACCGCGCCCATGTCGTGGGTCACCATCACCACCGAACTGCCCGATCCGGCGATCTCACCGAGTAGCTCGAGGATCGCCGCGCCGGTCTTGGAGTCGAGGTTGCCGGTGGGCTCGTCGGCCAGGATCAGCGGCGGGTTCATGATCAGCGCCCGCGCCACCGCCACCCGCTGCATCTGCCCGCCGGACAATTCGGCCGGACGGTGTTCGGCCCGCTCGGCCAGGCCCACCCGGTCGAGCAACTCCAGGGCGCGCGGTCTGGCCCTGCGTAAACCGGTGCCGTCCAGCAGTTTCGGTATCGCCACGTTCTCCCACGCCGACAGCGTGGGCAGCAGGTTGAAGAACTGGAACACGAAACCCACCTGGTGCCGCCGGAACTCCGACTGCTGTTCCTCCTCCAGCGCGCCGATCTCCTCGCCCCGGAACCGGATCGAGCCCGCGTCGGGACTGTCGAGCGCGCCGAGCAGATGCAGCAGGGTGCTCTTGCCGGACCCGGACGGCCCGATGATCGAGGTGAATTCCCCCGTCTCGATACGCAATCCGACGTCGTCGAGCGCGCGGACCGCCTGTCCGCCGACCCGATATTCCTTCGTCACGCCCGATAGTTCCAGCATCGCCGGTTCCGGCATCGTCGTCCCCCGCTCCGTACGGTCGATCAAATCTCTTCGTTCCTCGTCGCGCGTTACCGCGCCATGGCCTCCGACGCGAGTTTGCGGCGACGATACTGTGCGTCGAGCACCGCGCGCAGCGCCGGCTGCTCGGCCGCCAGCTCGAGATAGGCCTCCATCGCGGTCAGCCCCTGGTCGAGTTTCGCCGCGAAATGCAGGTCCCACCGGTAGCGCAGCGTGAGCAGGAGTCCGTCCGCGCCGCCGAACAGCCGATCCAGCTCGGGGAATCCCTCGAACAGGTCGGGATCGGCCGGGTCGAGCGCCGCGCGGGTGAGCACGGCGTGCACGATGTCGGTTCGAGCGTGCTGATCGGTCCAGGACATGGCCCTCGCCTTCCTCTGTGAACTACCGCCAACGCTACGGACGTGACCGTCTTGTTGTCGTCGTGCCAGGGACCCGAATGCGTCTCCGCCCACGGTAGGAGCGGCGGCCCGCTCCCGGGACGATGTACCGGCCCGGATACGGCGGCTAGCCTTACAGAATGGGTTCGACCGGCGTATCCGAAGCACCGCCCGGTACGCCGCGCGACGGCCGCGTGCGGGCCTCGATGCGGCGCGTCCGCGAGCGGTGCGCCGAGTTCGCGCGCGATCCGGTCGCGGCCTTCCGGCGCAGCGTCGAGGAGCTGCCCTACGACTATCCGCCGTCGGTCATCATCAGCGTCGATGTCGCGGTCTTCGCCGTGGCGGTCGCGGCCGCGGTGCAGCGGCACAGCTACTTCCCGACCCTGCTTCCGGTGATCGCGGTCCTGCTGACCTGCGCCTTCGGGCCGCTGCACGCCCTGCTCGGCGTACTGCCGCGCCCGCTGCTGCTCGGCGTGCTCGCCATGGCGGCCGAGGCGCTGTTCCTCGCCCAGCCGGTCGCCGCCGATTTCGCGCCGTTCGTACTGGTGGCCGCCGCGGGGGAGATCGCGGCGATCGCGCCGAAACGGGTGAGCATCCCGGTGACGGTCGCGATGATGCTGCAGCTGGTCGCCTTCGACGCGATCGGCCATGTGCCCGAGGGGCTGCCCACCTATCTGGTCGGCATCGCGTTCGGCTGGATGGCCGGGCTGATGCTGCAATATCAGCGCCGCTTCCTCTACCAGGAACGCGGATACCAGGACATTCGCGCGGCGCAGGCCGCCGACGAGGAGCGCCACCGGATCGCGAGGGAAGTGCACGACGTGATCGCGCATTCGCTGAGTGTCACGCTGTTGCATCTCACCGCCGCCCGGCATGCGCTGGAGACCGACCGCGACGTGGACGAGGCCGTGGAAGCGCTGACCGACGCCGAGCGGCTGGGCAGGCAGGCGATGGCCGATATCCGCCGGACGGTCGGCCTGCTGGACGCGCGACCTTGGAAGCAGGTCCCGGAACCGGGCGTGGAGGACATCGAGGACTTGGTCGGCGATTTCGTGCGAGCCGGTCTGGATGTGCGCTACGACCGCGAGGGCGATCTCGGCGCGGTGTCACCTGCGGTCGGGCTCGCGCTCTACCGGATCGGCCAGGAGTCGCTGGCGAACGTCGTCAAGCACGCGCACGGCGCGTCGGCCAGGGTTCGGCTCGCGGTGGACGCGACGGTGGTCACGCTGACGGTGGATAACACCGTGCCCTCCGGGCTGCCGAGCCGGCGCGGCGCGGGCATGGGGTTGTCCGGCATGCGCCAGCGCGCCGAACTGCTCGGTGGACGGATGACCGCTGGGCCGTCCGGCCACGGCTGGTCGGTGCGGGCGGGCATTCCGCTCGCACCGGGGCGGGGCGGATTCTCCTGCTCGGTACTGCCGGGCGCCACCACCGGACGGGAGGGTTCCTGAGTGAGCGTGACCTCGGCCGCGAGCGGCGCAGACGCCGTGTCCGTGTTGGTGGTGGACGATCAGGAACTCGTGCGCGGCGGTCTGCGGCGCATCCTGCGCCGCCGAGACGGATTCGTGGTGACCGAGTGCGCCGACGGCGACGAAGTCCCCGCCGCCGTCGCGCAGGCGCGCCCCGACGTGGTGCTGATGGACCTGCGGATGAAACGGGTCGGCGGTATCGATGCGACCAGGACGTTGCGGGGGCGCGACGGCGCTCCACCGGTCCTCGTGCTCACCACCTTCGACGACGACCAGTTGCTGTCCGGGGCGCTGCGCGCGGGCGCGGCCGGATTCATCCTCAAGGACTCGCCCGCCGAGGATCTCATCCGCGCGGTGCGGACCGTCGCGGGCGGCGGAGCCTGGCTCGACCCGGCGGTGACCGGCCGCGTGTTGTCGGCCTACCGCACGGTGCGTGCGGTGCGCACCCCCACCGACGCACGCCTGTCCGAATTGACCGCGCGCGAGTACGAGGTGCTCGTACTGATCGGTCGCGGCCGGGTGAACGCGGAGATCGCACGCGAACTCGGCATCTCGGAGGTGACCGTGAAAAGTCATGTGGGACATATCTTCGGAAAGCTCGAGCTGCGGGATCGGGCCGCGGCCATTGTGTTCGCGTTTGACCACGGGGTGGTGACACCCGGAGAATCCACTCTGTGACGGGCAGGCTCCGGTCGCGGACCGCGTGATCTCGGTGTGCGATCCCTGCCTGGGATGCGGAGGGATGACGGGTGCAGGAACCTGGGCCGAGAACCGGCACGCGGTTCGGGCCGTACGAACTGCGATCGTTGCTGGGCAAGGGGGGAATGGGGGAGGTCTACGAGGCCTACGACACGGTCAAGGACCGGGTGGTCGCGGTCAAGCTGCTCTCCGAAGAACTCGCCAAAGACCCGATGTACCAGCTGCGATTCCGGCGCGAATCGCAGGCCGCGGCGCGGCTGGCCGAACCGCACGTGATCCCGATCCACGACTGGGGCGTGATCGACGGGGTGCTGTTCATCGACATGCGACTGGTACGGGGCGCCGACCTGCGCACTCTGTTGCGCGCTCAGGGACCGCTGAGTCCCGCCCGCGCCGTCGGCGTCATCGAGCAGATCGCCTCGGCGTTGGACGCCGCGCACGCGAGCAATCTGGTGCACCGCGACGTGAAGCCGGCGAACATCCTCGTCACCGACGCGGATTTCGCGTATCTCGTCGATTTCGGCATCGCGCACACCGAGGGCGACAGCGCGGTGACCTTGGTCGGCATGGCCGTCGGTTCCTATATCTACATGGCGCCGGAGCGGTTCGACGTCGGGCCGGTGACCGGCCGTGCCGATGTCTATTCGCTGGCCTGCGTGCTGCACGAATGCCTGACCGGGGCCACGCCGTTTCCCTCGGCCAGCATGAACGTGCTGATCAAGTCGCACATGTCCGATCCGCCGCCGCGGCCGAGCACGCAGGCCGCCGGCATCCCGGCCGCGTTGGACGAAGTGGTGAACCGCGGTATGGCCAAGGATCCGGCCGACCGCTTCCCGACCGCGACCGCGCTGGCCAGGGCCGCTCGTGCCGCCCTCGCCGCGGCGCCGGCCACCGGGCCGACGCTCGTGGTGCGCGCGCCCGACCGGTCCCCGCGCTCCGGTGAACCCGCCGGTGCGGCGGTCGCGCCGGAGTCGACGGGGGAGTTGCCCGCAGTGATCCATCCGAGCGCGCCGACGGTGGTCCGGCCGACGGAGTTCCAGTTCACGCCGCTCCCGTCGGCGGACGCGGGGCCGCGTGCGCCGCACTCGCCGGAGGTGGATCTACCTCCGATGCGCCCCTTCCCGGACGCGCACTTGTACCCGGAAACCCAGGCGTACCTGGAGACCGCGGGATACTCGCAGGCACCGCAGTACCCGGCCCCGCCGACGCAGGCGTACCCGCAGGGTTACGCCGCACCCGACCCCTTCGATTCCGCACAGGGGTACGCGGGACAACCAGCTGCCTTCGGGCAGACGGATCCCGCCGCCACGCAGAAGTACGCGGAACCGACCACGGTCCAGGCGTATTCCGATATGCCGCAGGCTTACTCGGAAGCGCCGGGCTATGCCGAGCCGCATCCGGGAGTCGAGAACCACACGGAGGTTCCGCACTCTCCGGATGGACGGCTATCCGGCTCGGTTCCACCGCAAGGCACGTCCGATTACCTCCCCGCGCCGGACTCGGCTCCCACGCAGTTCCTGACGCCGGCCGGTCCGGGCGATCACGCCGCACGCACGGACTATCCGCCGCACGGCGACTACCCCGCGCGCACCGGTCATCCACTGGGCCGCGAGGAGCCGGAGTACGGCTACGACGATTACGGCGGATACGACGAGGGCGGGTACGACGCGTCGCGTCCGGGTCGCTCGATCGCGCTGCCCATCATGGTGGCCGTTTTCGCGATCGTCGCGCTGACCGTCGGTGGCGCGATCGCGTGGCAATCGTTCGGCTCCGGCGGCGTCGAGTCGACATCCTCCTCCGCCGACCACGGCGAGGCGCCCGCCGCGCGGCCCAGCAGCCAATCGCCGAGCCGCACCACTGCTTCGCCGACCACGTCCACCTCGGCGAAGCAGACTCCCGTCACCTTGCCCCCCGGCGCGAAGCCGTGCGGCCAAGGCCAGGCCTCCTCCGGGACGTTCACCCAGTCGGCGACCGGCACCGCCGTGACGAGCTGCGCGTTCGCCGAAGAGGTGCGCCAGGCCTATGCCGCACTCGGTTCGGCGCAGAACGCCACCCGCGACGCACCGCGCACGGTCGTCGCGACGAGCCCGGTCACCGGCCGCACCTACACCATGAATTGCCGGCCCGAAGGGCCGCTCGTCACCTGCATCGGCGGCGAGAACGCGGTCGTGTACGTCTACTGACGGGTTCGGCGACGCGGCTTCGTCGCCGGGGCGCCGGTCAGGGCACGGCCGGGGTTCCGCCCGGCGCCACCGGCAAGCCCGCCGCCTTCCACGCCCGGAACCCGCCGGCGAGATCGGTCACCCGGCGCAGCCCGAGCCGCAGCCCGTCGGCGGCCGCGAGACTGGAGGCGTAGCCCTCGTTGCAGACGATCACCACGGGCGTGTCGGGCGTGATGCCCGGCAGCCGGTGTTCGCCGTTCGGATCCAGTCGCCACTCCAGGACGATCCGTTCGACCACGATCGCACCCGGTATCTCGCCTTCGGCGCTCCGGTTCGCGTGCGGCCGGATGTCTACGATCAGTCCTCCCTCGGACTGCATCGCGGCCGCCTGTTCCGGCGCCACCCGATCCAGCTGCGCCCTCGCCTGCGCGACCATGTCCTCGGCGCCTGTACTCATCGTGCACTCACTCCGCTCGCCGATGTCCCTGCGAAGTCCGTCAGCGTACGGTATTCCCGGACCGGCCGCAGCGGGGGGGAGTAGGCGTGCACGGACGCGGCGGGCCACGGCTTGTCGTTGCGCAGCTGGTGCGCGCGATCCGGGCCGAATCCGACCGTGTCGCCTGCCCGTCGTTCCGCCTTCCGCACCGTCCCTCCGGGGTGCAGGTATTCCTCGCTGAGTTCGCCCACGGTCATCGTGAACGCGCCGGACGCGCCGCCGTGGTCGTGCGGTTCGGTGCCCTGCCCCGGCGCCCAGGACAGCAGCCACAGCTCGACGCCCATGGTCAGAGCCAAGCGCTTCCACCAGCGCTGCTCGGCGTCGAAGCGCACGATGTCCAGCAGCGGCGTCGCCAACTCGGCGGCCACCAGGCTGGTCAGCCGGTGTAGTTGCGAAGCCGACCACAGCGCCCGCTCCGGATGGATGGCGTCTCGAACCAGCGGCACATCGATGTCGGGATGGATATCGCTCGCGTGCTTGAGGTTCACCGGAAGGGAAGTGGTCACATGTGCTCCTGACGGTCGGTCGGATGAGCGCTCGCGGCTGCGCCGCGTGGATCCTCCTCCATCGGGAGCCGATTGCCACTGATCTCGATCAGCGCGAACAAAATTCGATCGTTCGCCGTCCAGCGGACTCGCCCTACCCGAACGCGGGCAAGGGTGGCGTCTCCGGGAAGACGACGGGCAACGACACCAGGGCGCGGTGGAACGGACCCGGTCGCCACAGCAGCTCTTCCACCGCAACCGCGAGCTGTATCTCGGGTAGCGCGTCGAGCAGCTGGTCGATGGCGTCCTGCGCGATCAGGTAAGCCATCGATCTGGCGGGGCAGGCGTGCGGTCCGGCTCCCCACGCGAGGTGCGCGCGGTTGTCGGTGTGCTCGCCGGTGTTGATCGCCGGGTCGTGATTGCACCCGGCCATGCTGATGACGACCGGCTGGTGCGCGGGCAGCCACACGTCGTCGATCAGGATGGGTTGCTTGGGGTAACTGAAGCAGTAGTTGGCTCCGGGCGGGTCGTCGAACAGCACCTCGTCGAGCGCGTCGCGGGTGGACAGGCTGCCGCCGAAGATCCCGCCCGCGTACCGGCGGTCGGTGAGCATCAAGCGCAAGGTGTTGGCGATCAGGTTCTGCTGCGGTTCGATTCCCGCCCCGTACAGGGTGACCAGCTGGTGGATCATCTCTTGGTCGTCGAGGGCGGCGGGGTGCCGCAGCAGTCGCGACGTGATGTCGTCACCCGGATTCCGTCGCTTCCGCTGCACCAGGTCGAACAACGCGTCGGCGAGCATCGCGTTGCCCTTGTCGGCGTTGACGCCCTCGAAGATGGCGGCCATGCCCATCGCCACCTGCTGCCCGATCTCCGGCGGGCAGCCGAGCATCTCGTTGAGCACCGCGAACGTGAGCGGGAACGCGTACTGGCTGATCAGATCCGCCGCGCCGTCCTGGCAGAAGGCGTTGATCAGCGGGCCCGCCACCTGCTCGGTCGTCGTGTGCAACGCGTGCAGGTCGACCTCGCCGATGCTCGCGACGTTCACCTTGCGATAGCGCTCGTGCTCGAAACCGGTGCTGCGCAGGGCGTTCGGCCGCCACTCCATCATCGGCAGGATCGGGCAGCCGGCGGGGATGCCCTGCTGCCAGGTCCGCGGGTCGGCGGGGAAATGCACGGGATCGTTGAGGATGCGCAACGCCGTGTAATAGCCGATCACCAAGGTGGCGGGGACATTCGGCGCCAGGTCGATCGGGACGAGCGAACCGTACCGGCGGCGCATCTCCCGGTAGGCGCGATGCGGGTCGGCGGCGAATTCCTCGGTGTACAACGCCACCCGCGGTCCGTCGGCGTCGAGCGGTGAACCATGGTGGACCGGGCAGCCTTTCTGGCTTTCGGAAGTGGTTTGCGAGGACTGTGGCGTGGACAAAGGGCATGACTCCAGAAGGAAGGCTCTTCGCCGACGCGTGCGGGCAAGTGGATCGGGTACGCGCCGGTCAGGTGCATGTTTCGCGATGTGCTACGGGATCGTAAGCAGTCGGAACCCGGTGGCGGGTGCGTTTGAGCCGCAGTGGCACAGAGCGATTCACCCGAGTGCCGCCCCGTACCGTTCGGCCAGCGCGGCCACGCGATCGGCGGGCCAGGGGCAGCGGATGTCGCCGCGGGTAGCGGCGAAGAAGAGTTCCAGCTGGACGTGCCAGGCGGCCAGCAGCTCCGGACGTAGCCGAGCCAGTTCCTCCGGCAGGGTCTGGGTGAGTTCCACTCGGACGCCGAGGTCGGGATCCGCCTCGAAGGTCCAGCGGACCGTGCCCGCGACGGCGCCGTCGTGCCGCCACTCGTACGCCAACGTTCGGGGCGGCTCGACCTCGACGAGTTCACCCGCCTCGACATGCTGATTGGTCGACCGGACAGGTGGCCGGGCGCCCACGGACGGAGTCTCGTCCTCGACGAGCAGAGACCACACCGAATCAACGGGCTGCCACACCAGGTCTCGCGCGAACCGCACCACGTAGCCACCGCCGACCTGCTCGCAGTCGCCCGTATCGAGCCCGAACTCCTCGATATAGCGCTCGATATCGGCGAGCCATGTCGTGTCGGGCTCGGTGTGGCTGTCGCCGAGCAGGTCCGTGAGCGCCGTCAGGCAGCGGTCCCACCCGACCGCCGACCTAGCGGCGCCGAGCCGTCCGAGCGGTCCGCCGCCGAGGACGTGGGTGAAGACCAACAACGTCCCGTCCCCGTCGGGCACGAGCTCGAATCGCAGCACGTCCTCGTTCCACCGGAACATGTAGACCTTGGGCGGGTCGAATTCGAGTACCTCGCCGCAAGAGATGCTTTCGGTCGTCTCGGGTGCGTCGGCGAAGGTGAAGCGCATCGCCGCGCCGGGCCGCGGTTCGGTCGTCACCGCGGCCGGGAACCAGGCGGCCATCTCTGCCGGGTCGCTGATCGCGCGCCACACCTTCTCCGGGGAATGCGCCAGCCTGCGTTCGAACCGCAGGGTTGGGGCGCCGTCGATGGTGCGCAGTTGTGCTCGGGGCTCGCTCATGGTTGTCCTTTCTCGTCGGGCATGGCATCGAGGTGACGTTCCAGGGCGTCGAGGCTCGTGTCCCACATCCGCCGGTACGGCGCGAGCCAGGCCTCGATCTCGGCCAGTGGTTCCGGTCGCAACCGGTACCAGCGCCGCTGCGCGTCCTGGCGCACGTCGACCAGACCCGCGCCGCGCAGGACTTTCAGGTGCTTGGACACCGTCGGCTGGGCCAGCCGCAGCTGCGCGACCAGGTCGCCGACCAGCCGCTCCCGCTCGCGCAGCAGGTCCAGGATCTCCCGGCGGCGTGGCTCGGCCAGCGCCTCGAACGTAGATGCCATATCGGCAATATAGCTCACATGGAATATAAAAGCACTCAGGGCCACGATCGCAGTGCGAGGTCCACGGTGCGGCGCAGGTGCGACGGTTTCGCCCCCGCGGCCGCCTGGACCGCGATCCCGTCGGAGATCGTCAGGAGGTAGCGGGCGAGGTCCGCCGGTTTGCTGTCCGGTGGCAGGTCGCCGTCCGCGCGGGCCAGCTCCAAGCGTCGTCGCAGCGCGGTCTCGGCCGCGAGGCGGAGCGCGAGCGCGCTCTCGCGGCTGTGTTCGGCCTCGGGTCCGCAGGCCTGCACGCTGCGCACCGACAGGCAGCCGGGGCTGTCGTGCCCGGTGGTGAGCTCGATCGCGCCGTTGAGGAAGGCGACGGCTACCGCTCGGGCGGTGGGGAGTGCCATGGCCTCGGTGACATAGTGGCCGGGTCCGTCGGCATAGCGTTCCAACGCGCGATGGAACAATTCGGCTTTACTGCCGAAGGCGGCGTACAAGCTGGGACGGTTGATGCCCATCGCCGCGGTGAGATCGGACAGCGCTGCGCCTTCGTAGCCGTAGCGCCAGAACACCTCCAGCGCTCGATCCAGAGCGCTGTCGATGTCGAAGCTTCGGGGTCTGCCTCCCGGCATGCGCACCTCCCGCGTCTCTGACCTGTCGGTACTTTACCGGCCGCGGGGTATCTGGTCGGAAGTTTGCTACCGGTCGGTACGTAATGCGGTCGTCGCGGGTGTCGCGTCCGCCGGGCGGCTCGAACCGGCTGCGCGCTCCGGCCTCACAGCGCGGTGACCTCGCGGCGCACGCCGGTTTCCGCCGCCGCGGCGACCGCGTCGAGCAAGCGGCGCTGGCGCAGGCCGACGGTGAAGTCGGGGTGGGCCGTCCGGCCCTCGGCGATAGCGGTGGCGGTCTCGCGGTAGACGCCCGCGACGTGGGCGACGGGGCCTGCGGGCAGTGCGGACGGGAGCAGGCGATAGTGGTCTGGAACCCGGAGTTCGCTGACGGCTCCCTTGTTGTCGCGCAGTTCGATGCGCCAATCGGCCCAGTGTGGATACATCCCGGACTGGACCGGAGTGATGGTCAGCATTCCTTCCGCGCCGCGAATGTAGAGCGTGAATCCGTGCGGCGCGTCCGCATGTCCTCCGTGCACGGTCACGGCGACGATGCCGCCGTCTGCCAGGCGGCCTGCCACGGCCAGTTGCCCGGGCTGTGAATTCGGGACCGTGCGACCGGTCCCGAGTACGGTCAGCTCATGGTGCAGTGTGGCGAAGACGGCGGACACTTCGGTGAGTTCGCCTGCCAAGTGCTCGAGCGTCGCGAGCGCGTGCCCGGCCATGATGGTCAGCAAGCCGGTGCCTTTGCCGGGATCGACGCTCCAGGCGAGTTCGGGGCGAATCATGCTGCCGCCGAACGGATCTCCGGCCGCGACCAGGGTGATCGCGGATACCGCGCCGACCCGGCCCGCCGCGAGCAGGTCCTTGACGAAGTTCACCGACGGCGAGTGGTGGCCCTGCAGGACCACCGCGTGCACCACGTCTGCGGCCACCGCCGCGGCGGTGAGTTCGGCGCTCTCGGCCACGCTCGCGCCCATCGGCCACTCGCAGACGACGTGCTTGCCCGCCGCGAGTGCCGCGCGCACCACCGCCGCGTGCCCCGATGACTTGACCGCGACCGCGACCAGGTCCACCTCCGGATGCGCCGCCAGTTCCGCCGCGTCGGTGAACGCGTGCCGGGCGCCGGTGGCTTCGGCCGCGGCGGCGGCCGATGCGCGGTTGGTCGTCGCCACCGCTGTCACGCGGAACTCCGGCAGTTCGGCCAGTGCGGGCAGATGGGTCGCGGCGGCCCAGCTGCCTGCGGGATTCGCGCCGACGATGCCGACGCCGAGCGGGGTGGTGCTGCGAGCGGTCATGGAAGACTCCTAGTTCTGTACCGTTTGGTAGTAAACTAAAGCTCCGCTCGCGACGGGACGCAACCGGATATGTACCGATAGGTAAGAAACTCGCGGCCAGGTCGAGCGGGCTCGGGGATTGCCGAGGGATTGCGAAACCGGCGCGCGGTGATCGGATCGGTGCGGGAGCGCCCCGTGGTCCGGCCGATCCCGGTCTGAGAACGCCGCGCCGGGGGCCACTGCGCGGCGCAGCTGTCACGCCGAGTCGGCGTCCGGCCGTGGGGGTGGATGCCGCGGCGGACTCGATCCGGCCGGGGCCGTCTGGCGCCGGTCGTCCCCGTCCTCCGGTCGAAGCGACTTATTCCGTGCGTCCCGAAGCGGTCGCGGTCGAAGCGGAGGGAAAGCGCCGTGAAGCCCGCCAGACGTGTGCACCGGAGGCCGGACCGTGCCGGCGGGCTTCGGAGAACCGGACCAGTCCTGCTGTGATACTTCAATGCTATTGAGCGTTACCGATGTCCGGCGCGCTGTCCGGCACCGGCTGTGGCGGTCAGGTGTTTTCGGTGAACTGGGGCGTAATCGAAACATCTAGTACGTTCTCCGGGATAACGAGAAGCAGTTCTCGGGTGAGGCCGGCCACCAGCGCCGGTTCCGATCCCGGCCGCTCGGCGACATCGGGCGGGTAGGTGGAGGTGTCCATGCTTGTTGACCGCGCCGTCGTCACTTGGCGGGGAGACAAGAGTCAGCCGACCCGAGGCCGCGCCCCAGTCGCCGCGGCGGGCGGTCGGCGATTCCGCAGAATTCGAAACGTCCTGGGCTGTGCGGCGCTCGCCGTATCGCTGGTGGCCGGGTGCGCAACCGACCGCAGCGAGGACTCGGCATCGAGCGAACCGAGCATCACCGAGGCCGCGGCGCGCACCGACCAGAAGGGCCTGTCCCTCATCGTGCCGGGCACCCTGGCCGCGAGCTACGCCGAGCTCGCAGCGGGCGTGCGGGGGAAGCTCGGCATGGCCATCATGCCGATCGGCGGCGAGCAGGCGGTCACCTTCGGTGAATGGACCAGCGGCCCGGCCTGGTCGACGATGAAGGTGCCGCTCACCATCGCCGCGCTGCGGCGCAGTCCGGGCAGCTCGAGCTACGCCGCGTCGGCGGCGATCACCCAGTCCGACAACGCCGCCGCCGACGTGCTCTGGCAGTCGCTGGGCACGCCGCAGGAGGCAGCGCAGGCCGTCCAGGCGGTCCTGCGCGAAGGCGGGGACACCAAGACCGTCGTGCCCGCCGCCCGCACCCGTTCCGAGCACTCGGCGTTCGGGCAGGCGGAGTGGTCGCTGGTCGATCAGGTGCGGTTCGCCTCGCGGTTGCCCTGCCTGCCGCAGACCGATCGCGTGACCTCGTTGATGGAACAGGTCATCGCCAGCCAGCGCTGGGGTCTCGGCGAGTTCGGCGGCGCCGAATTCAAGGGCGGCTGGGGGCCCGACGTCTCGGGCAACTACCTGGTCCGGCAGTTCGGGGTCATCAACGTCCCCTCGGGACAGATCGCGATCGCGATCGCCGTGCAGCCGGAGTCGGGATCGTTCAGCGACGGCATGGGTGTCCTGGACAAACTCGCCACGGTCGTCTCCGAGCATCTCGACGAACTGTCCGGGGGGCGCTGCCCGGCCGCATGAGGTCATTTGTCCAGGTCGGTGTTACACGCCGTTCACGGGGGCGGGGCTGCCGAGATCGGACATGAAGGGCAAGATAGCGGCCATGCGCATCGGAGTTCTGACCGGAGGCGGAGACTGCCCAGGACTGAACGCGGTCATCCGCGCCGTCGTTCGCACCGCGAACGGCCGTTATGGAGACGCGATCGTCGGCTTCGAGGACGGCTGGCGCGGCCTATTGGAGGACCGAAAGATCCAGATCCGCAACGACGACCGCACCGACCGCATCCTCACCAAGGGCGGCACCATCCTCGGCACCGCCCGTACCAACCCGGACGTGCTGCGCGCAGGGCTGGGCCGGATCAAGCAGACCCTGGACGACAACGGCATCGAAGCGCTGATCCCGATCGGGGGCGAGGGCACCCTCACCGCCGCGAGCTGGCTCTCCGACGAGGGCGTGCCGGTAGTCGGCGTTCCGAAGACCATCGACAACGACATCGATTGCACCGACGTCACTTTCGGCCACGACACGGCGCTGAGCATCGCCACCGAGGCGATCGACCGGCTGCACACCACCGCCGAGTCGCACCAGCGCGTCATGCTGATCGAGGTGATGGGCCGCCATGCGGGCTGGATCGCGATCAGCGCCGGCATGGCGGCGGGCGCGCACCTGACCCTGGTGCCGGAGGTCCCGTTCGAGGTGGACGAGGTGTGCGCCATGATCAAGCGGCGCTTCCAGCGCGGTGACAAGCACTTCATCTGCGTCGTCGCCGAGGGCTCGCACCCGGCGCCGGACTCCGGGTTCACCTTGCGCGAAGGCGGTATCGACGAGTTCGGCCACGAGCGGTTCACCGGCGTCGCGCAGCAGCTCGGCGTGGAGATCGAGCGGCGCATCGGCAAAGAGGTCCGCACCACGGTGCTCGGCCACGTGCAGCGCGGCGGCAGCCCCACCCCCTACGACCGGGTGCTGGCCACTCGCTTCGGCCTGCACGCGGCCGAGGCGGTGCACGCGGGCAAGTTCGGCCAGATGGTCGCCCTGCACGGCACATCCATCGACCTGGTTCCGCTGTCGGAGGCCACCAAACAGCTCAAGCGCGTGCCGACGGAGCGCTACCGCGAGGCGGAGGCGTTCTTCGGGTGAGTTCGGTGCCGGAGCGCCCGAATCGGGACGAGCGCGACGCATCGGATGCCTTCATCGCGTCGTGGTCGAGACCGTCAGCCGTCACTGGCGAGGGTCGGTCGGTGGCCGGACCGCGCTCGTTGTCGCCGGAGCAGCCGATGAGGACTGCCGAGCTGAAGCGACGGCTCGCTCGCTGGGCAGGTATCGGCACCGCCGCCGAGGAACGCGCACAGGTCGACGCGCTCTTCGGCGCAGACCGGATCGATGACACGTGAACGGAGGCGCACCGGCGACCGAAACCGCTTCGGTTCGTCCGTACCGGCGCGGCGGCTACCCTGGCCGGTATGGCCGAGATCCACGTGAACGATCTGCCGAAAGCCACCGTCGATGTATTGCACCGACGGGCGCGCGCGGCGGGGCTGTCGTTGCCGGACTACATCGGGCGTGAGCTGATCGCGCTGGCGCGGCGCCGTACACCGGACGACACGGTCGTAGAATTCCTGGAATCCGAAGGACGCGACCTGGCACCGGATATCGATGACGACGCCGTGGCGCTCGTGCAGAGCTACAGCCTGCCCATCGATGCGCTCGGCGTCCTCGGCCGCCGCGCTCGTTCCGCGGGGCTTCCGCTGGGGCAGTATGTGCGCCGCGAGCTGAACCGAACCGCTCGGCAGACCACCGTCGAAGACGCCCTGCTGGAGTTCCGAGAGGTGCGGGAACAGAATCCCGGCCTGCAACTCGACATGGCGGACATCGCCGCTGCGGTGCGGTACGCGCGCGGGGAATAGCGGGGGGCCGGTGCGCGCGGTCGGTACTGTGAGTCGCATGCGCAGTGGGCGACTGATCGCGTTGGCTCTGTTCGTGATCGCGGCGTTGGTGGCCGGATGTTCGGAGTCGAATCCGCCCGATCCGACCATCGGCGATTGGCACGGCGCCATCGAGGTCCCCGGTCAACCGGTGCAGGTGGGCGTGACGTTCCGCGACGACGGCACGGCCACCATCGACATCCCCGCGCAGGGCGTGACGGACACGCAACTGAAGGATGTCCGCTCCGACCGCAACGGCGTGTCGTTCGCGATCCCCGACATCCCGGGCGACCCGGTGTTCCGTGGTGAATACGAGTCCGGCAGCGACCGCATCACCGGCGATTTCACCCAGTCGGGCCAGAACTTCCGGCTGACGCTGAGCCGAGGCGAGGTCGAACGCCCCGCCCGTCCGCAGGAACCCGAGCTGCCGTTCCCGTACAAGACCGAGGACGTCACCTACCGCAACGGTGACGTCACCATCGCCGGCACGCTGACCGAGCCGCAGGGCTCGGGTCCGTTCCCCGCCATCCTCATGATCACCGGAAGCGGACCCCAGGACCGCGACGAGGACCTCATGGGGCACAAGCCGTTCCTGCTGCTGGCCGACACCTTCACCCGCGCGGGCTACGCCGTGCTGCGCACCGATGATCGTGGCGTCGGCGGCACCGGCGGCAAGCTGGACGACGCGAACTACACGGACCTGGCCGAGGACGCCGCCGCGGGCGTCCGGTTCCTGCGCGCCCGCGCCGACATCGACCCGGCCCGGGTCGGACTCTTCGGGCACAGCGAGGGCGGCTACCTCGCGCCACTGGTCGCCGCGCGCCCGGACAGCGGCGTCGCGTTCGCGGTCCTGATGGCCGGACCCGGCGTCCCCGGCTCGGACGTGCTCGTCGAACAGACCCGCCTGCTCGCCGCCGCCAACGGCGCACCCCCCGACCGGATCGAGGCGCAGGTACGCGACACCACCGAACTGGCCGCCCTGCTCAAGGCGGGTGACCTGCAAGGCGCGAAACAGCTGGCCGTCCGGCAGAACCAGTCCCGGCCCGCCGACCAGCGCGTGCCGGACGACCAAGCGGCCGCGCAGATCACGCCGTATCTGGCGGCCCTGGTCGCCTACGATCCAGGGCCCGCCCTCTCGGCGCTGCGCGTTCCGGTGCTGGCGTTCTTCGGCGGCAAAGATCTCCAGGTGCCCCCGGCGCAGAGCGAGCAGCCGATGCGCGACCAGCTCGCCGCCGACCCCGACGCGACCGTCCACGTCTTCCCCGGTCTCAACCATCTGATGCAACCCACCGAGACCGGCCGTCCCAGCGAGTACAGCACCATCGAGACGACCATCGCGCCCGAGGTCCTCGACTACGTCACCGGGTGGCTGCGGCAGCGGGTCCCGGCGAAGTAGCGCCGCGCCGCGCGACGCGAGAGCCGCTGCGCTGCGACGGGAGCGTTTACCTAAACTGATGGCCATGAGCGCACCCACGGTCGACCTGATGGATTACTCGGATGTCATCGCCCGGTTCGAGCCGGTGCTCGGCATGGAGGTCCACGTCGAGCTGAACACCGCGACCAAGATGTTCTGCGGTTGCCCGACCGAGTTCGGCGCCGAGCCGAACACCCAGGTCTGCCCGGTGTGCCTCGGTCTGCCCGGTTCGCTCCCGGTGGTCAATCAGAAGGCCGTCGAGTCCGCGATCCGGATCGGCTTGGCGCTGAACTGCTCGATCACCCCGTGGGGCCGGTTCGCGCGCAAGAACTACTTCTACCCCGATCAGCCGAAGAACTACCAGATCAGCCAGTACGACGAGCCGATCGCCACGAACGGGCACCTGGACGTGGTGCTCGACGACGGCAGCACCTTCCGCGTCGACATCGAGCGCGCGCACATGGAAGAGGACACCGGCAAGTCGGTGCACGTCGGCGGCGCGACCGGCCGCATCCACGGCGCCAGCCACTCGCTGCTGGACTACAACCGGGCGGGTGTGCCACTGATCGAGATCGTCACCAAGCCGATCACCGGCGCGGGGGAGCGGGCGCCGGAGGTGGCGCGGGCGTACGTGACGGCGCTGCGGGATCTGCTGAAGTCGCTCGGGGTCTCGGACGTGAAGATGGAGCAGGGCTCGCTGCGTTGTGACGCGAACGTCTCGCTGATGCCCATCGGCGCAACGCAGTTCGGCACCCGCACGGAGACCAAGAACGTCAACTCGCTGCGCAGCGTCGAGGTCGCGGTGCGCTTCGAGATGCGCAGGCAGGCCGCGGTGCTCGCGGGCGGCGGCACGATCGTGCAGGAGACCAGGCACTTCCACGAGACCGACGGCACCACCTCGCCCGGCCGCCGCAAGGAGACCGCCGAGGACTACCGCTACTTCCCCGAGCCGGACCTCGAGCCCGTCGCGCCCGACGCGGATTGGGTGGAGCAACTGCGCGACACCATCCCCGAGTACCCGTGGCTGCGCCGCGCGCGCATCCAGTCCGAGTGGGGCCTGTCCGACGAGGTGATGCGCGACCTGGTCAACGCGGGTGCGCTGGACCTGATCATCGCCACCGTCGACGCGGGCGCCCCGGCCAACGAGGCGCGCTCCTGGTGGGTCGCCTACCTCACCGAGAAGGCCAAGGAGCGCGAGGTCGCGCTGGACGAGCTGCCGATCACCCCGGCCCAGGTCGCCGAGGTGATCAAGCTGGTCGACGCGAAGACGATCAACAACAAGGTGGCCAAGCAGGTCGTCGATCACGTGCTGGAAGGTGCGGGCGATCCGGCGCAGATCGTCGAGGCCAAGGGGCTCGGCATGGTCAGCGACGACAGCGCCCTGCAGGCGGAGGTGGAGAAGGCGCTGGCCGCCAACCCCGACATCGCCGACAAGATCCGTTCCGGCAAGGTGCAGGCGGCGGGCAAGATCGTCGGTGACGTCATGAAGGCGACCCGCGGCCAGGCCGACGCGGCCCGTGTCCGGGAACTCGTCCTCGCCGCGTGCAGCTGAGCCGTTACCGAGGACGGTCGATCGCGACCGAGTCGTAGGACGTGTCCGGGGCCGGCGGCGTGGTGTAGCGGGCGTTCGGGAGATAGAGACGGTCGCCGAACATCGCGACGGTCGTCGGCACGTCGAAGCGCGGGTCGGTGACGCGCTGTTCGACGGTGCCCGCCGTGCCCGCGGGATCGAGCGAGACCACGGCGATCGCGTTGGACCGGTTCTGGACGACGAACAGTGTGCGGCCGCGCAAGAGCAGCCCGTCGCCGTTGGGCAGCGTCTCGCCGCCCAGATCGACCTGTCGTGTCACGCCCGTCGCCGGATCGACACGGAACAACCGGCCGGTCACCGACTGCATGACGATCAACCCGGTGCCGTCGGGTGTGCGCACGATCCCGTTGGCGTTGATCGCTCCGGGTTCGTGGCGGATGTCGCCGGTCAGTGGTCGCCGCACCACCGCGGGAGGTGGCGGCAGCACCCCGTCGTCGCCGATGGGCAGGTGGTAGAGCACCGGCGCTCGCGAGTCGGTGAACCACGCCCCCGTCGGGGTGAGTACCACATCGTTGACGAAAGTGTCCGGCGGCGTACCGAGCTGGTAGCGCACCAGCACCGTGCCCGTGTCCGCGTCCACGACGCGGGCGTCGCCTCCGGTGCCACCGGCGACGAACAGCCTGGCGCGGTGGTCGATCCGGAGGCCGAGCGCCGGCGTACCCGGCCCGGGGCCGAGGATGCCGCCTCGTCCGGTCATCAGGTCGGCGCGGTAGATGGAGCCGTCGGCCCGTGAGCCGAAATAGGCCACCGGTCCCGGTCCGATCGCGATGCCCTCCGGCTGGAATCCGGCGGGCAGCTCGATCGTGGTGCGCGGGTCCGGACGGTGTGCTGTGGTCCGCTCCATGGTCACCAGGGCCGCAGCGCCGAGACAGGCGAGCGCGGCCGAGAGCACGAGGACTCGCTTCATTGGGTCGTTTCCTTTGCCGTCACGATCGCCGGCCCCACCGGCGGAACTGTCCGATGCCTGTCGACGCGCGCGGAAGCCTGAAGCGGCCGATGCCCGCGCTCAATAACCGACAGTGAAATGCCTGCTCCTGCCCGGGCTTTCGAGTTCGTCGAGGACGGCGACAGCGAGATCCTCGGCCGAGATCCGGGACGAGCCGTCGGCGCTGACGATCAGTGTGGTGGCGCCGCGCCGATATTTCCCGGTCCGCCGGCCGGGCTCGAGCAGGGCGGGCGGGCTGAGATAGACCGAGTCGGCCGGATGTGTCCGGCAGGTCTCCCACTGCGCGACGCTTGCGGCGGCGATGGGGCGAATCGCCGCCGGGACGTATTCCGGACTGTCGAGGACGAGTCGATCGGAGTGCTCCGAAGCCCGCAGAGGCGCGGCGCCGCCGACGACGAGGACACGTGAGCGAGTGGTCCGGGCCGCGTCCAGCAGGGCCCTCGTCGTCGCCGTGACGGTGTGTTCTTGCCCGGGGGCCGGGCGGGTCGCCACCACGATCGCGTCGACGCCGTCGAACACTGCGCTCATCCGGTCGGCGTCGTTCGCGTCGCCCTCGACAGCGGAGACCCCGGGCGGCAAGGAGGTCGGCGGCCGGCTCCGGAACACGGCGACGATCTCATGGCCGCGGCTCACGGCTTCGTCGACGACGCGCGAGCCGACCATGCCGTTGGCTCCGACGACGGCGATCTTCACTTCAGTATCCCTTCGGGAGTCGATACGACGGTGCACGAGCGGGTGGGGGCGGGAAGCTGCCCCGCGACGATGGCGGCGAGCGCGAGCGCGAAGCCCGCCAACTGCACCTGGCCGAGGGTCTGGCCCAGCAGGACGGCGCCGAGAACGGCGGCTACCAGCGGCGACAGCAGCACGAGAACCGCGACCGAGGTGACGGGCAAGGCGCCGATGCCGCGGAACCAGACGACGTAGGCGAGCAGACCGCCGATCAGACCGAGCCACAGATAGCCCCACGCAGCGGGCGCGTCGATCGCGGGCGGGGAGCCTTCGAGCAGAAACGTGAGGGGCAGCAGGAACAGTCCACCCGCGGTGAGCTGCCAGCCGGCGAAAGCGGTGGGACCGATCCCAGCGGGTCGTCCCCACTTCTTCGTGAGCGTCAGTCCCAGCGCCATCGAAGCCGCGGCGGCGATGCCCGCCGCGACACCGGCGAAGTCGAGGGCCGCGTCCGGGCCGATGACCACCAGGCCGACACCCAGGACGCCTGTCGCGCCCCACGCGAGTCGCCAGGCGGAGGGGCTCTCCCGCAGGACGGCCACGGCCAGGACAGCCACGACGAGCGGCTGGGCAGCCGCCAAGGTCGCGGCCACGCCACCCGGCAGACGTTCGGCGGCCAGGAAAAGCAGGGGGAACAGCAGCCCGATGTTGAGCACGCCGAGCACCGCGGCTTTGCCCCACCAGGCTCCGCGCGGCAGTGTTCGCGTGATCGCCAGCGCGATCAACCCCGCGGGCAACGCCCGCAGAAGTCCCGCGAACAGTGGGTGTCCTGGTGGAAGGAGTTCGGTGGTGACGACATAGGTCGTCCCCCAGGACACGGGCGCGAGCGCCGTCAGGACGGTGCGGGACAGATTTCCGAGCGGCGCGTCTCCGCCGGAAATTGTCTGTGTTCCTGAACTTTTCACAGAGGAAGTCTCGCCCGACGACTATTGATGAGTCCAACACATGTTTGTCACTTCATCGATCTCAATACACGATTGATCCATGGAGCTCCAACAAATGCGCTACGTCCTCGCGGTCGCCGAGACGAACAGCTTCACCCGGGCCGCCGATCGATGCCTGGTCGTGCAATCCGCGCTCAGCCACCAGATCGCCCGCCTGGAAAGGGAACTGGGCGCGAGACTCTTCGAGCGCAGCAGCCGCAGGGTGCGCCTGACAGCGGCGGGCGCGGCGTTCCTCCCGGCTGCCCGCCAGTGTCTGGACGCCGCCGAGCGCGCGGCCGCCGAGGTCGCCGCTGCGGTCGGCGAGGTGCGCGGACGGCTCGCCGTGGGGCTGATCCCCACCGTCGCCGCGGTCGATATCCCGGATGCGCTGCGGGAGTTCCGCACGCGATATCCGCACGTGCGCATCAGCCTGCGGGTCGGCGCGAGCGAGGAACTCGTCGAACGCGTCGTACAAGGCGCCATCGACGTGGCCTTCCTCGGCTTGCCGGTCACCGCGCGACCACGCGGCGTCGCCGCCCACGAACTCGCGCGCGATCGGCTCGTCGCCGTGGTCGCGCGGGACCACCCGCTCGCCGGTGCGCCGACGGTCGATCTGCGCAGGCTGTCCGATGAGGCCTTCGTGGACCTGCCGGCCGGAACCGCGGGGCGCCTCCAATCCGACCAGGCCTTCGCGGCCGCCGGTCTCGACCGTGACGTCGCCTTCGAAGTGACCAGCGCGGACTACATCGCTCGGCTCGTCCGCCCAGGACTCGCCGTGGCCATGCTCCCCTCCGCCTACGCCCCGCAGCTCGAGGGCGTCGTCACCATCGAGGTCGCCGACGCCCCGGCCCGCGTCGAATACGTCATCTGGAGCCGCAGCCGCCCACCCGCGGCGACCGCCTTCCTCGACGTTCTGGGTATCCCGGCCCAGGATCGAGACTATTCCTGAAGCGTCCGCAGGCATTCCGGCCGATCAAAGGCGACGTACGCAGCATGAGCGGCCAGACCGCAGCGGCGCTGCCAAGCGACAAATGGCCTCTTGGCCCCTTGATCACCCCGAAACCCCGGATCGTGCTGTCACCGCCACACGCGCCCCACCGGCTCGACCGCCGATTTCGAGCGAAGCGAGACCGAGCATGTGCCGTTCGCGGCCCGGTTCGCGTCGAGTGGCCGCCGCGTCCGCGACGCAGTCGCCAGCGGCGGCAACTCGACGCGAACCATAAGAGCGCCGCGTCCGCGCGGCCGAAAATACAGCCGAACTCAGTCCGGGCCGCCGCCGCCTGCCTGCGGGGGCGGGATGCGGACGACGCGGTCGTCGAACGGTCCCGGCTGGCCGTCGGTCTTGTTCACCGTGGTCACCCAGATGGTGCCGTCGGCGCCGACTGCCGCGCCACCGAGCTGTCCGTACCGGTCCTGCGCCACCAGGGAAGGGGCCGCGGTGACGGCGTGCGTATTCGGGTCGGCGGCGGCGATGGCGACGGCCTTCGCGCGGGTCAGCGAGATCGCGACGCCGTCGGTCGCGGCGGCGCAGCCTGCGACGCCGGGCCGGTCCGGCCAGGTCCACATGGTGGTGACCACGCCGTCGCCGCCGAGCCGCTGCAACCGGTCCTCGGCGGGCGTGCGGTCGGTGATCCAGATGCTGTCCTTGCCGTCCCGGCACACGTCCCCCGCGGTGCCGATGCCGGAAACGGCGATTTCCGGCGCGGGCGTGCGGCCGGGCACCGGTGAGTTCACCCGCAGCAGTTTGCCCGCGAGCGACCCCGCCGAGGCCGCCGCGCCGGGGTTGCCCGCGTCGCCGGTGAGCACCAGCATCTGGTCCGGTGCGGCGAACTCGATCGCGCCGTGATTGCCGGTCTCCCCCTTCGGGATCCCGGTGAGGACGTCCTTGGGGGAGCCGCCTTCGGCGATGCGGACGACGCGGTTGTCGCTGCCGGTGGTGATGTAGGCGTACATCAACCCGTCTTCGCGGTAGGTCGGTGAGAGCGCGATGTCGCTGAGGCCGCCGTCACCGGAGCCGTCCACGTCCAACCGGGCGATCTCGACCGGCGGCTGCTCCGGGACGACCTTCAGGATGCGCCCGGTCCGGCGCTCGGCGACCAGCGCGCCGTCGGCGAGCGTGACCAGGCCGCCGGTGGTGTCCAGGCAGGTGGCCACCACCGCCGGGTCGGGATCGATGCAGGGGCCGCTGGGCCGGGTGGTCGAGGTGGGTGGCTGACTCGGTTTCTTCGGGTCGATGTTGGCTCCGCGCAGGGTCGGTTCCGGGGTGAACGGGCTGGACGCCGAATCGTCGAACCGGGCGCACCCGACCAGCAGGACGGAGCCGAGCGCCAAGCTCGCCGCGACGCGGCCCACGACAACCAAACTCATAGTCCAGACGTTACGGAAATAACGTCGCCCGCGCCCCCTCCGGGTGGGTGTTGCGCGCACCGAACACGCCGCGCCGTACTTGCCCGCCGTCGCGGGGTGCGGCATAGGGTAGTGGCCGTGACCGACAAGCCGAAAGAAACGCCGGATCCCAAGGCCGGGAACCCCGCTCCCTCCACGGCCGAGCAGTCGGCGGTTTCGACCACCGGTCGGGGTGTGACCAGCCCGTACGACTCGCCGACCGGGCAATTCGAGCGGGTGGACCCGGCCCAGCGGCCGCAGTTTTCCAAGGACGTCCCGCGTACCGACGACGAACTCGGGCTCGATCCGGACGTGCCGACTACCGCCCGCGGCAAGGTCGCGGGGGACAAGTCGGCGTCCACCTACGATTACGCCAGCATCCCGCCCGCTCCCAGCCCGCCGAGCGACAGCGCGCGCCTGCGTCGCCGCAACGGCGACTACCGGCGCGGCACGCTCGACCTCGGTTTGCTGCTGTTGCGCCTGGTGGTCGGCGCCACCTTCCTCTACCACGGCCTGCAGAAGCTCACCGGCTGGTTCCACGGTCCCGGCCTGGACGGCACCCGCGACATGATGGAGCGCGGCGGCTGGGATCACCCGTCGGTGTCCGCCATCCTGGTCACCGCGGGCGAGGTCGGCGGCGGTGCGCTGCTGATCCTCGGGCTGGCCACCCCGCTGGCCGCGGGCGCGGTGCTCGCGGTGATCCTGGACGCCTGGGCCTGGAAGCAGGGCATGGCCCCCGGCTTCCAGTACAAGGCCGGACCGGGAGCGGTGGAACTGGAGAGCATCCTGGCCGGCGTCGCCGCGGTCATCATTCTGACCGGTCCGGGGCGCTTGTCCTTCGACCGCAATCGCGGTTGGGCCACCCGTCCGGCGGCCGGCTCATTCGTGGTCCTTCTCCTCGCCATCGCGGCCGCGGTAGGAACCTACTGGTACCTGCACGGCGGCAACCCGCTCACCGGCATCGGGCCCTTCGACTGAGTTCCCTCACATTGTGCGGGGAGCCGACATCGGACGGAGCTCGCCGCACCGGCGTGGCTTCGCGTCTCCTTGACCTCGAGCGCAGTTGACTTTTTAGCGTCCCTCGGGACGAAAGGAATTCGACTGTGACAACACTCGTTACGGGTGCCACCGGCAATACCGGTCGCCACGTGGTCGCGGAATTGGTCCGCCGCGGTGAGCGCGTTCGTGCGTTGACCCGGGACCCGGTCGCCGCGGCGGGGAAACTTCCGGCCGAGGCGGAACTCGTGGCCGGCACGCATACGGAACCGCACAAGCTGGATGCCGCGTTGCAGGGCGTCGACCGGTTGCACGTCACCGTGACCGCCGGGCTTGCCGAAGCCGGGCCGGAGCTGGTCCGGCGCGCGGTCGAGGCAGGTGTGCGCCGCTTCACCGTGGTGTGGGGTGGCGCGGTCGGGCCGGTCGAGAAGGCTGTGCGGGGAACGACCGTTTTCGCCGCCCATCGAAGCCGATGGGCGGCGGATCCCGCGAGCTACGGCACGCGGCGGACGGCGCCCTTGTCGGCCGACGTGGCCATGGCGGCGTAGGCGCGCAGCGCCGTCGTCACCGGACGATCGCGGTTCACCGGCTGCCAGGGTCGCTCCGACGCTTCCATCTTGGCGCGGCGCTCGGCGAGGACGGCGTCGTCGACGAGGACCTCGAGCGTGCGGGTGGCCACGTCGATGCGGATCTGGTCGCCGTCCTCGACCAACCCGATGACACCACCGCTGGCCGCCTCGGGCGAGATGTGCCCGATCGACAGACCGGAGGTGCCGCCGGAGAACCGGCCGTCGGTGATCAGCGCGCACTCCTTGCCCAGACCAGAGCCCTTCAGGAAGGCGGTCGGGTGCAGCATCTCCTGCATGCCGGGACCGCCCGCGGGACCCTCGTAGCGGACCACGATCACGTCGCCGGGCTTGATCTTCTTGCCGAGGATGACCGACACGGCTTCCTCCTGCGACTCCACCACCACCGCGGGGCCCTGGAAGGAGAACAGCGCCTCATCGATGCCCGCGGTCTTGAGCACCGCGCCGTCGGGCGCGATGTTGCCGCGCAACACGACCAGGCCGCCTTCGGTGGTGTAGGCGTGCTCGAGATCGCGGATGCAGCCACCCGCGGCATCGGTGTCCAGCGACGACCAGCGGTTGTCGGTGGAGAACGGCTCGGTGGTGCGCACCCCGCCCGGCGCGGCGTGGAAGAGTTCGATCGCTTCCTCGGAAGCTCTGCCGGAGCGGATGTCCCAGGTGTCGAGCCACTCGTCGAAGGACGCGGTGTGCACGGTGGTGACGTCGGTCTCCAACAGCCCGGCGCGCCGCAGTTCGCCGAGGATGGCGGGGATGCCGCCGGCGCGGTGCACGTCCTCCATGTGGTAGTCGGAGTTCGGCGACACCTTCGACAGGGTGGGCACCCGGCGGCTGATCTCCTCGATGGTGTGCAGATCGAAGTCGACCTCGCCCTCCTGCGCGGCGGCCAGCGTGTGCAGCACGGTGTTGGTCGATCCGCCCATCGCGACGTCCAAGGCCATCGCATTGCGGAATGCCTTGGCGTCGGCGACATTGCGCGGCAGCACCGACGCGTCGTCCTCGCGGTACCAGCGGTTGGCGATGTCCACCACGACGGTGCCCGCTCGCTCGAACAGCGCCCGGCGCGCGGCGTGCGTGGCGAGCGTGGAGCCGTTGCCGGGCAGCGCGAGTCCGAGCGCTTCGGTGAGGCAGTTCATCGAGTTCGCGGTGAACATGCCCGAGCAGGAGCCGCAGGTCGGGCACGCCGACCGCTCGACCTCGGACAGACCTTCCTCGGACACCGCCTGATTCGCGCTCGCGGAGATCGCGGTGATGAGGTCGGTGGGCGCCTGCGCGACGCCGCCGACGACGACGGCCTTGCCCGCCTCCATCGGCCCGCCGGAGACGAACACCGTCGGGATGTTCAGCCGCATGGCGGCATTGAGCATGCCCGGGGTGATCTTGTCGCAGTTGGAGATGCACACCAGCGCGTCGGCGGTGTGCGCGTTCACCATGTACTCGACGGAGTCGGCGATGATCTCGCGCGAGGGCAGCGAGTAGAGCATGCCGCCGTGGCCCATGGCGATGCCGTCGTCGACGGCGATGGTGTGGAATTCGCGCGGCACGCCACCGGCGGCGCGCACCGCGTCGGCCACGATGTCGCCGACGTTCTTCAGATGCACGTGGCCGGGCACGAACTGGGTGTAGGAGTTCGCGATGGCGACGATCGGCTTGCCGAAGTCGGTGTCGGTCATGCCGGTGGCGCGCCAGAGTGCGCGCGCGCCTGCGGCATTGCGGCCGATGGTCGTGGTTCGGGAACGAAGCGGTGGCATGTGGATGGTCCTCGGGTCGCGGGGGCTGACGTGCGACGGCGCAGAGCCTGCTCGGCGGTCCACCACGTTACTCCCGGTGGGCGTGTCCACCGGGCGGGTGGTGCGGCGTCCGATCTCGCGGTCAGCCGAGTCGGGTGGGTCGCCGGTGCGGGATCTCGCGGGCGATGACGGGGTGACGCCGGAGGTGCCGGAGCGTCGGGGTGGGACGAGACGGAGGATCGCGGCTCCGGGGGAATCATCCCATGACTGGGGCAACCTCCCAATAGCGGTGGATGTTCCGGCGCGGCGCCTGACCACGCGACGGGAGGAGCCGAGGGCTGAGGCGGCGCGCGCTGTGTCGATTCACGTGCGGCGCGGCTGCCCCCGGCGCTCGAGATCGTGCTGTGGCCATGATCACGCGCCTTCGTCGATGCCGACCGTGCGAGTCAATGGCCGCCGGGCTGTCGTCGGCGCTTACGCCGGGTCGTCGCCGTCGCGCAGCTTCGCCGCGTCCTCGCCGGACTTCGCCACGCCGTCGGTCCCCGGGCCGCCCTCGGCCTTCGGGGTCTCGCCGTCTTCGCTTGCGTCGGCGGGATCGGCGGGGGCCCGGTCCGTCGCGGGTTCGCCCGGCTCCGCGAACGGGTCCGGAATCCGTCCGCCGGAGAACGCCGCCAGGTCACGCAGCCGGTCGTAGCTCACGGCGGGCAACTTCACCTCGGTGCCGTCGGTCAGGTCGGCGCGCACGTACCCGCGCTCGGGGATCCGCACACCCTTGACCTGCGCCCAGTCGAGGTGGCGCGAACCGAACAGCGTCCGCAGATCCAGTCCCGCGTCGGAGACGGCGGTCTGTGTCCGCAGCACCCAGGCCAGCACCACGACCGGGATGAGCAGCAGCCACCACAGTCCGGCGGGCCAGCCGACGAACGGGAAGAACACGCACATCAGCAGGATGAACACACCCAGGAAAGCCAGCCGTGGGATGCGGATCACACGGGCTTCGGAGGCGCTACCCGTATCCGTTGTCGTCGCGGGCGTGTGGGACGATTCAGACGGTGGCACGGACTGATGCGGTGATGACACACCACCATCCTCGCATCCTGATGAACGGACACAAGCAACCGCACTGTCCCACATAATGGGACACACGGGGTCATCTGTTTGACTCTTCGGTTCACACCCGCTTAACGTCGTGCGCGTGAATCGAAACGAGTTGCTCGTAATCGGCCGGCGCGTCCAGCGTTGAGCCTGACACACTGAGTCGAATACGTCAGCTCGCGTTGCGACGCGCCACCCTCGATCAGCCCTGCGCTGTCGGGGGCTTTTTTATGTTCGGACTACTGTCCGGCATGGCGAAGCGCAAGACACCGCTGGCACAACATCCGGGGTCGGAACCACAACCAGTAAGGAACGAAGACGGTGAGCGCACCTACCGCACGGCCCGGGCCTTCGGCCCGTAGGCCAGCGCCTTCGGCGAACCAGCAGGCCACGCCCGCTGCCAACGCGACCTCCGCGGCCAACCGCCGCCCGGTTCCGCCCGAGCGGGTCACCGGCGCGCAGTCGGTCGTCCGATCGCTCGAGGAGCTCGGCGTCGACACCGTATTCGGCATTCCGGGCGGCGCGATTCTTCCCGTCTACGACCCGCTGTTCGATTCCACCAAGGTGCGCCACGTCCTCGTCCGGCACGAGCAGGGCGCGGGCCACGCGGCCACGGGATATGCCCAGGCCACCGGCAAGGTCGGTGTGTGTATGGCCACATCCGGCCCCGGCGCGACCAACTTGGTCACCCCGATCGCGGACGCGCAGATGGACTCGGTCCCGATCGTGGCCATCACGGGCCAGGTCGGCCGCGGCCTGATCGGCACCGACGCGTTCCAGGAAGCCGACATCTCCGGCATCACCATGCCGATCACCAAGCACAATTTCCTGATCACCGAGGGCGTCGACATCCCGCGCATCATCGCGGAGGCGTTCTACCTCGCCGCGTCCGGACGCCCCGGCGCGGTGCTCGTCGACATCCCCAAGGATGTGCTGCAGGCGCAGACCACCTTCAGCTGGCCGCCGGAGATGCGGCTGCCCGGCTACCGTCCGGTCACCAAGCCGCACGGCAAGCAGGTGCGCGAGGCCGCACGGATGATCATGGAGGCCAAGGCCCCCGTGCTCTACGTCGGCGGCGGCGTGATCAAGGCCGACGCGTCGGCCGAGCTGCTGCAGCTGGCCGAGCTGACCGGCATCCCCGTGGTCACCACGCTGATGGCGCGCGGCGCGTTCCCCGACAGCCACCGCCTCAACATGGGCATGCCCGGCATGCACGGCACCGTGGGCGCCGTGGCCGCGTTGCAGCGCTCGGACCTGCTGATCACCCTCGGCGCCCGGTTCGATGACCGCGTCACCGGCCAGCTGGATTCCTTCGCGCCCGGCGCCAAGGTCATCCACGCCGACATCGACCCGGCCGAGATCGGCAAGAACCGGCACGCCGACGTCCCGATCGTGGGCGACTGCCGCGAGGTGATCGTCGAACTCATCGAGACGCTGAAGGCGGATCCCGTGGCGGGCACTTCGCTGCCGCTGCCGCTGACCGACTGGTGGACCTACCTCGACGGCGTGCGCGACGCCTACCCGCTCGGCTGGACTCCGCCCGCGGACGGTTCGCTGTCGCCGGAGTTCGTCATCGAGGCGCTCGGCCGCCTGGCCGGTCCCGACGCGATCTACTGCGCGGGCGTCGGCCAGCACCAGATGTGGGCCGCCCAGTTCATCAAGTACGAGAAGCCGCGCACCTGGCTGAACTCCGGTGGTCTCGGCACCATGGGCTACGCCGTCCCGGCGGCCATGGGCGCCAAGATGGGCGCGCCGGACAAAGAGGTGTGGGCGGTCGACGGTGACGGCTGCTTCCAGATGACCAACCAGGAGCTGGCCACCTGCGCGGTCGAGGGCGTGCCGATCAAGGTCGCGCTGATCAACAACGGCAACCTCGGCATGGTTCGCCAGTGGCAGACGCTGTTCTACCAGGAGCGTTACTCCAACACCGACCTCGGCACGCACACCCTGCGCATCCCCGACTTCGTGAAGCTCGCCGAAGCCCTCGGCTGCCACGGCATCCGGGTGGAGCGCGAGGAGGACGTGGAGGCCGCGATCCGCGAGGCGCAGTCCATCAACGACCGCCCCGTGGTGATCGACTTCATCGTCGGCAAGGACGCCCAGGTGTGGCCGATGGTCGCCGCGGGCACCAGCAACGACGAGATCATGGCCGCTCGCGGCATCCGCCCGCTGTTCGACGAGGACGAGCAGGCGGCCGAGCCGGCGGTCATCCACGCGGCGATGTCGCAGGAACAGAACAAGGTGAACAACGGATGAGTACCACGCATACCCTCAGCGTTCTCGTCGAGGACAAACCGGGCGTGCTGGCCAGGGTCGCGGCGCTGTTCTCCCGGCGCGGCTTCAACATCGAGTCGCTGGCGGTCGGTGGTACCGAGCTCCCCGAGATCTCGCGCATGACCATCGTCGTCACCGTCGAGGACCTGCCGCTGGAGCAGGTCACCAAACAGCTCAACAAGCTGGTGAACGTCATCAAGATCGTGGAGCAGGACTCCGACAGCTCGGTGGCCCGCGAACTGATCCTGGTGAAGGTGCGCGCCGACGCCAGTGTGCGCACCCAGGTGATCGAGGCCGTGGGGCTGTTCCGCGCGAAGGTGATCGACGTGTCGCCGGACGCGCTCACCGTCGAGGCGACCGGGACCCGGTCCAAGCTCGACGCGCTGCTGCGAATGCTCGAGCCGTACGGCATCCGGGAGATCGTGCAGTCCGGTGTCGTCGCGGTGGGGCGTGGACCGAAGTCCATCACCGCCACTCGATGAGGTAGTGAGCGGCGGCCACACGCTAGTCTTTCTGCGATCGACGGTTGGCGTGCCGCCCTCCCCGCTGACGCGGGAATGATCCCCACCCGCTCCTGCGGGGGTGATCCGATCCAGAACAACGAAAATCAACACCGGCGCAAGCACGGTGTGCCCCGCCTCGCGCGGGGATGATCCCGGAAGGAACCACAGTGGCAGTCGAGATGTTCTACGACGAGGATGCCGACCTGTCGATCATCCAGGGCCGCAAGGTCGCTGTCATCGGCTACGGCAGCCAGGGTCACGCGCACTCGCTGAGCCTGCGCGACTCGGGCGTCGAGGTCCGCGTCGGTCTAGCCGAGGGGTCGAAGTCGCGCCCGAAGGCCGAGGAGGCGGGCCTGACCGTCGGCACGCCGGCGGAGGTCTCGGAGTGGGCGGACGTCATCATGGTGCTCGCGCCCGACACCGCGCAGGCGTCGATCTTCGCAGGCGATATCGAGCCGAACCTGAAGGACGGCGACGCGCTGTTCTTCGGCCACGGCCTCAACATCCACTTCGGCCTGATCAAGCCGCCCGCGAACGTCACCATCGGCATGGTCGCCCCGAAGGGCCCTGGCCACCTGGTGCGTCGTCAGTTCGTCGACGGCAAGGGCGTTCCCGCGCTGATCGCGATCGACCAGGACCCGAAGGGCGAGGGCCAGGCGCTGGCGCTGTCCTACGCCAAGGGCATCGGCGGCACCCGCGCGGGCGTCATCAAGACCACCTTCAAGGAAGAGACCGAGACCGACCTGTTCGGCGAGCAGGCCGTGCTGTGCGGCGGCACCGAGGAACTGGTGAAGACCGGTTTCGAGGTCATGGTCGAGGCCGGTTACGCGCCGGAGATGGCCTACTTCGAGGTGCTGCACGAGCTGAAGCTGATCGTCGACCTGATGTACGAGGGCGGCATCGCGCGGATGAACTACTCGGTCTCCGACACCGCCGAGTTCGGTGGCTACCTGTCGGGCCCGCGGGTCATCGACGCCGACACCAAGAAGCGCATGCAGGACATCCTCAAGGACATCCAGGACGGCAGCTTCGTCAAGCGTCTGGTCGCCAACGTCGAGGGCGGCAACAAGGAGCTCGAGGCGCTGCGCAAGAAGAACGCCGAGCACCCGATCGAGGTCACCGGCGCCAAGCTGCGCGGCCTGATGAGCTGGGTCGATCGCCCGATCACCGAGACCGCCTGATACAGAGGTCTATTCGCACGGTGGCCCGCTCCGGATTCCGGAGCGGGCCACCGGCGTCTGCGGGGATTCCTAGCTACTGCCGAACATGCCCGGGCCGAAGCCCTGCTGCCCGTAGCCAGGACCGCCAGGACCGCGGCCATAGGGTGGTCCGCCGTAACCCCAACCGAACAACGGGTTGTTGTTGCAACTCCAGTTCTGGAATGGGCCGAAGTCGCACCGATTGTTGTAATACGGGTCGTACCGAGCCTGGGTGATCCCGGGCGTGCTCGGGGTGGCGGACGCGGGCATCGCCAGCGCGGTCAACGGAATTGCGGCGATGGCGCCTGCGACGGCCACGCGGGCCAAGGTACGGCGTGCGCTGATTGTAGAGAACAACGTAAATCCTTTCATTCTGCGGCGAGCGTCTTCACCCGCCATCCCCCGTTGGGTCTGCCCACGGCCTACCCCCGCAGACAGATCTGGATCTACGGTCGCTGCTTCACGGTCGCGCTTACCGATGGGGCAGCGACTGCACGACTTCACTCTTGCGCACTTGCCGCGAAACGTCACGGGTGTTTTCTCCCCTGCGGACCAAATCGAACCGCGATATTAGGGGCACCCCCTATCGGCGTTGCTCATCGATCGCCGAAAAGTGCTAATCGCATCGTCCGGTGCAGTCGTCCCGCCTCCTTGCTCGGCTCGTTACTCGCTCGTACCGACGCCGGGGCCTAAGGTTCTCCCGGACAACGGGGTCAGGTAGCCGAACATTCTCTGCCCGAACGGATGGTGGACCTTGACCAACTCGACCGACAGCGAACCGACCGCGTACGCACCGGCCACGGCCGGCCGGCGCGCCGAGGCGATCCACCGCTTCCTCGTCCAGCCCGCCGACGCGGGCATCGTGGGCTCGGTCGACGGCGGCAAACTCCTCGAATGGATCGACAAAGTCGCCTACGCGGCAGCCGCCCAGTGGAGCGGCCGCTACTGCGTCACGGCCTACGTCGGCAACATCCATCTCGATCGCCCGATCTCGGTCGGCGAGCTGGTCGAATTGCACGCTGATCTGGTGCACACCGGGCGCACCAGCATGCACATCCTGGTGACGGTCTATTCGACCGATCCCACCCGGGTGAAGCCGGTGCAGTCGGCGCAGTGCCTGACGATCTTCGTCGCGGTGGACGACGACCGCCGCACCGTCGGAGTGCCGCAATGGAATCCGACGACGCTGCTGGAAATGCAGCGGCACCGGCAGGCCCGCGCCCGGATCGCGGTGCGCAAGCACATCGAGGAGGCGATGGCCGCCCAGCGGTACACGTCCGCGGGCGCCGCGCCGAGCGCGACGCTGCGGTTCCTGGCGGCGCCTTCGGACATCAACTGGGGTGGCAAGGTCCATGGCGGCCGGACGATGCGGTGGATCGACGAGGCGGCGTACGTCTGCGGCGCGGACTGGGCCGGGCAGCGGGTCATCACTTCCTACTTCGGCGGCATCCGTTTCTACCGCCCGATCGTGATCGGTCACGTCGTGGAGGTCACCGCGCGACTGATCCACACCGGTCCGCGCAGCATGCATGTGAGCGTGCACGTGACGTCCACCGACGCGCACTCCGACGAACCCGCGCTGGCGGCGCACGGCCTCGCCGTGGTCGTCGCGGTGGACGACGAGATGAAGGCGCGCGCCGTGCGGCAATGGCAGCCGGTCTCGGAGGAGGATCGGGCGCTGGACGCGCACGCCCGGCACCTGATCGAACTGCGGTCGCTGGTCGAACCGTTCACCATGGCGAGCGCCGTGCCCTCGGATGCCGAGCCGAGTCATTTCCGCGTGCCTGCGCCGAGCTGAGCCGGAGGCGTCCGGTCTAGACTAGTTACCGATGAGTAAGTTCTTCGCGTCGGTGGACGAGGTGACCGGGCGCCTCACCGAGGCCGGGTATCTCCCGTCCCTCGATATCGCCACCGCCGTGTTCCTCGCCGGCCACCTCGGCAAGCCGCTGCTGATCGAGGGCCCCGCGGGCGTCGGCAAGACCGAGCTCGCCAAGGCCGTAGCCGCCGCGACCACGTCCGACCTGGTGCGCCTGCAGTGCTACGAGGGCATCGACGAAGCGCGCGCCCTCTACGAGTGGAACCACGCCAAGCAGCTGCTACGCATCACCGCCACCGGCGACGAAGGCTGGGACAGCACCCGCGACCACGTCTTCACCGAAGAGTTCCTCCTCGCGCGCCCGTTGCTGGCCGCCATCCGCAACCCGCGCTCGACCGTGCTGCTCATCGATGAACTCGACAAGGCCGACGTGGAGCTGGAAGGGCTGCTGCTCGAGGTGCTCGGCGACTACCAGGTGAGCATCCCCGAACTCGGCACCGTCACCGCGGTGCGCAAGCCGTTCGTCCTCCTCACCTCCAACGCCAACCGAGAGCTGTCCGAAGCGCTCGGGCGGCGCTGCCTGTATCTGCACATCGATTACCCGACGGCGGAACTGGAACGGGCGATCGTGCGGATGAAGGTTCCGGAACTGGACGAGACGCTGGGGGAGCCGGTGGTCCAGGTGGTCGGAGCCCTGCGCCAACTCTCGTTGCGCAAGGCCCCGTCGATCGCCGAAACCGTCGATTGGGCGAAGACATTGGTCGCCCTCGGTGCGCGCAACCTGAGCGGAAGCGTCGTCCGCTCGACGCTCGGGGTGCTCCTGAAGTATCAGTCCGACCACCGCCTGGCGATCGAGCGGCTCGGGCTCGACTTGGATGCCCAGCAGGAAGGGCGGTGAGGTGATGTCCGCACCTCGCACGGTCGAGGCAGGGCGCCCAGCCGCCGAATCGTTGACCGATCGGCTCGTCGCGTTTGTCGGGCTCCTACGCGATCACGGCATCAACGCGGGGCCGAGCGAAACCATCGATGCGGCGGAAGCGATGGTTGCCCTCGGAATCAATGATCGCGATCGCCTGCGCTCCGGCATGGCCGCTTGCCTGCTGCGGCGCAATGGCCAGCGCGCCGTCTTCGATCAGCTCTTCGACCTCTACTTCCTGACCGCCCAGCAGCCGCAGCAGGTCGATCAGGCGGCACCCGAGTCCGTCGAAGCCCTGCGGGATCGCCTCGTCTCCGCGCTGGCACAGGATGATTCGGACTCGGTCGCCGAACTGGCCCGCCAGGCGCTCACCGAATTCGGCGGTTACGGCGGCGCGGGCGCCGGGCAGTCCGCGCCGGTCACCACCGCGTCCGGCGCAGGCTGGTCCTCCTACCTGACCATGAAAGCCCTACGCCCGGAAGAACTCATCGATCGCATCGTCGGGGGCATGAACGGCACTTCTCAACTCGACACCACCGTCCACACGATCGAAGCCAACCGCCGCCTCGCCGCCTTCCGCACCGCTGTCCAGACCGAGGCGCGCCTGCGCTCGGCGCAGTTGCGTGGCACCGAATACATCGCCCGCCGCGGCGTCGAAACCAGCACCGATCGCATCGATTTCCTCGGCGCCCGCGAACAGGACCTCGCCGAAATGCGCCGCATGGTCCACCCCTTGGCCCGCAAACTCGCCACCCGCCTCGCCGTCCGCCGCCGCAAATCCGTTCGCGGCCAGATCGATTTACGCCGTACCCTGCGTCGTTCCATGTCCACCGGCGGCGTCCCCATCGACCCGGTCCTGCGTGCTCGCAAACACGGCCGCCCCGAGCTCGTCGTCCTCGCCGACATCTCCGGCTCGGTCACCGGCTTCGCCGAATTCACCCTCCAGCTCATCCAGGCCCTGCAAGACCAGTTCAGCAAGGTGCGCAGCTTCGGCTTCGTCGACACCTGCGACGAGATCACCCACTTCTTCACCCCCGGCGAGCCCCCGACCCCCGGCACCGCCGCCCGGATCATTTGCTCCACCAAGGTCGCGCGGTTCGGCAGCTCCAACTATGGCGAAGCCTTCCAAGGCTTCCTCGACAACTACGCCGACGCTCTCGGCCCCCGCACCTCGGTGCTGATCCTCGGCGACGGGCGGACCAACCGCACGGATCCGAATCTCGCTGCGGTAGAGACGATTGTCGACCGGGCCAAGCACGCCTACTGGCTGAATCCCGAGCCGTCTCGGTCGTGGTCGACGGGAGACTCCGCGGCCCACGTCTACGCGGAACAGGTGACGATGCACGAATGCCGCAACGTCCAGCAGCTGACCCAGGTCATCGCGCGGTTGCTGCCTGCATAATGCCCGCTGTGGTGCCAGATGCTCCGCGCTCTTACCTGCCACTGGTGTCATACGGCCGAATGTGATGAATTCCGACCATGAAATGTGACACAGATCATTGCTCGGAAGGATGCGGTTGGGCATCGTCGTCACTTCGATTTCGGAAAACCTGGTTGGAGATGCCTGAATGGCCGACCACAATTTTGCTTACGACCTCACGCTGGACGAGGTGAGGCGGCGCAGCGCCGTCGTCGCGGCGCTCGGGGACGACTGGGACCCGGTCGCCGTGCTCGCCGAGGAAGAGTTGGCCTACGACATGCTGTACTCGAATCTCGACGACGAGCAGCAGCGGATCTACGAGGAACTCGTCCTGGCGGGCGTCCTGCCGGATCGGGCGACGCGCCAGGTCGCCGACTGATATCTCCGCCGGTCACCACGTCCATCCCTGCGTCGCCATGACATGTTCGGCGAGATCCTCGATCGTCATCATCTCGGGATGGCTGTAGTACATCAGCTCGAACTTGCGTTTGCGCCAGTGCGTCGGATCCATGCGGCCTTCATGGCTGGTGTCGCACAGCGATTCGAGCCGCCCGAGATCGAAGGGTTCCTTGCCGCGCGCATGGGAATCCGCTTTCACGGCCGCCAGGCGCTCGGACGCCGTCATATCCTCCCGCCGCCATATCGCCGCGGCGTAGCGGCGTGCGTCCTCGATGTCCACTCCTGCGCTCCTGCATGTCCTCGTCGTGACGGCGATATCCAGAAGAGATTGCGTCGACGACGTGATTACCCGGCGCGGACGCCGTCTATTACAAGGCGGTTCCGCATGACTCACTAAACCGCGCGACCCGGAGCCCGCCTCGCTCGTAGTCGACCGGGATTGCCTACGAGCCGACGCCGCCGATGTCAGGGCGCCCCTGGCCGAGCACGCCGCGCTGGATCGTGCCGCCACTGGTCGGAACGCCTCGGTCGTGGACCGCGGTGCCGCTCGGGCGCAGGAAGGTTCCGGCGGCCAGGACCACCGCGGCGCCGACCGCCGGGTAAATCAGGGTGTCGGCGTGCCGGTACCAGAAGGTGGCGTAGCGGCCGTCGGTGGTGTCGCACAGGTCATCGATCACCCGGGTGTTCGTTGTCTGGTCGACACAGATCCCGACGTGAATCGGCTGCGCGGTGTCGGTGGTCGGCGTGGTCGAGGTGATCCGAGAAGTGGTCGTCGTCGGTGGGGTGGTGGTCACCGGCGCAGTCGTGCGGGCCGGGGGCTTCGAGGTGGTGGTATAGATCGTGGTGACGATCGGGCGGGGAGCAGCGGTGCCACCAGCCCCGCAACCACTCGACACAAGCGCCATCGCCACCAGAGCGGGCAAGGTGTACGAGACACGGCGCGACGCCATGACCCGCTCCTGCCGACGATCGCAGTCCGATCCGCCGCTCATCTATTCCCCCTTCGTAGAAACCCCTGGTACGAACCGCCCGATGCTAGCAATGCGTCAGCGCGCGTACGGTCGATCCACCCTTGGTGAAATGCCAATTGCCAGAATGTTTTTTCCCGATCAGCCCCGGGGATCGTCGCTACGCCGAAGTACGCGCCGACCTGGTCCACGTGAACCTACTGAAGAGGACGCATCAGAACATCGAACCGCGGAGCATCGGGCCAACCCGGTCGGAGAGTGCCGACGCGGTACCACCCCCACCGGCGATATTTGTCGTACGCCCGGCGATTGTCCGGGCGCACCAGCAGCGTTGCCCGCTGCTCCGGCCGACCCGCGAGCAACTCGTCGTGCAGGGCACGGGCAACTCCCTTGCCCGTGAACTGTTTGCGCACCATGATCTCGCTGAACGCGAATGTGCGCGAGCCGTTCTCAGCCGTGAACGCCGCGTGATCACCTTCGTCCAGTCGCAGCCCGTCCCACCACGCGGTCTTGGCGGTGAGCGGCCACCCCCACGCCTGCCCGCAGAGTTCGCCATCGAGACGGGCGATCACCAACTCGAACGCGCCGGCGCGCGCGGGATCGGTGTAGGAGTCGAACCGGTGCATGAACGCGTCGGGCGATTCGAACTCCTCACCGGACTCGATCGCATCGACGTAGGAGTCCCGGAAGACGCGTTCGACGTCATCGCGGAGTTCACGCGCCTGGGCGGCGGTGTAGTGCTGGAAGTCGACGCCCCCTACCGGCCTGTCGTGCTCGAGACTCATTGCGGTGACCAACCTCCCTCCTGGTTCACCGAGGTCATCACAACCGAGTCTGCCGCGTGAGCGCGCTCTCGGCACTCAGCCGTGAACCTCGACGAAAGTGTCGGTATGCAACGCTATCCTGGTCGCCATGGCTGGCTCGGGGAGGACGGGGCGTGAACAGTACCGCGCCGTCAGGTCGATCGAGAATCGTCTTCTGACACACGCGCCGGACCGATGACCCAAGTCCCGGTCCGATGCCGACGACATAAACGAATCAGTATCCCGCTTGGACAGGAGCTCTGACTGATGGCGCGCATCCGCGAGATCGTACCGAGCGAGCAAGAGATCCGGCCGCACAAGCTCGAGAACGCTGTCTCATGCCAATACAAGGTGATCAAGGACTTCGACGACAAGCCTCTCGTTCACCTGTCCACGTTCGGCTCAGATCAGCGTGAATCCCAACCGAAGAGCAGCCAGTCGCTGCAACTCACTCTCGAGAACGCCGCCGAGTTGATGAACGTCTTCTCTGAGGCCTTCGGCTTCTCATGGCGGCCTCCGCGCAACCATCTCGAGCAGTCCGATGTCGAACCGACCTTCGCGGACGCGACCGACGAGCTTGCCGCCCAGCTGTACGTGCCGAAGGCTTGGCTTCAGGAATGCATAGACCTTCTTCGTGATCGACCGCAGCTGATCTTCTACGGTCCGCCGGGAACCGGCAAGACATACTTGGCCAAAGCATTGGCGGTGCATCTCTCCGGCAAGGACAATGTCAAGATCGTTCAGTTCCATCCTGCGTACTCGTACGAGGACTTCTTCGAAGGATTCCGGCCGGTCAAGTCGAAGGGAGGCCAACTGGGCTATCACCTTCAGAAGGGACCCCTGCGTCAGCTGGCGGATGATGCTCGGGGTAACCCCGATCAGGTGTACACGCTTATCATCGATGAAATCAATCGTGGTAACCTCGCGAAAATATTCGGTGAGCTGTACTACCTGCTCGAATACCGAAACGAGTGCATCGACCTGTTGTATTCTGATGGCGGGGAGTCATTCTCGTTGCCGCGAAACATCGCGATCATCGGCACAATGAACACGGCGGACAGGTCCATTGCGCTGGTCGATTCAGCTATGCGAAGACGGTTCGCGTTCAAGGCACTGCATCCTTCCGACGAACCGACTCGAAGTATTCTCCGGAACTGGCTCGACGCGAATGGACACAGCGTGCTGGTCGCAGACCTCGTAGACATATTGAACGACACCATCGAGGATGAAGATTTCAAAATCGGGCCGTCGTACTTCATGCGGCCCGAGGCGATTACCAGAAGGGGTATGGACTTGACTTGGCGCACCTCCATCATCCCGCTGCTCCAAGAGTTCCACTTCGGTGACGCGAACGTCGATGTCCAGCAGCGCTATTCATTGACGTCCATCGCTGAACGGGCGCTGGTCGATATCGACTCCATCACGTAGGTGGGCTGAGATTGGAACCACCGATCGAGCTGGTCGAGTTCGGAGCGTCTAAGGTTGTCGACCTTGCACCGGCGGAATACGATGCTCTGGCAGAGGCGAAGTTCGTCACCGTCTCGGCCTGCCGTGGGGGCCGTTACGCGATCAAGCCGGGTAAGAAGGTGGGATCTATCAAAGTCGGCTCGGTTCAGATCGATGTCCGACCGAAGATAACCGAGTTGAGGCGACTTCTCTTTTTCATCGGTTATTGCTCGAATCCGAAAATCTGGCGTGATGAAGTGGTCCACCTGGACAGGGCGGGCGGCCTGTATCCGGCAGTGTCGGAATCCTTCGTTCGCTTGGCGTCTCGCGCGTTGGAGGGCGGTCTGCTGCAGGGCTACCGAACAAAAGCCGAAAACATGCAGTTGGTCCGAGGTCGCATAGATTTCAACGAGCAGATCACCCGCCGCCACGGCCTGCCGTTGCCGGTCGCGTGCGAGTACGACGACTTCACCACAGACATCGCCGAGAATAGAATTGTCCTCGCGGCGGCTGCGGCTCTGAGCGCCCTGCCGCAGATCAGTACTGAGGCTCGCCACAAGCTCGGCCGTATCCGATATCAGATGAACGATGTGGCTCTTCCACAGCGAAACATTGCCCGTCCCGTGTGGCATCCGACCAGGCTGAACGTCAGGTATCACGATGTGCTCCGGTTGTCCGAAGTCATCCTCGACAACAGCTCTTTCGACCAATGTCGCGGGAGGCTGGCCGTTACGGGGTTCATGTTCGACATGTGGAGGATCTACGAGGACTTCGTTACAAGCGCTCTGGCTATGGCCATGCGTCGGCATGGCGGACGTGCGGTCACCCAGGATCGGATCTGGATGGATGAGGCAGAAACGATTCTTATGAAGCCGGACTTGGTCTGGTACGACTCGAGTGGTCGGCCTGTCGCGGTGGTCGATGCAAAGTACAAGATAGAGCGGCCGAAGCGCTTCCCGGAAGCCGATATCTACCAGATGCTCGCATACTGCTCGACGCTTGGCCTCGAAGAGGGGCACTTGATCTATGCGCAGGGCAATGGGCCGGTGAAGACACACAAACTCGTACGCTCCGGCATAACCATCCACTGCCGTGCCCTCGATCTCGGGGCCGCGCCGACCGAACTGCTCCACCAGATCGATGACATCGCGCGCATGATTCTGCATCAATAGTCGTCTCGTCATTGCTCAACGGTTGGCTGGCGCCGTCGCTCGCAACGCCTGTGAACTGAGCTGAAGCATCTCTGCCAATGTTGACCGGTCGATCGTGAACTCGAACTCGTTGCCGGACGTGCCGAAGACAAATGTCACGGATTCGCTGTCCTCACCTACGACGGTCCTGACAGGACAACCTTCACTGGTGCTGACCCAACTGCCGATTGTCAGCCGATCCCATACCATCATTGCTCCTCATCGGTTGGCGGTGTTATCGAGAGCTATCGAGCCCTTTGGTCACTGCCCAACCCGTCGCGCCTCGGATTCTTCTCAGGAGTCGAGTCGACGGGTAGGTAGGCGGTGCGCACGTTGCGGCTCGCCTATCGAACTCGACGCGGTCGTGGTCTGGCGCAAGCACGAACCGAGTCGATGACTGCCATCCCTGATGGTCGGTAGCTGTCACGCGGAGGCTGCACCCAGACCCGTAATCCATGTCGGTCGGCGGGCGAGGGGAGTCCGATCTGCGCGCCGAGGCGGGCTACGGAAGCGTTGAAGCGGAACAGCTCACCGAACAGGGCGATGTCGTCGGTCGGCACGTCCGGCACCACGAGGAATGTCCATCGCTTCGATCGGGGATGCGAGACGATCGGGCCGGGCCTGACTCCGTGCACTCGCATGTGGCCTTTGACGGCCGCGCCGAGTTCGGCGGGGACGGTGATGCCGCCGACGCTGCCGGAAGGGATGAAGAGTTGGCGAAGCTGCGGTTGTATGCGCGCGGGCAAGCCGCAGATCTCCCGGTAGAAGCGGCACCTCGAGATCAATGAGTCGTGTACGAGGGGTGCTTCCGGCATCGCGTCCCTTGCGGCGTACCCGCCAACTGATCGCATTCCCGTGCCTTCCTGTTCAGCCGCTGTCAGACGTGCACCCGACGCCCGGAAGTCGGATGGACTTCGGTGTTGGTCCGGCTTCGAGTGCTGTGGCTAGATTCCGTCTCGACTGGGTAGTGCGGGAACGCCCGTTCGAGGGAGGACCGGGGGAGAAGTGCGGGATACCGGGGCGGTTCGGGCGCGGACGCCCCCGAGCCAATGCGAAAGTCTGACTGCGGGTTGCCGAAAGAGGGGGACGGGACGTGTCTGAACCGAATCACAAGCTGAGTGAGGCCAGAACGCGCACGCGGTCCGAACTGACCGGGCACCCGCTGTCGCGATCAGAACTCGCCGACGCGGTGAACGCGTGGGTGTACGACCGGACCGGTCGAGTTGTGCAGTTGTCCGGCAACTACATCGGCAAGTTGGAGCGCGGCGTCTTTCGCTGGCCGAATGCGGACTACCGCGCCGGGTTGCGTGCAGTGCTCCGTGTGGCGACTGACGCCGAACTCGGTTTTCGTCCGGCCGAGCGCGGAACCGGCGGGGATAGCATGGAGTCGAATGATTCACCGATGTTCCTGCCGCACGGGGGGAAAGAGGTCGATGACGTGCGACGCCGAAGTTTTCTGCTCAGCGCGTCGGCCGCCGGTGTCGGTATGGCCTTTGGCTTGGAGTCAGCGCGGCATGGGCTGAATCGAGCTGTCTCCGAGACTGTCTCGATCGACCTCGACGACTGGAACGAGATCATCCGCGAATACGGGGCCGCCCACGTCACCCATACGGCAGCTGAACTGCGGGAGATGCTGCTGGTCGACGTTCTGAGCCTCGAGATGGCGCTTGGCATGTCGGCAGACTCCCGTCAGCGACGCGAGTTGTACAAGATCGGCGCTCTACTGAGCCAGTACATTGCTCAGGCGATCGGGGACCTCGGCCAGCGACGTGAAGGCATGCGGTGGTGGCGCACTGCGCGTTACGCGGCTGACTGCTCTGGTGACCTCCACACGATGATGTTCGTGCGGGGGCGTAGGGCTATTCGGGCGATCTACGACGGACAGTCAGCCGAGACCATCATCGAAGAGATCGGGAAATCGGCTCAGTTGATTGCCGATGGTCCTGCAGTCGGTAGACCGAGCCTGCTCGCCGCACGGGCACAATCATTCGCCCTGTTAGGGCGCGCCGAGGAAGCCGAGACGTCGTTGATCGAGCTGCGGGAGACCTTCGCCGCCCTGCCGTCTCGCATGACGAAGGATCACAGCTGGCACTGTTGGGCCTACCCCGAAGAGCGAGTGAGATTCGCCGAGAGTTTCGTGTACTCCCATCTGGGCGATACCCGCCGCGCAGAAGAGGCGCAATCGGCGGCGCTCGACCTGTACCCGCCCGACAGTCGGCGAGGGCGGATCCAGATCGAGTTGCAGCGCGCACTTTGCCTGGTCGCGGGTGGTGATCCGACCGAGGGTGCCGGATACGCGACGACCACACTGGGGAAATTGCCTGCCGAACATCGGACGCGGTTCGTCATGGGCTTGGGTGAGCAAGTCCTCGCAGCCGTACCGAAAGACCAGCGGCGCACGCGCACCGCACGAGAACTTCACGAGCTATTGCGGGACGATGCCGTGCGTCGAACAGAGGTCCTCGAATCTTGACCACCTCTCGCTCCCTCGAACTCGCCCGCTATGACGCGGCCGGGACGCTCGAGCTCGCGGACGAACTGAAGATCTTGTATCGCGACTCGCACCGCGAGCAGCAAGACAACCCGTGGTACAGCCCAGGCCGATTCTGGGAACGCCTGGAAGAGATGTACGCCCCGATAGCGGGGTTCGAACTCGTCACGGGGCGGATCGACGGGCGCATGATCGGCTATGCCTTCGGCACTCCCTACAATCGGTCGCAAGCAGTGTGGAAGAAGGCAGTTCGGGTCTACCCGCGTTTGGCTACCGGATCGGAAAGCGCACCCGTCTACATCTTTCGGGAGTTCGCCGTGCACCCCGACTATCAAGGCCAGGGCTACGCACGGATCATTCACAACGCCTTGCTCTCGCAGCGCCCCGAACGATTGGCTTACCTGCTGGTGCGGGTGGGCAATCCTGCCCGCGCGGCCTACGAGGCGTGGGGCTGGCGCGTGATCGGTCGAGACCAGCCGTTTGCCGACTCGCCGATCATGGACGAGATGGCCCGGCCGTTGCGCTGAGCGCAGGGCTCAGCGAAAAGGACCTGCGCTGGGAAATGCGCGCCCTGGCTGCGGCGGCCTGACCTTATCGCGCGGCCCGCAATGCCGCCGCGACCTGAACGACGTCCAGGTCGACGACGACCTCATCGCCATCCCAGACCCCTCGCGTGGTGATTGCCAGGCCGATCAAAGCCAGCTCGGCGGCAGCGTCACGGAGTTCGTACTGTGCACGGCTCTCGTTCTCGATCTCGCACGATTCGTCGCGGTTCCAGGCAGAAACGGCGGATTCGGCCGCGGACCGAGGCAACCGCACGCTGATCCGAGTGGGCTGGGAATCGAGATAGGTTCCGATCATCGCCAGCACGTCCCGGTCCTGCTGATACCGCACATACTGGCTACCACCTTGCACGAACTGAGCGTACTTCGAACCGGTCAGCGTCGAATTTCGGCAACCTCCACGGCTCGGTTCTCCCGCCGCGAGAGTTCGCACGCCTCTGCGACGTAGAACGCCTCCAGTGCGTCGACAGGAGGGCAAGGATTGTCGAGTTGCCCGGTTGCGACCTCGATGAAGGCCGCCAGTTCATCGGCATACGCCGGACGGAACCGTTCCATGAACCCCGCGTAGGGAGGGTGCGGGGACGGGCTGTGGTCGGGTTCGACGGAAGTGAGCGGCGCGCGGTCGTCGAGCCCGACGATCGCATTGCCCTTGGAGCCCAGCGCTTCCAACCGCACGTCGTACCCGGCCCCGTTGTATCGGGTCAATGACACGGTGGCGACGGTTCCGTCGTCCAGGCGCAGCAGCGCCGCCGCTGTGTCTACGTCCTCGGCTTCGGCGAAGAACGGCGCGCCACGGTTGGCTCCGAGGGCGTAGACGGAGGTGATCTCGCGACCGGTCACCCACCGGATGATGTCGAAATCGTGTACCCCGCAGTCGCGGAAGATGCCCCCGGAGCGCGCGATGTACTCGGCGGGCGGGGGAGCCGGGTCGAGGGTCGTCGCGCGCAACGTGTGCAGCCAGCCCAGCCGTCCGGAGCGGATCGCTTCGCGGGCCGCGCGGTAGCCGGCGTCGAAGCGGCGTTGGAAGCCGATCTGGACGGGGACGGGGGAGGTGCGGAGGCGGTCGATGACGGCGAGGGTGCCGGTGATGTCGGCGGCGACGGGCTTTTCGCAGAAGACGGGGATGCCCGCGTCGACGGCGCGGATGATGAGTTCGGGGTGGGAGTCGGTGGCGGTGGCGATGATCAGGCCGTCGAGGTCGGCGGCGAAGAGGGCGTCGACATCGGGGGCGAATTCGACGCCGAGGTCGGTGGCGGTGGCGCGGGCGCGGGCGGCGTCGGCGTCGGCCACCAGGACGGCTGCCACGTTCGGGAGCTTCTTCAAGGTCTCGGCGTGCGCGGTCCCGATGCGGCCGGTGCCGGCGAGGCCCAGCGTGACGGCTCGGTGCGAGGACATCGGCTCTCCTTGTATAAGTGGCATCGCGACGTACGGTGGGCCCGGTGGTTCAGCGTGGAGCGGTCGTGGTGGTGCGGACTACGAGCGAGGGTTCCACGCGGCGGCGGACCGGGGCGGTGCGGCCGTCGTGGAGGCGTTCGGCGAGCGCCTCGATCGCGAGGCGGCCCATCTGGATGCGCGGCTGGTCGATGGTGGTCAGCGCGACGTGGCGCAGGGCGGCCAGGGAGGTGTTGTCGTAGCCGACCACGGAGACGTCCTCGGGCACCCGCAGGCCCGCCTCCTCGAGCGCGGACATGGCCCCGACGGCGTTGAAATCGTTGCCACAGACGAGTGCCGTAGGGAAGTTGTCGCGGGAGAAGAGGTTCCGCAGCTTGCGGACCGCGGCCAGTCCCGCGGCGTCGGTGTGCTCGCTCGGCACGACCATCGGCTCCAGGCCGTGGCGCTGCATGGCGGCGCGGTAGCCCTTGCGACGCGGCGCGGAGGTGAAGGCGCCGCCGCCGTCGAGGTGCACGATGCGCCGATGTCCCAGGGAGACGAGGTGATCGACGGCCAGGCCCACGCCGATCTCGCCGTCGTCGTTGACCGTGTCGACCTCGGCGACGGTGGAGGTGCGGGATACCAGCACCAGCGGAGCTTGCTGCGCCGCTTCGCGAATGGCGGCGGCGGGCAGGACCGGCGACAGCAGGATGACGCCACCCGGCCGGAAGGAGAGCAGGCTCTCCAGCGCGGCGCGCTCGCGGGCGGCGGTGCGCCGGCCGGTGTTGAGGATGAGTTCGAAGCCGCGGGTCTGGGCGGCGGCGTCCATGCCCTCGACGACGTCGGCGAAGAAGGCGTTGCGCAGATCGGAGATCATCACGCCGACGAGGCTGGAGGTCCGGCTGGCGAGGGAGCGGGCCAAGATGTGCGGTTGGTAGCCGAGGTCTTTCGCCGCGTCCAGCACGGCGCGGCGGCGGTGCTCGCTGACCTTAGGGGAGTTGCGCATGACCAGCGAGACGAGGGCGCGCGAGACGCCCGCGCGGGCGGCGACGTCTTCCATGGTCGGTCGCGCCATGACGCCTCCGTTCCGCCTCCGTAGGCCTTTTCGGCTCGGACGATACAAGCTCCGGGTAGGCGAGGCAATAGAGCGCTCTAATCGGAAATCCGCGGCGGCGAACCGACTTCGGCGACGGTGCGAAGCGGGGAAATTGCCTGGTAATCGCAGTTCGATCGACGCGCTGAGGACTCTTGACACGCTATGACCCGCGTTACATAGTTGGAGCGCTCCAATCGAGCGGTGAACCTCGACGTCGAAGGTCGGAGAGTGCCGATGACCGAAACCCTCTACCCACTGCGCGTCGCGGCCGCGCCGATCTCCTGGGGAGTCTGCGAGGTCCCCGATTGGGGTCATGTGCTCGACGCGCGGACCGTCCTGGGGGAGATGGCCGCGCTCGGCCTGACCGCGACGGAACTCGGTCCTCCCGGCTTTCTGCCGGATGATCCGGTCGAGCTGCGCCGGTTGCTGAAGACTTTCGGGCTCACCGCCGTCGGCGGATTCCTGGCCGTCGTGCTGCACCGGGACCGGCAGGACGCCGTCGCCCGCGCGGAGGAGACCGCCGCCCTGCTGGCCGCCGCCGGCGCGGACGTCCTCGTGCTCGCCGCCGCGACCGGATTCGCCGGGTACGACGCGCGCCCACAGCTCGACGGCTCCCAGTGGAACGCCTTGATCGACACGGCCGCCGCGATCCGCGACGTCGCCGCCGCGCACGGGCTGCGCACGGTGCTGCACCCGCACGTCGGCACCCACGTGGAGAGCGAGGCCGAGGTCGAGCGGTTCCTCACCGATTCCGACCTCGACATCTGCCTGGACACCGGCCATCTGCTCATCGGCGGCGCGGATCCGGTGCGGCTCGCGGCGCGGCACGCCGAGCGGATCGGGCACGTCCATCTCAAGGATGTCCGCGGCGCGCTCGCCGATCAGGTCCGCGGGGGAAAGCTGGAGTACGGCGCGGCTGTGCGCCGGGGGCTGTATGCCCCGCTGGGAGATGGCGACGTCGATATCGCGGCACTCATGCACACCATGCGGGCCGCGGGTTACCGGGGTTGGTACGTGCTGGAGCAGGACGCCGTGCTGCGTCCGGGCGATTCGGCGCGACAAGCCTGCGACGACGCCGGGCGCAGCCTGCGCCACCTGGCCGACATCGCGCTCGCCGCGGCAGGAATCTAGAGGAAGCGACGACAACGATGTCTCGGAGACGACAGCGCGGCGTGACCGCCGGATGGCGTCTGCTGCCGTGGATCGCCACGACGGCGGTACTGGTCGCGTGCAGTGGCCCCGGGGCCGACGCACCCGCACCCTCGCAGACGCCGATCGCCGCCGGGACGGTGGAATCCATCGCGGTGGTGACCCACGGCAGTCCCGGCGACGCGTTCTGGAACGTCGTCAAGAACGGCGCGGAGGCCGCGGGCAAGGATCTCGGAATCCAGGTGACCTACAACGCATCCGGTGATCCGGGACAGCAGTCGAAGCTGATCGACAACGCGGTGGCGCAGGGTGTCGACGGGCTCGTCGTCTCGATGGCCAATCCCGAGGCGCTGCGGCCGTCTGTGGAAAAGGCTGTGGCCGCTGGCATTCCGGTGGTGACCATCAATTCGGGCGAGTCCGAGAGCGCGAAGTTCGGCGCGTTCGTCCATGTGGGCCAGAGCGAATCGCTGGCCGGACAGGCCGCGGGCAAGCGGCTCGCCGAGGCGCGGCGCGCGAAGATGCTCTGCGTCGTCCACGAGGCGGGCAATATCGGCGCGAACGAGCGCTGCGGCGGCGCGACCGAGGCGTTCGGCAACGCGACCACGCTGCAGGTGGACATCAACAATCCCACCGACGCGCAATCGAGGATCAAAGGCGCGCTGGAAGCCGACCGGTCCATCGACGCGGTGCTGACGTTGAACTCGCAGGTCGCCGCGCGGGCCGTGGACGCGGTCCGGGAAGCGGCGTCCGGCGCGATCGTCGCGACCTTCGATCTGAATTCCGATGTGGTGGACGCCATCCGGGCTGGAAAGCTGTTGTTCGCGGTCGATCAGCAACAGTACGAGCAGGGCTACCTGCCGATCGTGCTGCTGAAGCTGTACCGGACGAACCTGAACACCGTCGGAGGCGGCGCGCCGGTGCAGACCGGTCCCGGCTTCGTCGACAAGAGCAATGTGGACGCCGTCGCGGCGCTCGTCGCGCAGGGCACGCGCTGAGGTGGATGACATGACCGTTGCCACGAAGACATCCGACCCGGCGCGGGACCGGCCGGGCCTCTCTCCGCTGCAACGCCTGGCCGTGCGGCCGGAGATCGGCGCGGCGCTGGGCGCGCTGCTGGTGTTCGCGTTCTTCTCGCTCGTCACCGATCGGTTCCTCAGCCCGCTCGGCGTCGCGACCTGGCTGGACGACGCCTCCACGCTGGGCATCATGGCGGTGGCCGTGGCGCTGCTGATGATCGGCGGTGAGTTCGATCTGTCGGCGGGCGTGATGACGGCGTCCACCGCGCTGGTCACCGCTTTGCTCGCGGTGCATGCCGGGTGGAACGTGTGGTTCGCGCTGCTCGCCTCGCTCGCGTTCGCGCTGGCCGTCGGCGCGTTCAACGGCTGGGTGGTGATGCGCACCGGCCTGCCGAGCTTCATCGTCACGCTGGGCACCTTCCTCGCGCTGCAAGGACTGAACCTCGGCGTGACGCGGCTGGTCACCGACACGGTGCAGGTGTCGGGCGTGCGGAGCGCGGACGGCTACCAATCGGCGGGCTGGGTGTTCGCCTCCACTCTGGACATCGGCGAGGCGCATCTGCAGGCCTCGGTGGTCTGGTGGATCGTGCTGACCGCGATCGCCGCGACGATCCTGGTGCGCACCCGGTTCGGCAACTGGATCTTCGCCGTCGGCGGTGCGCTACAGAGCGCCCGTGCGGTCGGCGTGCCCGCCGACCGCACCAAGATCCTGCTGTTCATGGGCACCGCGTTCGCGGCCTGGGTGGTGGGTTCCTGCAACATCCTGCGGTTCGCCAGCGTGCAGGCCAACCAGGGCGTCGGGCTCGAACTGCACTACATCATCGCCGCCGTGGTGGGCGGCTGCCTGCTCACCGGCGGCTTCGGCTCGGCGGTCGGCGCCGCGATCGGGGCGCTCATCTTCGGCATGGCGCGCCAAGGCATCGTGTTCGCCCGCTGGGACAGCGACTGGTTCATGCTTTTCCTCGGCGTGCTGCTGCTGGCGGCGGTCCTGGTCAACAACAGATTTCAGAAACGAGCCGAAAGGGTGCGCCGATGACTTCCCTCATCGAGGCCGTGGACCTCGGCAAGAGCTATGGCGGCGTCGTCGCCCTCCGGGATGTGTCCACGGTGGTGAACGCGGGCGAGGTGACCTGCGTGCTCGGCGACAACGGCGCGGGCAAATCGACCCTGATCAAGATCCTCGCCGGGGTGCACCAGCACGACCGCGGCGACCTGCGCGTGGCAGGCGAATCGGTCCGGTTCGCCTCCCCGCGTGCGGCGTTGGATCGGGGCATCGCCACGGTCTATCAGGATCTCGCGGTGGTCCCGCTGATGAGCGTGTGGCGGAATTTCGTACTCGGCTCCGAGCCCACCTTCGGCTACGGCCCCTTCCGTCTGCTGGACCGCGTGAAGGGCTGCGAGATCGCACGAACCGCTCTGGCGGACATGGGTATCGAGATCCGCGATATGGAACAGCCGGTCGGCACGCTGTCCGGCGGCCAGCGGCAATGCGTCGCGATCGCACGGGCCGTGCACTACGGGGCGAAGGTGCTGATCCTCGACGAGCCGACCGCGGCGCTCGGCGTCAAACAGGCCGGGGTGGTGCTGAAATACGTCGTGCAGGCGCGCGACCGCGGACTCGGGGTCGTACTGATCACGCACAACCCGCACCACGCCTACCCGGTCGGCGACCGGTTCCTGTTGCTGAAGCGGGGCGCCGTGCTCGGCTCCTACGAGAAGTCCGAGATCGACCTGCCCGAACTGACCCGCCAGATGGCGGGCGGGGCCGAACTGGAGGCGCTGCAGCACGAATTGCAGCGCGTGGTGACGCCGTGAACGCGGGCGCGCTGGAGGCGCTGACCATCGGCCGCGTCGGAGTGGACCTCTATCCCGAACAGAGCGGCGTCGCCTTGGCGCAGGTGCGCAGTTTCGCGAAGTCCCTGGGCGGCACCGCCACGAACGTCGCCGTGGCCGCCGCCCGGCTCGGCCGTCGTTCGGCCGTGGTGACCAAAGTGGGCCCCGACGGCTTCGGCGACTTCGTGCGCACGGCGCTGGAGGATTTCGGCGTCTCGTCGCGGTACGTGACGACCGCGCCGGATCTGCAGACGCCCGTCGTCTTCTGCCAGCTGACGCCGCCGTCGGATCCGCCGCTGCTGTTCTACCGCGCGCCGATCGCGCCGGACCTGACCATCACCCCGGACGAAGTGCCCTGGGCAGTGGTGGACGCCGTGCCGCTGCTGTGGGTCACGGGCACCGGAGTGAGCGCCGAGCCGGGGCGCGGCACCCAGCGCGAGATCTTGCTGCGGCGCGCACGACGTGGGCACACGGTGCTCGATCTGGACTATCGGCCGATGTTCTGGGCCGACGTGGACACCGCGCGGGCGGAGATCGGCTGGATGGTCGACCACGTGAACGTGGTGGTCGGCAACCGCACGGAGGTCGAGGTGGCGGTGGGCACCGCCGACCCGGACGCGGCGGCCGACCGGCTGCTCGCCCGAGGGGTGCGCCTCGCGGTGATCAAACAGGGCGGCGACGGGGTGCTGGCGGCCACCGCCGAGGAACGCTGGACGGTGCCGCCGTGCCTGGTGGACGTGGTGTGCGGACTCGGCGCGGGCGACGGTTTCGGCGGCGCGTTGATCCACGGTCTGCTCTCGGACTGGGATCCACGGCGCATCGCCACCTACGCCAACGCGGCGGGCGCGCTGGTCGCCGCTCGTCTGGCCTGCGCGGACGCGATGCCCACCAGCGCGGAGATAGAGGAACTGCTGTGCGGGTGAACCGGCGCAGGGATCGAGGAGCTGTGCGGAGGCCGAGTCGGCGCGGAGCTGGAGGAGGTGCCATGCACCTGACCGACGAACGCCGGCGCGAGCTGCTGCACCTGCGTGCGACGGACCCCGCCGCGGTCGAGCGGGCCTACGCGAAGCGGATACGCCGCGCCCACCTGCTGGCGGGCAAGCAGACCTTGTTCCTGGTCGCCGCGGATCACCCGGCACGCGGTGCGCTCGGCGTCGGCGAGGATCGCACGGCCATGGCGGATCGGCGCACGCTGCTGGAACGGTTGCTCATCGCGCTGGCGGACCCGGATGTCGACGGCGTACTCGGCTCGCCGGATGTGGTCGAGGAACTGCTGCTGCTGGACGCCCTGGACGACAAGGTCGTGATCGGCTCGATGAACCGCGGCGGGCTGGCGGGCGCGGAGTGGGAGATCGACGACCGCTTCACCGGGTACGACGCGGATTCCCTCGCGCGTTTCCGGCTCGACGGCGGCAAGATGCTGCTGCGCCTGGTCGATTCCGACGCGGGCACCGTCCCGACGCTGCAAGCCTGCGCGCGGGCGGTCTCCGCGCTGGCCGCGCACCAGTTGATGGCGATGGTCGAACCGCTGCCGTATCACCGGGACGATTCCGGGGCGCTGGTGATGAGCAAGGACGCGCTGTCGCTGTCGCGGGCGATCACGGTGGCCTCCGGTCTCGGCGTCACCTCGGCGTATACCTGGCTGAAAATCCCTGCACCGCAAGATATCTCGGTGCTGGACGCGACCACCCTGCCGGTGCTCGTGCTCGGCGGTGCGCCGTCCGGGGACCCGGCGGTGGATCGCGCGCTGTGGGGCGGGGCGCTCGGCCACGACGTGGTTCGGGGTCTCGTCGTGGGACGCACCCTGCTGTACCCGCCGGACGGTGACGTCGCCAAGGCGGTCGCGACCGCCGCCCGCTTGTTGAAGGAAGCCCGATGAGGCTGCCAACCGCCGCGTCACTTGCCGGAAGACCGACCGGGCAGGGGCGGTCGGGCGGTCGTGGCCTGGTCGGTCGGCGACGCGCCGACCGCATCCCCGTCTGCTCCAACGGTCGCCTTCTCCGGACGCCGCGGTCGAGTCGGCCGTCTTCCGGAGCGAGCGGGTCGCGTACAGAGGAGGTGTGATGACACTGCATCGTCCCCGGGGAACGCTGTGCCACGACGGTGATCCGATCCTGCTGACACCCGACGCCGCCGGATGGACCTACGCCGGGCTGCGGGTGCTGCGGATCGGTGCGGACCAATCGCGGGTCCTGCGGACGGGCGAGTTCGAGGCGTTCGTCCTGCCCCTGGCCGGAGCCTGCACGGTGCGCGTGGACGGCGAGACATACGCGCTGACCGGACGGGAATCGGTGTTCGTCCGCGTAACGGATTTCGCCTACATCCCGCGCGACGCCGAGGTGGAATTGACCGCCGAGGGCGATGACCTGGAGGTGGCGTTACCGATGGCCCGCTGCGGGAAACGGTTGCGCCCCCGATACGGCCCCGCGGAGGAGGTGCCGGTGGAAATCCGGGGCGCGGGACACGCGACCCGTCAGGTCACCAACTTCGGGGTACCCGGCGTGTGGGAGCACGCGGACAAACTCAACGCCTGCGAGCTGATCACCCCGGACGGCAACTGGTCGTCCTATCCACCGCACAAGCACGACCGAGTGAGCGACTGCGAAGTCGTCAACGAGGAGATCTACTACTTCCGTATCGCCGGACGCGACGGCATCACGCCGTCGCCCGAAGGATTCGGCCTGCACCGCACCTACACGGCCGACGGGACGGTGAACGAGAACGTCGCGGTGCGCGACGGTGACGTCTTCCTGATCCCGCACGGCTATCACGGCCCCTGCGTCGCGGCGCCCGGCTACCCCATGTACTACCTCAACGTGCTGGCCGGCCCGGCGCCCGAGCGATCGATGGCGTTCTGCGACGACCCGGCCCACAGCTGGGTGCGGGCGCGCTGGGACGCCGAGCCGCTGGACCCGCGCTGCCCGGTCACCTCCCACGAAGGACGGATCGGATGCGACTGACCACAGCGCAGGCACTGGTGGCCTGGTTGATCGCCCAGCGTTCCGAGACGCTCGACGGCCGCGACGTGCCGCTGTTCCCCGCCGTCTTCGCGATCTTCGGTCACGGCAATGTGCTCGGCCTCGGTACCGCGTTGCACGAGCGGCGTGCCGAACTGCCGGTCTGGCGCGGGCACACCGAAGAGGGCATGGCGCTCGCTGCCGTCGGCTATGCGAAGGCCACCCACCGGCGTCAGGTCGGTGTCGCGACCTCGTCGATCGGTCCCGGCGCGCTCAACATGGTGACGGCGGCGGGCGTCGCGCACGCGAATCGCCTTCCGCTTCTGCTGCTTCCGGGCGACACATTCACCGGACGGGCGCCGGATCCGGTGTTGCAGCAGGTCGAGCACTTCGGCGACCCGACCGTCACGGTGAACGACGCGTTCCGCGCGGTGAGCCGGTATTTCGACCGCGTCACCCGGCCGGAACAGCTGCTCGCCACCCTGCCCCAAGCGGTGGGCGTGCTGACCGATCCGGCTGCGGCCGGTCCGGTCGTCCTGGCGCTCCCCCAGGACGTTCAAGCCGAGACCTATGACTTTCCCGCAACGCTTTTCGAGCCGGTGACGCACCGTCTCACGCGACCCCGGCCCGACCAGCGAGCGCTTGCCGACGCTGTCACCGTATTGCGCGCCGCGCGCCGCCCGCTGCTGGTGCTCGGCGGCGGCGTCCGATACTCGGGAGCGGGGCCGACTGTGCTGCGCTTCGCCGAGCGTCATGGCCTTCCGGTCGTGGAGACCACCGCGGGTCGCTCCCTCGTGCCGCACGACCATCCGCTGTTCGCGGGACCGCTCGGCATCACCGGCTCGGCGTCGGCGAACGCGATGGCGGCCGAAGCCGATCTCGTCCTCGCGATCGGGACCCGGTTACAGGACTTCACCACCGCGTCCTGGACGGTCTTCGCACCGGAGGTCCGGCTGGTCACGATCAATGTGGCACGTTTCGACGCCGTCAAACACGGCGCTCGCGCGGTAATCGGCGACGCCGAGGCCACCATGTGCGAGCTGGCCGGATTGACGGGGGACTGGTCGGTCGATTCGGAATGGACCGCGCGGGCTGCCGCACTCCGCGCCACGTGGGACGCGTATATCGATGGACTGCGCGCGCCGACCCCGGGCCCGCCGAGCTACGCCCAAGTGGTGGCCGTCGTGAACGAGCTGAGCGGTCCGGCCGACTACGTGATGACAGCCTCCGGTGGCTTGCCCGGCGAACTGATCGGCGGCTGGCGGGCGATCGGCGGCGCGCCGGCCATGGACGTGGAGTACGGCTTCTCCTGCATGGGCTACGAGCTCGCGGGTGCGTGGGGCGCGGCCATAGCCCGCACCGACGGCGTGGTGACCACCCTGCTCGGGGACGGGTCGTATCTGATGCTGAACTCGGAACTGTTCTCGGCGGCGTTCGCGGGGCATCCGTTCGTCGCGGTGGTCTGCGACAACGATGGCTACGCCGTGATCGCGCGGCTGCAGGAGGGGCAGGGCGGCGCGTCGTTCAACAACTTCTACGCCGATTGCCGCAGCACGCGCGAGCATCCGCCCCGGGTCGATTTCGCCGCTCATGCCGCCGCCTTGGGCTGCGCCGTCTTCTCCGCCGCCGATCTGAACGAATTCCGTGACACATACGAGCGGGCGCGCGCGGCGGCACTGGCCGAGCGTCGTCCTGCGGTGGTCGTCGTCCGGACCCAGCCGTCGGCGTGGACCGACGCGGGCGCCTGGTGGGAGGTCGGTGTGCCGGAGCATCTGACCGGCCGGGCCGCCTACGACGAGACCAAACCGCGTCAGGTGCGCTATCTCGGCTCCTGAACAGAACTTAACGAACGGTGCGCCCGGCGATCCCCCGGCCTACGCTGGAGATGGAGTCTGTCCGTGGTACGCTGAAAGATGTTGCGGCACAACACAATTGGTAGCGAATGCGCATCGCCGCCGAGTCGTGCCGAGGCGGAAGCCCCCTGCCGTCCGGCGTGGTAGCCCGGGTCCGGCTGGGGTGTGCTCGCCGGGGGAGGCGGCGAGTGTTATCCGGCGAAAAGTGCGGGTATCCGACGAGCGGGCCCGACGATATGGCGCGATCGGGACCCGACCGAGCGTGGGAGGTGAAAGACCAGGCCGCCCCTGAGCGAGCGTCGCGAGTGCACTCGCGCACGACGGCGCCGAGCACCGTCGTGAGCGTTAGCTCACAGTTGGTGGTGCGGAACGTGAGTAATTCGTCGGATCATGGCATCGTTGATCTACGAGACCAGGGCATCTCATAACACCTACCTGGCTCGTCTACAGAAAGTATGAAATGGCTCAAGGCATTGTGAAGTGGTTCAACAGCGAGAAGGGCTTCGGCTTCATCGCACAGGACGGCGGGGGGCCCGACGTCTTCGTGCATTACTCGGCTGTGAGCGGCTCGGGTTTCCGGTCCCTCGATGAGGGGCAGCGCGTGGAGTTCGAGATCGGCCAGGGACAGAAGGGTCCGCAGGCCCAGGACGTCCGCGTTCTCTGATCGCGACTTAGCTTCCGAAAGGCCCCGCACCGGGATGGTGCGGGGCCTTTCCCCTGTTCAGAGGGTATTACTTCCTCGTCTTCGCGTCGCTCAACCCGCCAGCGCTTCGTCGCGGAAGAACTCCGCGGTGATCGCGCGGGCACGGGTGAGATCGCGATGACCGGACCGGCGGAACACCTCGGCCGCCCGGGTGAGTTCGGCGGCGATGAACGCGGTGATCGGCGCGGGCGCCGAACCGCTGCCCATCTCGCGAGTCCGCGACTTCAGCTCGGTCAGTTCGGTCACCGCCGCCGACAGCTCGGCGGGCAGCTCGCACTGCGCCAACAGCGTCGGCAGGTGCATCGGCGCCACCGCCGCCGCGGGATGCTCGCGCAGCCACCGCAGCGCCATCGCCGGACGCAGCGCGTAGAACACCTTCTTCAGTGAGCCGGTGCGCTCGAACAGCGCCCACTGCTTGGCTCCGAGATGCAGATAGTGCCGAGCGATCCTGTCGCGGTCGGCGACCTCGTCGGCCACCGCGCGCAACCGATCGCGGAACCGCGTGTCGCCGCGATACACGATCGGCGACATCAGCCACTCGATGAGCACGGCGTTGCCCTGCACCAGCAGCCGCAGCGCCTTGGCCAGATCCCAGCCGTTCACGTCGAGCAGGTCCGTGAGCGGTGTCTCCACCACGTCGCGGGTGCGCCACGGCGACAGGTAGGTCTCCAGCGCCGCGACGTAGACGAACCGGCAGTCGTAGTCCGAATCGGGAGACGGAAATCCCCAGGCACGGCTGCCGCTCTCGATCGCCAGCCGGATCGACACCCGGTGCTCCCGCTCCACCCGATCCAGCTCACCATCGATGGCCCCGACCACCGTCGGGTCCATCGAAGCCGGTATCGCGCGCAGAGACATGGACGCGATGGTAGGTGCCTGAGTAATGCTGCCGCAGCTGCTTTTTCGTCGTTCAGCAGCGCCGCACACCCTTCCCGGGCGCGGCCACGAGCACGGCTACGACCGCGAGCGTCCCGCCCAGCCACATGGCGGCGGCGACGCCGATCTCGTCGGCGGCTACGCCGCCGGTCAGTGATCCCAGCGCGATGGCGGCATTGAAGACCCCGGCGAACAGGGCGGAGGCGCCTTCCTTCGCCTGCGGCGAGGCGGCGAAGACCCAGCTCTGGGTGCTCACCGAAACGCCACCGTAGGACACGCCCCACACGATCATCAGCACCACGACCTGGGTGAGCGAGGCGCCCGGCGCGGGCAAGGCGATCGCGGCCGCGGCCAGGATCGAGCCGATCGCGACCAGAGTGCCGCGCGGTGCCCGCGCCGCCACCGCTCCCGCCGCGAAATTGCCCGCCACACCGGCGACCCCATAGACCAGCAGCAGTGTTCCGATCGTCGCCGCGTCGACCCCGCTCACCTCCTCCAGCACCGGCCGCACATAGGTGTAGGCGGCGAAATGGCCGGTGACCAGGAACGCCACCACGAGCAGCGCGACGCGCAAGCCCGGCTGCCGGGTCAGCCGCAATACGTCACGCAACGGCAGTGCTTCCGTCGCGGGCAGCCGCGGCAGCAAGGCCGCCATGGCCACGAGCACCGTCAGCGCGAGGCAGGCCGCGGCCACGAACGCCAGCCGCCATCCGGCGAGCGCACCGAGGAAGGTGCCCGCCGGGATGCCGAGCACCGAGGCGACCGCGACACCGGAGAAGATCAGCGACGTCGCGGCGGGTACCGAGCGCGCGGGCACCAACCGCGCCGCCAGGCCGGCCGCGATCGCCCACACCCCGCCCATGCCGACGCCGACCAGTACCCGCGCTCCGATCAGCACACCGAAGCCGGGCGCGCAGGCCGTCCCGAGGTTGCCCAGCGCCAGCACCGCCATCAACCCGCACAGCACCAGCCTGCGCTCGACGCGACGCAGCATCGCGGTGACCACGGGCGCCGACAACGCGGCGACCGATCCCGTCACCGTCAACGCGAGACCGGCGCGGCCTTCGGTCACCCGCAGCGCCGCGCCGATCGGAGTGAGCAGGCCCACCGGCAGCATCTCCGAGGTCACCACCGTGAACGTGCCCGCTGTCACCGCGGCGACGCCGAGCGCGCCGCGAAGCGCCGAATTCTTCCGTCCCGCAACGACTTCCTCAACCTGTGTCATGTCCACCAGGCAAACGCTCGCGACGATGGGAAACAACGGCGAAGGTCTCATAGTTCTATGAGCTGGACTCATCGACCGTGGAAGGGAAGCTGATGGGTGGGCTGGAGGTCCGTGAGTTGGAGGCGTTTCTCGCGCTCGCCGAGGAACTGCATTTCGGCCGGGCCGGCGAGCGGTTGTACGTATCGCAGAGCCGGGTGAGTCAGCTGCTGCGCGCGCTGGAGCGGCGCATCGGCGGGCGGCTGGTGGAACGGACCAGCCGCAGCGTCCGGCTGACCTCGCTCGGCGCGGATTTCCTCGCCGAACTGCGACCCGCCTATGCCGCGCTGCGCGCGACGGTCGACGGCGCCCGCGCCGCGGCCAGAGGCATGGACAGCATCGTGCGTATCGGGTTCCAGGGGGCGGGCAACGATCACCTGATGGCCGCGGTCGAGTTGTTTCATCGGTGGCATCCGGACTGCTCGGCCGAGCTGGTCGAGATCCCGCTCGCCGATCCGTTCGGGCCGGTGCGGCGTGCTGAGGTCGACGCCGCGGTCGTGCTGCTGCCGATGGGCGAGCATGATCTGGTGCTCGGAGCGGTGTTCGCGGGGCAGCGGCAGACGCTGGCGGTGGCGAGCTCGCATCCGGTAGCCGGACGCGCCGCGCTGTCGGTGGAGGGAGTCGCCGAGTTTCCCTTGATCGGAGTGCGCGCTCCGGCGCCGGAGTACTGGCGGCGGGCGCAGAAGCTGGATGTGACGCCGGAGGGGAGGACGGTGCGCCCGGGCCCGGAGGTAGGCACGCTCGAGGAGGGTCTCGCGGCTGTGACGGCCGGTCGCGGCGCGATGCTGCTGTGTCAACCCACCGCGGAATCCCATCGCAGACGACCGGTGTCCTTCGTCCCGGTGACGGGAATCGCCGAATCCCGGCTCGGGCTGGTGTGGCCTCGCCACCGCGAGACCTCGCGGGTGCGTGCGTTCTCCCGCGCGGTGGCCGCCACGAGGGAGACCGAGAACGTGTGGTCGGTCACCGCGGAGGCATCCTGATCGACTCCGCCCTCCTGATGGCTCGGTGTCCGAATATCGCGCCGACATGGCGTTGCTGATTTTCCGGGGCCGCCGCGTGAGCGTGAAGAATTATTTGCCTTACCTATCGCGCGACCTCGTCGACTTTTCCTTTCCGCCATTAGCCGAGTCTATTAGCGAAGGAAACTATCGACACGAATCCGCGCTTCGACCTGGACGTTTGACTAGACTCCCAGCTCAAATAGACCATCTACCGTGGCCTGACTCACTATCGAGATCGACTGTGGTCTGCATCTCCATATTATCGAATTCCGTAACCGTCGCCGACGGGTCGTCGATGTCCTCCCTGTCAGCCAGTTCGACTGGATAAGTTCGAGGAAGAGGTATTTCCATGATCCCCGTTATCATCGACACCGGCAGTGCTGCTCTGAACGGTCTTTTCGATACGCTCGGCGCTGCTCTGCACGGCCTTGTCGACACCCTGTGGACGGGTTCCTTCGGCGGCCGCTGACCGACATGACGGTCGAGGCACTCGACCGGGTCCCACGCCGATCCGAGCGTGATCGAGCGGGCCCCCGCACCGGTGGTGCGGGGGCCCGCCGCTGTGTGGGCCGTTCCGCTCGGGGGTAGGCGGTGTCCGCACTCGGCTTCGTCGCGGAAAGATCTGCGGGGCCGCCCGTGCGGGTGAGCTCAGTTGCGCATCCCCACTGCGGAGACTCGGGTGAGTTCGGCCGCGAGTCGCGCGGGATGGGTCAGCTGCGGGTAGTGGCCCGCACCCTCGATCGAAATCGTGTCGCGGGTGGTGGCGATGGTGAGCGGATCGGTGGAACCGGTGACGATCCGCACGGGCACCTCGAGGCGTGTGAGCAGAGTTCGCAACTCCTCGCGCCGTGCCGGGGCGCTCGCTCGGCGCAATGCGGCGACGGTGCGGGCGGCGACGCGGGGCCTGCGCAGGTTGGCCGTCGCGCTCGCGATCGCGGCGCTCTCCGGCACGCCGAGCCGACGCGCCAGGTCTCCGGCCGACGTCCGGCGCAGCGCCGCCGCGGTCAGCGGTGAGCGCACCAGCAAGCCGGACCGTGGCTGGAGGAACGCGGGAGCCACCAGCACCACCCCGGAGATCCGCTCCGGATGCTGCGCCGCGTACCGCAGCACCGGACCGCAGCCGAGTGAGTGGCCGACCAGCACGGGGCGGGTACGGACCGAAGCGAGCAGGTCCGGCAGCAGCGCATCGGCATCGCCGGGCGCCGAGCGTCCCAGGCCGGGCAGGTCCACGACCAGGCTCGGCCCGTCCAGCTCCGCGCGCACGTCGTTCCACGATTCGCCGTCGAGCGGAAGTCCGTGTAGCAGAACGTAGTCCGGGCGCAGGCGTTCGCCGCTCAGCCAGACGCCGTCGGCGAAACCCGCGGTCGGATCGTCGGCCACCGCGCCGAACCGGCTGGCCACGAGATGGTCGGCCCACGCGAGCAGTGTCGCCTCGGTCGGCGGCATGGTGAGCCCGGCGCGGCGGGCCACGTCCCGCGCCGCCGATGTGTCGTAACGGTCGTCGGCGATGAACGTCAGCGTCTCCGGATCGGCGCCGGTCAGCGCGCGGGGGAGCTTCGAGATGACCCCGACCGGAATGGAGAACCGCGGCGCGGGGACCCCGAGGTGCCCGGCCAGCAGCCGGATCAGCTTCGGCAACACCGGAGTGCGCTCGTCGAGCACCGTGTAGGAGCGGCCCGCGGTGTCGGGCAGTGTGGGCAGGCTGATCAGGAAATCGGTGAAGTAGTCCAGGTCGACGATCGGCACAAAGGTCTCGGGTCCGCCGGGGACTGCCGGTAGCCGCCCGTTCCACAGGTCCTCGACGACGGTGGCCAATCCGATGTACTGGCCGGGGCCGATCACGCTGCTCGGGTTCGCGACGGTCAGCGCGACGCCGAGTTCCGCGGCCCGCTCGCGCAGCAGCGGATCCGATTCGAACTTCGACGCGCCGTACGCGCCGTTCTCGTAGTGCTGTTCCTGCGACTCCTCCACGGTGATCCGATAACCCGTGATGTGCACGACCCGGCGCAGTTCTGGAAGGGCGGCGGACCAGTCGAGCACGCGCAGCGCGCCGGTGACGTTGACCGCGTACGCGTCGTCGGCCGCGAGCCCGAACGAGAAGCGAGCCGCGCAGTTGTACACGTCGCGGATACCCGACGCGTCGAACCCGGCGGGCAAGCCCAGATCGGGGGCGGTGACGTCACACGTGACGATTTCCAACCCGCTCGCGTCCACCCCCCGCCGTCGCAGCCAGCTGGTGAGCCGCTCCTCGCTGCCCGGCCGCAAGGCGGCGGCGACGGAATGCCCCTGCTCGAGTAAGCGGACGACCGCGTTGCGGCCGAGGAACCCCGCGGCTCCGAAGACGATGCTGTCGGACATGACTACTCCTTTTAGACCGGTCTACATATTTTGACGACATGCGCGAACGCCGGCGCGGCATCCGCGCTCAGAGCAGGGAGTGCAGAGCCCGTTCGACCCGTTCCAGGGGTTCGCGACTGCGCTGCGCCCGTGCCAGCAGCAGCGCGCCCTCGACCATCGCCAGCATCGCGGCGGCCAAGTCATCCGCGTCCTGACGGCCGTCGGCGCGCAGTCGCAATCGCAGCGCCTGTTCCCAAGCGGCGTACGCGGCGGCGCATTCGGCCTGGATCGGATCGTTCGCGGCAGCGACATCCAAGGCCACCGTGGCGACCGGGCAGCCCTGTTGCCAGCCCGACGCTTCCAGCCGATCGCCGAACGCGCGCAGCAGCCTGCTCGCCGCCCCCGCGGCGTCGCCGGGCTCGATCGCGTCGATCAGCGCCGCGATCTCCTTGCCCGCTCGAGCGATCGCCGCGGCGATCAATTCGTCCTTGCCGCCGGGGAAGTGGAAGTACAAAGACCCGCGCGGCGCCCCGCTGGCCGCCAGGATCTGGTTGAGCCCGGCGCCGTAGTAGCCGTGCCGCTCGACCAGGGTGCGCGCGGCGTCGACGAGTTTGCCGCGAGTCTCGGTGCCTTTGACGCCCATGCCCTGACTGTAGACCGGTCTTCATATTTTTGCCAGCGCCGCGACTGACGACGGCCGCCTACCAGGTGGTAGCCCGGCCCGAAATCGCGCGCACTAAGCTGGTCGGCGGTAATTGCCGCCCCCATCCCCAGGAGTACTCCACGTGAGCCAAGCAGGCCGTCCTGTAGTTCTGATCGCCGACAAGCTCGCCCAGTCGACCGTCGACGCGCTCGGTGACGGTGTCGAGGTCCGGTGGGTCGACGGACCGGATCGCCCGGCCCTGCTGGCCGCGGTGCCCGAGGCCGACGCGCTGCTGGTGCGGTCGGCGACCACGGTCGACGCCGAGGTCCTGGATGCCGGGAAGAACCTGAAGATCGTCGCCCGCGCCGGCGTCGGCCTGGACAACGTCGACGTGCCCGCCGCCACCGAGCGCGGCGTCATGGTCGTGAACGCGCCCACTTCGAACATCCACACCGCGGCCGAGCACGCGGTCACCCTGCTGCTGTCGGCCGCCCGCCAGATCCCCGCCGCGGACGCCACCCTGCGTGAGCGCACCTGGCAGCGCAGCAAGTTCAACGGTGTCGAGATCTTCGACAAGACCGTCGGCGTCATCGGCCTCGGCCGCATCGGCCAGCTGTTCGCCGCGCGCCTGGCCGCTTTCGAGACCAAGATCGTCGCCTACGACCCCTACGTGTCGCCCGCGCGCGCCGCGCAGCTGGGCATCGAGCTGCTGACCCTCGACGAGTTGCTCGAGCGCGCCGACCTGATCTCGATCCACCTGCCGAAGACTCCGGAGACCAAGGGCCTCATCGGCAAGGAGGCCATCGCCAAGACCAAGCCGGGCGTGATCATCGTCAACGCCGCCCGCGGTGGCCTGGTCGACGAGGCCGCTCTGGCCGAGGCGATCAAGTCCGGCCACGTGCGCGCCGCGGGCCTGGACGTGTTCGAGACCGAGCCGTGCACCGACAGCCCGCTGTTCGACCTGCCGCAGGTCGTCGTCACCCCGCACCTGGGCGCGTCCACCTCCGAGGCCCAGGACCGCGCGGGCACCGACGTCGCCAAGTCGGTGCTGCTGGCCCTGGCCGGTGAATTCGTGCCCGGCGCGGTGAACGTCACCGGTGGCGCCGTCGGCGAAGAGGTCGCCCCCTGGCTGGACATCGTCCGCAAGCAGGGCGCCCTGCTCGGCGCGCTGTCCAACGAGCTGCCGGTCAGCGTCGAGGTCCAGGTGCGCGGCGAGCTGGCCGCGCAGGAGGTCGCCGTGCTGGAGCTGTCCGCACTGCGTGGCATCTTCTCCGCGCTGGTGGAGGACCAGGTCACCTTCGTCAACGCGCCCGCCCTGGCCAAGGACCGCGGCATCACCGCCGAGGTCACCACGGCCTCGGAGAGCCCGAGCCACCGCAGCGTCGTCGACCTGCGCGCCGTGTTCGGCGACGGCAGCACCCTGAACGTCGCGGGCACGCTGACCGAGCCGCAGTTGGTGGAGAAGATCGTCAACATCAACGGCCGCAACTACGACATGCGCGCCGAGGGCCTGAACCTGGCCATCCTGAACTACGAGGACCGCCCGGGCGCGCTGGGCAGGATCGGCACCAAGCTCGGCGAGGCCGAGGTCGACATCCTGGCCGCGCAGCTGACCCAGGACGTCGACAAGGAAGGCGCCACGGTCGTGCTGCGCGTGGCCCGCGAGGTGCCCGCCGAGGTGCAGGCCGCGATCGCCGAGTCCGTCGGCGCGGCCAAGGTCGTCCAGGTCGACCTGTCCTGATCCGCTCGGGGCGCACCGCCCCGGCGAATGCTGAATCGGCGCCGCGCGCGAAGCATCGTGCGCGGCGCCGGCTTCTCCGTCCGCGCGCAACCGGCGTGCGGACCGGCGCGAGTGGCGCGGTGCCGCGCCGCGCGCCCGGTGCTCGGCGATCCGGCCGCGCCGAGTACCGTGACGGTGCTGCGGTCACCCGGCCGGAATATCGTGCGCACCCGGCGGTCGCGTGTGGGCCGCCGTTGTGGCGGCCGCGACCGGCAGAATCGAACGGAGCATTTCTCATGAAACTTGCTGTCATCCCGGGCGACGGGATCGGGCCCGAGGTCATCGCCGAGGCGCTCAAGGTGCTCGACGTGGTCGTGCCCGGCGTCGAGAAGACCGAGTACGACCTCGGTGCGCGCCGCTACCACGCGACCGGCGAGATCCTGCCGGACTCGGTGCTGCCCGAGCTGCGGCAGCACGACGCGATCCTGCTCGGCGCGATCGGCGACCCGTCGGTGCCCAGCGGCGTGCTCGAACGCGGCCTGTTGCTGCGCACCCGGTTCGCGCTGGACCACCACGTGAACCTGCGGCCGTCCAAACTGTTCCCCGGCGTGACCAGCCCGCTGGCAGGCAACCCCGACATCGACTTCGTCGTCGTGCGCGAGGGCACCGAGGGCCCCTACACCGGCACCGGCGGTGCGATCCGCGTCGGCACTCCGCACGAGGTGGCCACCGAGGTCAGCACCAATACCCGCTTCGGCATCGAGCGGGTGGTGCGCTATGCCTTCGCCAAGGCGCAGGCCCGCCGCAAGCACTTGACGTTGGTGCACAAGAACAACGTGCTCACTTTCGCCGGCTCGCTCTGGCAGCGCACGGTGGACGCGGTCGCGGCCGAATTCCCCGAGGTCAGCACGGCTTACCAGCACATCGACGCCGCCACCATCCACATGGTCAACGACCCCGGCCGGTTCGACGTGATCGTCACCGACAACCTCTTCGGCGACATCATCACCGACCTCGCCGCCGCCGTGAGCGGTGGCATCGGCTTGGCCGCCAGCGGCAACATCGACGCGTCCGGGACGAACCCCAGCATGTTCGAGCCGGTGCACGGCAGCGCCCCGGACATCGCGGGCCAGTCCAAGGCCGACCCCACCGCGGCCATCCTCTCGGTCTCCCTGCTGCTCAATCATCTGGGCGACACCGAGGCGGCCGCACGCATCGAGTCGGCGGTCGCCAAGGACCTCGAGTCGCGCTCCGGCGGCGCGTCGACCGTGGAAATCGGCGACCGCATCGCCGCCACGCTCTGACCTTTCTGCACTCAGCCTCTGCACGGATCCCGCGCCCGACCGCTGTCTCGCACATCAGGTCGCGACGGAGTTCCCGGTGGATCGTCGAGACCGACGTCGAGACTCGAACACGACCGCGAATTCGGGACGGCTGCCTTTGCGGTCCGCCTACAGCTGTGTCGTCGAGTCTCGGTGGATCGGTTGTACCGGGGCTCCCAGTCCGTGCTGCGGCGGCGCGGAAGGGCCGTGCGGCCGGGCTGCTCCGGACCCGCCGCCGGACGGGGCATACACGGCCCGAGACTTGGATGTGACCGTCACTGGAGGACTTCGGAGCGGCTCGGTCGGCCGTGTTCGTGCCCTCGTGTTCCGGTGGATCGGTGGTGCCGAGGCCGAGGCTCGGTTCGGCCAGGTTTGTGGCTCTGCTACGGCTGCGCCGTCGAGTTCCGGAGGGACGTGATGTCCAGGGGGTCAAGACCGTCCTGGCTCCTGGTGGCAGAGTTCGGGGGCGGGTCTAGTCGGTGTCGCGGGGGACGAGGGGGATTGCCGCGACAGCCGTGACGGCGGCCAGAAGGAACGCGGCGGGGAAGCCGCTCGCGGTGATCAGCGCGCCGAACACCGGCGGGACGGCGGCCATGGCCAGATTCTGACCGGTGTTCTGGACGCCGAGGCCCCGGCCGCTCCAGTAAGGGCCTGCGATTTCGGCGACCGCGGTGAAGGCCAATCCATTGTCGGAGACGGTGATCACGGACGCGGTGATAAGCAGCGGGATGGCGGCCCACCACCAGTGCGTCCAGGCGGTCAGCGCCAGCCCCGCCATCGAGAGCACGGCGGCGACGGCGACCGTGCGCAGCGGTCCCATCCGGCTGCCGACGCGATCGGACCACGCGCCCGCGCCGATGCGGCCCAGCGCGCCGAGAACCTGCGTGACGGTCACCAGCGCCCCTGCGGCGGCCAGCGACCAGCCGATGTCGCGATGCAGCCACAGCAGCGCGAAGGTCCACACCGTGCCCTGCGGAACGACCAGCAGCACCGAGACCAGATGGATGCGCCACAGCGTCGCGTCGTCGCGATAGGGATTGGCCCGCGAGGCCGGATCGGCGTCCGACCGGGCGGGACGCGGCGGGTCGACGATGCCGGCCAGACAGCCCACGGCCGCCACGCCGGCCATCAGCGCGGGAACCAGAATCGCCGCAGGCACACCGTGCGCGGCGGCGACGGCCGGAATCGCCAGCGCGCCGACGCCAACGCCCAACGGCTGCGCGGTCTGCCGGATGCCCATCGCCAGCCCGCGCCGATGGGGCGGGAACCAGCCGACGATCACGCGGCCGCTCGCGCCGTTCGTGCTGGCCGCCCCGACGCCGCCGAGGAACAGCAGCGCGCCCAGGGCTATGTCGTTCGTCGTGGCCGCCGCTGCGCAGCCGGCCGCCAGCATCAGCAGCGGGCCGCCGACCAGTACCTTGCGTTCGCCGATCCGGTCGACCAGATATCCCCACGCGATCAGGGTGCACACCAGGCCGACGGTGGGCATGGCCACCAGCAGGCCGGCCGTCGCCAGCGCCATGCCGCGATCGGTCAGTGCGGGGAGCAGGAACGGGACGCCGTGGATGAAGACCGCGCTGGAAGCCTGGGCGAACACCCCGAGACCCAGCATGGACCAGCGCCGAACCTCGTCGATCTGCGTCACGGTCGCCACCGGCTACTCCTCGTGATTCTCATATTTTGGGAACTTGTTCCCACTTTGTGAACTATCTTGCTCACCGTACACCCGCCCGGCCCGGCCGTTCGACGGCTGCGGCTGTCGAACTCCTCACAGCGCGGCGGGGCCACGGCGCACCGGTTCGGACCACTCGGTCGGGCGCGTTCGGGCAGGTGACGGCGGGTCGATAGACTCCGGGCATGCGTCTAGGTCGAGTTGCCAGTCCCGATGGGGTCGCCTTCGTCAGCATCGAAGGCGACGGAAGCGACAGCGTGGCCAAGGAGATCGCGGAACATCCGTTCGGCACACCGACGTTCACCGGACGGAGCTGGCCGCTGGCCGACGTGCGGCTGCTCGCGCCGATCCTGGCCAGCAAGGTGGTCTGCGTCGGCAAGAACTACGCCGCCCATGCCGCCGAGATGGGCGGTCCCGCCCCTGCCGACCCGGTGATCTTCCTCAAGCCGAACACCGCGATCGTGGGGCCGAACGCCCCGATCATCCTGCCGCCCAGTTCGTCTCAGGTCGACTACGAAGGGGAGCTGGCGGTCGTCATCGGCCGCCCCTGCAAGGACGTGCCCGCCGCCCGCGCGCTGGACGTGGTGCTGGGATACACCGCCGCCAACGACGTGACCGCCCGTGACCAGCAGCGCCACGACGGTCAGTGGACCAGGGCCAAGGGCTACGACACGTTCTGCCCGCTGGGTCCGTGGATCGAAACGTCCTTGGACCCTTCGGATCTGGAGGTCGTCACCGAGCTCGACGGCGAAGTTCGCCAGCGCAGCCGCACTTCGCTTCTCCTGCACGATATCCCGAAGCTCATCGAGTGGATCACCACCGTGATGACGCTGCTGCCCGGCGATGTCATCCTCACCGGCACTCCCGAGGGCGTCGGCCCGATGCGCGAGGGCCAGCAGGTCTCGGTGTCCGTCGAGGGCATCGGCACCCTCACCAATCCCGTTGCCGCCAAACGCTGATCGAAAGAGAGCCATGACTGAAGTACGGGTCCGATTCTGCCCGTCACCGACCGGAACGCCGCATGTCGGCCTGATCCGGACGGCGCTGTTCAACTGGGCCTACGCCCGCCACCACGGTGGCGCATTCGTCTTTCGTATCGAAGACACCGACGCCGCACGGGATTCCGAGGAATCCTACCGGGCGATTATCGATGCGCTGCGCTGGCTCGGGCTCACCTGGGACGAGGGGCCGGAGGTCGGCGGCCCTTACGAACCATATCGTCAGTCGCAGCGAAAAGATCTGCACCTGGACGTCGTTCGGCGTTTGCTGGAGGCCGGTGAGGCGTATGAATCGTTCTCCACGCCGGAGGAAGTCGAGGCCCGCCATCGCGCCGCGGGACGCGATCCGAAGCTCGGGTACGACAACTACGATCGCGACCTGACGCCCGAGCAGATCGAGGCGTACCGCGCCGAGGGCCGCCCCGCCGTGATCCGGCTGCGGATGCCCGGCGACGACCTGTCCTGGATCGATCTGGTGCGCGGCGAGACCACCTTCAAGGCGGGCAGCGTCCCGGACTTCGCGCTCACCCGTGGCAACGGCGATCCGCTGTATACGCTGGTCAACCCGGTCGATGACGCACTGATGCGGATCACCCACGTGCTGCGCGGCGAGGACCTGCTCTCCTCCACGCCGCGACAGCTCGCGCTGTACGCCGCGCTGCGCCGGATCGGGGTCGCCGATTTCACGCCGGAGTTCGGTCACCTGCCGTTCGTCATGGGCCAGGGCAACAAGAAGTTGTCCAAGCGTGATCCGGAGTCCAATCTGTTCGCCCACCGCGACCGGGGCTTCATTCCTGAGGGTTTGCTGAATTATCTCGCGCTCCTCGGTTGGGGACTGTCGGAAGACCGCGACGTGTTCTCCATGGCGGAGATGGTCGAAGCCTTCGACATTTCGAAAGTAAATTCGAATCCGGCCCGTTTCGACCAGAAGAAGGCGGACGCGATCAACGCCGAGCACATTCGATTGCTGGCGCCGGGTGATTTCGCTCACCGGCTGCGGGAGTATCTCACCGAACACGGCCTTGTCGGCGCCGAAATCGATGAGAAGGTGTTCGCCGCGGCGGCCGAACTCGTGCAGACCAGGATTGTCGTGCTGGCCGACGCCTGGGAGCTGTTGCGTTTCTTGTTCGCGCCGGCCGAAGAGTTCGCGATCGACTCCGCGGCGGGAGCCAAGAATCTCGGCTCCGACGCGACCGAGGTATTGCAGGCCGCTATTACCGCGGTGGAGCCGTTGGCCGAGTGGACCACCGAGGCGATCGAGGAAGCGCTGAAAAAGGCGCTGATCGATGATCTCGGGCTGAAACCGCGCAAAGCCTTCGCGCCGGTGCGGGTCGCGGTCACCGGATCGCATATCAGCCCGCCGCTGTACGAATCGCTGGAACTGCTCGGCCGCGACGTCACCCTGGACCGGTTGCGCTCCGCGCTGGACTGGAAGGAGACCGGCCAGGCTGCGCCGCAAGCCTGAAAATAGGGCTTTGACCAGGCGATTTGTAGTTAACCCGTAGCCGTTTGGTACTCTTCTTCTCGGCCCGGAACACGGTCTCGAGTCACCCAGACTTGCAGATGAACGACCTGGTCATTGGGGTATGGTGTAATTGGCAACACAGCTGATTCTGGTTCAGCCATTCTAGGTTCGAGTCCTGGTACCCCAGCGGAGTGTGTTGAAAGACTTCGGTTCGCGGCCGAAATCCCTCAGCACCTGGCGATTTGGTCGCCGGGCCTCGGCCGGATAAGCTAGCCGAGCCTCCTGATCGAAAGATCACCACGGCGCTCCTCGCGACAGCGAGAAGCAGTCCTGGCCCCGTCGTCTAGCGGCCTAGGACGCCGCCCTCTCAAGGCGGTAGCGCGGGTTCGAATCCCGTCGGGGCTACACGAGTGAAAGGCCCATGCTCATGGAGCATGGGCCTTTCTCGTTTCGCCCTGTCTTGTGGGGGTGCAACCCCCACACCCGCACGGAGGGCTTCGCCCCCGGACCCCCGGCGAGGGCTTCGCCCCGCCTGGATTGCGGTGGTTGGGTGTCGGGTGAGCTGCGGTTTCGGTCTCGCTGTGGCCGGAAGGGCGCAGTCGTTGGTCCGGTTCGGCTGGCCGGTGCCGCCTACGGTGACGGGTCTGTCTGCCGGGCAATCCGATGCTCGGACAATTCGTGAGCATGGTGGCCAACGGTCGCTATCTCGCGCTACCTGCCCTTGATCCGACTCCCATGCGGCTGTGACCTGTGCGGCTGCGCATCGGTGATGCGCAGCGCACTGGAGTGCCGTGCCGCGAGGGCGTATGGATGTCCCTGATGACGCAGCTGTGAAGCAGCCGTCACCGGATGCGCGTTGCCGCCATCCGTGCCAGCCCACGGACATGGCAGACGGGCGCATCGCATCCTCGGCGGAACTCGACTCGCTCGGTGGGTCGCGGCGTCCGGTGCCGGGATGCCACGACCGGTGTGGACGTCGCTGGTGACGCGTGTCCCCTCGGCGTGTCCGGCGCGAGCCCGCGCAAAAGAAAGGCCCTCCAGCGATCTTGCTGGAGGGCCTTCGCCGTCTGTGCGGACTAGCCGCTCTTGCGCCGGAATTCCCGCTTGTGGCCGACCGCGGCGTGCGCCCCGGACGCCTTCGACCTGCCGTCGAGGTGATCGGCCGCGCGGGCGTTCTGCTGGTTCTTGCGCTCCAGTGCTTCCCGGAACTTGCGCTTCACCTCGTCGGCGCCAGTGGACTTACCCGAATCCGCCATCGCTGCTCCTCGTCGTCGCGGCCGCGCAGCGCGCCCTCGCGGGCGGTGATGCCCGGCCGATTCCTGTCGAACACCCCGACGCTAGCCCGTGCGAGGTGGTTGTGTCAGTTGGATTTCGGGCGCGTCGCGCGGCCCGATCGCGCCCGGGTCAGTCCAGCGCCTGCGCGGTGCTGCCGCCGAGGGGCATCGCGGGGAGACCGAGCTTGCGGTGATCCCAACTGCGCGTGCGCTCGGGCACCACGCGCACGGCGACCCGCTTGTTCAGCATGGCCTCCACCATCGGCCGCATCTCCTCGCTGTAGGGGCCGGTATAGCGTTCCCACACGCTCACGCCGACGGCGAAGAGTTTCTCGGCGTCGTCGATGATCTCGGCGCGGCCCTCGATCGAGACGCCCCTGAGCTGGTCGTAGGTGTCGCCCGCCTCGATCATGCAGGTGACCCGGGGATCGCGGCGCAGGTTCACCGCCTTCTGCGACTTCGCCTTGGTCTCGAACCAGATCTCGCCGTCGATCAGCGCGTACCACATCGCGGTCAGGTGCGGCGTGCCCTTCGGGCCGATGGTCGCCAGGGTCGCGATCCGGCTGCGCTGCAGGAACTCGGTGATCTCGGTGTCGGACATCACGATCTGTGCCCGTTGGTTGACTCCCATGGGCCAACTCTAGAGAGTCTGGACTGAAACGTGTTACAGGCGCTTGTGCAGAGCCTCGGCCGCCGCGACCAGATCCGCCGCCCACCGGGCGCCCGGTCTGCGCCCCATCCGATCGATGGGTCCGGACACCGAGACCGCCGCGACCACGCTGCCTCCGGCATCGCGCACCGGCGCGGACACACTGGCCACACCTGCCGCGCGCTCGGCCGCGCTCTGCGCCCACCCGCGCTTGCGCACCTCGGCGAGCGCGCGCTCGCCGAACACGGCGTCGGCCAGGATGGTGCGCTGCAGCTCCGGGTCGGCCCACGCCAGCAGCACTTTGGCCGCCGATCCGGCGGTGAGCGGCAGCCGTGCGCCGATCGGCACCGTGTCCCGCAGTCCGACGGGGGGTTCCAGCGCCGCGACGCAGACGCGGGCGTTGCCGTCGCGGCAGTAGAGCTGGACGCTCTCCCCGGTGATCTCGCGCAGCCGGGGCAGAATGGCCGACGCGGCCTCGAGCAGCGGATCGCTGGCGCTGGTCGCGAGCTCGGCGAGGGCCGGGCCCGGCCGCCAGGTGCCGTTGCTGTCGCGAGCGAGCAGGCGGTGCACTTCCAAGCCGACGGCGAGCCGGTGCGCGGTCGCGCGGGGCAACCCGGTACGCGCGCACAGCTCGTTGAGACCCGACGGATGCTCGGCAACGGCGTACAGGACCGCCACTGCTTTGTCGAGGACGCCGATGCCGCTATGCTGTCTCATAGAACGATACTAGCGTCTCGGATGTTGAGAAATCCACCTTCACGGATTTCGCCCCTCAGCCTCCGGACCAGGCGCAGCTATCCCAATTCGTGCAACCGTCGCCGCGGCGGAGTCCAGATCGCGGAACGGCTGCTTCGTCCGAAAGGTGATCGACCATGGCCGAACCGCGCACGCTGGCCGAGAAGGTGTGGGACCAGCACGTCGTCGCTCGCGGGGAGGGCGAGGGTGCCTCGCGCGAACCGGACCTGATCTACATCGACCTGCATCTGGTCCACGAGGTGACCAGCCCGCAGGCCTTCGACGGCCTGCGCGCCGCGGGCCGGCCGGTGCGACGACCGGATCTCACGATCGCGACCGAGGACCACAACGTCCCGACCGTCGATATCGACAAGCCGATCGCCGACCCGGTTTCGCGCACCCAGGTGGAGACGCTGCGGCGCAACTGCGCGGAATTCGGTGTGCGGCTGCACCCGATGGGGGACCTGGACCAGGGCATCGTGCACGTGGTGGGGCCGCAGCTCGGCCTGACCCAGCCCGGCATGACCGTGGTCTGCGGCGACAGCCACACCTCGACACACGGCGCGTTCGGCGCGCTGGCGATGGGCATCGGGACCTCCGAGGTCGAGCATGTTCTTGCCACCCAGACCCTCTCGCTGCGCCCGTTCAAGACGATGGCGATCACGGTGGACGGCGTCATGCCCGCGGGCGTGACGAGCAAGGACCTGATTCTGGCCGTCATCGCGAAGATCGGCACCGGCGGCGGTCAGGGCTACGTCCTGGAGTACCGCGGGGAGGCGATCCGGGCCATGTCGATGGAGGCCCGAATGACGATCTGCAACATGTCCATCGAGGCGGGCGCGCGGGCCGGGATGATCGCGCCGGATGAGACGACCTACGAATTCCTCCGAGGACGGCCGCACGCGCCGCGGGGAGCCGACTGGGACGCCGCCGTGGCGGCCTGGGAGGCGCTGAAGACCGACGAGGGCGCTGTTTTCGACGCCGAGGTGCACATCGACGCGTCCGAGCTGACTCCGTTCGTCACCTGGGGCACCAACCCGGGCCAAGGCGCCCCGCTGGGCGAGGCGGTGCCCGATCCCGCCGCCTTCGCCGACCAGGTGGCCCGTGAGTCCGCGGAGAAAGCTCTGCGTTACATGGACTTGGAGCCGGGTACTCCGCTTCGACAAGTACCGATCGACACCGTATTCGTCGGTTCGTGCACCAACGGACGCATTGAGGATTTGCGTGCGGTGGCCGGGATTTTGAAGGGACGTCATGTCGCCGACGGCGTGCGAATGTTGGTTGTACCGGGGTCGATGCGGGTTCGCGCCCAGGCGGAAAAAGAAGGACTCGGGGAGATTTTCACCGCGGCGGGCGCCGAATGGCGGCAGGCGGGCTGCTCAATGTGCCTGGGAATGAATCCGGACCAGCTCGAGCCCGGCCAGCGTTGCGCGTCCACCTCGAACCGCAACTTCGAGGGCAGGCAGGGCAAAGGCGGCCGTACGCACCTCGTTTCTCCCCTCGTAGCGGCCGCGACGGCGGTCCGCGGAACACTGTCGTCGCCTGCGGATCTGGACTGACCGGCCCCGATTCCCTCAAACAAACCCAGGAGATTCGTAATGGAAGCCTTCACCGTGCACAAGGGCATCGGGGTGCCGCTGCGCCGCTCCAATGTCGATACCGATCAGATCATCCCGGCCGTCTACCTCAAGCGGGTGACGCGGACCGGATTCGAGGACGGGTTGTTCGCCGCATGGCGGACCGATCCCGACTTCATTCTCAACATCGCGCCTTACAACAGGGGTAGTGTGCTGGTGGCGGGCCCGGATTTCGGTACCGGATCGTCACGTGAGCACGCTGTTTGGGCGCTGTCTGACTACGGCTTTCGGGTGGTCATCTCATCCCGGTTCGCCGACATCTTCCGCGGCAATGCGGGCAAGGGTGGTCTGCTCGCCGCTCAGATGTCACAGAACGATGTCGAAATGCTCTGGAAGTTGCTCGAGGAACAGCCCGGCTTGGAATTGGTTGTGGACCTCGAGGCGCGCACGGTGACGGCCGGAACCGTCGTGTTGCCGTTCGATATTGATGACTACACCAGGTGGCGTCTGCTGGAGGGATTGGATGACATCGGGCTGACGCTGCGTCGGGAGGACGCGATCGCCCGGTTCGAAAAGGCAAGGCCAACATGGAAACCGACGACCCTGCCGGTACATATTTCGCAGACGTAATCACCCTCGCGGGTTAGCTGGACAGCCGGAGTTGCGGTAGCTGGACGTGTGCTAAACCACATGAATTTTGGCGTGGCACATAGACTCTTGCCCAAAGTGGGTTTACCGTGGTACCTAGTCGGTCCGACGACGGGCCATTAGTCTGCGGAGGATTCAATGAACAAGGCGGAACTGATCGACGTTCTGACCGAAAAGTTGGGTACGGACAGGCGCACGGCCACCGCGGCAGTCGAGCATGTGGTCGACACCATCGTGCGCGCGGTGCACAAGGGTCAGAGCGTCACAATCACCGGATTCGGTGTGTTCGAACAGCGTAAGCGGGCGGCTCGCGTCGCCCGGAACCCGCGTACCGGCGAAACCGTGAAGGTCAAGCCCACTTCGGTACCCGCGTTCCGTCCCGGCGCCCAGTTCAAGGCGGTGATCGCGGGCAAGCAGAAACTGGCCGCGACCGGGCCCGCTGTGAAGCGCGGGGTGAATGCGCCGGTGGCCGCGAAGAAGGCGGCGGCGAAGAAGACGGCGGCTAAGAAGGCCGCCGCCAAGAAATCGACGCCGACCAAGGCGCCCGCCAAGACCACGGCGAAGAAGGCCGCCGCCAAGGCCCCGGCCAAGACCACCGCCCGGAAGACGACCGCTACGAAGACCGCTGCGAAGAAGGCGCCCGCGAAGAAGACCGCGGTCGCGAAGAAGGCTCCGGCCAAGAAGACGGCCACCAAGGCCACGGCGGCCAAGAAGACCACCGCCGCCAAGAAGGCCCCTGCGAAGAAGACCGCGGCCAAGAAGGCCCCGGCTCGTGGAACCCGCTGATCTCGAGCCACCGCCGGATCGGCGCTGAATGCGCGGCCCCACGACTGGGCCCATTCGCCTCAACGTCGAGACGGCCCCGGGAGACACCCGGGGCCGTTTTCGGCTGTCCGCCTACCGTGACGTCACCCCCGCGGCGGCCCGTGGTCGTCGACCAGCGCCCGCCGACCCGCGCGACGACGACGGAGTTGCCGTCGTATCAGGACTGCCCGTCGTAGGCTGACAGCGATCGATCCAGATGGTCGGCGGCCACCAAGCGATGGCCGACGAACGACAGCACCCACACACTGCCCTTGCGATTGCGCGCAGACGGCAGCACGAGTCCGTCGCGTTCGGCCAGCCGGCCCAGCAGATCCGGGATCACCTTGCCCTGACTGCAGACGACGGGAACTGCCTTGTCCGACACCAGGGCTCGCAACCGTTCCGCGGCCTCGTCCGGGCGCTCGGCGTACCCTTCTTCGGAAAACAATGGCTCCTCGACGATTTCGACGCCGAGCTTGTCCGCCAACGGCGCCACGGTCTGCACGCAGCGCAGGGGAGGAGCCGAATAGATCTGAGATGCGCCGAACGCCAAGAGATTCGGTGTGAGCGCCCGCGCCTGCGTCTCGCCATCGCGGTCGAGCGGGCGCTGGTCGTCGGAACCGTTGAAGCGGTTTCTACGGCCGGCTTTGGCATGCCGCACCAACAGCAGGGTGTCGGTGCGCGCGGGCAATCGGGTGAAGGCGCGCACCACCTGCCGGTCCATCGGATACGACAACTGGTCCATCACCCGGTCCAGCGGGTGCCAGCTGAGCACGTCCACCTCGGAGTTGGCCGTGAACTCCCCGCTCACCAGTTCGGCGGCCCAGTAGTCGACCCGCTTGAGCTTGCGATGGCCCGGAATCGGGTAGGTCACGTGCCCGAGGTAGCGGCCGAGCCTGCACTCCAGGCCGGTCTCCTCGCGGACTTCGCGGACCGCGGCCAGCACCGGGGTTTCACCCGGGTCGAGCTTGCCCTTCGGCAGCGACCAGTCCTCGTACTTGGGGCGGTGCACGATCGCGATCTCGATCGCCCCGGTGGACGACTCACGCCACAGCACCGCTCCGGCGGCGTGGATGTTGGCGGTGACGCGGGGATCCCAGAACGGGCCCCCCTCCTGTTCGAACCCCGTGGTGGCGTTCACTGCTGATCTGGCCTCCGCAGCCGCATCAGGAATTCCTGATGGTCTCTGATCTTGTCCCCGTCGCCGGAGGTCCCCGGCGACGCCCGCCAGGTGCCGTCCGGTTGCAGCACCCAGCAGCGTGTGGTCGGCGAGAGGGCCGATTCGAACACCTCGCAGAGTTGTTCGGTCAATCGCGGGTCCTTCACCTGCGCCATCACCTCGACCCGGCGGTCCAGGTTGCGGTGCATCATGTCGGCGCTGCCGATCCAGTACTCGTCCTGCGCCTGGAAGTGCAGGATGCGGGAATGCTCCAGGAACCGGCCGAGGATGGAGCGGACCTCGATGTTCTCGCTCATGCCCGGCACGCCGGGGCGCAGACCGCAGATGCTGCGCACCACGATCTGCACCGGCACGCCCGCCTGCGAAGCCCGGTACAGCGCGTCGATGATCTCCTCGTCGACGATCGCATTGGCCTTCAGCCTGATTCGGGCGTCCTCGCCGCGGCCGGCCAGTTCTATCTCGCGCTGAATGCGATCGATGATGCCGGAGCGCACGCTGTGCGGCGCGACGAGCAGGTTGCGGTAGTTCTCCTTGCGCGAGTAACCGGTCAGCGAATTGAACAGGTCGGTCAGGTCGGCGCCAATTTCCGGTGCCGCGGTGAGCAACCCGACGTCCTCGTAGAGACGCGCGGTCTTCGGGTTGTAGTTGCCGGTCCCGATGTGGCAATAGCGCCGGATGGTGGCGCCCTCGCGACGCACCACCAGGCAGGTCTTGCAGTGGGTTTTCAGGCCGATGAGGCCGTACACCACGTGCACTCCGGCCTGTTCGAGCGCGCGGGCCCACTTGATGTTGGCCTGCTCGTCGAAGCGCGCCTTGATCTCCACCAGGGCGACCACCTGCTTGCCGGCTTCGGCGGCATCGATGAGCGCGTTGACGATGGGGGAATCGCCGGAGGTGCGGTAGAGCGTCTGCTTGATGGCCAGCACCTGCGGATCGGCGGCGGCCTGTTCGATGAATCGCTGCACGCTGGTGGAGAAGGAGTCGTAGGGATGGTGCACGAGCACGTCGCCCTCGCGCAGCGCGGCGAAGACGTTGCGCGGCGTCTCCCGTTCGCCGAAGGCGGGCGGTGTCGCGGGGACGTAGGGAGTGTCCTTGAGATTCGGCCGGTCCACCCCGTACACCTGCCAGAGGCAGGACAGATCGAGCAGGCCGGGCACCTGGATGACGTCGCCCGGGTCGACGTCCAGCTCCCGCAAGAGCAGATCGAGCATGTGCTCGGTCATGTCGTCGGACACCTCCAGGCGCACCGGCGAACCGAACCGCCGCCGGGCCAGCTCCCGTTCCAGGGCCTGGAGCAAATCCTCGTCGCGATCCTCGTCGACCTCGAAATCCGCGTTGCGGGTGATCCGGAACGAGTGGTGCTCGACCACGTCCATGCCGGGGAACAGCAGATCCAGGTGCGCGGCGATGAGCGCTTCCATCGGCAGGAAAGCGGCGATCGGGGAGCCGGGTTCGGTGCGGCGCACGCGGACGAACCGGTCGACGTTGTCGGGCACCTTGACGCGAGCGAAGTGCTCACCGCCGGTAGCGGAATCCTTGACCGTCACCGCGAGGTTGAGACTCAGTCCGCTGATGTAGGGGAAGGGATGCGCGGGATCCACCGCGAGCGGGGTGAGGACCGGGAAGACCTGATCCTGGAAGTAGCCCGAAAGACGCTCGCGTTCGCCCTCGTCCAGATCGGTCCAGTCGATGATCGCGATGCCCTCGGCCGTCAGCGCGGGCAGCACGCTGTCGAGGAAGACGCGGGCATGCCGCACCGCGATCTCCTGCGTACGCGCGGCGATCAGTTCCAGCTGCTCGCTGGGAGAGCGGCCGTCGGCCGAGCGGACCAGCAACCCGGTCTCGGCGCGGCGTTTCAGCCCCGCCACCCGCACCATGTAGAACTCGTCGAGGTTCGAGGCGAAGATCGCGAGGAATTTCGCGCGCTCCAGCAACGGCAGCGACGCGTCCTCGGCGAGGGCGAGCACGCGGGCGTTGAAGTCCAGCCAGCTCAATTCACGATTGAGGTAGCGATCGCGTGGCAACCGCACCGCCGACGAGTCGGCGGACAGGGGTGTCGCCGCCGGGGGTGGCGTGGGAAGCAACGGCTGCTGCTTGACGGTTTCCGTATCGCTCACGCCAACGATCATCCCTTACCGGACAGGTCGCGCGCATCCCGCGAGCGTGATCGCCCTGTGCCTCACGCCACCATGGCGACCTGCTAGCACACGTGTGGAACGTGTTCGTGAACGCCGCTCGGCCACCCGATGTCGCGCAGGACAGCACGCGTCGCGTTTCCGGCTCCGAGGGCCACCGCGCGGTCCAAGTCGGCGGGGGTGTCGACGTCCAGGCGCAGGCCCGGCCAGTCCCCGGTGAGGTCTACCGCGCCCGCGTCGATATGACTGCGCGCCGACCCGGGTCCGAAGCGGGGATCGAGCGCGGCGATCGGGTCGCGGACGACGAGCGCCGCGGTGCCGTTGCCCTCGTGATCGATCACGATCGAGCGCAGTCCGCGCGGGGCGGCGGCGAGCATGCCGGACAGTTCTTCCGGGCGCAGGGCGGGCAGATCGGCTTGGAGTGCGAGCAGATCGACCGGGCCGTGCGCGCCGCGCAACGCGGCGGCGGTGGCGGCCAGCGCGGTGTTCAGCCCCTCGGCCTGCGATTGGCGCGGTTCCGGATGAACGTCGGCGCCGAGTGCGCGGGCCATGTCCGCGACGGCGGGGTCGGGCGTGACCACGGTGACCGACACGACTTCGGCGACCGCCGCGGTGGCGGTCACGGTGTCGGCGAGCATGGCCAGCACCAGCCGGGCCCGGTGCTCCGGGCGCAGCCGGTCGGCCAGTCGGCTCTTGGCCCGATCGAGGCTCTTGACCGCGATCACGGCATGCACGGCGTGCGGGCGCATGCGAGCAATCCTTCCATGGCATATTGGGCTGATGACGAGGGCGGCAGTGCTGGGCGCGGGATCGTGGGGCACCGCGTTCGCGAAGGTGTTGGCGGACGCGGGAACCGAGGTCACGATCTGGGCCCGGCGGCCAGAGGTCGCCGCGACGCTGGCCTCCGAACATCGCAATCCCGATTACCTGTCGGATATTCCGCTGCCGCCGATCGCGGCGACCTCCGACCCGGCGGTGGCGCTGGACGGAGCGGACCTCGTCGTGCTGGCGGTGCCGTCGCAGTCGCTGCGCGCGAACCTCGCGGAGTGGAAGGGGCTGATCTCGGACGACGCCACCTTGCTGAGCCTGGCGAAGGGCATCGAGAACGGCACGCTGCTGCGGATGAGCCAGGTGATCGCGGAGGTCACCGGAGCCGACCCGAGCCGGGTCGCGGTGCTGTCCGGACCGAACCTGGCGCGCGAGATCGCGTTGTGTCAGCCGGCCGCGACCGTGGTCGCCTGCTCGGACGAGGACCGCGCGGTCGCGGTGCAGCACGCTTGCGCGACCGGATACTTCCGGCCCTACACCAATACCGACGTGGTGGGCTGCGAGATCGGCGGCGCTTGCAAGAACGTCATCGCGCTGGCCTGCGGCATCGCGTCGGGAATGGGTCTCGGCGACAATTCGATCGCCAGTCTGATCACCCGCGGCCTGGCCGAGATCATCCGGCTCGGGGTGGCCCTCGGGGCGGAACCGGTGACGCTGGCCGGCCTGGCCGGAGTCGGGGACCTGGTCGCCACCTGCGCGTCACCGCTGTCGCGCAACCGGTCGTTCGGTCACGTCCTCGGCGCGGGCGGATCCATGGAGGCCGCCCAGTCGGCGACTCATGGCCAAGTCGCGGAGGGTGTGAAGTCCTGCACATCGGTGCGCGCGCTGGCCGAACGGCACGGCGTCGAGATGCCGCTGACCACCGCCGTGCACCAGGTCTGTCACGAAGGCCTCTCCGTGCGCGAAGCCGTCGGCAACCTGCTCGGGCGGCGGATGAAGCCGGAGTGATCCGGGCCGCTCCACCAGGGCGGAGGCCGGAGTGTCCGGGACGGTCAGCGGTGGGAGCGCGCACCGAAACGGGTACGGTTCGGGGCATGACGAACCGGATCAGGGTGGCTGTGGTGTTCGGCGGGCGCAGCAACGAGCACGCCGTGTCCTGCGTATCGGCCGGCAGCGTGCTGCGTCACCTGGATCCGGAGAAGTACGAGGTCGTGCCGATCGGCATCACCGCCGAGGGCCGCTGGGTGCTCGGCGGTTCGGAGGTGGCGGCGCTCGGCATCCACGACCGCGCCTTGCCGTCGGTCGACGCCACCGGCACGGCCCTGACCCTCGCCGCGGACCCGAGCCGCTCGGGGGCGCTGATCGCGCTCGACGATCCGACCGCCACGCTCGGCACGGTCGACGTGGTCTTCCCGATCCTGCACGGACCGTTCGGCGAGGACGGCACGCTGCAAGGAATGCTGGAACTCGCCGGAATTCCCTACGTCGGCCCCGGCGTGCTGGCCAGCGCGGCGGGCATGGACAAGGAATTCACCAAGAAACTGCTGGCGGCGGAAGGATTGCCGATCGGTATCCAGGTGGTGCTGCGGCCCGGCGCCGCGACGGTCACCGAGGAGGACCGGCTGCGCCTCGGCTTGCCGGTGTTCGTCAAACCCGCCCGCGGCGGTTCGTCGATCGGCATCACCCGCGTCACGGACTGGGAAGAGTTGGACGCCGCCATCGCGGCGGCGCGCGCGCACGATCCGAAGGTGATCGTCGAAGCGGGCATCGTCGGACGCGAAGTGGAATGCGGGGTCCTGGAATTCCCGGACGGCCGGGTCGCGGCGAGCGTGGTCGCGGAGATCCGCATGCCGGAGGCCGGCGCCACCGCCGAGAGTCCCGCGTTCTACGACTTCGACACCAAGTACCTCGACGACGTTTGCGAATTCGACGTGCCCGCCAAGCTGGACGACGAGGTCTCCGAGCAGATCAGGGAACTGGCCGTGCGTGCCTTCCAGGCCCTCGACTGCCAGGGATTGGCGAGGGTCGACTTCTTCGTCACCGAGCAGGGACCGGTGATCAACGAGATCAACACGATGCCGGGATTCACCGCCATCTCGATGTATCCGCGCATGTGGGAGGCCACCGGCGTCGATTACGCCGCACTGATCTCGACGCTCATCGAAACCGCGCTCGTCCGCGGCACCGGCCTGCGGTAGGGCGCAGGCGCGCGAAAGGTTCGAACTTCGCGCTGGCGGACACGGTCCGGCCGTGCACAACCCAGGCGAGCCGGTCACCCAGCCGCTGCGCCTCGTGGCGTCAGTTGGGCAGCGGCCCCGGGTCGATCGGCTGGGCCGGGAGCTGGGCGGTGATGGTGTCGGAGACTTCTTGCAGCGGCGTCGGACCGGAGCCGTCGGGGACGGTGAGGGCGACGTAGGCGCCCCGGTCGACCGCGAACCAGGTGCTCGCGGCGGCGGCCTGGTCACGGACCTCGAACCACTGCACGCCGTTCACGATCTGCAGCGGTGAGGCGCGGTTGAATTCCAGCGGGCGATCCAACCCGCAGCGCAGGACGATCGCGGTGCCGCCATCGGGGCGCTGCCACGCGCGCGTGGCGGGCGGAGCGGGCTCCACCAGTGTCGACTTGGTGAACTCACCCAGGTTCGCCGGCAGCGCGGGCAGCAGGGCGGCGCAGGCCGGACCCTCCGCCGCCGGGGCCGGGACGGGACCGAGCACCAGCGGTTCGCGTTCGACCGGCGCGCGGCGCGCGAGCACGGCGGCCACCAGCACCGCGACGACCAGCACGACGGGAAGAGCCACGGCCGTGGCGATGAGAGCGGGCGAGTACTGGTGTGCCGATGCCGATGCGGGCGGACCGTCCGGCTCGTCTGCTGGGGCGGAGTCTTCGGCGTCGCTCCGGCCGGCTGCCGCGGCGTCGTCCGGTGCGGCGGCGTCCGACGGAGCGGCGTCGGCGCTGTCCGCGTCCTTCGTGCCCTCGGGCTTCGGGGATCCGGTCGCGGCATCGGGGTGTTCGTCCCGCTCCGCCGAATCGCGGTCCGCCGCCATGGTCACCGATCCTTTCTGATGCGCGTCGCCCCCGGTCGGCAGCCGCGCAGCGGTGGACCGGGCCGGTGGCACTCGAGTGTCTCCGAAAGGGTACCGTCGGGCTCGTTCCAGCAAGCAGCGCGCCGGAAAGGATCGGTCATCAGCGCCAGCAGGGCCCCGAAGACAGTGCGTGAACTGGGGGAGTTCGCGCTGATCGACCGCATCAACGCGGGACGGGTGCAGTCGCCGGGTGTGCTGCTCGGCCCCGGCGACGACGCCGCGCTCGTCGCGGCGCCGGACGGCCGGTTCGTGGTGACCACCGACATGCTCGTGCAAGACCGGCATTTCCGGCTGGACTGGTCCAGCCCCGAGGACATCGGTCGCAAGGCGATCGCGCAGAACGCCGCCGACGTGGTGGCCATGGGCGCGACGCCGACCGCGTTCGTCGTCGCGCTCGGCTGCCCGGCCGACACCCCGGTCGTGGTGATCGACGGACTCGCGGACGGCATGTGGGCCGAGGCGGCCAGGGCGGGCGCGTCCATCGCGGGCGGCGATCTGGTCCGCAGCCGCGACCTGGTCGTCTCCGTCACCGCCTTCGGCGATCCGGTCGGCGCGCCGATCACCAGAGCGGGCGCGCGCGTGGGCGATGTCGTCGCGGTGGCGGGCCGGCTCGGCTGGTCGGCCGCGGGGCTGGCCGCCTTCACCGCCGGAGCGACCGGACCCGAGGTCGCGGAAGTGCTTGCCGCGCATCGCGTCCCGCAGCCGCCGTACGCCGTCGTCTTGGACGCTTTGCGCCGAGGCGCGCGTGCGGGCTCGAATGTTTCGCAGCCGCACGGGATTCCCTCGCAGACCGACATCCCATCCGGTACCGACGCCAGCGGTTCGGCGACGGTCTCCTGCCGTGCCGGAGCGTCGAGTTCACCCCTGGCGACGGCCGAGTCGTCCGGATCAGCGCCGCTCGGCGCGGACCGGGAAGCGCAACCCACCTCGGAAAGTACGGTCGCCGGTGGCGGCACCGACCCCGGGCTGCATGCGCTGACCGACGTGTCCGACGGATTGCTCGCCGACCTCGGACACATCGCCGCGGCCTCGGGCGTGGGCATCGACCTGGCTTCGGCGAGCCTGCGCGACCCCGCGCTGGAACTCGTCGCCGCTCGGCTGGACGCCGATGCGGCCCAATGGATTCTGACCGGGGGCGAGGACCATGCCTTCGCGGGCGCATGGTCGCCCGACCGTGCGCTACCCGCCGGATGGGTCGCGATCGGGCGCGTTGTGGCCGGTCGCGGGCTTACCGTCGACGGCGTCGCCCAGAAGGGTGACGGTGGGTGGGAATCGTTCCGTGGGGCGGACTCGTCATCCGGCGGTCGGCCACGCTAAGTTGTGCGGTCATGGGCACGAAACCGCTGTCGGAAATCATGGATCCGGGATGGGCGAAGGCACTCGAGCCGGTGGCGGATCGGATTTCCGCCATGGGCGAATTCCTTCGCGCCGAGAACGCCGCGGGCCGTGGTTACCTACCGTCCGGTGAGAATGTCCTGCGCGCCTTCCAGCGCCCCTTCGAGGCGGTGCGCGTCCTGGTCGTCGGCCAGGATCCCTACCCGACGCCGGGCCATCCCATGGGCCTCAGTTTCTCCGTGGCGCCGGACGTTTCGCCGATCCCGCGCAGCCTGGCGAACATCTTCGCCGAATACAGCAAGGATCTCGGTCACCCGACGCCGTCCTGCGGGGATTTGAGCCCGTGGTCGGATCAAGGTGTGCTGATGCTCAACCGAGTGCTCACCGTGTCGCCCGGCAAGCCCGCCTCGCACCGGGGCAAGGGGTGGGAGGCGGTCACCGATCAGGCGATCCGCGCCCTGGTCGCCCGGGACGAGCCGTTGGTCGCGATCCTGTGGGGTCGCGACGCGGCGACGCTGAAGCCGCAGCTGGCCGAATCCGAGGTCCCCTACATCGAGTCCGCGCATCCGTCGCCGCTGTCGGCGTCTCGTGGGTTCTTCGGTTCCCGCCCCTTCTCGCGAGTGAACGAACTACTCGACGAACTGGGGGCCGAACCGGTTGACTGGCGCCTGCCCTGATCGGGCGTCTGTGTGTGATCGACCGAAGTAACGAGTGAGGAGCTGTTCCATGCACAACACCACCGTCCGCGGCGCGCTGCGCGGCACCACCGCGACCTTGGCCTTCTGCGCCGCTCTCACCAGCGGCGCCGCCGTCGCGAGTGCGGCGCCGCTGCGGCTCGAGCCGACCACGGAGACCGCGACGGCTCCGGTCGCCGAGGAGTACACCTCCAGCGGCTCCTCCACCATCTCCGCCTCGGTGAACGCCAAGATCGCGTGCCTGTTCTTCGTGGGCAATCTCGGCTGCTGAATCCGCGAATCGCCGGGTTCCCCCCGGCGCGGAACGGCATTGTGCGATCCTACAGATCGTGAGTAATGCGAACAATCTTCTCGAACCGTCTCGGCTCCGGTTGCGCGGTTCGGGTGGACTCGAGCTGGCCGCCGATCAGTTCGGCCCCGTCGACGGCCCGCTCGTCGTCTTCCTGCACGGTGGCGGGCAGACCCGGCACTCGTGGAAGAAGACCGGCGCTCGGCTGGGCGCGTCGGGAATGCGGGTGGTCACGGTGGACGCCCGCGGTCACGGTGACAGCGAGTGGGCGCCGGATCGCGACTATCGGCGCCAGACCATGGTCGAGGACCTCCTGCTGGTGCTGGCACAGCTCGGCGCGCCGGCGGTGGTCGTCGGCGCCAGCATGGGGGGCATCACCGGGCTGCTCGCGACCGCGCAGCCCGGCGGGCAGGCGATCTCCGCGTTGGTTCTCGTCGACATCGTCACCCGGCCCGAACCGGAAGGGGTCGCCCGGGTGATCGACTTCCTCGGCAGGCATCGCGACGGCTTCGACAGCATCGAGGAGGCGGCCGAGGCGGTCGCCGCGTACCTGCCGCACCGCCCGCGGCCGAAGAGCACCGAGGGCTTGCTGCGCAATCTGCGCGAGCGCGACGGCCGCTGGTACTGGCACTGGGATCCGGACATGCTGAGCGACCGGGTCGAGGACCCGTCCGCCATGATCGAGCCGATGGAGGACGCGGCGCGTGCGCTGCGCATCCCGGTGCTGCTGGTGCGCGGTATGCGCTCGGACGTCGTGAGCGCCGAAGGAGCCGAAGCGTTCCAGCGGCTGGTGCCGCACGCCCAACTGGTGGAGATCGGCGGCGCCGCGCACACCGCGGCCGGTGACGACAACGACTCGTTCACCGACGCGGTGGCGAAATTCGTACTCGCGACGCTGGAATGACGTCGGCTCAGGCGAGCGCGGCGTAATCGGGCTTGCGCTTCGCGGCGAACGCGTCCACGCCCTCGCGTCCGGCGGCGGAGCTCGCGGCCGCGGCGATGCCGTCGCGTTCGCTGTCGAGCTGGTCGCTCAGCGTCGTGCTCTCCGACTGCCGCAGCAGCGACTTGATGCTCGCGTAGGTCGAACGCGGTCCGGCGGCGAGGGTGCGCGCCAGCCGCTGCGCCTCCGCGGCGATCTCCCCGTCGGGGACCAGCCTGCTCAGCACGCCCAAGCGCACTGCTTCCTCGGCGTCCAGGACGGCGTCGGTGAGCAGGATTTCCCGCGCCCGTGCCCGTCCGACGATGCGCGGCAGCGTCCACGACATGCCCCCATCAGGGCTCAGGCCGATGCCGGGATAGGCCGGGCGCAGCTTGGTGCCGGGTCCGCCGAGCGCGATATCGGCCAGGCAGACCAGGCTCATGCCCGCGCCGGCCGCCCAGCCTTGGACCGCGGCCACCACCGGGACCGTGATCGCGTCCAGCGCGCGGACGAACTCGTGCAGGTCGGTGGCCAAATCGTGAATGTGCGCCGAGCGGTCCTGCGCCGCGGCGAAACCGCGCACGTCGCCACCCGCGCAGAAGTTGGCGCCGATACCACGCAGCAGCACCGCGCCCACGTCGGCGCCGAGTGCGTGCAGAGCCGCGGTGCCCGCGTTGATGCCCGCGAAGTCCATGGACGTGCCGTTGGCGGACGTGGCGATGGTGATCCGGAGGACGCCGTCGACGGTGGTCACGTACTCGGCTTGCTCGCTGGTGGTCATGATCTCTTACCCTAGCGGGCGCAGCCGAACGCGGTCCGTGCCTGGCGCGGAGGCTGCGCCTAGTGAATTGCCTCCGCCGCGCGATCCGCGTGCACCGTCGGCGTGCGCACCATGCGCACCTGCATCGCGGCGGTGAACACCTCGACTTTGCGCGTGCCGTCGAGCACGAAACCATGCTTGCGATAGAACGCCTGGGCGCGCGCGTTCTGCTCGAACACCCACAGCGAGCACGGAGCGGCCGGATCGAGCGCGGCGCGAATCAGGTCGTCGGCGACCCCGCTGCCGTGCCAAGCGGAGCGCACATAGAGGGCGTGCAGTTCGAGCGGGGTCACCGCGTCCGGGTCGCCGGGCGGGCCCGCGCTGGAGAATCCGATCACGATGTCGTCGACGATCGCGACGTGCGTGCGGCCAGGAAAGCGCACCCGGTCGCGCTCCCACTGTTCGGCCCGTCGCCCGAGGTCGAACGCGTCGAGCACGTGGGCGGGCACGAGCCCCCGATACGCCTCGCGCCAGCAGTCGATGTGGCATTCGGCGAGGCTGTGGACGTACTCGGCGGTCAGTGGCCGGACCCGCCACGGGTGGGCGGTCACCACGGCTGCGTCAGCCGGATACGGGTAGTCATGACGACGCCCCGGACCACCCGATACGGGTGCCGGGGCGCGTGCCGACAGTGCTGGTCAGCCAGAGGCTGATCAGCCGCGGGCGACCTTGCCCGCCTTCAGGCAGGAAGTGCACACGTTCATGCGGCGGGTGTTGCCCGGGGCGACCTGCGCGCGCACGGTCTGGATGTTCGGGTTCCAACGACGGTTGGTGCGCCGGTGCGAGTGCGAGACCGACTTCCCGAAGCCGGGGCCCTTGGCGCAGACGTCGCAGACGGCAGCCATAGTCGCGAACTCCTTCATGTCAATGGTGGGGACCGCCGCTTTCGCGGTGCGGCGCGTCCTCGTGCAATGTCGAGTATGTGCCCTGTCGGCGGAGAGCCGGCCAGCGCTGACCGGCGACGGCCGCGCGAGGCAACCCTGCAAGGGTAGCTGCGCTGCCACCGATCCACCAAACCGGTCCCCGCGGAGGGGTGCCGGATCGTTCGCCGGGCACCTCCATTCTAGGGACGCGATCTTGCCGGTCGCCTGTCGGGACCGCCCGCTAACCTGGCGGGCGGCGGTGGTGCGTGGGTGGCGGACAGGGAGTGAGGTGACGGTGTCCGGAGTGCGAGATGTGATGGACGGCACGGCATTGCTGCGCTGGGGCCGTACCTGTCTCGCCGGCTTGGCGCACCGGCGCGAGGAGATCAACGCGCTCAACGTCTTCCCCGTCCCCGACGCGGACACGGGTACGAACCTGCTGGCCACCATGCGTGCCGCGGTCGAGGCCGGCGAGGCGGCCGGGGCGCGGGCGAACGCGGACGGGAGCGCGGCCCGTGCCGTCGCCGTCGCGATGGCGCACGGCGCGACGGTCGGGGCTCGCGGCAATTCCGGGATCATCCTGTCCCAGGTGCTGCGCGGCGTCGCGGACGTGGTGGACGGCGGCCCGTTCACGGGAGACAGCCTGCGCGCCGCGCTGGCCAGGGCATCCGGGCTGGTCCGGGAGGCGCTGAGCGTGCCGATCGAAGGGACCATCCTCACCGTGCTGGACTGCGCGACCGCGGCGGCGGCGCGGTGCCCGGACGAGGAGCTGGCGAACGTGGCGCTGGCGGCCGCGGACGGCGCTGCCGAAGCGCTCGGCGATACCCCGTTCCAATTGGGTGTGCTGCGTCAGGCCGGTGTCGTCGACGCGGGAGCCCGCGGCTTGGTCGTGCTGCTGGACAGCTTGGTCACCATCACCCGAGGCGAGGCGCCCACGCGCCCGGAGTACCCCCGGCCTGCGGCGGCGCGCAGCGCTCCGGTCGGCGACGCCGAGCCGCGGTACGAGGTGATGTATCTCCTGGCCGATTCCGATGAGCGGCGAGTGGCCGCGCTGCGAGCCCGTCTGGCTGAACTCGGCGACTCGGTCGTGGTGGTCGGCGACGGGCTCGGCTCCTGGTCGGCGCATGTGCATTGTGCCGACGCGGGTGCGGCGGTGGAGGCGGGCATCGCGGCGGGCGTGCTCAGCCGGATCCGCATCGAGAACGTCCTGCGCACGTCGCATCCGGACACGCACGCCGGGTTCGGCGACTCCGTCACCGCCGAGGTCGGCGAACGCGCGAACCGGGCCGATCTCGCTCCTGGCGCGAATTCCGGCTCGTCGACCCGATTCGCCCGGGAAGGCGGCTTCGCCGGGTCCGCGCCGGCTGCCGATACGAATCATGTGGTGGTCGGGGTGCTCGGCCCGGGCGCGGCGGCGACGCCGGGGGTTGCGGCGGATCGCGGGATCTTGGCCGTGGTCGCGGGCGCGGGTGCCGCGGCGTTGTTCGAGGACGCGGGCGCCGTGGTGCTGGCGGGCGACGAGCCGGTCACGGCGGCGGCGCTGTTGGCCGCGATCCGGCGGATGCCGAACCGCGAAGTGCTCGTGCTGCCCAACGGCGCGCTGCCCGCGCACGAATTGGTCGCCGTCGGCGTCGCCGCGCGCGACGCCCATCGCGACGTGCTGCTGCTGCCGAGCGCGTCGATGGTGCAGGGATTGGCCGCCTTGGCCGTGCACGACCGCGGACGGATGGCGGTGGACGACGCGTTCGCCATGTCGGAGGCGGCGGCCACGACGCGGTGGGGATCGCTGCGTGCCGCGACCGGGCGCGCGCTCACCATGGTCGGCACCTGCGAACCGGGCGACGGGCTCGGACTGGCCGGGCACGACGTCGTCGTGATCGAGCGTGACGTGCGCGCGGCCGGGCGGACGTTGCTGGACCGGCTGCTCGCCTTCGGCGGCGAGCTGGTCACGCTGCTGGTGGGCGCGGCCGCGCCGCAAGGTCTCGGCGACGAACTCGCCGCGTACGTCGAACAGAACTTTCCCGGGGTCGAGGTGATCGTGTATTCCGGTGGGCAGCACGGTGATTCGGTGCAGATCGGAGTGGAATAGGGCATGGCGACACTGAGCGATCGGCTCGACCACATCCTCGGGGCGAAGGCGGCGGCCTCGCTGGCGGACGCGTTCGACATGCAGACCGTCGAGGATCTGCTGCGGCACTATCCCCTGCGGTACGCGACGCAGGGGCAGCCGCTCACCGAGGAGGCGCCCGAGGACGGCTCGCACATCACCGTCATCGGCCGGATCACCAAGGCCGAACTGCGGCCGATGCGCAACCGCCGCGGGTCGTTGCTGAAGGTGGTCCTCGACACCGGCTCCGGACGCGGCGTCGACGTCACCTTCTTCCATGGCGACAAGGTGAAACACGTGGTCCGCGCGGGTTTGCGGGCGATGATGTCGGGCACGGTGACCTACTGGCGCCCCGGTCAGTGGAATTTGAGCCACCCCGGCTACCTGATCCTGCCGGAGACCGAGGACGACACCGACTCGGTCGGTGCGCTGACCAAGGTGCGCGGCGGCGGAGATCTGCGCGGCCTCGCGCAGAGCGCGCGAGGTGCGGGCGGGGTGGACACATCGTTCATGGAACGCGAGTTCATCCCGGTCTACCCGGCGACCGCGAAGGTGCAGAGTTGGGACGTGCTGGCTTGCGTTCGGCAGGTGCTCGACCAGCTCGACCCGCTCGACGATCCACTGCCGGAGGACGTGCGCGCCGAGCGCGCGCTGCCGAATCTGTCCGACGCGCTACGCCTGATCCACCTGCCCGAGCGCAAGTCCGATATCGACCAGGCCAAGGACCGGTTGCGTTTCGACGAGGCCTTGGCTCTGCAGTTGGTGCTGGCCGAGCGCAGGCACGAGGTGGCCGGACGGCGGGCGCGTGCCTGCGTTCCGCGCGCCGACGGCATCGCCGCCGCGTTCGACCAGCGCCTGCCCTTCGATCTGACCGCGGGGCAGCAGCAGGTCGTGGCCGAGATCTCGGCCGATCTGGCTCGTGAGCAGCCGATGCACCGGTTGCTGCAAGGCGAGGTGGGCTCCGGCAAGACGATCGTCGCCCTGCACGCCATGCTGCAAGTGGTGGACGCGGGATTGCAGTGCGCGCTGCTCGCCCCGACGGAAGTGCTCGCCGCGCAGCACTATCGGTCGCTGCGCGGCATGCTCGGCGAGCTGGGCGCCGCGGACGAGCTGGGCGCGGCCGACCACGCCACCCGCGTGGTGCTGGTGACCGGGTCGATGTCGGCCGCCGCCAAGAAGGCCGCGCTGCTGGAGGCGGTGACCGGTGCGGCGGGCATCGTGATCGGCACGCACGCGCTGATCCAGGACAACGTCGAGTTCTTCGATCTCGGCATGGTGGTGGTCGACGAGCAGCATCGTTTCGGGGTGGAACAGCGAGACGCGCTGCGCGCCAAGGCGAAAGCGGGCACCAGCCCGCACCTGCTGGTGATGACCGCGACCCCGATTCCGCGCACCATCGCCATGACCACGCTCGGCGATCTGGAGACCTCCACGCTGACCGAATTGCCGAAAGGCCGCTCGCCGATCGTCTCCAAGGTGGTGCCGCGCCGGCTGCACCCGAACTGGGTGGATCGGGCCTGGGAGCGGATCGTGGAGGAGGTCGCCGCCGGTCGCCAGGCATATGTGGTGTGTTCGCGCATCGGCGACGACGAGGAGACGGCGGGCAAGTCGCGCAACGGACGCTCGAAGTCCGGCGACAGCGGGAAGGAGGGCCCGACCACCCAGGCGGTGCTCGACGTGTTCGAGATGCTGCGCGGCGGACCGCTGTCGGGCGTACGCGTCGGGCTGCTGCACGGCAGACTCCCCGCCGACGAGAAAGACCAGGTGATGCGGGCCTTCAACGACGGATCGGTGGACGTGCTGGTGTGCACCACCGTGGTCGAGGTCGGCGTGGATGTGCCCAACGCGACGGTGATGGTGATCGTGGACGCCGACCGGTTCGGCGTCAGTCAGTTGCATCAGTTGCGCGGCCGCATCGGCCGGGGCGAGCACCCCGGATTGTGCCTGCTGGTCACGGATGCCGCGCCGGGCGGGTCGGCCATGGCGCGCCTGGACGCGGTCGCCGCCACCACCGACGGCTTCGAGTTGTCGGTGCTCGACCTGCGGACCCGCCGTGAGGGTGACGTGCTCGGCGCCGCCCAGTCCGGCACAGCCCGTTCGCTGCGGCTGCTGTCGCTGCTGGACGATCTGGAGGTGATCACCGCCGCCCAGGAGTTCGCCAGGGCCGTGGTGGCGTCCGACCCGGGCCTGCGCAAGCACCCCGGTCTGGCCGGGATGATGCACGCGGCGGTGGACTCCGAGCGGCTGGAGTACCTGGCCAAGTCCTGACGCCGCTCGACGTCGACGCGGCCGATCGGGGCGAGCTAAGCGGTGGACGACCCCGGCCACATCGCCACGATCACCGCCCGAGCCGCGGATAGGGCAGGTCGGTGCTGGTGTGTTCGGCGACCGCCAGCGGACTGCCGATGTGCGGGAAGGCGCGCTGCGGGCACGCGGGACGCTCGCACACCTTGCAGCCGGCCCCGATCGGGACCGAGGCCGCCGGGTCGTCCAACTGCAATCCGGCCGAGTACACCAAGCGGTCGGCGTATTCGACATCGCAGCCGAGGCCGATCGCGAAGTTCTTCGCGGCGGTGCCGAACCCGTGCGGGGCGATCGCCGCGGTGCGGGCAACCCACAGGTAGCGGCGGCCGTCGGGCATCTCGGCCACCTGGGTCAGGATGCGGCCGGGGTTGGAGAACGCCTCGTGCACCACCCACAGCGGGCAGCTGCCGCCGACCCGGGAGAAATGGAACGCGGTCGCGGACTGACGCTTGGAGATGTTGCCCGCTCGGTCGGTGCGCACGAAGAAGAACGGGACGCCGCGCTGGCCCTGCCGCTGCAGCGTGCTGAGCCGATGGCAGATGGTCTCGAAGCCGACTTCGAAACGCAGACCGAGCAGGTCGATGTCGTAGTGCAGTTCCTCGGCGGAGCGCAGGAATCGCCCGTACGGCAGCACCAGCGCGCCCGCGAAGTAATTGGCCAGCCCGATCCGTGCGAGTGTGCGGGACTCGCCGCTGAGCGACGGGCTTTCGGCCAGCACGGCATCCAGTTCGGCCCCGTACAACAGGAAGCCGAGCGTGGTGGCGATCTGGAAGGCGCGCTGGCCGGGCCGCAACCGGCGAGCGAGCGTGAGCGTCCGGGTCTCCGGTTCGTAGTGCCGTTTGGGGACGGTGGGGTCGGCGCCGTCGCCGCGCACCAGGACGGTGACCCCGGCGCGCTCCTCGGCGATGCGGGCGAGCTGGCGATCCAGCGAGCCGATGGTGAGCCCGGAGTTCTCGAACAGTTGCTCCGCGGCGATGTCGAGCTGCGGAATGTGGTTGTGATGGTCGTAGAAGAAGTCGCGCACGTCCTCGTAGGGCATGGGCACTCCGGGCGCGCCCGCGGGCGCGGAGACCCGCGCCGAGAGCAGATCGAGCTGATCGGTGGCGGCGCGCAGTCGGCGATGCATCGCCACGACGATCCGTGCGACCTCCGGCTGGCGGGTGGCCAGCTCCTCCACTTCGGTGAGCGGGGCGGTGTGCCCGCCCGCGGCGTCGATGAGTACTTCGTGCAGGTCCGACACGAGACGCGCGTCGGAATCAGCGGCGAAGAACTGGACGTCCAGGTCGAAGGTGGAATTGAGTTTCAGCAGTACGGGAATGGTGAGTGGGCGCTGGTCGCGCTCGAGCTGATTGAGGTAGCTCGGCGACAAGTCCAGCGATTTCGCCAGAGCCGCCTGAGTCATCCTCCGCTCTTCGCGCAATCGCCGAAGCCGGGCGCCCGCATACATCTTGCGCACGTGCACGATGGTAGCTGCGATCATTCGCAATCATTGCAAAAACACGCCTTATTACCCACGAAAATATGCTTTTGCAAGGTGTTCAGCAACGTGTGCGATCTGCGTAGCGTGCGAAGAGATGTTTTGCCGCGCTGTCGTGGAGGATGCATGGAAATACACACCGTACGGGCACGTTCCGCCGCCGAGGAGTTCCCGCGCGCGGAGCATCTGGCGACGAAGATCGCCGAAGTGGCCGCGGACCCGGTCGAAGTCACCACCGAAGTCGCCGCGATGATCGTCAACCGGATCATCGACAACGCCGCGGTAGCCGCCGCGTCGCTCACGCGCCGCCCGGTGGCCGCGGCGCGCGCCCAGGCCACCGCGCAGCCCCACTCGCCGCGCGCAGGCCGCCGAGGCGCGACGGTGTTCGGTTTGCCTGTCGGGCAGCGAGTTTCGCCCGAATGGGCTGCTTGGGCCAATGGCGTCGCGGTGCGGGAGCTGGACTTCCACGACACGTTCCTCGCCGCGGAGTATTCGCATCCCGGTGACAACATCCCACCGATTCTCGCCGTCGCCCAGCATCTCGACCGCAGCGGCGCCGACCTGATCCGCGGGCTGGCCACCGGCTACGAGATCCAGATCGATCTGGCTCGCGGCATCTGCCTGCACGAGCACAAGATCGATCATGTCGCCCACCTCGGCCCCTCCGTCGCGGCCGGCATCGGAACGCTGCTGCGGCTCGATACCGAAACCATCTACCAGGCACTCGGTCAAGCGCTGCACACCACCACGGCGACGCGGCAATCCCGCAAAGGCGAGATCTCCAGCTGGAAGGCGTTCGCTCCGGCGTTCGCGGGGAAGACAGCGGTGGAGGCGGTGGATCGCGCGCTGCGGGGCGAGAGTGCGCCCGCGCCGATCTGGGAGGGCGCCGACGGCGTGATCGCCCGGCTGCTCGGCGGGCCGGACGCCGAATACCGGGTGCCGCTGCCCGGTCCGGGCGAGGCCAAGCGGGCCGTCCTGGACAGCTATACCAAGGAGCACTCGGCCGAATACCAGAGCCAGGCACCGATCGATCTGGCCCGCCGGATGCGCGCGCGGATCGGCGACCCGGAGCAGATCGCCTCGATCGTGCTGCATACCAGTCACCACACGCACGTGGTGATCGGCACCGGTTCCGGTGACCCGCAGAAGTTCGATCCGCACGCCAGTCGCGAAACCCTGGACCATTCGGTGCCTTATATCTTCGCGGTCGCGCTGCAGGACGGGACCTGGCATCACGAGCGGTCGTACGCGCCGGAGCGGGCGCGACGGCCGGACACCGTCGCGCTGTGGCGCAAGATCAGGACGACCGAGGATCCGGAATGGACCCGCCGCTATCACGCCACCGATCCTCGCGAGAAGGCGTTCGGCGCGCGAGCTGTCGTGACGCTGCGGACCGGGGAGACGATCGTCGACGAACTGGCGGTCGCCGACGCGCATCCGCTCGGGGCGCGTCCCTTCGGCCGGGCGCAGTACATCGCCAAGTTCCGGGCCTTGGCCGAGGGTGTGCTCGACGAGGACGAGCGGGAGCGTTTCCTCGACGTGGCGCAGCGGGCGGCGGAACTGGCGCCCGGGGAGCTGGACCAGCTGAGTTTCACCGTGTCCGACCAGGTGCTGAGCCGGGCGCCGCGGATTCCGGAAGGAGTCTTCTGATGCGCGCGCCGATGCTCTTCCGGGATCACCGGCCGGGCGGTGGCGACGTTCTCGCTGTGGTAGGTGGTCGCGCCTTGCCCGCGTCGAGAATCCGGCACGCGCGAGCCGCCTGCGCGGGCACCGCAGCGAGCGACGGCGACGCCCGTGATCTGCCTGCCGCGCGAAGCCGTGCTGTGCTGGGCGCCGGGCGGTGGGTCCGGTGACCGGCCTGCTGTCGTCGGCGGCGAGCGCGGAACAGAAGCGCACGGCGTTGCGGGCCGGTCTGTCCTCCGGGCGCATCCAGCGACTGCAGGGCGCCTTCGACCCGTTGGTGGCCCGGATGATCCAGGAGATCGGGTTCGAAGGCGTGTACGTCTCGGGCGCGGCGCTGGCGGCCGAGCTGGCCCTGCCCGACATCGGGCTGACCACCCTCGGCGAAGTGGCCGCCCGCGGGCAGCAGATCGCCCGCACGACGGAGCTTCCGGTGCTCATCGACGCCGACACCGGCTTCGGGGAGCCGATGAACGCCGCGCGCACCGTGACTGTCCTGGAGGACGCGGGGCTGGCGGGCTGCCACATCGAGGACCAGGTCGCCCCGAAGCGTTGCGGGCACCTCGACGGCAAGTCCGTGGTGCCGGTCGAGCAGATGGTGCGGCGGTTGCGCGCCGCCGTGTCGGCTCGGCGCGACCCGAACTTCGTCGTCTGCGCCCGCACCGACGCCCGCGCGACCGAAGGATTGGCCGCGGCGATCGATCGGGCCAAGGCCTACGCCGACGCCGGTGCGGACCTGATCTTCACCGAAGCGCTGGCCGACGCCGGGGAGTTCGCGAGTTTCCGTGCTGCCGTGCAGGTTCCGTTGCTGGCGAACATGACCGAGTTCGGCAAGTCGGAACTGCTGCCCGCGCCTGTACTCGAAGAGCTCGGCTACAACGCCGTCATCTATCCGGTGACCACCTTGCGACTGGCCATGCACGCCGTGGAGTACGGGCTGCGCGACATCCACCGCAGCGGCACCCAGGCCGCACTGCTCGACCGGATGCAGCACCGATCCCGCCTCTACGAACTGCTGCGCTATGAGCGCTACAGCGAATTCGACGCAGGAATATTCACCTTCACCGTGAGCGAGTGAAACGACATGACCGAGATCAAGAAGGGCCTGGCGGGCGTGGTGGCCGACACCACCGCCGTCTCGAAGGTGGTACCGGAGACCAACTCCCTGACCTATCGCGGCTACGCGGTGCCGGATCTGGCCCGGCACTGCGGCTTCGAGGAGGTCGCCTACCTGCTCTGGTACGGCGAACTACCGGACGCCGCCCAACTGGAACTGCTGTGCAGACGCGAGCGCGCCCAGCGCCGGATCGATCGATCCGTGCTGTCGCTCATCGAGAAGATGCCCGAGTCCTGTCATCCGATGGACGTGGTGCGGACGGTGGTGAGTTATCTGGGAGCCGAGGACCCGGACGAGGATCTCACCGGCGCTCCCGGCGTGCGGACGCTGCAGGCCAAGGCGCTGCGCTTGACCGCGCTGCTGCCCACCGTCATCGCGGCCGACATGCGCAGGCGGCGCGGACTGGATTTCGTCGCGCCGCGTTCTCACCTGGGTTTCGCGGAGAACTTCCTGAACATGTGCTTCGGCGCCGTGCCCGATCCACGGATCGTCGAGGCGTTCGAGGCCTCCTTGATCCTCTACGCCGAACACGGTTTCAATGCCTCGACCTTCGCCGCCCGGGTGGTCACCTCGACCCGATCGGACATCTACAGCGCGGTCACGGCCGCGATCGGCGCGCTGAAAGGCCCGCTGCACGGCGGTGCCAACGAGGCCGTCATGCGCGCGCTGCTGGAGATCGGCGAACCGGAACGAGCCCGCGAATGGCTGCGCGCGAAGCTCGCGGACAAGCAGAAGGTGATGGGGTTCGGGCACCGGGTCTACCAGCACGGCGACTCCAGGGTGCCGGCCATGCGGGCACAGTTGGCGCAGGTCGCGGCGGTGACCGGCGGCGAGCGGTGGCTGCGGGTGTGCGTCGCGCTGGAGCGCGCGATGGACGAGGCCACCGGCATCAAGCCGAATCTGGATTTCCCGACCGGTCCCGCCTACTACCTGATGGGCTTCGACATCGCGATGTTCACGCCGATCTTCGTGATGAGCAGGATCACCGGGTGGACCGCGCACATCATCGAGCAAGCGGCATCGAACGCGCTGATCCGGCCGTTGTCGGAGTATATCGGCGTCCCGCAGCGCGACCTGGCGGTCAGCCGCTGACGGAGCGGCCGACGGGTACACCCCCTTCCGTACCGAGCAATTGCTTGGTTGAATTATGCGGTCCGGCGCCCGGCAGCAGGAAGTGAGCGGAACGAATGCCCGATCCCGACGAACTCGTGCGCGCGATGTGCCGAAGCTGGTCCGACCCCGATCCGGATCGGATCAGCGCGTACTTCGCCGAGGATGCCGTCTACCACAACATCCCAATGGAACCCATCGTCGGCCGCACCGCCATCCGCGACTTCATCGCGGGTTTTCTGACCACCTTCGACGCCATCGACTTCGACATCCACCACCAGGTCGCCTCCGGCACGGTGGTGATGAACGAGCGCACCGACACCCTCCGCTCCGCAGGTCGCGAGACCCCGCTCCCGGTCATGGGCTTCTTCGAAGTCGCCGACGGCGAGATCACCGTATGGCGCGATTATTTCGACATGGCCGCCATCAACCGGGCCTTCGGCCTGTAGCGACGTCGGAAAATTCTTCCCCTGCTTGGAACCGAATCAGTGGTGGGTGCGTCGAAAGTAGGCAAGAGGGGAAAGACGGTGTCGTGGTCGACTTGTGAGGAGGGGTAGCCGATGGAGCGTTGTTCCGGGTGTCATACGGCGTGGCGGCGGGGGATGCGGGCGCGGGCGCGGGAGTTGCCGGTGACGCGGCGGGAGGAACCGTGTGATCGGTACACCCTACGGCGGCGGCAGCCCCCGCGACCGGAGCCGGAGTCCGATTGACCGCGTGGTCGATTCGGTGCCCCCTCCGCCAGGCGAAGGGGGCACCGATCATCGATCGGCGGTCGAGCTCACCGTACCGCCGCCGCGGCGGCGACCATGTTGCGCAGGGAGGCTTCCACCTCGGTGCGTCCCCTGGTCTTCAGCCCGCAGTCGGGATTCACCCAGAGCCGTTCGGCCGGAACGGCTTTCAGTGCCGCCCGCAACGATGTGGTGATCTCCTCCACGCTGGGCACCCGCGGCGAGTGGATGTCGTACACACCGGGGCCCACCCCCAGGTCGAACCCCGCGGCGTTCAGGTCGTCGAGCACCTCCATACGGGACCGCGCCGCCTCGATGGACGTGACATCGGCGTCCAGCCCGGCGATCGCTTCGATCACCTCGCCGAATTCCGAGTAGCACAGGTGCGTGTGGATCTGCGTCGCATCGGACACCCCGGAGGTCGCGAGCCGGAACGACTGCACCGACCACTCCAGATACCCGGGCTGGTCGGCCGCGCGCAGTGGGAGCAGTTCGCGCAAGGCCGGCTCATCGACCTGGATGATCCGGATGCCCGCCGACTCCAGGTCCACGGTCTCGTCCCGGATGGCAAGCGCCACCTGGCGGGCGGACTCGCCCAACGGCTGGTCGTCGCGCACGAACGACCACGCCAGGATGGTCACCGGCCCGGTCAGCATGCCTTTCACCGGCTTGTCGGTGAGCGACTGCGCGTACCCGATCCAGTCGACGGTCATCGGCTCCCGCCGCGCGACGTCTCCGAACAGGATCGGCGGCCGCACGCAGCGTGTCCCGTAGGACTGCACCCACCCGTGCTCGGTCGCCGCGAACCCGTCGAGATGCTCGGCGAAGTACTGCACCATGTCGTTGCGTTCCGGCTCGCCGTGCACCAGCACATCGAGCTCCAGTTCTTCCTGCAGCGCGATGACCTCCGCGATCTCGGCGCGCATCCGGCGCACGTACTCCGCCTGGTCGATCTCGCCCTTGCGCAGCGCGGCGCGCGCCAGCCGGATGGCCGAGGTCTGCGGGTAGGAACCGATCGTCGTGGTCGGCAGGGCGGGCAGCCGCAAACGGTCCTGTTGCAGTTCCCGCCGTTGTTCGGCGGGCGCGCGGCGGGCGGCGTCCGGCCCGAGCGCCGCCAGCCGCGCGCGTACTCCCGGATCGTTCAGCCGCGGATCCGACCTCCGCGACGCGAGCGCCTCGCGGACCGCGGCCAATTCGGCGGCGATCGCCTCCGCGCCCTCGCTCAGGCCGGTCGCGAGCAGCCGGATCTCGGTCACTTTCTCGGCGCCGAACGCCAGCCAGGACCGCAGGCGCTCGTCCAACCTGGTCTCCCCGGCCAGCGTGTACGGCACGTGCAGCAACGAGCACGAGCTCGAAACCGCCACCTGCCCGGCGGATCCCGGCAACGAACCGAGCGTGGCCACGGCTCGGTCGAGATCGGTGCGCCAGACGTTGCGCCCGTCCACCACACCGGCGACGACCAGCTTGCCGGTCAGCGCGGGCACGGCCGCCACCGCGGCGATGTCGACGCCGGAGGTGAAGTCGAGGGCGACTCCTTCTATCCCGGTGCGGGCCAGCGCCCCGAGAGCGGCGTCCGGCTTCCCGAAGTAGGTCGCGACGAGGATCGCCGGGCGCTCGGTGGCGTCGGCGAGTTCCTCGTAGGTGACCTGCAGCAGGTCGATTTCCTCCGCGGTGAGGTCGGTGACCAGCACCGGCTCATCGATCTGGACCCACTCGGCGCCGGTGACGGCGAGCCTGCGCAGCAGTTCCCGGTAGAGCGGCAGCAGTTCGATCAGCCGGGCGAGTGCCGGGCCGCCGGTCGCCTTCGCCAGCTTCAGGAAGGTGAGCGGGCCGATCACGACCGGCCGCGCGGGCACACCCAGCTCGAGCGCCTCCTGCAGTTCCGTCAGCAGCTTCTCCGGATGCAGCGAGAACGCGGTCTCCGGGCCGATTTCCGGCACCAGGTAGTGGTAGTTGGTGTCGAACCACTTGGTCATCTCCAAGGGCTCGACCGTGTCGGTGCCGCGGGCGGCGGCGAAATACCGGTCCAGCGGATCCGTGATCCCGGCGACCCGGGGCGGCAGCGCGCCCAGCAACTCGGCGGTGTCGAGCATGTGGTCGTAGTAGGAAAACGTGCCGACGGGGATCGAGTCCAAGCCCGCGGCGCGCAGTTCGGCGAACTGGGTCTGCCGCAGGTCGCGCGCCACGCCGTGCAACCGGCCCGCGTCGATCTTGCCCGCCCAATAGGCTTCGGTAGCCCGCTTCAGTTCGCGTCGTGGCCCCACTCGTGGAAGCCCGAGAACCGTCGCGGTGAACGGCTTCTGCTGTGCAACAGTCACGATGTTTCTCCATTGCTGAGGACGAAAGCCATCGCCTTACGGGCAGGCGGAGAACCTTATGACATGCCGGTGAATGTTCCCGGCCGAGGAGCCCGACACGTCAGCTGGTGATCCGCGCGCCCAATCCACGAGGCGGTGGCCGCCGGGTACGGCGTACTCGGCACGGCTGGCAGGTCTTCGGACTCGCGGGCACCGGCCGTGCGGGCCGGCGTACGCCGGAGTGCTCCCGATGGCCGACCTACTGGCCGTCGCTTCCCGAGTCGCGGAGCCTTCCGGCCCGGTGAACTCAGTGCCTGGTGACGGCGGTCGTTCCTGCATACCGCTGCGGGACAGTCCCGGATTCCCACCGGGTTCCCTCTCACCCGCCGTGACGTCGCCGCACGGGCGGGCTCGACTCCGTGGCGCGACGTCGGGGCTCCATCTCGTCGCGCTGCGGTGAACCAGCTGCCTCCTCAGCATAGGACGCGAGGGGACGAGCGCGTCCAACCGGACCCGGTCACGCGGCGGCGCACCGGGTTGCCGGCGCGCCGCATTTGTGTCGGCACGGTGAACGCAACTTCGCAACGGTGCTAGTCGACTTTGTGAAAAAGTTCGCGATGGGGGATTCCGTGTCGGTGCGGTTCACGCAGCCGGGTACCTTAGGTCAATGTTCTCGAAAGTCTTGGTTGCCAACCGTGGCGAGATCGCCATCCGAGCCTTCCGCGCGGCTTACGAACTCGGCATCGGGACGGTCGCCGTGTTCCCGTACGAGGACCGCAATTCGGTCCATCGGTTGAAGGCGGCGGAGTCGTATCAGATCGGCGAGCCCGGCCATCCGGTGCGGGCCTACCTGTCGATCGAGGCGATCATCGAGGCGGCCAAGTCCGCGGGCGCCGACGCCATCTACCCCGGGTACGGATTCCTGTCGGAGAACCCGGATCTGGCGGCGGCATGCGCCCGGGAGGGCATCACCTTCATCGGCCCGTCGGCCGAGGTGCTCGAACTGGCGGGTAACAAGGCGCGTGCCATCGAGGCGGCCAGGGCGGCAGGTCTGCCGGTGTTGCGTTCGAGCGCACCGTCGTCGGACGTGGAGGAGCTGCTGGCCGCGGCGAACGAGCTGGAATACCCGATCTTCGTCAAGGCCGTCGCCGGCGGCGGCGGGCGCGGGATGCGCCGGGTCGCCGCGCCCGAGCAGCTGCGCGAGTCGATCGAGGCGGCTTCCCGGGAGGCGGAGTCGGCGTTCGGCGACCCGACGGTGTTCCTGGAGCAGGCGGTGGTGAATCCCCGTCACATCGAGGTGCAGATCCTGGCCGACCAGCACGGGAATGTGATGCACCTGTTCGAGCGGGACTGCTCGGTGCAGCGCAGGCACCAGAAGGTGATCGAGCTGGCGCCCGCGCCGAATCTGGACCCCGCACTGCGCGAGCGGATCTGCGCCGACGCGGTGGCCTTCGCCCGGCAGATCGGTTACTCGTGCGCGGGCACCGTGGAGTTTCTGCTGGACGAGCGCGGCAACCACGTCTTCATCGAGATGAACCCGCGCATCCAGGTGGAACACACGGTGACCGAGGAAATCACCGACGTCGACCTGGTGCAGTCGCAGCTGCGCATCGCCGCGGGGGAGACGCTCGAGCAGCTGGGTCTGAGCCAGGACGCCGTGACCATCCGGGGTGCGGCATTGCAGTGCCGGATCACCACCGAGGACCCGGCGAACGGGTTCCGTCCGGACACCGGCCGGATCACCGCCTACCGCACACCCGGCGGCGCGGGCATCCGCCTGGACGGTGGGGCCAACCTGGGCGCCGAGATCGGGGCCTACTTCGACTCCATGCTGGTCAAGCTCACCTGCCGGGGCCGCGACTTCGGTGCGGCGGTGGCGCGGGCGAGCCGGGCGCTGGCGGAGTTCCGGATCCGTGGCGTGGCCACCAACATTCCGTTCCTGCTGGCGGTGCTGGACGATCCCGACTTCAAGGCGGGCCGGGTCACCACCTCGTTCATCGACGAGCGCCCGCAGCTGCTGACGTTGCGGCAGTCCGCCGACCGCGGCAGCAAGATCCTCGACTATCTGGCCGACGTCACCGTGAACAAGCCGCACGGCGAGCGGCCGACCACGGTGTACCCGCACGACAAACTGCCCGCGATCGATCCGAGCGTGCCGCCGCCGGACGGCTCTCGGCAGCGGCTGCTGCGGCTGGGGCCGGAAGGCTTCGCGCGGGCGTTGCGCGAGCAGAAGGCGGTCGGCGTCACCGACACCACCTTCCGTGACGCGCACCAGTCGCTGCTGGCCACCCGCGTGCGCACCAACGGCCTGCTCGGGGTGGCTGGGCATGTGGCGCGGTTGACGCCGGAGCTGCTGTCGGTGGAGTGCTGGGGCGGCGCGACCTATGACGTGGGCTTGCGGTTCCTCTACGAGGACCCGTGGGAGCGGCTGGCGGCGTTGCGGGAGGCGATCCCGAACATCTGCCTGCAGATGCTGCTGCGCGGCCGCAACACCGTCGGTTACACCCCGTATCCGGAGGCGGTGACCCGCGCGTTCGTCTCCGAGGCGACCGCGACGGGCATCGATATCTTCCGGATCTTCGACGCGCTCAACAACGTCGATCAGATGCGCCCGGCCATCGACGCGGTTCGCGAGACCGGGACCGCGATCGCGGAGGTCGCGATCAGTTACACCGGGGATCTGTCGAATCCGGACGAGTCCCTCTACACCCTGGACTACTACCTGAAGCTGGCCGAGCAGATCGTCGACGCGGGCGCGCACGTGCTGGCGATCAAGGACATGGCAGGCCTGCTGCGCGCCCCGGCCGCGACCACGCTGGTCACGGCGTTGCGCAGCAATTTCGATCTGCCGGTGCACGTGCACACCCACGACACCCCGGGCGGGCAGCTGGCCACCTATCTGGCCGCGTGGCAGGCCGGCGCCGACGCCGTCGACGGCGCCAGTGCCGCGATGGCCGGCACCACCAGCCAGCCCGCGCTCTCGGCGATCGTCGCCGCGACCGCCCACAGTGAATACGACACCGGGTTGAACCTGCAGGCGGTGTGCGACCTGGAGCCGTACTGGGAGGCGTTGCGGAAGGTTTACGCGCCCTTCGAGTCCGGGTTGCCCGCGCCCACCGGACGCGTCTACACCCACGAGATCCCCGGCGGTCAGTTGTCGAACCTGCGCCAGCAGGCGATCGCGCTCGGGTTGGGCGACCGATTCGAGGAGGTGGAGGCGAAATACGCCGCCGCCGACCGGCTGCTCGGGCGTCTGGTGAAGGTCACGCCGTCCTCGAAGGTCGTCGGTGACCTGGCGCTGGCGCTGGTCGGCACCGGTGTCGAGGTGGAGGACTTCGCCGCCGATCCCGGCCGCTACGACATCCCGGATTCGGTGATCGGGTTCCTGCGCGGCGAACTCGGCACACCCGCGGGCGGCTGGCCCGAACCGTTCCGCAGCAAAGCGCTGGCCGGGCGCAGCGCGGCCAAGCCGGAGACGCCGTTGACGCCCGCGGACGAGAAAGGCCTGGCGGGCAGCTCCGAGGAGCGGCGGGCGACGTTGAACCGGCTGCTGTTCCCCGGTCCCACCGCCGAATTCCTCGCCCACCGCGAGAAGTACGGCGACACCTCCGGGCTGTCGGCCAACCAGTTCTTCTACGGTTTGCGCCGCGGCGAGGAACACCGGGTGCAGCTGGAGAAGGGCGTCACGCTGCTCATCGGCCTGGAAGCCATCTCCGAACCCGACGAGCGCGGCATGCGCACGGTGATGTGCATCCTCAACGGACAGCTGCGGCCGGTGTCGGTGCGCGACCGCTCGATCGCCAGCGAGATCCCGGCCGCGGAGAAAGCCGACAAGGCCAACCCCGGCCATGTCGCGGCGCCGTTCGCCGGTGTCGTCACTCTCGCGGTGTCCGAAGGCGATTCGGTCGCGGCGGGCGACACCATCGGCACCATCGAGGCGATGAAGATGGAAGCCGCGATCACCGCGCCCCGGGCGGGCACCGTGGGCCGCGTCGCCATCGGCGCCGTGCAGCAGGTCGAAGGCGGCGACCTGCTCATCGAGTTGACGGTCCGGGAGTCGTCCGCCGGATGACGCGGATCGTCGCGGGGACGGCGGGCGGGCGGCGCCTCCGGGTGCCGCCCGCAGGCACCCGTCCGACCTCCGATCGGGTACGGGAGGCGCTGTTCAGCGCCTTGGACGCCAGGCTGGACTTCGCGGGCACGCGCGTGCTGGACCTGTACGCGGGTTCCGGCGCGCTCGGGCTGGAAGCGCTGTCGCGCGGCGCGCGGCACGCGCTGCTGGTCGAGTGCGACCGCAAGGCGGCGGCGGTGGTCCGCGGCAATATCGCCGACCTGGGGTTGCCCGGCGCGGAATTGCGCGTCGGGACCGTGGCCAGTGTGCTGCAACTGGCCGGGGCGGGCGTTTTCGATGTGGTGTTCTCCGACCCGCCTTACGCGGTGGACAACGCGGCGGTGCTCGCCGACCTGCGGTCGCTGACCGAGCACGGCTGGCTGCGTCCCGGCGCGTTCGTCGTGCTGGAGCGTTCGGCCCGGTCGCCTGAAACGGCTTGGCCCGCAGGCTTCGTCCCGGCCAAGTCGCGCCGATACGGCGAAACCCGCATCGATCTGGCGGAGTACGAGCCGGACGCCTAGACGCGGACCGGCCACTCGCGCCCGAACGGGTGTGTCCTGCTAGCGTCGCCTCATGGCAGGAGCACTGTGCCCCGGATCGTTCGACCCCGTGACCTACGGACATCTCGACGTCTTCACCCGGGCCGCGGCCCAGTTCGACGAGGTCGTCATCACCGTCATGATCAATCCGAAGAAGCAGGGCATGTTCACCGTCGAGGAGCGCATGGAGATGCTGCGCGAGTCGACCGCGCACCTGGGCAACGTACGGGTGGAGTCGTGGCAGGGCCTGACGGTGGATTTCGCCCGCGAACAGGGCATCACCGCGATCGTGAAGGGTCTGCGCGACGCGGGCGACTTCGGCTACGAACTGCAGATGGCGCAGATGAACAAGAAGCTCTCCGGGGTGGACACGTTCTTCATCGCCACCAACCCGTCCTTCAGCTTCCTGTCCAGCTCACTGGTCAAGGAGGTCGCCGCGTACGGCGGCGACGTCACCGACATGCTGCCCCCTTCGGTGCACAAGCGCCTCGTCGACCGTCTGGCCGAGCGCAAGAACTGACGGACAACCCGCCCCCGTCCGTACCGGTAAATTCTCCGGACATGGATGCGGCGGCGGAGTAGCACTTACTCGAAGCGGTCGCGGACCTTGTGATCGATTGCCGACCGAGTCGCCACAAGTCGGTCGGCGTCGACAGACAGTCGCCCGGACTCCGATCGGCCGCACGCCACCACTGATCACTCGAGAACATCGGTAACTCACCGGGAACGCCCACAACCCCACCGGCCGTCGATGCAAAACCTGAACGCGACTCCCGCCTCACCCACCTGGAGCGGCCTGAAGACGCGGAGGGGTGGTCCCGCCCTAGAAGACCAGGCCGCGCAGGGCGAGGAAGCGCATGCCGCCGACCGCTGCGGTGATGGCCAGGATGGCGGCGGCCTGCGCGGTGTCTGCGAGGCCGGGAGCCCACAGGCCGATCGCGGCCAGCGCCGCGGTCGTGACGCCGAGGCCGGCCAGCGCGAGTCCGCCGCCTTCCCACTGGGCGGTGAACCAGCCGACCCGTGCCGCGGCGTGGAAGGTGAGCTGACGGTGCAGCTCGTTGGCGATCATGGTGCTGACGATGGAGCCGACGACGTTGGCGACCAGTGGTCCGACGCCGTGCATGGCGAAGAACAGCAGGACGTAGGCGATGTTGCTGGACCCGCCGACCAGCGCGAAACGGATCAGCTGCGCGAAGGCGCGATCGCCGCGCAGATAGCGGGTGAGCTGTCCGAACCTGGTCGCGACCGAGCGCGTCGGCAACACCGGGTATGGGCCCACCCACGGCACGAAGAAGCTGGTGGCGCTCCCTCCGCCCGGTCGGGGTAGTTCCAGAACAGTCATCGTCTTTCCGATCGAACACAGGCCATCGGCAGAGACAACGGCGATGGTGATCGCCCGCCCCCGTCGACTCTTGGCAGGCTCCGTTCCTCGCGCGTGATCAGCGATCGCTGACGCGTCGGAGCCTGTCGACATTCGACGGCAGGGTGCCCGTACCTCCGGCTTCCTGGTCCGCGATCCGGGGACCGCGGTAGGTGGTGAAGATCTTGGTCGACCTTCCAGAAAAATGTAACACGAAGCGGAGAGGCAGTCTCCACTTGATTTCTGTGGCGTGCGAGACACTGGGCCGACACACCGGAAAGTGACTCGGCACGAGCGGTGACGACGGGCACACTGGGGCTCGGCGGAAAGTTTCGCCGTGAGTCCGCAGGAGGGTAGTGAGCATGTATCGCGTATTCGAAGCGCTCGACGAACTGGTCGCCATTGTCGAAGAGGCCCGCGGCATCCCGCCGACCCGCAGCTGCATCGTGCCGCGCGGCGACGTGCTCGAGCTACTCGACGACGTGCGCGACGCGCTGCCCGGTGAACTCGACGACGCCCAGGACGTGCTCGACCATCGCGACAAGATCGTCTCCGATGCCAGGACCGCGGCCGAGACCGCCGTGACCGGCGCGAACGAGCAGGCCGAGCGCACCATCGGGTCCGCGCGCGAGGAAGCCGACCGCATCCTGGCCGACGCCAAGGCGCATGCCGACCGCATGGTCGCCGAGGCGAGCGCGCACGCCGATCGTCTCGTCGCCTCCGGTCAGGAGGAAGCCGACCGCGTGGTGGCCGACGGCAATGCCGAATACGAGGCGGTGACCGGCCGGGCGCGCGTCGAGTCCGAGCGGATGATCGAGGCGGGTAAGGCCGCCTATGACCGTTCCGTGGCCGAGGGGCTCGCCGAGCAGGAGCGGCTGGTCACGCAGACCGAGGTGGTCCGCGCCGCGCACGCCGAATCGGCCAGGGTGATCGACGCCGCGCACGCCGAAGCCGATCGCCTGCGTGAGGAATGCGACCACTACGTCGACTCCCGGCTGGCCGATTTCGAGGAGACGCTGACCAGCACGCTGCGCACGGTCGGACGGGGTCGGCATCAGTTGCGCAGCGGGGCGGGCGCACCCGACTACGCCGGCGAATTCCGCAGGTAGCGGCGTCGGACGGGGTGGGCCGGGTTTGGGCCCGTACCGCATGATCGCGTATTGTTGAGTGGTTGCCCGTATCCCTCGATCGTGAGTGAGTTCGTGATGTCCGCCGGTTCCGGTTCCGCGTCGCGTCCGCAGTCGGCCAAGCGCCGGCCGCCGGACGGTGGTTTCGTGCTGGACACCCGCAGCATCGGTCGCAGGCCGGGGACCATGCGCGAGCTGCACCGCACCGTCACCACCGAGCAGCGGATCGGACTGGATCTGATCGCCGTTCCCGTGGGTGCGCAGGTGGAACTCGACCTGCAGTTGCAGGCGGTGTCCGAGGGTGTGCTGGTCACCGGCACGGTGTCCGCGCCGGTCGAAGGCGAGTGCTCGCGTTGCCTCGAGCCGTTCGGTGACGAGATCACCTTGCGGCTGACCGAGCTGTTCGCCTACCCGGACAGCACCACCGAGCAGACCACCGAGGACGACGAGGTCTACCGCATGGTCGACGACCTCATCGACCTGGAGCCCGTGGTGGTCGACGCCGTCGGCCTCGAGCTGCCGCTGCAGCCGCTGTGCACGCCCGATTGCGCGGGATTGTGCCCGGAATGCGGCGTACGGATGGCGATTGCGGGATCCGACCACCGGCATGAGATACTTGACCCTCGCTGGGCCGGACTGGCTGAATTCGCCTCCGGATCGCCCGGCACCGGCAGCCCCGACGAGGGTGCGGCCGACCGAGACCACTGAGCAAGACCGATCAGCCGAACCGGCAGAGCAATCAGACAGAGGAGAAGTAGTCGTGGCCGTTCCCAAGCGCCGGATGTCCCGTTCCAACACCAGGTCGCGGCGCAGCCAGTGGAAGGCCACCGCGCCGACCCTGATCACCTGCCCGAACCGCGCCTGCGGCGAGAAGACTCTCCCGCACATCGCCTGCCCGTCCTGCGGCACCTACAAGGGCCGCCAGGTCACCGCCGCGGTCTGATCGTTCGACCTGTCGTAGCAACGTGACCGACGAACCCGACTCGTCCGGTGAACACGCGAGCCTGCTCGCCGCGTTGGGCGTCGATGTCCAGCCGGACCTGCTGCGTCTCGCGCTGACTCATCGGTCGTACGCGTACGAGAACGGCGGTCTGCCGACGAACGAGCGTCTCGAGTTCCTCGGCGACTCCGTGCTCGGGCTGAGCATCACCGAACGGCTGTATCACGAACATCCCTCCAAGAGCGAGGGTGAGCTGGCCAAACTGCGCGCGAGCGTGGTGAACATGCGCGCCCTCGCGGAAGTGGCCCGCGGGCTCGGCGAGGGCGGCCTCGGTTCGCACCTGCTGCTCGGCAAAGGTGAGGAACTCACCGGCGGCCGAGACAAGGAGAGCATCCTCGCCGACGGCATGGAGTCGCTGCTCGGCGCCGTGCATCTGCAGCACGGCATCGACGTGGCCCGCTCCGTGGTGTTGCGGCTGTTCGCGGAACTGCTCGAGCGCGGCCCGCGCATGGGCGCGGGCCTGGACTGGAAGACCAGCCTGCAGGAACTCACCGCCGAGCGTGGTCTGGGCGTGCCCAGCTACGAGATCACCTCGACAGGGCCGGACCACGACAAGGAATTCACCGCCACCACGGTGATCGGCGGACGGGCCTACGGGCAGGGCGTCGGCCGGTCCAAGAAGGAAGCCGAGCAGAAGGCCGCGGGGGCCGCCTACGAGGCGCTGACCGCCGAAACCTGACGTGCCCGAACTACCCGAGGTCGAGGTCGTGCGCCGCGGGCTCGCCGAACATGTGGTCGGCCGGGTCGTCGAATCGGTGGCGATCACCCATCCCCGCTCGGTGCGCCGCCATCTCGAAGGCGCCGCCGATCTCGCCGCCCGGCTGACCGGCCTGAAGGTCGAGTCGGCCGAGCGGCGCGGCAAATTCCTCTGGCTCACCTTCGACGACCCGGAGGCGGCCCTGGTCGTGCATCTCGGCATGAGCGGTCAGATGCTGGTCCAGCCCGCCGACGCGCCGTTGGAGAAGCACGCGCACATCCGCGCCACCTTCGGCGACGGCACCCAGCTGCGCTTCGTCGACCAGCGGACCTTCGGCGGCTGGGCACTCGCCCCACTGGTGGAGGTGGACGGCACGCTGCTGCCGCAGCCGGTGGCGCACATCGCCCGCGACCCGCTGGACCCGCGTTTCGATGTCGAGTCCGTGGTCGCCGTCATCCGGGGCAAGCAGAGTGAGATCAAGCGCGTCCTGCTCGATCAAGGCGTCGTCTCCGGGATCGGCAACATCTACGCCGACGAGGCGCTGTGGCGTGCGAAGCTCCACGGTGGCCGGCTCGCCTCGGGGCTGTCGCGACCCACGGTGCGTGGGCTGCTGGCCGACGTCGGCGCGGTGATGGGCGAAGCGCTCGCCGCGGGCGGTACGTCGTTCGATGCGCTCTATGTGAACGTCAACGGCCAGTCGGGCTACTTCGAACGCGCGCTCGCCGTATACGGTCGGGAGCACGAACCGTGTCGCCGGTGTGGCGCGCCGATCATCCGGGAGCGGTTCATGAACCGCTCGTCCTACTCCTGCCCGCGCTGCCAGCCGAAGCCTCGTCGTCGTTAGCGCGGGCGAGCTACCGTTTCCTCAGGGCGGTTCGGAATGTCAGCCGACCGTGAGGAAGGGAAGCATGCGCAAGCTCACCTATTACGTCGCGTCGACCATTGACGGATTCATCGCCACCGAGGACGGCTCGGTCGATTTCTTTCCTGTCGGCGGCGATCACGGTCCGTCGATCACTGCGCAATACCCCGAGACACTGCCGACCAAGGTGCGTGAGGCGATCGGGGTGGAGGAACGCAATCGCTACTTCGACACGGTGCTGATGGGACGCAAGACGCACGACTTCGGTGTCCGCACCGGCACTTCGGCGCCGTACGCGCACTTGCGGCAGTTCGTGGTCTCGACCACCCTGCCCGAGAGCCCGGATCCGGCCATCGAGCTGATCTCGGCGGACCCGGTCGAGAAGGTCCGCGCACTCAAGCGAGAGAGCGGACTGGGCATCTGGCTGTGCGGCGGTGGCGAGCTGGCGCAGGTGCTGCTGCCGGAGATCGACCAGATCTTCCTGAAGCTCTACCCGATCGTGCTCGGGCGCGGCCGTGCGCTGTTCGGCGCCGGGTCGCGGCTGCCGGAGCCGGCCAAGTTCCGGGTGATCACCAGCACGGTGTTCGAGGACGGGGTGGCGTTCGTCAAGTACAGCCGGGTGCCGTAGCACGTGCCGGATCAGCAACCGAGTGGCATACCGGACCGGGCCGCGGCGCCCGGTCCGGAGGCGGCGTTGCGGGAGATCGGCTTCTGGCTGGAGCGCTCGCGGGCGGAAACCCATCGGGTGAAGGCGTACCGGCGCGCCGCCGACGTCGTGGCGGGATTGCCCGACGACGAGCGCGAGGCGCGCCGGGCGGCCCGCAACTGGACCGAGCTCGCGGGCATCGGACCCAAGACCGCCGCCGTCATCGAACAGGCGTACGCGGGTGAGGTGCCGCGCTATCTGGCCGAGTTGCGCGCGGCCGCGCAGCCGATCGGAGCCACGGGCAAGCCGTTGCGGCAGCGGCTGCGCGGCGATCTGCACACGCACTCGAATTGGTCCGACGGCGGCAGCCCGATCGACGAGATGATGCGGGTGGCGGCCGCGCTCGGGCACGAATACTGCGCTCTGACCGATCATTCGCCGCGTCTGACCGTGGCCAACGGATTGTCCGCCGACCGGCTGCGCAGGCAACTGGACGTGGTCGCCGAGCTCAACGAGCGGATGGCGCCGTTTCGTATCCTCACCGGCATCGAAGTGGACATTCTCGACGACGGCACCCTCGACCAGCAGGCGGATCTGCTGGCTCGGCTGGACATCGTCGTCGCGAGCGTGCATTCGCACCTGCGCGACGACAGCGCGACCATGACCAAACGGATGGCGTACGCGGTCGCCGACCCCAATGTCGACGTGCTCGGCCATTGCACGGGGCGGCTGGTCACGGGCGGACGCGGCACCAGGCCGGAGTCGGCATTCGACGCGGAGGTGGTGTTCGAGGCCTGCCGCACCTACGGCACCGCCGTGGAGATCAACAGCAGGCCCGAACGCCTCGATCCTCCTTCGCGCTTGCTGCGACTGGCGGCCGAGATGGGCTGTCACTTCTCGATCGACACCGACGCGCACGCACCAGGCCAGCTCGACTGGCAGGGTTACGGCTGTGAGCGCGCGGTCGCGAACGGTGTCGCGGCGGAACGGGTGATCAACACCTGGCCGCTGGCGGATCTCCTCGCCTGGACTCGCGCGCAAGGGTGACCGCGGGGTTAACTATTGTCGAATACTCCGACATTGCCTGTGTCGGAACGGGATTGCCGCCGAGAATGAGGGCCACACGGATTGCTGGGGGTGGGATCAACTGGTGGGCGACTTTCCGCTCGAAATCGTACTGGCGCTCATCGGTATCGCCGTGCCCATCGGGGCGTTCCTGTGGGAGTTCGTCTTCGCGGGTCGTAGGCGACTCGGCTATCGGGTGCAGATGGACACCCCGGTCACCGGCGAGATCGAGTCGGTGTTCCCGGGAGTGCTGCCGCAGCTGCGCCCCGCCTCCGACGGGTCCAGTCCGGACCTGAAGGACATCTCGGTTGTCTTGGTGCGCATCGAGAACAGCGGTGTCACGACGATCGATACCCATGACTACAAGGCGCCTGAGGCCGCGCGGATCGGTCTGCACCTGCGCTTTCCCCAGCGCCGGGTGATCGGGATGGCGGTCAACGAACTCAGCGATCCCGCGCTGGCCGACAATCTCGACGCCGACTCCGGCATCGCGGTGCGCGAGGACACCGGCGGGCACATCGGCGTCATCGATCTGCCGAAGGTGCCGCTCGGCCCCGGCGATCACTACAAGATCCTGGCGATCCTGCAGCGTTCCGAAGGTGTCGGCGAATACCCGCAACCGGTGGTGCGGGGCGGCATCAAAGGCGGCCGGATCACCGAGACCCGCAGCCGCACCGGCATTCCGCTGATGATGGTCGCGCTCACGCTCTTCCTGGTGCTGGTGATCGTCGTCCAACTGGTGGTGGCCGCGCTGGAGCCGTCGCCGATGCCGTTGGACTGCGCCTCGGGAAAACTGACCCTCGTCGGCTCCTCGGCGTTCGGACCGGTGCTCGAGGAGGCCGCCCAGCAGTACCGGAAGCGTTGCAGCGAAGCGGATTTCACGTTCGGATTCGAAGGCACCGAGCGCGGACTGGACCGGCTGGCCGAAGAGGGCGCGGGCAACGCAGGGTTGCTCGCCATCACCGACGGCGCGAAGGGCAGTGGATATCCGGCGTTGGTGCACCGACCGCTCGCGTTGTCACTGTTCGCCCTGGTTGTGCATCCCGGCGTCGGGGTCCGCGGTCTCACCGTCGCCCAGGTCCAGGATCTGTACCGCGGCAAGATCGGCAATTGGCGGGCGGTGGGTGGTCCGGACCTGCCGGTGGTACTGGTCAACCGCACCCCGGGCTCGGGTTCGCGGAACACGCTCGAGCGCAGGCTGATCGATGGCTCCCAACCGGATCGCCCGCACCTGAGCTGCACGGCGCTGAAGGGCACGGTCGTCACCGAGCCCGCGCACTGCGAGGTGCAGGTGACCGCCGACATGCGCAAGGCGGTGGCCGAGATCCCCGGCGCCATCGGCTACGCCGAGTTCTCCGAGGCTCTCGACGCGGGTCTGCCGACTCTCGTGATCGACGGTGTCGGCCCGGGCCGCGACGCCGCGGTGCGGCGCACCTATCCGTTCTGGGGAGTCGAGTACGCCTACAGCAATGGCGAGTTGCCCGGGGACTCGCTGGCCGCGAGTTTCCTGCACTTCCTGACCGATCGGACCGGTAAAGAGGTGCTGCGTGCGCACGGCAACGCACCGTGTGCCGACCTGCCCGACCCCGGCCGCTGCCTCCCGGATCAGTGAACTCCGCGGTCGTCGGAGCGCCGAGGTGTCGGTGGGCTGGGCGACGATGGTCGCATGACGAAACTGTCACTGCGCGAGCTGAATCGAACCCTGCTGGTCCGGCAGAAGTTGGTGGAGCGGGTGGGCATGCCGCCGCTGGAACTGGTCCGGCAGCTGGTCGCGGTACAGGGCCAGGAACCGAACTGGCCCTATGTGGGCCTGTGGTCGCGCCTGGCGAACTTCCGGCACGACGACTTGGCCGCGCTGCTGCGCGATCGCTCGCTGGTGCGCTCCGCCATGATTCGCCGGACCGTGCACCTGGCCGACGCCGCGGACTACCGCTGGCTGCGGCCGACGGTGCAGCCCGTGGTCGACGCCGCGCTGAAAGCGCCGTACTTCCGTGCCGAGATCGACGGCGTCGACTTGCCCGCACTCGCGGCGGCGGGCCGTGAGCTGCTGGCCGGGCGGCAACTGCGCCGCCGCGAACTCGGCGAACTGCTCGCCCGGCGTTTCCCGGGCAGGCACCCGCGCAGACTCGCCGAAACCGTCGAGTTGCTGGTGCCGTTGACGCATGGCCCCGAGACCGGCGCGTGGGGGCGGTGGCGCAATCGGCACGTCACGGTGGGGTCGGCCGAGGAATGGACGGGCGCGCCGATGGCGGCGCCGCAGCCCGCGACGCTGGTGCTGCGTTACCTGGCCGCCTTCGGTCCGGCCACGGTGGCCGACATGCAGGCGTGGGCGGGCGTCACCCGGCTGGCCGAAGTCGTCGACGATATACGCTCCCGGCTGCGCGTGTTCACCGACGACGAGCATCGCGTGCTGTTCGATCTGCCGGAGGCGCCGTTGGCCGAGCCGGAACTTCCGGTGCCCGTGCGTTTCCTGCCCGCCTTCGACAATGTGCTGCTCGGCCACAAGGACCGCCGCAGGATCATCAGTGAGGACGACCGCAAGCGCACCGCCGAGGAAGCTTCCGCGGGCGTTCCGGTATACCTGGTCGACGGTTTCGCGCACGGCCGCTGGTCGCTGGACGGCGCCACGCTGCGCATCGTTCCTTGGCACCCGCTGTCCGCCGCCGACGAGGCGGCGGTGCGGGCGGAAGCCGAAGACCTGCTGCGGTTCGTCCTGGCGGGTGGCGACGCCACCCCGGCCGGCCACGACCCGCAGGTTGTTTTCGACGGGTGATGCGCGCCGACGGGTGATGCGCGCTGCGGCCGACAAGGCGGGGCCACCGGCTTACCCATCGGTTGCCGAACGAACGCTGGGCGGCGTGATTTTTCCCGAACTGTTTGGTTTGAACCTCCCCGTCCGAGGTACCTCCCACTCGGCCCCCCTGCTCACGCCAGCGGCGTGACCAGGCCAACCAAGCCCCATGGACGGCGGTGCAGCTCAAGTCTTCACCCCGCCGCGGCGGCCACTTAGTTCAGTTCGGCGCCCGGTACTCCGAGTGCTGGGTGAATGCGAGTGAGTGCTATTTGGTTGTCCCTGGAAGGAGGGTCATGAGCGCGCTTTCCGTGCCGATTTCCGCGCAGGCGTCGTCCGATCTGGAGATGCCGTCGTGCGACTACTTGTCGACAGACCGTTCCAGCGGCCCGTTTCGTATCGCGATGGTCGTGCCGCCGTACTTCGACGTGCCGCCCAAGGCATACGGCGGCGTCGAGGCCGTGGTGGCCGATCTGGTCGACGCATTGGTGGCCCGTGGCCATGACGTCACGCTGCTGGGCGCGGGGGAGCCGGGGACGAAGGCGAAGTTCGTGCCGGTGTGGGAGCGAGCGCTGCCCGAGCGTCTCGGAGAGCCGTTTCCCGAGGTCGTGCACGCGCTGCGGGTGCGCCGCGCCATCGAGAAGCTCGTGGCCACATCGGGTATCGACCTGGTGCACGACCACACCTTCGCCGGTCCGCTCAACGCGACCGTCTTCCAGAACATGGGCTTGCCGACGGTGCTCACCGTGCACGGCCCGGTCGAGGACGACATCTACCGCTACTACCAGGATCTGGGCGACGAAGTGGCGCTGGTGGCGATCAGCGACCGCCAGCGCGAACTGGCGCCGGGTCTGAATTGGTCCGGGCGCGTGCACAACGCGCTGCACGTCGACGACTGGCCGTTCCGGGTGGAGAAGGACGACTACGCGCTGTTCCTCGGCCGGTTCAACGAGTGCAAGGCGCCGCACCTGGCGCTGGAGGCCGCGCATGCCGCGGGGATCCCGCTCGTGCTGGCGGGTAAGTGCAGCGAGCGTCCGGAGCAGGCGTACTTCGAGGCCAAGGTGCGGCCACTGTTGACGGAAAACGATCACGTGTTCGGTCTCGCCGACGCGGCGGCCAAGCGTAAGCTGCTTGCGAATGCGCGTTGCCTGTTGTTCCCGATCCGCTGGGAGGAACCGTTCGGCATGGTGATGATCGAATCCATGGTCTGTGGCACGCCGGTGGTCGCGCTGCGCGGCGGGGCGGTGTCCGAGGTGATCGTCGACGGCGTGACCGGCCGCATCTGCGAGGATCCCGCCGAATTGCCCGCGGCCATCGAGGAGGTCAGGGGCATCGACCCGTATGCGTGCCGGGCCCACGTGCAGGCGCATTTCGGCTCCGACACGCTCGGATTCGGCTACGAACAGGTGTATCGCCGCGTGTTGCGTTCCAAGAAGCGGTTCGGCGCCGCGCCGGTGGACCTCGCGGCGCCTGCTGCCGCGCCGCTCGACGCCCCGGCGCCCGGCGCCGCGCCGATCCGGGTCGCGGCGAGCGGATAGGCGTGACCGATACCGCACCGTTGAGCCCCGCCCCCCTGAACTCCGGTGAGCCCACCGGGTTCGGGGGGTGCGGTTCGGTCACCCTGGTCGAAGGCGGCACATTCTGCCTGTCCAATCGGCTCGGCGACGTCGAACCGGGCAAACCGCACGGATTGTTCTTCCGGGACGCGCGCGTGCTGTCCCGCTGGGAATTGCTGGTGAACGGCAAGCCCGCCGAGTCGCTTTCGGTGCTCAGTCCGGAGGCGTTCGCCGCCAGGTTCGTGTTGCGCAGGCCCCCGCGGGCGGGCCTGGCCGACAGCACGCTGCTGGTGGTGCGCGAACGGATCGTGGCCGACGGCATGCACGAGCTGATCACGCTGGAGAACATGGGCCGCGAGCCCACCGCGGTGCTGCTGGAGCTGCATGTGGACGCCGACTTCGTCGATCTCTTCGCGGTGAAGGAGGGCCGCGCGGGGCACGCGCGAGCCGACGTGACGGTCGCCGACGGCGAACTCGTGCTGCATGATCACGCCGACCGCAGCCGGGGGATCTCGATCTCGGCGACCGTCGAACCGGAAGTTCTCCCGGGTTCGCTGCTGTGGCGGGTGATCGTGCCGGTCGGCGAATGCTGGCAGACCGAGATCATCGCGCAGCCGACGGTGGGCAACCAGCGATTTCAGGCGATCTCGCCGGGCGAGCACTACGGGGTCAGCGCGCCGGGCCGCAAGATCGAGGCGTGGCGCGACACCGCCACCGACATCGCCGCGTCCGACCCGGCGCTCACCCGGGTGCTGCGCCGCACCGAAAGCGACCTGGGCGCGCTGCAGATGCACGACGAATCCGGTGACGCCCGGCCGTTCGTCGCCGCGGGCGCGCCGTGGTTCATGACCCTGTTCGGGCGCGACAGCCTGCTCACCGCGTGGATGGCGCTGCCGCTGGAGGTCGATCTGGCGCTGGGCACGTTGCAGCAGCTGGCGGAACTGCAAGGCCAGGACGTCAACCCGCTCACCGAGGAGGAACCCGGACGCATCATGCACGAGATGCGCCGCGGCCCGGCGGGCGGACAGGTTTTCGGCGGCAACATCTACTACGGGACCGCCGACGCCACACCGCTGTTCGTGATGCTGCTCGCCGAATGCCATCGCTGGGGCGCCGACCCGGAGGCGATCCGGCAGATGCTGCCCGCCGCCGACGCCGCGCTGCACTGGATCACCGACTACGGCGACCGGGACGGGGACGGCTTCGTCGAATACCGCCGCGCCACCGACCGCGGCCTGATCAACCAGGGCTGGAAGGACAGCTTCGACGGAATCAACGACGCCACCGGCCATATCGCCGAGGCGCCCATCGCGCTGTGCGAGGTGCAGGGTTACGTGCACGCCGCGATGCTGGCCAGGGCCGAGCTGGCCGAGGCGTTCGACGATCCGCGACTGGCCGGCCTGCTGCGCGAACGCGCGGCGGAGTTGCGCGTCAAGTTCGCCGAGCAGTTCTGGCTGCCCGACCGCGGCTGGTACGCCGTGGCGCTGGACGGCGGTAAGCGTCAGGTCGACGCGTTGACCAGCAATGTGGCGCACTGCCTCTGGTCGGGCATCGCCACCGACGAGCACGCGGCGGAAGTGGTGGCGCGCCTGGCGGGTCCGGAGATGGACTCCGGCTTCGGATTGCGCACCCTGGCGTCGAACATGGGCGCCTACAACCCGATGAGCTATCACTGCGGCTCGGTATGGCCGCACGACACGGCGGTCGCGGTGGCGGGCCTGCTGCGTTACCGGCACGTGCCCGGCGCGGTCGAGTTGGCGACGCGGCTGGCCACCGGTCTGCTGGACGCGGCGGCGGTGTTCGACGGGCGCTTGCCGGAGTTGTTCTGCGGCTTTCCCCGGTCGCGATTCGCCACGCCGGTGCCGTACCCGACCTCCTGTTCGCCGCAGGCGTGGGCGAGCGCGGCGCCGCTGCTGCTGGTGCGCGCCTTCCTCGGACTCGACCCCGACGCGCCGAGCCGGACGCTCACCGTCCGGCCGCAGCTGCCCGCGCGGTGGGGGAAGGTCTCGCTGCGCGCGTTGCGGCTCGGCGCGACCACCGTCGACCTGGAGGCCGAGGGCGCGCAGATCACCGCGGCGCGCCTGCCCGACGACTGGCGGCTGGTGACCAGATGAGGCGCACCGGTTGCCGTGCGGCACGAGCGGGTATGTCTCCGCCGTAAGGATATCGGCAAGCCCTTCTCGCACTGATCCGCAACACGGGAGGTGCACGATGCAGACATCGCTGGATACGCAAGACCTGTGGCGGGCCCGATACCGGGACTGTTCCGCGGAGCCGTCGACAGATCTCGACATGGATCGCGCGTTGTTCATCCGCAGCGTGCACGCCGGTCACGGCCCCGAGTGCCGCCAGTACCTCGCGGCGGCCGCCTATTGCCTCGACCACGGGGACGAGCACTGACCCGGCGGCACCGCGCCGACTGGTAGCGCACTTCCCGCCGTCGAGGGGCGGGGATGCGCGCGGCCGCCTACAGAATCGCGAAAGCGACGACCAGCCCGAGCGCGAAATGCGCGGCCGCCACCACGAGCACCTCGGTGGTGTAGGTGTCGGCGTGCAGCGCGGCGCCGATGTCGATGCCGATCGCACGCTCGATGACGCGCACCGAGATGACCTGGGCGACGATGCCGACCAGGCCGAACACCAGCGCGGCGATCAGGCCCTCGGACAGTTTGCCACCGCCGCCGACGGCGAAGATGGCGAGCACGACGATGAACGCCATGCTGATCATGCCCGCAGCGGTGACGATGATGGCGTTCGGCTTGCCCGTCACCACCAGCTTGCGCAACTTGCCCGGCGTGGTCAGGTCGATGGCGTAGAAGCCGACGAGCATGAGCACCAAGCCGACGAGGGCGTAGAGGACGATCGCTCCCACACCCTCGCCCAGCGAACTCCAGTACCCCGATTCCAGGGCGACTGCGGTCATCTTGATCCTTCCGAGACGGGTTGGCGTACAGCCGAGACGGATACGTGTTCGACGGTGACGAGGCTCAATCGGTGATGCGGTGCGGGACGAAGGCCGAGCCGTCGTCGGTGATCAGACCCGCGGTCTCGCGGATGCCGAGGCCCGCCGCGGCGTCGCCGACGATCCACGCGCCGAGCACCGGGCGCATGTCGTCGAATTCCGGTAGCGGGTCGAGTAATTGGTACACGTAGCCTTCCTCGCCGTAGACCCCGCCGGTCGCGGTTTCCAGACCGGCGCCGACGATCGTCATATTGGCGCCTTCGCGTCCCAGCTTCGGTTTGCGGATGTACTCGGTGAGTTCGTGCGGCGAGTCGAGGTAGGCGGGCAGCAGATTCGGGTGGCCGGGGTACATCTCCCACAGCACCGCCAGGATCGCCTTGTTGCTCAACAGCGTCTTCCACAGCGGTTCTATCCACATGGTCTCGGGCAGGCTGTCCACGACGCGCTTGCCGAACTCGTCGTCGAGCACCCACTCCCATGGGTAGAGCTTGAAGATCGCCTCGATCGGGGCCTCCGCCAGATCCACGAAACGTTCCAGCTCCGAGTCGAATCCGATTTCCTCGATCGGCAGCGCGACGGTGTCGAACCCGGCCTCGGCCGCGGTCTCCTGCATATAGGCGGTGGTGACGTTGTCCTCGCCGGTGGCGTCCGCGCCCGACCAGCTGAAGTGCAGTTGCGCGGTGGGCAGCACGTCGCGCAGCTCGCCCCATCGTTCGACCAGCTTCTCGTGCAACGAGTTCCATTGGTCACCGCCCGGGTAGCGGTCGGTCAGCCAGTGCCACTGCACGATCGCCGCCTCCAGCAGCGATGTCGGCGTGTCCGCGTTGTACTCCAGCAGTTTCGCCGGCCGCCGCGCGTCGTAGCGCAGGTCGAAGCGCCCGTACACGTACGGATCGGAGCGCCGCCAGGATTCCGCGATCGGACCCCAGCTCCACTCGGGCAGGCCGAAATCGGCGTACCGCTCGGTGAGCACGATGTGCTCCACCGCGTTCAGGCACATCGAGTGCAGGAGTTCGACGTCGGCCTCCAACGCGAGGATCTCCGACATCTCGAACTCGTAGTGCACCGACTCGTCCCAGTACGGGCGCGGCTGACCGCTCGCATCCCGGCCCGGGGACCCGTAGACCAGGCCCTGGCTTTCGATGGTCTGCTGCCAGCCCGCCCGGGGCGTATCCCGCACACGTCGCATCTACGACCCTCCGCCGGTGCTCTTGCTGCCCAGGCCGCCACGCTGGATCGTGGTGCCGCTCTTGGTCTTGATCTCGGCGCCTTTCGGCTTGATCGTGGTGCCGCCCGTCGGCGGTTTGCCGACGGTGCCCGTGCCGCCGTAGTAGTAGCGGTACTGCGGCCCCCCGCCCAGGATGATCAAGCCCGGATTGACGCCGGTATCGCCGATGAAGCCGGGACGGCCGTCGCCGCAGTACGAGTCGTCGACCACGATCTCCTGGCCGTTCTCGGTCTTCACGCACTGCGCCGTCACCCGGTCCGGCGCGGCCAGCGCGCGATAGGCCAGGTAGCCGCCGCCGACCAGGGCGGCGACGCCGACGATGGCGACACCGCCGATCATGACTCGCTTGCGGGTGCGCTTCTTGGCCTCCTCGGCCAAGGCGGCCGCGCGCTGTTCCTCCTCGGCGCGCTTGCGAGCCTTCTCCCTCGCCCGCGCCTCGGCCACGGTGGGCGGACGAGGCTGGGTGACGCCTGCTTCCTGGCGCTGGATACGGCCGGGCCGCGGCGGGACGGAGGCTGCGGGAGGTTCGCCGCCCGGACCGCTCTGCTCGCCGGGCGGCACCGAAGCCGGCGTCGACCAGTCGATATCGGGCTGCTCGGCGTCACCGGCATCCGGCCGGTCCGTGCCGCGGGAGACGGGGGTCGACCAATCCTGCTCGTCGCCGGACGCGGGCGTAGCCGCAGTGGCGGGCTGTTCGTCCTCGCTCGGGCGCTGCGGCCCGGACGGCCGCTCGGGCTCGTCCCGGCGCTCGCCCTCACCGGGATTCCGCGTGCTCACCGCTGCGCCCCCCTCGTCGCCCGAACCACCACTACCGCTCCTCGAAACCGGTCAAATCACCCCGCGCGGGCTCCCAGCTTTCCACAACCAACCTCACCTGACCAGGTGTATCGCCGGATCGCAAGTGGGCGAGCAACCGCTCGCACGCCGCTCGCGGCCCCTCGGCGACCACGTGCACGCGGCCGTCCCTGGCATTGGTGGCGTGCCCGACCAGACCGAGTTCCAGCGCCCGCGACCGAGTCCACCAGCGGAAACCCACACCCTGGACCAGGCCGTGCACCCAGGCGCTCAACCGAACGGCCTCGTCCATCATGCCTCGATGTCGAACGACAGCGTCACCTTCGATCCCGCCTTCAGCGTCCGTCCCACCGTGCAGACCTTGTCGATCGCACGCTGCACGGTGACCAGCAACCGTTCGCGGGCCTCGTCGTCGAGCTCGCTGAGGTCGAGTTCGAACACTTCCGCCAGGTGCGGGTACACCTCGTTCTCCCGGTCGGCATCGCCGGAGACACGGATGGTCGCGTCGAAGTTGTCGCCGAGTTTGCGCGACAGCGGGAAGTCCGCGCTCAGCCCGGAACAGGCGGCGAGCGCGATCTTCAGCAGCTCGCCGGGGGTGAACACACCGGGAACGCCCTGCGAACCGATCAGGACCTCGGCGCCGCGAGAGCTGCGGCCGGTGTAGGCCCTGGTACCGGTGCGCTCGACCCACAAGGTGGTCGGTTCCGGCGCGCTCGGCGCCGCGGTGGCGGTGACGGGTGTAGCGGTCTGTTCAGCCATGGGTTCGATCCTGCCATTGTCGTCGCAATCAACTCGCGCGCCTGGCAACGCCGTGCCAGGTCGCGCCATTCCGCGCTGGCGGCGGCCCGTGGCCGGGATTACTACTCCTGGAACCGGTAACCCATGCCCGCCTCGGTGAGCAGGTGCTTGGGGCGCGACGGATCGTCCTCCAATTTGCGGCGTAATTGCGCCAAATAGACCCGCAGGTAGTGGGTCTCGGTGGCGTAGGAGGGGCCCCACACCTCGCGGAGCAGCTCACGCCTTCCGACCAATTTGCCGCGGTTGCGCACCAGCATCTCGAGCATGCCCCACTCGGTAGGTGTCAGGTGCACGGCCTCGCCGCGTTTGGTGACCTTCTTGGCGGCCAGATCGACGGTGAACGAGTCGGTGGTCACGACGGGCGCCGAAGCGTCGACATCGGTGGCGCCGCGCCGGACCGCGGCGCGCAGCCGGGCCAGCAGCTCGTCCATGCCGAAGGGCTTGGTGACGTAGTCGTCGGCGCCCGCGTCCAGCGCTTCGACCTTGTCGGCGGAATCCGTCCGCGCCGACAGCACGATCACCGGCGCCGAGGTCCAACCGCGCAATCCGGCGAGCACCTCGATGCCGTCCATGTCGGGCAGGCCGAGGTCGAGAACCACGACGTCCGGGTGCCGGTCGGCGGCCGCGCGCAGGGCCGCCCCGCCGGTCGCGGCGGTGATCACCTCGTAGCCGCGCACCGACAGATTGATCCGCAGCGCGCGGACGATCTGCGGTTCGTCGTCGACCACGAGCACCTTCGTCGCCACCGCCTCGGACGTCTTCGCCACCACCGCCGCCTCCTGTGTCGTCGGGGACACCTCACTCACCCGCGTTCGTCGTCTCGTGCGCCACGGCCGTGCCGCCGGCATCCTGCGGCTCGCCGCCGGGCAAGTCGACCAGCATGGTCAATCCTCCCCCCGGGGTGGGCTCGGCATGCACCGTGCCGCCCATCGCTTCGACGAACCCGCGCACCACCGACAGACCAAGGCCGACGCCGGTGGTGTTGTCGCGGTCGCCGAGACGCTGGAAGGGTTCGAACAGCTGCTCCTCTGTGCCGTGCGGCACACCGGGGCCGGTGTCGACGACCGCGATCGCGACCCGGTCGCCCGCCCGTTCCGCGGTGATCCGGACCGTGCCCGCGCGCGGCGCGTGCCGCAACGCGTTATCGATCAGGTTCGCCAGCACCCGTTCCATCAGGCCGCTGTCCGCGCGCACCGAGACGTCGCCGACCTCCACCCGGACCCGGTCCACCGCCGCGCGCCGCAGCCCCCGCGCGCCCATCCCGACGCTCACCAATGCGCGGTGCACCGCCTCGTCCAGGTAGACCCGCCGCAACTGCGGCGTGACCACGCCGACCGCGAGCCGGGAGGAGTCGAGCAGATTGCCGACCAGCGCGGTGAGCTGATCCACCGATTCCTCGATCGTCTCCAGCAGTTCGGCGGTGTCCTCGGGGGAGAATTCGATGTCGTCGCTGCGCAGGCTGGACACCGCCGCTTTGGCGCCTGCCAGCGGGGTGCGCAGGTCGTGGCTGACCGCCGAGAGCAGAGCACGCCGCAGGCGATCGGCCTCGAGCAGCGCCGCGGCGGCGCTGGCCTCCTCGGCCAGGCGCGCCTGGCGCACCAGCGCGACGGCCTGGTTGGTCACCGCGTTGAGCACCGGACGGTCGGCGGCCGCCAGTGGGCGGCCGGACAGCAGTAGCCAGTGGCGGGCATCGCCCGCTTCCACCACGGTGTCCGCTTCGGAAGGCTGCCGTGGCGGGTCGACGCCCACCTCGGCGAGCACCCGGTCGCCCGCCACCAAGCCGACGGCGCGCTGCGCGAAGACCTCCCTGATCTGTTCGAGCAGCCGGGGCAGATCCGCGCCGTGCAGGATCGCGCCGGAGAACATGGTGAGCAGTTCAGCCTGCCGGGACGCCTTGCGCGCCTGAGCGGTTCGCTTCGCGGCCAGATCGACCAGCGCCGCCACCGCGACGGCGACGATGAGCAGCACCACCACGGTGATGAAGCTGTTCGGCTCGGCGATGGTGAGGCTGTAGCGCGGCGGCGCGAAGAACCAGTTCAGCAACAGGCCCGACAGCAGCGCCGAGAACGACGCGGGCACGACGCCGCCGAGCAGCGCCACCGCCACTACGCCGACCACGAACACGGCGCTGATCCCGCCGAGATCGAGCACGTCGTCGAGGTAGGCGGCACTGACAGCGCAGACCAGGGCCGGTACGAGAACGGCCGCGAGCCAGGCCGCCACGGGGCGGCGCGGATGCAGAGCCGCGTACCGGAATCCGCGGTGGGCCTCCTCGTGGGTCACCATGTGCACGTCGATCTTGCCGGAGCGCTGCACCACCGTGGAGCCGATGCCCTCGTCGAAGATCCGCGCCCAGCGCGAGCGCCGGGAGGTGCCCAGGACGAGTTGGGTGGCATTCGCCTCGCGCGCGAACTCGAGCAGCGCGGTGGGCACGTCGTCGCCGGTGACGGTGTGCAGCGAGGCGTCCAGGCTCGCCGCCAGCTCGCGCAGCCGGGCCAGCCGCTCGGTGGAGACCCCGGCCAGGCCGTCGCCGCGCACCACGTGCACGACCACCAGGTCTGCGCTGGATTTGGTGGCGATCCGGCCGGCCCGGCGCACGATCGTCTCCGATTCCGGGCCGCCGGTCACCGCGACCACGACGCGTTCGCGCGCTTCCCACAATTCGGTGATCTTGTGGTCGGCCCGGTACTTGGCCAGCGCGGCGTCGACCTGGTCGGCCAGCCACAGTAGCGCCAGCTCGCGCAAGGCCGTGAGGTTCCCCGCGCGGAAGTAGTTGCGCAACGCTGCGTCGATCTTCTCGGCGGCGTACACGTTGCCGTGGGAAAGTCTGCGCCGCAACGCTTCCGGTGTGATGTCGACCAGTTCCACCTGGTCCGCCCCGCGCACGACGGCGTCCGGCACCGTCTCGCGCTGCTGGATGCCGGTGATCTGCTCGACGACGTCGTTGAGGCTTTCCAGATGCTGCACGTTGACCGTTGAGATCACGTCGATCCCCGCGTCCAGCAGTTCCGCCACATCCTGCCAGCGCTTCTCGTGTTTGCTGCCGGGCGTGTTGGTGTGCGCCAGTTCGTCCACCAGCACCACCGCCGGAGCGCGCCGCAGCACCGCCTCGACGTCGAGTTCGGTGAACGTGCTGCCGCGATACTCGATCAGTTTCGGCGGGACGCGCTCGATGCCCTCGAGCAGTTTCGCGGTCTTCTCCCTGCCGTGCGTTTCGACCACCGCGGCCACCACGTCGCGACCGCGCTCCAGCCGCCGGTGCGCCTCGCCGAGCATGGCGAAGGTCTTGCCGACTCCCGGCGCGGCGCCGAGGTAGATACGCAGCTGCCCGCGTTTCACGCCTTCATCATCGCGCGTCGCGCTGCTCGGGCCGAGCACCCCTCGATCGTCACCGATGGTGTGTCATCGCCGCGCATCATCCGCCTCGATCACGACCGGTAGGGGCCGCGGCGCCCGTTCGCGAGTCCCGAGCGCACGGATGACCAGCGCGCAGCAGACGAATGCGAAGACGACGAGCATTGCCGACATTGCGATCCTCTCTTCCCTCCTGGTCACGACACCGGTCGCGCTGGAATCGTCCCGCCGGGCGTGCTCTCCACTTCTACCGTCGCCAGCGGGCCGGACCTCGATATTTACGGGGTGTTGACGGTCCGTCCGCGTTCCTTGACGCCATCCTTGCGGGCGTCGCGTAACCGTCAACGAACCGCAAATGCCGAGTATCGGGGCGTCAAGAAGTTGTCAGGAACCGGCGGGACGCGCCATGGGCGCGCTTGACTCGCTCTGTCGCGCCGAAGCCCGGCGCGCGGATGGAGGTTGGACGAGTTATGTCGGTCGTGGTGTTCACCGCGCTCACCGTGGCGGCGTTCGCGCTGCTGGGGTTGATCCAGCGCGGGGTGGAGAAGTTGTGACCGCGAATCTGGTCGGTCTGGTTCTCGCCGTCGGCACAGCGATCTACCTGGTCGCGGCACTGCTGTTTCCCGAGAGGTTCTGAGTGAGCACGACAACCGCGGGGATCGTCTTCGTGGCCTCCCTGATCCTGGCGCTCGCGCTGGTGCACGTGCCGCTGGGCGACTACATGTACCGGGTCTACGACGGACGCGAGCATTCGCGCGTCGAACGTCTCGTCTACCGCGCGATCGGAGCGCACCCCGAAGTCGAGCAGCCCTGGCCGGTGTACGCGCGCAGTGTGCTGGCCTTCTCGGCGGTCAGCATTCTGTTCCTCTTCTTCTTCCAGCTCGTCCAGGGCAAGTTGCCGCTGCACCTGAACGATCCGGGCACCGAGATGACGCCCGCGCTGGCCTGGAACACCGCGGTCAGTTTCGTCACCAACACCAACTGGCAGAACTACTCCGGTGAATCCACCCAGGGACACCTGGTGCAGATGGCCGGGCTGGCGGTGCAGAACTTCGTCTCGGCGGCGGTGGGCATGGCGGTGGCCGTGGCGCTGGTACGCGGGTTCGCTCGCAGGCACACCGGCGATCTCGGCAACTTCTGGGTGGATCTGGTGCGCGGCACGCTGCGCATCCTGCTGCCGATCGCCTTCGTCTTCGCGCTCGTGCTGGTGGCGGGCGGTGTGATCCAGAATTTCCACTTGCACGACCAAGCGGCGCAGACGCTGAGCGGGACGCGGCAGACCATCACCGGCGGCCCGGTCGCCAGCCAAGAGGTGATCAAGGAACTCGGCACCAACGGCGGCGGCTTCTACAACGCCAACTCCTCGCACCCGTTCGAGAACCCGGCCACCTGGACCAACTGGGTGGAAATCTTCTTGCTGCTGATGATCAGCTTCTCGCTGCCGCGCACCTTCGGCCGGATGGTGGGCAGCCGTAAACAGGGCTACGCGATCGTCGCGGTGATGGGGACGATCGCATTGATCAGCGTGACACTGACCAATCTGCTCCAGCTGCAACACCATGGGACGGTACCGACTGCGATCGGCATGTCCATGGAAGGCGTGGAGCAGCGCTTCGGCGTGGCGAACTCGGCTACGTTCGCCGCCTCCACCACGCTGACTTCGACCGGCGCAGTCGACTCGTTCCACGACTCCTACACCAGTCTCGGGGGTCTGATGTTGTTGTTCAACATGCAACTCGGTGAGGTCGCGCCGGGCGGGGTGGGTTCGGGTTTGTACGGCATGTTGATCCTGGCGGTGATCACGGTGTTCATCGCGGGTCTCATGGTCGGTCGCACACCGGAGTACCTGGGCAAGAAGATCACGCCGCGCGAGATCAAGCTGGCCGCGTCGTACTTCCTGATCAGTCCGCTGATCGTGCTGGTCGGCACCGCCTGCGCGATGGCGATGCCGGGCCAGCGCGAGAGCATGCTGAACTCGGGGCCGCACGGCCTGTCGGAAGTGTTGTACGCGTTCACCTCGGCCGCCAACAACAACGGCTCGGCGTTCGCGGGCCTGACCGGCAACACCGAGTGGTATAACACCGCGCTGGGGCTGGCCATGCTCTTCGGCCGCTTCCTTCCGATCATCTTCGTGCTCGCGCTGGCCGGTTCGCTGGCGCGGCAGGGCACCACTCCCGCATCGATCGGCACGCTGCCGACGCACCGGCCGCAGTTCGTCGGCATGGTCGTCGGTGTGACGGTGATCCTGGTCGCGCTCACCTTCCTGCCCGCGCTGGCGCTCGGGCCCCTCGCCGAAGGGATCCACTGACATGTCCAGTCCCGCTATCGAAAAAGCCTCGGCCCAGGCCGCCTCCGAGCGGCCGCGGCGGGACAAGAGCGTCCGCAGCGGGGTGCTCGACCCCAAGATGCTGCTGACCTCGTTGCCGGACGCGGTACGCAAGCTCGACCCGCGCACTCTCTGGCACAACCCGGTGATGCTGATCGTCGAACTGGGCGCGGTGTGGTCCACCGTTCTCGCAGTGGTGGAACCGACCTTCTTCGCTTGGGCGATCGTCGTGTGGCTGTGGCTGACGGTGATCTTCGCGAACCTGGCCGAGGCCGTCGCGGAAGGGCGCGGCAAAGCACAGGCCGACACCCTGCGCAAGGCGAAGACCGACACCGTCGCCCGGCGACTGGTCGAGTGGTCGCCGGGGGCGCGGGTGGTCGAGGAACGGGTCGCCGCACCAGAATTGCGCCGCGGCGATCACGTCGTGGTCGAGGCCGGGCAGGTGATCCCGGGTGACGGCGACGTCGTGGAAGGCATCGCCTCGGTCGACGAGTCGGCGATCACCGGCGAATCCGCTCCGGTGATCCGGGAATCCGGTGGTGATCGCTCGGCGGTGACCGGCGGCACCACCGTGTTGTCGGACCGGATCGTCGTGCGGATCACCCAGGAGCCGGGGCAGAGCTTCATCGACAAGATGATCGCGCTGGTGGAGGGTGCGAGCAGACAGAAGACGCCGAACGAGATCGCGCTGAACATCCTGCTGGCGGCTCTGACGATCATCTTCGTCTTCGCGGTCGTCACGCTGCAGCCGATGGCGATCTTCAGCAAGTCGAACAATCCGGGTGTGCCGGACACCTCGGCGCTGGACGCGCACGGCGTCACCGGCATCGTGCTGGTCTCGTTACTGGTGTGCCTGATCCCCACGACCATCGGCGCGTTGCTGTCGGCGATCGGCATCGCGGGCATGGACCGCTTGGTGCAGCGCAATGTGCTTGCCATGTCCGGCCGGGCGGTCGAAGCCGCCGGAGACGTGAATACCCTGCTGCTGGACAAGACCGGCACCATCACCCTGGGCAACCGCCAGGCGGCGGCCTTCGCCCCGGTGCCCGGCGTGAGCAAGGAGGAGTTGGCCGACGCCGCACAGCTCTCCAGCCTGGCCGACGAGACGCCCGAGGGCCGCTCCATCGTGGTCTACGCCAAGCAGGCCTACGGTCTGCGGGAGCGCACGCCCGGCGAACTCAGCCACGCCCACTGGGTGGAGTTCACCGCGCAGACCCGGATGTCCGGCGTCGACGTCGAAGGCCGCCTGCTGCGCAAGGGCGCGGCAAGCGCGGTCACCGAGTGGGTGCGCTCTCAGGGTGGCTCGGTGCCCGCCGAGCTCGGCGCGACCGTCGACGGAATCTCCGCCGCGGGCGGCACGCCGCTGGTCGTCGGCCAGGTCGACGGGGGTATTGCCCGGGTGCTCGGTGTGATCCACCTCAAGGACATGGTGAAGCAGGGCATGCGCGAGCGGTTCGACGAGATGCGCAGCATGGGCATCCGCACGGTGATGATCACCGGCGACAACCCGTTGACCGCCAAGGCGATCGCGGACGAAGCGGGCGTCGACGACTTCCTCGCCGAGGCGACGCCGGAGGACAAGCTGGCCCTGATCAAACGGGAACAGGAGGGCGGACGGCTGGTCGCGATGACCGGTGACGGCACCAACGACGCGCCCGCGCTGGCGCAGGCCGACGTGGGCGTCGCGATGAACACCGGTACGTCGGCCGCCAAAGAGGCGGGCAACATGGTCGATCTGGATTCCGACCCCACCAAGTTGATCGAGATCGTGGAGATCGGCAAGCAACTGCTCATCACGCGCGGGGCGCTGACGACGTTCTCCATCGCCAACGACATCGCCAAGTACTTCGCGATCATTCCCGCGCTGTTCGTGCCGCTGTTCCCCGGTCTCGACCTGCTCAACGTCATGCGGCTGTCCAGCCCGCAGTCGGCGATCCTGTCCGCGGTGATCTTCAACGCTGCAGTCATCGTGGCGTTGATCCCGCTGGCTTTACGCGGCGTGCGCTACCGGCCGTCGAACGCGTCGAAGTTGCTCAGCCGCAACCTGACCGTCTACGGGCTCGGGGGCATCGTCGCGCCGTTCCTCGGCATCAAACTCATCGACCTCGTGGTCCAGTTCCTCCCCGGGATGTCCTGACATGCGCTTTTCAACCTGGATCCGGCAGCATCTGGCCGCTGTGCGCGCATTGCTGGCGCTCACGGCGATCACCGGAATCGTGTACCCCCTGGCCGTTTTCGCAGTAGCCCAGCTTCCCGGCCTGCACGAGAAAGCGGACGGGTCGCTGGTCGAGGTGAACGGAACGACCGTGGGCTCCGGCCTGATCGGGCAATCGTTCACCGACTCCGGCGGAGCGGCTCTGCTGCAGTACTTCCAGAGCCGTCCGTCGGCCGCCGGTGCCGGCTACGACCCGATGTCCACCGCCGCGAGCAATCTCGGACCGGAGGACATCGTCGACACGCCGGCACGGGTGAGTCTGCTCACCACGGTGTGCGCCCGCAGCAAGGAGGTCGGCGACCGTGAGGGGGTCGACGGCAGCCGTCCGTTCTGCACGAAAGATGGTGTGGGCGCGGTCCTCGCGGTGCTCGGACCGCGTGACCGCGATGGGGACGTTTCACAACCCGTGCGGGTCGTCAGCGTCAACGAGGCGTGCCCGGCGCGGCCATTCGTCGCTGCCTACCACGGCGTCCGGGTCGACTGCGCCGAACCGGGGCAGGACTACTCGGCCGGGCGCGTCGTCCCGATCCGGGGCGACGCGCCCGCCGATCCGGCGGTGCCGGCCGATGCCGTCACCGCGAGCGGTAGCGGACTGGACCCGAACATCTCTCCGGAGTACGCGGCCATCCAGGTGTCCCGTGTCGCGAAGGCGCGCGGAATCTCGGAAGACCAGGTGCGTGCCCTGGTGGACCAGCACACCAGCGGCCGGACGCTGGGGTTCCTCGGTGAGCCGCGGGTGGACGTCCTCCAGGTGAATCTGGATCTGGATCGCCGGTATCCCTACCGCGGATGACCCGCGCGGTGCAGCCGTGTGCCGCCCGAAGCGCTCAGTGGCCGCGGGCTATCCAGTCGGTGAGGAAAGGTTTCTCCGCGCCGATGGTCGTGGAATCGCCGTGTCCGGTATGGACCGTGGTCTCGTCCGGAAGCGTCAGCAGGCGTTCGCGAATCGACTCGATGATCGTGCCGAAATCGGAGAACGAGCGGCCGGTCGCGCCGGGCCCACCGGCGAACAACGTGTCGCCGGTGAACACCACCTTCGCGTCGGGCAGATGCAGCGCGACCGACCCGGGGGAGTGGCCGGGTGTGTGCAGCACCTGGATCTCGCTGTCGGCCACGGTGATCCGATCACCGTCTGCCAGTGGCCGGTATTCGGCTTCCGGATGGGTCATGCGCCATAGCGGCTCGTCTCCGGGATGCAGCAGGATCGGGGCGTTCAGCCGCTCGGCCAGTTCGGGGGCGACCGTCACGTGATCGTTGTGCCCGTGGGTGCAGACTATCGCGCGGACTGTGCGCCCGGCGACCGCCGCGACGATCGGGTCCGCGTCGTGGGCGGCGTCGATGACGACCACCTCGTCGTCACCACCGACCAGCCAGATGTTGTTGTCCACCGCCCAGGTGCCGCCGTCGAGACAGAAGTCGCCGGAAGTGACGACGCGGTCGATCCGGGCGGTCACCAGACCACCACCGAGCGCAGCACCTCGCCGGTGTGCATCTCGGCGAAGGCCTGCTCCACCTGATCGAGGCCGATGCGTTCGGTGACGAAGCGGTCCAGCGGCAGCCGTCCCTGGCGGTGCAGATCGATCAGGGTGGGGAAGTCGCGTTCCGGCAGACAGTCGCCGTACCACGAGGACTTCAGCGCGCCGCCGCGGGAGAACAGGTCCAGCAGGGGCATCTCGATGGTCATCTCCGGGGTCGGCACGCCGACCAGAACCACCGTGCCGGCCAGATCGCGGCCGTAGAACGCCTGCTTCCAGGTCTCCGGCCGCCCGACGGCGTCGATGACGACGTCGGCGCCCCACCCGTCGGTGTACTCCCGAATCTTCTCGGCCACGTCCTCGGTGGTGGCGTCGACCGTGTGGGTGGCGCCGAAGTCGGTGGCCCAGCGCAGTTTCCGGGCGTCGCGGTCGACCGCGACGATGGTCTTCGCACCGGCCAGTCCGGCCCCGGCGATGGCCGCGTCCCCGACGCCGCCGCAGCCGATCACCGCGACGCTGTCGCCGATCGAGACGTTGCCCGTGTGCAGCGCCGCGCCGATGCCCGCCATCACGCCGCAGCCGAGCAGGCCCGCCACCGCGGGGTCGGCGGCGGGATCCACCTTGGTGCACTGGCCCTCGTGCACGAGGGTCTTGTCGACGAACGCGCCGATGCCGAGAGCCGCTGCCAGCTCGGTTCCGTCGGCGAGCGTCATCTTCGCGCTCGCGTTGCGACTGTCGAAGCAGTACCAGGGACGGCCCCGTTTGCACGCCCGGCACTCACCGCAGACCGCGCGCCAGTTGAGGATCACGTAGTCGCCCTCCGCCACGTGGGTGACCGCGGCGCCGACGGTCTCCACCACCCCGGCGGCCTCGTGGCCGAGCAGGAACGGGAAGTCGTCGGTGATCCCGCCTTCGCGATAGTGCAGATCGGTGTGGCAGACGCCGCACGCCCGCACCCGCACCACCACGTCGTGCGGGCCCGGATCGGGGATCACGACCTCGGTGATCTCCACGGGTGCGCCCTTGCTGCGGGCCACGACCCCGCGGACGGTCTCCGACACCTGTGCCTCCTGAGCGAGTTCGTCGGGACGCGGATCCGGCCGCTCGGCGGACCCGCGAGCTGAACACCTGTCCATACAGCTGTTCCTGATGGAACCCTACCGCCGGATGGCGTCGAGGCGCGCGTTTCCGGCGGGAATCAGCCCGCAGGTTGACATTCCACTTTGGAGGGTTATGATGGAGTCATATTCCACTATGGAGGGTGGAACCGTCGATAGGACCAGGCATGGACATCTCCACCGGCACCCGCGCCTCGAATGCCGAACGCGACGCCGTGGTGCGCCTGCTCGGCAGGCATATGGCAGACGGGCGGCTCGATCTGCCCGAATACGACCAGCGCGTCGCCCAGGTGTACGCCACCACCGATCGCGAGGACCTGCGCGCGGTGTTGTCCGATCTGCCGGACCTCGGCAAGGACGCCGCCGCACCGGCTGCCGCGCGCCCGCGCATTCCGATCTGGCAGCGCATCGAAGGCAGCACCTGGCTCGGCGTGAGCCTGCTGGTGCTCGTCATCTGGGGCGCGATCTCGCTGAGCGTCGGCGCCTTCACCTACTTCTGGCCGATCTGGGTGATCGGCCCGTGGGGCGCGGTCCTCGCGTTCCGCATGGTGGCCGGTTTCGAGAACGGCCGTTTCACCCATCGGATGAGCTGAGCTTCGCTTCACGGCGCTGCCACCCGATCCATCGGGTGGCAGCGCCGTTTTCGTTCCCTACCAGCCGCGCCGGGAGGACTCGTGCGAGGTTTCCTGCCGTGATCGCTGATCGCCGCGATGGCGGCGGCCGGGCGGCGGTTGATCGTAGGTCCGTTCCGGACCTGGGTCGGGCGGGCCGTCGCGGTAGGGAGGCTCGGGTCGCTCTCGCCGTCTGGTCCTGGCCTCGAGGTCCGCGGGCGTCTGCGGGTTATCCCTGCGCCCGGCCTGCCGACCTGTTCGCGGCCGCCGGGCATCCGCGTCGTCGTATTCCTCCGGCTGTGCGCCGGCATGGCGCGGGTTGTCGGCGGGCGCTTGATGCCGACGTCGCGGCAGATCGGGACGGCCCGGCGTAGGGCGGCCGAGCGGATCCGCGCCTCCGCTCCGCGGGGATCGTCGGCCCTGCCGGGCGGGTTCGGGGTCCTCGCGATAGCGGCGCGGGGGCGAAGCGTCGTCGGCGGACGGGTGTCGTCCGGGGGACCGGGGAGCGTCCCCGCGCACTCGATCGGCATCGTGCCGCCGGGACGAGGACCGCGAATCGTCGCTGCTGCGCTGGGTGGAGCGCCTTTCGGCTCGCGTGGGCGGTGGTTCGGGGGATCGCGCGGCGGATTCTTCGCGGCGGGATCGGGCGTCCACGGCTCGGTGGGGCGTGCGCGAGGCGCCGGACGTGTCGCGCGGCGGCTTCCGGGGCGACCTGCCCGTAGGACGCCCCGGCTGGAGTACGGGCAGTTCGCGGGTTTCCTGGGCGGCGCTGACGCCCTTCTCCCGATAGGTCGCGGGAATGTCGTGCGCGCGCAGCCATGCGCCGGGGTCGTGGCGGGCTCCGGCGTCGAGCCAGGGGACGGTCTCCTCGAGCAGGTCGAGCAGGTCGCCGTGCCCGTCGCCGAGCGCGGCGCGGATGGCGGGGAATGTGTCGGGCTGGAACGTCCACTTCCATTCGGAGCGCGGCGGCGCGCCACTGTGCCCGCGGCCGTGCACGACGAGGTCGCCGGAACGGGAGATCCTCGCCCGCACCGTTCGCCTGCTCGATTCGATGACGAGTTCGCCCGTCTCGGTGCGGGTGACCTGTTCCGTCTCGTCGTGGTCGTCGAGTTCGCCGGGGTCGCCCTCGTCGTCCGGGTCGATGCGGCGCAGCCATTTCGTCATCGCGCCCAGCGGGAGCAGTGGCTGCCGGTCGTCCGAGGTATCGCTTCGGGTGATCCGCAATGTCCGCGCTATCCCGGCGACGAGATCGCCGCGCCCCGGTTCGGGTTGGTCGTCGTCCTCGGGGTCGGGTGCGAGCGCAGGCCGCGCGCCGACGCCGCTGCGCGCGGCTCGTCGGCCGGTGCCGTACGCCGGGTCGGCCGAGTGCCCGGCTCGGCCGCGAAAATTCCCAGAACTGGGAGTTTCGTCCTCGTCGGGGTCGTCCCAGGACGGGCGGGCGTCCTCCTCCAGCGCTCGCAACTTGATCTCGAACCACGCCGCGGCCAGCGCGGCCGCCGCGAGGGCGACCGCGACCGCCACCTCCACCCGCACATCGCTGAGCAGAGCGCTCTTACTGCGCTCACAGGCGTGCAGGAATACCAGGCTGCCGAGAACCAGCCCCGTGATGCGGGCAAGGCGGAACCGCGTGCTTGTCCCTGGCGAAGGGGCCGACATCGTGGTGCGCTCCCGAACGTTCCGCTGGCGAATCAGAGGGATCGTATGTGGCCGGAGCGCGCGACGTCAGTGCCAGTTCGAGACCGCCCGGAATCGGCGGACCCGCGGGCGCGGAGCGGGTAGCGGATCGGCCGAGCGGCTGGGCGCTTTCGCGCACCGCGGCACGTCCTGCGCCGGGCTGGCGCAACCGGCCTGACCGGGCGCGGCCCACGCGGCAGGCAGCCGTGCCGGCCAACCTGGGGCACATCGAAATGCGCGCGAACCGGCGGCGAGTCGATAACCTACGGATGTCGCCGAACCGCCACTCGGCCGCGTGCGCCGTCGGGGCCGCGAAGCGTCCGGCACGCGACGGATACCATGACTGGTCGCCGGATGCGCCGCCTCGACCACGCAGAACGGCCGACCGCGCAGAACACGGAAAGGTCGTCGAACTTGCACCTGAAGAGCCTGACGTTGAAGGGCTTCAAATCCTTCGCGTCCGCGACGACGTTGCGGTTGGAGCCCGGCATCACGTGTGTGGTCGGTCCGAACGGATCGGGCAAATCGAACGTCGTCGACGCGCTCACCTGGGTGATGGGTGAGCAGGGCGCGAAGGCGCTGCGGGGCGGCAAGATGCAGGACGTGATCTTCGCGGGCACGGCCGGGCGGGCACCGCTCGGCCGCGCCGAAGTCACGCTGACCATCGACAATTCCGACGGCGCGCTGCCGATCGACTACGCCGAGGTGTCCATCACCCGGCGCATGTTCCGCGACGGGGCGGGCGAATACGAGATCAACGGCAACTCCTGCCGCTTGATGGACGTGCAGGAACTGCTCAGCGACTCGGGCATCGGCCGGGAGATGCACGTCATCGTCGGGCAGGGGCAGTTGTCGGCCATCCTCGAGTCGCGCCCGGAGGACCGGCGCGCGTTCGTGGAAGAGGCCGCCGGTGTGCTCAAGCACCGCAAACGCAAGGAGAAGGCGGTCCGCAAGCTGGAGGCCATGCAGGCCAACCTGGCCAGGCTGACCGACCTCACCACCGAATTGCGCCGCCAGCTCAAACCGCTGGGCAGGCAGGCCGAGGTGGCCCGCAGGGCGCAGACCGTACAGGCCGATCTGCGCGACGCCCGGCTGCGCCTGGCCGCCGACGACCTGGTCACCCGTCGCGCGGAGCTCGCGAGTCAGCAGAGCAAGGAGGCGTACGCGCGCGAGCAGCAGATCACCGTGCAGACCGAGCTGGACGCGGCCAACGCGGCGCTGGCGCAGCACGAGTTCCAGCTGTCCCGCCTGACGCCGAGCGCCGAGGCCGCCGCCCAGATCTGGTTCCAGCTGTCCGCGCTGGCCGAGCGGGTCAACGCGACGATCCGGATCGCGGGCGACCGGGCTCGCCACCTGGACGCCGCCGCTCCGGTCAGCACCGGCCGCGATCCCGAGCAGCTCGAGGCCGAGGCCGACCGTGTCGAAGCCGAGGAGGCCGAGCTGCGCGAGGCGGTCGAGATGGCCGCCGAGACCCTGGAAGCGGCCAGGGACCAGCTGGCCGAACGCGAACACGCCGCCAAGGCCGCCGAGCAGGCGCATCTGGCGGCCGTGCGGGCGATCGCCGACCGCCGCGAAGGGGTGGCCCGGTTGTCCGGCAAAGTCGACACGCTGCGGGCCAGGGCGCAGTCGGTGGACGCGGAGATCGCGCGCCTGTCGGTCGCCATCGCCGACGCCCGCCACCGCGGCGACGCGGCACAGACCGAATTCGACACGGTGCAGGACGAACTCGCCGAACTCGACGCGGGCGAGGCGGGGCTCGACGCCCAGCACGAGCACGCCGTGCAGGCCCTCGAACTGGCCGATCAGCGCGTCACCGAACTGCGTGAGCAGGACCGCGAGGCGAGCAAAAGGGTCGCGTCGCTGAGCGCCCGCATCGAGGCGCTGGGGATGAACCTGGCCCGCCGCGACGGTGTGGCGTGGCTGGTGGAGCACCGCGAGCAGGGATTGCTCGGACCGCTGTCGGGCCTGCTGCGCGTGCACGCGGGCTTCGAGGCGGCGGTCGCGGCCGCGCTGGGCCCGCTGGCCGATGCCGTCGCCGCCGACACCGCCGAGTCCGCGCACGCCGCGATCCAAGCGCTCAAGGACGCCGACGGTGGCCGCGCGGCCGTCGTCTTCGGCACCGACAGCGGTGCGCCGCCGAAGCCGGGCGCTTTGCCCGACGGCGCCCGCTGGCTGCTCGATGTGGTGGCGTGCCCCGACCGGATGCGCGGCGCGATCGCGGCGCTGACCGCGGGAATCGCCGTGGCCGACGATCTACCGTCGGCCCGCGCGCTCGTCGCGGCGCGGCCCGAGCTGCGTGTGGTCACCCGCGACGGCGATCTCGCAGGCAACGGCTGGCTGCTGGGTGGTTCGGATCGCGCGCCCAGCCAGCTGGAGATCCAGGCCGACATCGATGCCGCCCGGACCGAACTGGTCGCCGCGCAGCGGCGCGCCGAGGAACTCGAGGCCGCGCTGTCCGGCGCGCTCGAGGAGCAGTCCGACCGCAAGGACGCCGTCGACCAGGCGCTGCTCGCCCTGCACGAATCCGATCAGGCGCTGGTCGCGATCTACGAACGCCTGGGCAGGCTCGGCCAGACCGCCCGCACCGCGCACGCGGAGAGCGAACGGCTGCTCGGCCAGCGCGACGACGCGGAGGCGAGCCGGGAAGAGGCCTTGGCCTCGCTGGCCGAGCTGGAGGATCGCCTGCGCCACGCCGAGCTCGAACAATCCGAGGTGGACGCCGACGGTGCGGGCGCGGCGGGCACCGAATCCGCCGGGCGCGCACGGGAGGAGGCGGCGGCCGCGCTGGCCGAGGCGCGCGCCATGGAGGTCGAGGCCAGGCTTGCCGTGCGCACCGCCGAGGAACGAGCGGAATCCGTACGCGGCAAGGCGGATTCGCTACGCCGCGCCGCGCGCGCCGAACGGGAGAACCGGGCACGGGCCGAACGCGCCCAGGCCGCGCGCAAGCAGGCGGCGGAGGTGGCCGCCGCGGTCGCCGAATCCGGTGCGAAGATCGCCGCCGAGCTGGAGCGCGTCGTCGGGGAGGCGGGGGCTCGGCGCGACGAACTGGTGCGCAGGCGCTCGGAGTGCGCCGCACAGGTCGAGCAGGTCAAGGAGCGGGTGCGTGCGCTCACCGCGCAGCTGTCCCAGCTCACCGACGCGGTGCACCGGGACGAGGTGGCGAAAGCCCAGGCCGCGCTGCGCATCGAGCAACTGGAGGCGACCATCGCCGAGCAGTTCGGCATCGCCCTGGACGACTTGATCGCCGAATACGGTCCGGACGTGCCGCTGCCGCCCTCGGCGCTGGAGATGCAGGAGTACGAGCAGGCCAAGGAGCGGGGCGAGCAGGTCAGCGAGCCCGCCCCGATGCCGTACGACCGGCAGACCCAGGAGCGGCGTGCCAAACGCGCCGAGAAGGACCTCGCCACCCTGGGCAAGGTGAATCCCTTGGCCCTGGAGGAGTTCGCGGCGCTGGAGGAGCGCTACAACTTTCTGGCCACCCAACTGGAGGACGTCAAGAGCGCGCGCAAGGATCTCCTGGACGTCGTCGCCGAGGTCGATGCCCGCATCCTTCAGGTGTTCACCGAGGCATACGCCGACGTGGAGCGCGAGTTCGTCGAGGTCTTCGCGAAACTGTTCCCCGGCGGCGAGGGCAGGCTGCTGCTCACCGACCCCTCGGACATGCTCACCACCGGCATCGAGGTGGAGGCCCGGCCGCCGGGCAAGAAGGTCAAGCGGCTGTCCCTGCTGTCCGGCGGCGAGAAGTCGCTTACCGCGGTCGCGTTGCTGGTGGCCATCTTCCGCGCCCGGCCCTCGCCGTTCTATGTGATGGACGAGGTCGAGGCGGCGCTGGACGACACCAACCTGCGCCGCCTGATCGGCCTGTTCGAGCAGTTGCGGGAGAAGAGTCAGCTGATCGTCATCACCCACCAGAAGCCGACGATGGAGATCGCCGACGCGCTCTACGGCGTCAGCATGCGCGGCGACGGCATCACCCAGGTGATCTCCCAGCGGCTGCGCGGGGAGAACCTGGCCCCGGTGGGCTGAGCCGCCACACGGTCACCCGCGGGGTCCGGGGAGGGTGACGGTGCCGGAGTCCAGATCGACCAGCGGATCGTCGCCGCAGCGGCGATCGTCGACCTTCGCGATCGCGACCCATTCCTTGCGCTCGTGGACGTGCTTGCGCGACGGCCCGAATATCTCGTCGACTTCGGCGCCCACCGGATCACGGCGGGATCGTCTGCGCAGGCGTACCACCGCGCCGAGGGTACGCCCCGCAGCTCGATCAGCTCGATGAGCAGGGCTGATGCGGTCGAGTGGACGTCGCGCGCACCAGCCCGCACACGCCGGGGGGCCGACCGGCTCCCCACCCGGCCGGGGCCGGCCGACGGTCTCCGTCGCGAAGCCCGGCGGTCGGCCGAAGGGGCGTTCCGCTCATCCCGGCCGATGCACGGGCGGCAGCGGTCCGCCACCGTCGACGGGGCCCGGCGCGTGCGCCCGCGACCGTCCGACCCCGGTCACCGTCCGGCGCCCGCCTTCTCCTGGTCCAGCAGCGCTTTGATCTGCGCCGCACCGGTTTCCGCCAGCCAGGTGTCGAAGGTACGCAATCCGGGATGGATTCGGCGGATCTCGTCCACGTCGGCGCTCCATCCGCCGGTGTGCCGCATCAAACGCCAAGTGTTGCCGATCTCCGCGCCGATGGCGTCCGCTTCGGCTTCGGACACCTCGTGATAGCGAACGGGATGGCCGGTCGCCGCACCGATCGCCGCGGCGGCCGCGGGCGGAGCCAGTACATCGCCCGCGAGTTCCAGGACGCGGCCGTGGAATTCATCCGGATCGGCGAACGCCAGAGCGGCGATGTCGCCGATATCCGCGAGCGCGATGACCTTCATCGGGCCCTCGGCGGGAAACAGGTGCCGGTGCACGCCGTCGAAGATGCCGTCGACGGGCGACGTGCGCAGCAGATAGTTCTCCATGAAGCGCACCGGGCGCAGCAGGGTGTAGCGGACGCCCGCGGCGACGATCGCCTCTTCGATGCGCTGCTTTCCGGTCGCGCCCCACGATGTGTTGTCGCCCATCGAGGCGATGCCGGTGAACACGATCTGCTGCACACCGGCGTCGACCGCCGCGCGCACGATCGCCTGCCCGCGCGCGGCTTCCAGATCGACGTCCCAGCCCTGTGCGCTGTAGGCCGCGGGCGGGACCAGGAACAGCCCGGTGACACCGGCCAGCGCCGCGGGCAAGGTTTCCGGCGCATCGAAATCGCCGACGACGAGTTCGGCACCCGCCGCCGCCAACTCGCGCGCGGCCGGCGCATGCGCGTCGCGGACCAGTGCGCGCACCGCCTTGCCGTCCGCCAGCAGCTTGCGGGCGGTTACGCCGCCCTGCTTGCCGGTGGCGCCGGTGACCAGGATGAGGGTGTGCTGAAAGGACATGCTTCGCCTTCTCTGCTCGATAGAATCGGGTTGGGCAACCCGGATTCGGACGATACGGGTGCCGCCACCCGATCCACTAGGGAACTTGTCGGAAGGCGTAACGAAATGACCGCATCGCTCGCCCCGGCCGCGAGGTCGCGCGCGGACGCCCGGCGCAATCGGGCCCGCGTGCTCGCGGCCGCACAGCGCGCCTTCGCCGAGCGGGGCGCCTCGGTGTCACTGGCCGAAGTCGCCCGCAGAGCAGGTGTCGGGGCGGGCACGGTCTATCGGCACTTCCCGACCAAGGCAGATCTGCTGGAAGCTGTTATGCAGCAGCGCATCGACGGTCTGGCGCGGCTTGCCGCCGAGCATGTCGGCGCATCGGACGCCGGGGCCGCCTTCTTCGACTTCTGCACCACCGTGATCGCCACCACGCCGGGCAACCAGGCGTTGTGCGACCTGGTTCAGTCCGACGACGGCTGGCCCCGGGCGCTCTTGCAGAGCGCGGGTGTGCGGTTTCACCGCGCGCTGGACGTACTGCTGGTAGCCGCTCAGCGGCAGGGCGCGGTCCGCGCCGACATCGGGATCGACGACGTGCTCGCGATCTTCACCGGATGCGTTGCGATCCAACAGCTTCGGAACACCCGGGGCGGGATCGACCGTACCGCCGCGATCGTGCTCGACGCGCTGCGGGTGCGGCCGGGCGCGGCCGTCGTAACGGAACGCCCGTCCGGGGAGGAGAGCCGTAACGAAACAATGGAACGTAACGAAACTGGCGGCGAGGGTTGTCCGGTGTGTCACGCGCCGGTGCCCCGCACCGGGATCGGGCGCAGAGCCAGATACTGCTCGGCGGCATGCCGCCAGAAAGCACACCGTCGACGCGTCGCCGCGGCGCGGTAGGCGCACTGGCGCATTTGTGCCATTCGGTGCTCTGCTGAGACACCAGGCCGCTCGCGGAGTGGAGGCGGTCGCCTGCGCCGACAGCCCCTGGTGGCCGATCCGGGTTGCTAGCGGCGACTCAGAGCAGATCGCTGACGTCGTCGGGCACGTCGACGGCGTACTTGCGCAGGATGTCCATCGAGATCACTTCCAGGGCGTTCTCGTGCGTGGCGGCCAGCACCACGGGCGCGGCGACGCCGTCCTCGTGCGCGTGCAGCCATCGCACGGCCACCACGCACCACCGGTCGCCCGGTTGCAGGCCGGGAAAATTGTTCTCCGGGCGCGGCGTGCTCAAATCGTTTCCGATGGACGCTTGATGTTCCAGGAATTCTGCCGTGACGACGGTGCACACGGTGTGGCTGCCCAGATCCTCCGGCCCGGTACTGCAGCAGCCGTCCCGGTAGAAGCCGGTGAGAGGATCGGTGCCGCACTCTTCCAGCGGCCCCCCAAGCACGTTTCGATCGGTCACGTCGCCGATCCTATTGTCCCTTCGCGAGAAGTTCCGCAGGACAAGAAATCTGGACGGCTGTGTCGGTGCCCACCCGGGCGCGTCCACGGCCCGGTACCTGCGGTGTTCGCCGAACTCGTGCGGTTTGCCCGGTGCGGCGACTCGCGCGCCCGGTGCGGCTCGGGGCCGGGTACGTGACGATCGGTCTGCAAGGATGGTTCGCGTGAGTCCCGAAGTCTGGATCCTGATCGCCGCGGTCGCCGCACTGCTGCTCGTCGTGCTCGTCGCCGGTTTCGTCCGGTACAAGCGCGGCCGCGTGTCGCTGACTCCGCCCACGCGGGACAAGGAGGTGACCGATCGGTCCGGTGGTTACACTGCGTCCGGCGGATTCGCCTTCAGCCGGGGTGGCACGGCGACCGAACCGCAACCGGTCGAGCGCACCGATACCGAAGGACAGCCACACGTCGGCGACGACGCGGCGATCCCGCGCGACGCGCCCAGACGCGGCATCACCAACGTTCCGTTGCCGGACGCGGACGTCGCCGAGGCGCCGCCCGCCGCCGGGCCCGCGCCGGCCGAACCCGAGACGACACCACCCGCCACCGATGCGGTGGCGCCGCCAGAGCGTCCGGCCGCCGACAGCGCCCCCGTCACGGCGGACGAGACCGAGGCCGCGGAGACGACCGCCGAGCCGGTCACCGCCGGCCCGGACACCGGAGCGGCTACCGACCTGGTCGCTCCCGACACGCCCGCGGGCGTCGAGGCGCCGGCCGCGCTGGAGGAGATCGAACCCACGGCCGGGCGCCTGGTCCGGCTGCGGGGACGCCTGTCCCGCTCACAGAACGCGGTCGGCAAGAGCCTGCTCGGCCTGCTCGGCGGCGGTGACCTCGACGAGGACTCCTGGGAGGAGGTCGAGGACACCCTCGTGCTGGCCGACCTCGGCACCGCCAGTACCACGGCCGTCGTCGCACGGCTGCGTTCGGAGATGGCTGCGCGCAGCGTGCGCACCACCGACCAGGCCCGTGCCGTGCTGCGCGACGTGCTGATCGAGCAGTTGCGACCGGAGCTGGACCGCTCGGTGCGCGCGCTGCCGCACCCGGATCACCCCTCGATCCTGCTGGTGGTCGGCGTGAACGGCACCGGCAAGACCACCACCACCGGCAAGCTCGCGCGCGTGCTCGTCGCCGATGGCCGCCGCGTGCTGCTCGGCGCGGCCGACACCTTCCGCGCCGCGGCCGCCGACCAGTTGCAGACCTGGGGCGAGCGGGTCGGCGCCGACACCGTCCGCGGCCGCGAGGGCGCCGATCCCGCTGCGGTCGCGTTCGACGCGGTGGCGGTGGGTATCGAGCGCGGCGTGGACGCGGTGCTCATCGACACGGCCGGGCGACTGCACACCAAGACGGGCTTGATGGACGAGCTGGGCAAGGTCAAGCGCGTGGTGGAGAAGAAGGCCGCCGTCGACGAGGTCCTGCTCGTACTGGACGCGACCGTCGGGCAGAACGGGCTGACCCAGGCCAGGGTGTTCGCCGAAGTGGTCGACATCACCGGCGTGGTGCTGACCAAGCTGGACGGCACGGCCAAGGGCGGTATCGTCTTCCAGGTCCAGCACGAACTGGGCGTGCCGGTGAAGCTGGTCGGGCTCGGCGAAGGGGCCGACGACCTCGCTCCGTTCGAGCCCGCCGCGTTCGTGGACGCGCTGCTGGGCTGAGTCGTCCCGCTCGCAGGCTCCTGCGAAAGGGACTGCGGCCCGCTCTGTTCCGGTCGGCGGGCCGCGGTCCGTCCCGCGCCGCGGGAATGCGAGGGCGATCACACCCCGGATGTTTGCCGAGTCCTCCTCCGTCATAACGAACGTCCGATTCCCGGACGGTGACCTCACAGCGCCGCAAAACGCCCGGTGTGCGTGACGAAACGTAGTGGCAACACAGCTGCGCCATCCGTTCACGTAGGTGAAACACTTCAGCTCTACGGATGAAACACCGAGTAAGGACCCTTCTGTTCAGGTCCATTTGCCGGAATCGGCGGGGCCCGAGATGAGGAGGACATTAAAGTGGCTTTTCCACTTACCGGTGCACCGGATACCGGTGACACCGCATGGATGCTGGCGAGCTCGGCGCTGGTGTTGCTGATGACGCCGGGCCTGGCATTCTTCTACGGCGGCATGGTCCGGTCGAAGAACGTGCTGAACATGATCATGATGAGCATCAGCGCCATGGGCCTGGTCGGCGTGTTGTGGTCGCTGTACGGATACTCGACGGCCTTCGGTGACAACAAGTTCGGTGTGATCGGTGACCCGACGCAGTTCTTCGGCCTGAAGGGCCTGATCGGCGGCAACTCTGTCGCCGAGGTCAAGGACGCGGCGGGCGCGGTCACCACGGAAGCGGTGAACATCCCGCTCGCCGGCACGATTCCGGCGACCGTCTTCGTCGCCTTCCAGCTGATGTTCGCCATCATCACGGTTGCCCTCATCTCGGGCGCGGTCGCCGACCGCTTGAAGTTCGGCGCGTGGCTGCTCTTCGCGGGCATCTGGTCCACGGTGGTCTACTTCCCGGTCGCGCACTGGGTGTTCGACTTCGACGTGAAGGACGCCGACGGCAACGTCGTGCACGAGGGCGGCTGGATCGCCAACAAGCTGCTCGCCGTCGACTTCGCCGGCGGCACGGCGGTGCATATCAACGCCGGTGCGGCCGGTCTGGCCCTGGTGCTGGTGCTCGGCAAGCGCAAGGGCTGGCCGACGACGCCGTTCCGCCCGCACAACCTGCCGTTCGTCATGCTCGGGGCCGGCCTGCTGTGGTTCGGCTGGTTCGGCTTCAACGCCGGTTCCGCGGTGACCTCCGGCGGCCTCGCCGGTTCCACCTTCGTCACCACCACCATCGCGACCTGCGCCGCGATGCTGGCCTGGCTGCTGGTGGAGAAGATCCGCGACGGCAAGCCCACCTCGCTGGGCGCCGCGTCGGGCATCGTGGCCGGCCTGGTCGCCATCACCCCGTCGTGTTCCTCGGTGAACGTGCTCGGCGCGCTCGCCATCGGCGTCGTCGCCGGCGCGCTGTGCGCCCTCGCGGTCGGCCTGAAGTTCAAGTTCGGCTTCGACGACTCGCTCGATGTGGTCGGCGTGCACTTGGTCGGCGGTATCGTCGGCACCCTGATGGTCGGTTTCGTCGCGGCGCCCGAGGCGGGTGCGGCCAAGACCGGTCTGTTCTACGGCGGCGGAGTCGATCAGCTGTGGCGGCAGGCGGTGGGCGCCGGTGTGGTACTTGCCTTCTCCTTCATCGCGACGCTGATCATTGCCTATATCGTGAAGTTCACCATTGGGCTGCGCGTGAGCGAGGAAGCAGAGTCGGTGGGCTTGGACGAGTCCGAGCACGCGGAAACCGCCTACGACTTCGCCGCTCTGGGTAGCACGGCACGTTCGGCCGTCAAGGAGGCATGACGAACATGAAACTGATCACCGCAATCGTCAAACCGTTCACGCTCGAGGACGTCAAGTCGGGGCTCGAGCAGGCGGGTGTGTTGGGCATGACCGTCAGCGAGGTCCAAGGGTACGGCCGGCAGAAGGGCCACACCGAGGTGTACCGCGGCGCGGAGTACTCCGTGGATTTCGTGCCGAAAGTGCGCGTCGAGGTCGTCGTTGACGACGCCTCCGTCGAGAAGGTCGTGGAGGTGATCGTGGAGGCCTCCCGTACCGGCAAGATCGGCGACGGCAAGGTCTGGGTCACTCCGGTGGAGTCCATCATCCGGGTGCGGACGGGCGAACGCGGCACCGACGCGCTGTAGCGGAAAACGAGTCGAGCGGCGGCCCCGCTCCCGCCGGACCTCCCGGTCGGGGCGGGGCCGCGCGCATGAAATGGGCGGTGGGTTGTGGGTAGTCAGTACCAGCACGACGGTGATCCCAAGGTCACCGGAGAAGGCAACGGCAAGGTGTCCAACGGCGCGGCCGACCTGGTCCGCGCGCGCAGCCAATTGCTCGACGGCGGCCAGCCGCGCAATCCCCGGCTCGACGCCGAGTCGTTGCGCCATGCCCTGGTCGACCTCTACGAACTGTGGCTCACCAGCAAGGGCGCCGAACTCGGCATCGCTTCCGACAGCGGCTTGGCCGTGGTGGCCGTCGGCGGTCTCGGTCGCGGCGAGATGCTGCCGTTCTCCGATCTGGATCTTGTGCTGCTGCACGACGACGTCGACCCGGCCCGGGTGGCCGAGGTCGCCGACCAGCTGTGGTACCCGCTGTGGGACGCCCACATCAAACTCGACCACAGCGTGCGGACCGTTCCGCAGGCGCTGCGGGTGGCTTCGGACGATCTCATCGCCGCGCTGGGCATGCTCGAGGCCAGGCACATCGTCGGCGACCAGGAATTGAGCAGTCTGCTGATCGGCGGGGTGCGGAGGGAATGGCGCACCGGCATCCGTTCCAGGTTCGACGAGCTCATCGCCCAGGCCCAAGCCAGATGGGAGCGCAACGGCGAGATCGCGCACCGCGCCGAGCCCGATCTGAAGAACGGGCGCGGCGGGCTGCGCGACATCCAGCTGCTCGACGCGCTGGCCATCGCCCAGCTCACCGACGCCATGCCGGGACTGGGCCCGGACGTGCCGGGCGGCGGATTGAAGCAGGCGCATCGGCGCCTGCTCGACGTGCGCACCGAACTGCACCGCGTGGCGGGCCGGGCCCGCGACCAGCTGCGGGCGCAGGACGCCGACGAGATCGGCGCGGCCCTGCGCATCGGCGATCGGTTCGATCTGGCGCGCACCCTGAGCGATTCGGCCCGGACGGTCAGTTACTCCGTCGACGTCGGGCTGCGCACCGCGGCCAACGCGCTGCCCCGCCGGGGATTGGCGCGCCTGCGCCGGATGCCGGTACGCAGGCCGCTGGACGAGGGAGTCGTCGAGCACGCGGGCGAAGTCGTGCTGGCCAGGGACGCCCGCCCGCAGCGCGACCCAGGACTGATCCTGCGCGTGGCGGCCGCGTCGGCGCAGACCGGTCTGCCCATGTCGGCCACCACCTTGAACCGGCTCTCGGAGGACGCCCCCGAGCTACGCGAGCCGTGGCCCAAAGACGCCCTCAACGACCTGCTGGTGCTGTTGGGCGCGGGCCGCGGCACCATCGACGCGATCGAGGCGCTGGATCGCACGGGATTATGGGGCAGGCTGCTGCCGGAGTGGGGGGCCGTGCGCGACCTGCCGCCGCGCGACGTCCAGCACATCTGGACCGTCGACCGCCATCTCATGGAGACCGTCGCCTACGCGGGCGGGCTGAGCACGCGGGTGGCGCGCCCGGACCTGCTCGCCCTGGGCGCGTTGCTGCACGACATCGGCAAGGGCCGGGCGGGTGATCACAGCGTGGTCGGCGCGGAACTGGCCACCCACATCGGCCGCCGCCTCGGTCTGTGGCCGTCGGACGTCCGCACCCTCAGCGCGGTCGTGCGCCATCACCTGCTGCTGCCGGAAACCGCGACCCGGCGCGATCTGTCCGATCCGGAGACGGTGCGCTACGTCGTCGACGCGCTCGACGGCGATCCGCAATTGCTGGAGCTGCTGCATACTTTGGCGGAGGCGGATTCGCAGGCGACCGGGCCCGGCGTGTGGGGTGACTGGAAGGCGTCGCTGATCGGCGAACTGGTCCGGCGCTGCCGGTTGGTCATGGCGGGCGACCAGTTGCCGACGCCGGAGCCGATCGCACCGGAATTGATCGAGCGGGCCCGGGCGGGCGGGGTGCACGTCGATCTGAAGCCGGGGGAGAGCAAGCACACATACGTGGTCACCGTGATCGCGCCCGACAGCTCAGGCCTGCTCTCCGACGCCGCGGGCGTGCTGGCGCTGCATTCGCTGCGCGTGCTGTCGGCCGCGCTCGGCATCGAAGGCTCGTCCGCGGTGGACACTTTCGTCGTCGCGCCCAAATTCGGCGATCCGCCGGATCCGGGACTGTTGCGCCAGGAACTGATCCGTGCCACTGCCGGGGACCTGGACGTATCGGCGGCGCTGGCCAAACGCGAGCGCGAGGCGAGCACCATCGGCCGCAGCCGCTACGCGCAGGCGCAGCCCCGGTTGATCTGGTCGGATACCTCGGTGCCCGGTCAGGTGATCCTGGAATTGCGCGCCGAGGACCGGGTCGGCTTGCTCAGCCGCCTCGCCGCGGAGCTGGCCGATTGCGGAGCCGATGTCCGCTGGGCCAAGGTGGTCACGATGGGATCGGCGGTGGTCGACAGCTTCTGCTTGGATCTGGGGTCCGAGGACGGTCCCGCGCGCCGGGAAACGATCGAAAAAGCGCTGCTCGCGGTGGTTCCCAGAACTGCGCCGAAGCCTCCTCCGGAAGGTGTCGCGGATGCCGAAAAAGGTATTTAGCAGCAGATCTATGCGGTGATCAATCCGTTGCGAGATATTTGCTGCATCCGAACTCCCGCCTCGTGAGCCGCCCCTACGATCTAGAGCGTCTGGCTATCGCGAGCACGAGGGGAGCAAGTCGGTGGCAATTGAAGTCGTTTCGGCGTCCACGATGACGAGTGACGAGACCACGCACATGGCACGCTGCGTCGGCGGTGACCGCTGGGTGGTCTCCTGGCTTCCGGGTCGCACCCTGACCGGGCGACAGGCGGTGACCGCGATGACGATCGCCTCGACCGTCGCCACCTCGCCCATCCCGAGCACGGCGGAGTGGGCCGTCCTCGACGGCCTGGCCCTGCAGCTGGGCCTGACCGCCAACGAGGCGGTCTTCATGGTGGCGGAGGAGAACCACGACTACCGCAAAACGGCCAAGCCGCGCCGTCGCGTGCTCGACTAGCGGGCCCGCTCCGCGGGGAAGGACGCACCGCCTGCGCGAACACGTGGGCGATCCCATTACCCTGGGAGAGAATGTGACGTCCCCCGAGATCAGGAGCGCGATCGGTGTTCGAATCCCTGTCCGACCGGCTTACCGGTGCCCTCAAGGATCTGCGCGGTAAGGGGCGTCTGTCACCGGCCGACATCGACGCCACCTGCCGCGAGATCCGCCTGGCCCTGCTGGAGGCCGACGTCGCGCTGCCCGTGGTCCGCGGATTCATCGGGCGGATCAAGGAGCGCGCAAAGGGCGCCGAGGTCAGCGCGGCGCTGAACCCGGCGCAGCAGGTCGTGAAGATCGTCAACGAGGAGCTCGTCGGCATCCTCGGCGGCGAGACCAGGCGGCTGAACCTGGCCAAGAACCCGCCGACCGTGGTCATGCTGGCCGGTCTGCAGGGTTCCGGCAAGACCACGCTCGCGGGCAAGCTGGCGCGACTGCTGAAGGGTCAAGGCCACCAGCCGCTGCTGGTGGCATGTGACCTGCAGCGCCCCGGCGCCGTCACCCAGTTGCAAGTGGTCGGCGAGCGCGCGGGCGTACCCGTCTACGCGCCGCACCCGGGCACGTCCGTCGGTGGTGGAGAGAATCCGCTGGGCATCTCGGCCGCCGATCCGGTCAACGTGGCGCGCGGCGGTGTCGAGGAGGCGCGGCAGCGGCAGTACGACGTCGTCATCGTCGACACCGCGGGCCGTCTCGGCATCGACGAAGAGCTCATGCGCCAGGCCGCGGGCATCCGCGACGCCGTGCAACCGGACGAGACCCTGTTCGTCCTCGACGCGATGATCGGCCAGGACGCGGTCAACACCGCCGAGGCGTTCCGCGACGGTGTCGGCTTCACCGGTGTCGTGCTGACCAAGCTCGACGGCGACGCCCGCGGCGGTGCGGCACTGAGCGTCCGCGAGGTCACCGGTGTGCCGATCCTGTTCGCCTCGACCGGTGAGAAGCTCGAGGACTTCGACGTCTTCCACCCGGACCGCATGGCCAGCCGCATCCTCGGCATGGGTGACGTGCTCACCCTGATCGAGCAGGCCGAACAGGTCTACGACGCCAAGCAGGCCGAGGAGGCCGCCCGCAAGATCGGCAGCGGCGAACTCACGCTCGAGGACTTCCTCGACCAGATGCTGGCCATCCGCAAGATGGGCCCGATCGGCAACCTGCTCGGCATGCTGCCGGGCGCGGGCCAGATGAAGGACGTGCTCGCCCAGGTCGACGACAAGCAGCTCGACCGCGTGCAGGCGATCATCCGCGGCATGACCCCGGCCGAACGGGCCAACCCGAAGATCATCAACGCTTCGCGCCGCCTGCGCATCGCCAACGGTTCCGGAGTTCAGGTCTCCGAGGTCAACCAGCTCGTCGACCGCTTCTTCGAGGCCAAGAAGATGATGGCGATGATGGGCCGCCAGATGGGCCTGCCCGGCTCCCGCCGCGGCAACGCGAAGAAGGGCAAGAAGGGGAAGAAAGGCGGGCGCGGCCCGACGCCGCCGAAGGTGCGTGGCGGCTTCCCTGGGATGGGCGGCATGCCCGCCGGGATGCCCGACCTGTCCGACATGCCCGCCGGTCTCGACCAGTTGCCGCCCGGCTTGGAAGGCTTCGATCTGAGCAAGCTGAAGTTCCCCAAGAAGTAGGACACGCACCGGTTCGCGGCTCGACCCACGACGGCACCGCGGGCAGCGGCCTCGCTCGACGGGCGTCGCTGTCCGCACCGTGGTTCGCGCGAATGACCGCATCCGGAATCGGACACTAGGTTGGAAGCAACCGACGACGTCCTGGAGGTTGCTGTGCATCTGCGCGGTGTGGTTCTGCCCGAAGACGAGGTGCGCGACCTCTGGGTGCGCGACGGCCTGGTGTCGTTCGAGCCCGTGCCCGGAGCCGAAACGCTCTGCGGCACGGGATGGATCGTGCCCGGCCTCGTCGACGCGCACTGTCACGTCGGGATCCGGTACGGCGGGGGTCACGAGGACCGTGCGGGCGCGATCGCACAGGCCGGGACCGAGCGCGACGCCGGGGCGCTGCTGCTGCGCGACGCGGGCTCGCCGATCGATACCCGCTTCATCGACGACCACGACGAGCTGCCGCGCATCATCCGCGCGGGCCGCCACATCGCCCGCCCGAAGCGCTACATTCGCGAACTGGGCATCGAACTCGACGACGAACGCGACCTGCCGGAGATCGTTGCCGAGCAGGCTCGCCTCGGCGACGGCTGGGTGAAGATCGTCGGCGATTGGATCGACCGCTCCGTCGGCGACCTGCGCCCGTTGTGGAGCGACACGATCCTGAAAGAGGCCATCGACGCCGCGCATGCCAACGGCGCGCGGGTCACCGCGCACGTCTTCGGGGAGGACGCGCTACCCGGCCTGATCAACGCCGGTATCGATTGCCTGGAGCACGGCACCGGCCTCACCGACGAGACCATCGAGATGATGGTCGAGCACGGCACCGCCTTGGTCCCCACCCTGGTGAACATCGACACCTTCCCTGGCATCGCCGACAGCGCGGGCAAGTTCCCGGTCTACGCCGCGCACATGCGCGACCTGCACCGGCGGGTGCGCGGCACCGTCGCCGCCGCACACGAGGCGGGCGTGCCGATCTTCGCGGGCACCGACGCGGGCGGCTCCATCCGCCACGGGCGCATCGCCGACGAGATCGCGGCGCTCGGCGCCGCAGGCATGTCCCGGCACGACGCGCTCGGCGCGGCCTCCTGGAATGCGCGCGACTGGCTCGGGCGGCCCGGCATCGAATCCGGCGGGCCCGCGGATTTCGTTGTCTACGAGCAGGATCCGCGCATCCACCCGGAAACGCTCACTACCCCGTACGCCGTCGTCCTGCGCGGGCGGGTGTACGGCGGACGCGGTCCGGTCACCGGGCATCGATAACTCGTCGCCGCGGCTCACCCGCGCGTTCGCGAACGCGGCGTAAGGTCGGATTCCGTGACGATTCGCCTCGGATATCAGATGCCCAACTTCAGCTACGGCAAGTCGGTGCGCGAGCTGTTCCCCACGGTTGTCGCGCAGGCCAGGGAGGCCGAAGCCGCCGGTTTCGACACGGCCTTCGTCATGGACCACTTCTATCAACTGCCCGGCATCGGCACGCCCGACGAGCCGATGCTCGAGGCGTACACCGCGCTCGGCGGCCTGGCCACGGCGACGGAGCGAATCCAGTTGTCCGCGTTGGTCACCGGCAACACCTATCGCAATCCGGCCATGCTCGCCAAGACCGTCACCACGCTCGACGTGGTCAGCGGCGGCCGCGCGGTGCTCGGCATCGGCGCGGGCTGGTTCGAACTCGAGCACCGCTCCCTCGGGTACGAATTCGGCACGTTCACCGACCGCTTCGAGCGGCTCGACGAGGCGCTGCACATCATCCAGCCGATGCTGCGCGGCGAGCGGCCCACCTTCGAGGGCAAGTGGTACCGGGTCGAGAACGCCATGAACGAGCCGCGCGTGCGCGACGACCTGCCGATCCTGCTCGGCGGCAGCGGCGAGAGGAAGACCTTCGGCCTGGCCGCCCGCTTCGCCGACCATCTCAATATCATCTGCAACGCCTCCGAACTGCCGCGCAAGATCGAGGCGCTGCGAGCGCGCTGCGCCGAGGTCGGCCGGGATCCGCAGACTCTGGAGACCAGTTACCTGTGCTTCGTGATGATGGACGAGGACGGTGATCTGGTGCGCAAGCAGCAGCGGGATTACCTGAGCCGCATGGGTATCGACCTGTCGGCGCTGTCGGACGCCGAGCGCGCGCAGAGCCCGGCCGACCGCCAGTTCGTCGGCACCCCGGACGATGTTGCCGAACAGCTGCGGACCCGCGTTCTCGACCACGGCGTCGACGGCCTGATCATCAATATGGTGTTCAACGGGCACGAACCGGGAGCGGTCGAGCTCGCCGGGCGCACCCTTGCTCCGCTGGTGCGCTGACGAGCGCGAACCGGGCGCGAATAGCATTGGCGCTGGATACAATCGGCTGATGATAGCCCCTCCGTGGCGCGCGTCGTACGGTATCGACGCGCCGTCGGTGCTGCTGTTGCTGGGAGTTCTCGCGGTCGGGTATCTCGCCGCCGCCCTGGTGGTGGCGCTGTTCCAGCAACTGCGTCCGAGTCTGCTGCTGCTGTTGATCGGCGTCGTGCTGGCCGCGCAGTTCGGGTTGTTCCTGCACGCGACCCGCCGGGGCAAGTTCCAGGTCTGGGCGGGCCTGCTCGACGATCTGGACCTGCGCGGCGACGAACGACTACTCGACATGGGGTGCGGCCGCGGAGCGGTGTTGCTGGCGGCGGCGCGCCGCCTGCCCGCCGGCCGTGCCGTTGGCCTGGATCTGTGGTGCTCGGCCGACAACTGCGGCAACACCCCGGCCACCGCCGAGCAGAACGCGCTCGCGGAGAACGTCGCCGACCGGATCGAGCTGCGCACCGGCGACATGACCCGCATGCCGTTCCCGGACGACGTCTTCGACGTCGTCGTCTCCAGCCTGGCCATCCACAACATCCGGACCGCAGAGGGCCGCGCGGCGGCGGTCCGCGAGGCGTGCCGTGTGCTGCGTCCCGGCGGCAAACTGGTCATCGTCGACATCGGCAAGACCCGGGAATATCGCGCCGTCCTGGCGGCCGACGGCGCGACCGCCCTCACCCTGCGCCCGGTGGGGTGGCGGATGTGGTGGGGCGGTCCTTGGGTGCCCACGCGAGCCCTCACCGCCGTCGCTCCGGGGTAGTGCTGGAGGTGATATGGCGGGCGGCCGCCGCTTCGTGAACGCGGGACGCGATTTCTGGCGTGATCGCCCGGTCTGGCACAATGGACCACCGTCCTTCCGGACAAGTGTCAGCCCGTCTCCGGTTCCGTACCGCGCGGCGGTCACACACTCGAAAGCGCAAAACCGGGCTCGCAGACCATGCGGGTCGCCGAATTGCGTCGTGACCAACCAAACGAAAGGCAGATCAGCAGTGGCTGTCCGCATCAAGCTCACCCGCCTGGGCAAGATCCGTAACCCGCAGTACCGCGTCGTCGTCGCCGACGCCCGCACCCGCCGCGACGGCCGGGCCATCGAGTCCATCGGCAAGTACCACCCGAAGGAAGAGCCGTCGCTGATCCAGATCGACTCCGAGCGCGTGCAGTACTGGCTGGGCGTGGGCGCGCAGCCGACCGAGCCGGTCCTGCAGCTGCTGAAGATCACCGGTGACTGGCAGAAGTTCAAGGGCATCGACGGCGCCGAGGGCACCCTGAAGGTCAAGCCGGCCAAGCCGTCGAAGCTGGACCTGTTCAACGCCGCGCTGGCCGCCGCCGACAACGAGCCGGTCGCCGAGGCCGTCACGCCCAAGAAGAAGGGCAAGAAGGACGCCGAAGAGGGCGCCGAGTCCGCCGAGGCCGCCGAGTAATGTCCCCCGCCGCCCATGGACCGGCCCGGACGACGGGTGAGTCACGTCTCGAGGTGATGGAGCAGTGAGCGCCGTCGTCGCCGATGCCGTCGAGCACTTGGTGCGCGGCATCGTCGCCAATCCCGATGACGTCCGCGTCGAGCTGATCACCGGCCGCCGCGGGCGCACCGTCGAAGTGCACGTTCATCCCGATGACCTGGGCAAAGTGATCGGCCGCGGCGGACGCACCGCGACCGCGCTGCGCACCCTCGTCGCCGGTATCGGCGGCCGGGGCATCCGGGTCGACGTGGTCGACACCGACCAGTAGATGGAACTCGTCGTCGGACGGGTCGCCAAGTCGCACGGCGTGCGCGGCGAACTCGTCGTCGAGGTGCGCACCGACGAGCCCGAGGCGCGTTTCGCGCCGGGCACCAGGTTGCGCGGCAGGTTGCCGCGAGCGGCGGAGGTCCGCGAATTCACCGTGGAGTCGGCCCGGGAGCACTCGGGCCGGCTTCTGGTGTTCCTGGCCGGCGTGACCGACCGCACCGCATCCGACGCGCTGCGCGGCATGCTGTTCGTGGTCGACAGTGCCGAACTCCCGCCGTCCGAGGATCCGGACGAGTTCTACGACCACGAGTTGGAGGGGCTGGAGGTCCGGCTCGCCGACGGCACGGTGGTCGGGTCCGTGCGCGAAGTGCTGCACTCCGCGGCCGGTGAGCTGCTCGAGGTGCGTGCCGCCGACGACGGGCGGGAGATCCTGATCCCGTTTGTCACCGCCATCGTGCCGACGGTGTCCCTCGCCGAGGGTGTGATCGTGATCGACCCGCCCGAGGGCCTGCTCGACCCGGAATGAGATCCACGCACGCGTCGCTCGCCCGGCCGGTGGGACGCGGCCCGTGGGCGAGAGGAGACAGGCATGAAACTCGACGTCGTGACGATCTTCCCGGAATACCTGGAGCCGCTGCGCACGGCGCTGCTCGGTAAGGCGATCGACAAGGGACTGATCTCGCTCACCGTGCACGACCTGCGCCGCTGGACGCATGACGTGCACAAATCCGTCGACGACGCCCCCTACGGGGGTGGGCCCGGCATGGTCATGAAGCCGGCCGTGTGGGGCGCCGCGCTCGACGAGGTCTGCCCCGACGACGCACTGCTCGTGGTCCCCACCCCGGCCGGCGTGCCGTTCACGCAGTCGACCGCCCACCGCTGGGCCGCCGAGCGGCATCTGGTCTTCGCCTGTGGCCGCTATGAGGGCATCGACCAGCGCGTCTTCGATGACGCCGCCCGCCGCGTGCGGGTGGAGGAGGTCAGCATCGGCGACTACGTGCTGATCGGCGGCGAGGCGGCCGTGCTGGTGATGACCGAGGCGGTGGTCCGGCTGCTGCCGGGCGTGCTCGGCAATCAGCAATCCCACCAAGAGGATTCGTTCTCCGACGGGCTGCTCGAAGGCCCCAGCTACACCCGCCCGGTTTCCTGGCGCGGCCTCGATGTCCCGCCGATCCTGCTGTCCGGTGACCACGCGAAAGTCGCGGCCTGGCGGCGCGAGCAATCACTCGCCCGCACCCGCGAGCGCCGCCCCGACCTGCTCGCGGAGCAGGACGAAGCCGGATCGGGGCGATAGAGCGGATTCCGCTCGCGGCTCTCCTGCGCGCACCGGCGCATGGCGCCGCCGATCCGGCCGCCGCGGGCCACCTCGCCGCGAGGGCGAAGGCCATGCCGATGCCGGCGACCTGCGCCTAGCTCCGTCCCGGCGTCGTGACGGAACCCGCACGTCTCACGGCAGCAGGCCGTGGCGGCGGGCGGCCACCACCGCCTCGTGCCGGGAATGGGCGTCGAGTTTGACCATCGCGTTGCGCAGATAGCTTTTCACGGTTTCCGCTCCGAGTGAAAGCCGCTGCGCCGCTTCCTGATTGGTGCAGCCGAGGGCGATCTGGGAGAGCACGTCGAGTTCGCGGCGGGACAGTTTCGGGCGGTCGGCCTGCGGCTCGCCGGTGAGGACCCGGGTGAGTCGCTCGCACACCGCGTGCAGACGTCCGCGCAACCGGTCGTCATCGGCCGAACGCGCCATGCCGCGCAGCTCGGCGTGGATGTCGCGCAGCTCCTCGGTGATCGCCGGGGCCGCCACCGGTGACGGCGCGGCCGCCTCCAGCATCCGCAGCCTGCGGTCGACCTCATCGCGCACGGCGATCTCGGTGGCAAGGCGGCGACCGGCCTGGACGACGAGATCCGCGGTGCGGTCGCCCAGCGGGCTCGCGCCACGCGTCGCGGCGTAGAGCACCGCGCGGGGCTGCCGGTCCACCACTACGGGCACGGCCAGTACGGAGCGGATGCCCTCGCCGACGACCGGCCCGTCGTAGTCGTGGGTGATCGAGGAGGCGCGGCGATAGTCCGAGACCGCGGCGGGCCGCCCGGAATCCATCACGCGGCCGCCCAGCCCCGAGGTCCGCACGACGGCCAGGCCACGCAGGCCGTTGGTCAGCGTGCCGACGAATTCCGAGAGCAACAGCGCGTCGCCGTGCACCTCGCCGCCGAATGCCACCGGCACGCCCGCCGTGCTCGCCACCCAGCGGATCTCGGCGCGCAGAGCGTCGCTGTCGCGCGGACGCAGCAGAGCGATGTGGGTCACGGGACTCACCCCTTTTCGGGGGTAGTGGGTGGCGGGATGTGACCCACATCCTATTGCACACCCGGGTTGCGCTGGATCACAGAACGAGGAGAACCGAAGATGGGCACCGATCCGAATCAGCGGGTGCGCGAACTGCTGGACTGTTACGACCGTGCCGACGCGTCGGCGGCGGACCTGCTGTGCGACCGGCACCCGGCCGACCGGGTCGCCTTCACGATCGTCGAGGCCGACCTGTCCTCGACCGACCTCACCTATGGTGAGCTGCGCGAACGCTCCGCCCGGTTTGCCGCCGCGCTGGCCGGGCTCGGCGTCGAGCCCGGCGACCGGGTCGCCACGCTGATGGCGAAGTCGGCGGACCTGGTGGTGGCGTTGCTCGGCATCTGGCGTCGCGGCGCGGTGCATGTGCCGCTGTTCACCGCCTTCGCGCCGCCCGCCATCGCCCTGCGGTTGGACGCGAGCCGCACGTCGGTCGTCATCGCGGACGCCGACCAGGCGCCCAAGCTGGCGCCCGGACCGGATCTGCCCACCGACCCGCCCTGGCGGCTGATCGTCGCGGGCGCCGAGGCCCCCGAGGGCGTACTCCGGTTCGACGATCTGCTCGACGCCCACTCGGCCACCCACCCGCACGCCCGCCCGGTCACGGTGGGCGGCGACGGGCTGCTGGTGCAGCTGTTCACCAGCGGAACCACGGGCACGCCCAAAGGCGTCCCGATACCCCTGCGGGCGCTCGCCTCGTTCCACGCCTATCAGGAATTCGCGCTGGACGTCCGGCCCGACGACGTCTTCTGGAACGCCGCCGACCCGGGTTGGGCCTACGGCCTCTACTACGCCATCCTCGGCCCGCTGGCCACCGGTATCCGCAGCATCCTGCTGCACGCCGGTTTCTCCGCCCCGCTCACCTGGCAGGTGCTGGACACCTTCGGCGTCACGAACTTCGCCGCCGCCCCCACGGTCTATCGCGCGTTGCGCGCCGACGGCGCCACGCCGCCCGTGCATTCCCGGCTGCGCCGCGCCTCCTCGGCGGGGGAGCCGCTGACCCCGGAGGTCGTCGCCTGGTCCGTCGAATACCTGGGTGTCGCGGTGCGCGACCACTACGGCCAGACCGAGCACGGCATGGTCATCTGCAACGCCTGGCACGAAGACCTCGACATCGAGACCCCAGCGGGATCGATGGGCCGCTCGTTGCCGGGCTGGACCTGCGCCGTGCTCGCCGACGATGCCGACACCATCGCACCGCCAGGGCAGTTGGGTCGCGTCGCGATCGACACCGAGCGCAGTCCGCTGCTGTGGTTCCTCGGTTACCTCGACGCTCCGGAACGCACCGCGCAGCGTTACACCGCCGACGGCCGCTGGTACCTGACCGGCGACGCGGGCTCGCAGGACGGCGACGGATTCTTCCGTTTCTCCTCCCGCGACGACGACGTGATCATCATGGCGGGCTACCGCATCGGCCCGTTCGAAGTGGAGAGTGTGCTGGTGCTGCACGACCAGGTCGCCGAGGCGGCGGTGGTCGGCATGCCGGACGAATTGCGCGGAGAGGTGCTCGAGGCGTTCGTCGTGCTGCGCGACGGCGCGCAACGCGGTCCGGAGCTGGAAGCCGAGTTGCAGAGCCTGGTGAAGAGGAAGTTCGCCGCGCACGCCTATCCGCGCACGGTCCACTTCGTGGACAGCCTGCCGAAGACGCCCAGCGGCAAGGTGCAGCGGTTCGTGCTGCGGCAGGGCGGTGCTCGATGACCTCGGCCGCCGCGCTGCCCCTCCCCAGTTACGCCTCAGGTGTCTCGGACGTCCCCCTGCTCGGCGACACCATCGGCGGCAATCTCGATCGCACGGTGGCGGCGTTCCCGGATCGGGAAGCGCTGGTGGACCGGCCGAGCGGACGGCGCTGGACCTACCGTGCGCTCGGCGCCGCCGTCGACGCGCTGGCCTGCGGACTCGCCGACCAGGGCATCGGTAAGGGGGACCGGGTCGGCGTCTGGGCGCCGAACTGCGCGGAATGGTTCATCGTGCAATACGCCACGGCGAAGATCGGCGCGATCCTGGTCAACATCAACCCGGCCTACCGCACCAGCGAACTGCGATACGTGCTGCGGCAGGCGGGCGTGCGGATGCTCGTCGCGGCCGAGCGGTTCAAGTCGTCGGACTACGTCGCGATGATCGAGCAGGTCCGGCCGGATTGCCCGGCGCTGACCGAGGTGCTCGTGCTGGGCACGCCCGCATGGGACGCGCTGACGCGCACCGCGATCGACGCCGATCGGCTCGCCACGCTGGCCGCGCGGCTGTCGGCCGACGACCCGATCAACATCCAGTACACCTCGGGTACAACGGGTTTCCCGAAGGGCGCGACGCTCAGCCATCACAACATCCTGAACAACGGGTATTTCGTCGGCGAGTTGTGCGGATACACCGAGCAGGACCGGATCTGCGTCCCGACGCCCTTCTACCACTGCTTCGGGATGGTCATGGGCAATCTCGCGAGCACCAGCCACGGTGCGGCCATCGTCATCCCGGCGCCCTCGTTCGATCCGAAGGCGACGCTGGCCGCGGTCGCGGCGGAGCGCTGCACCTCGCTCTACGGCGTGCCGACGATGTTCATCGACATGCTCGCCGAACTGGACACGGCCGCTGTGGATCTGTCCACCCTGCGCACCGGGATCATGGCAGGCTCGCCCTGCCCGGTCGAGGTGATGAAGCGGGTCATCGGCCGGATGGGCATGCGCGAGGTGAGCATCTGTTACGGCATGACCGAGACCTCGCCGGTCAGCACCCAGACCCGGCGCGACGACGGCATCGACCGGCGCACCGCGACGGTCGGCCGGGTCGGGCCGCACCTGGAGGTCAAGATCATCGATCCCGCAACGGGTCTCACGGTGCCGCGCGGCGAGCCTGGTGAGCTGTGCACGCGTGGTTACTCGGTGATGCTCGGGTACTGGGACGATCCGGAGAAGACCGCCGAGGCCATCGATGCCGCCCGCTGGATGCACACCGGCGACATCGGCGTGATGGACGCCGAGGGCTACGTGGCCGTCACCGGCCGGATCAAGGACATGGTCATCCGTGGCGGCGAGAACATCTACCCCCGGGAGATCGAGGAATTCCTCTACACCCATCCCGACATCCTGGACGCGCAGGTGATCGGCGTACCGGATCCGAAGTACGGCGAGGAGCTGATGGCCTGGATCCGGATGCGCGAGGGCGCAACGCCGTTGGACGCCGCAGCCGTGCGGGAGTTCGCCGCGGGCAAGCTGGCGCATTTCAAGATTCCCCGCTACGTGCACGTGGTCGAGGAATTCCCGATGACGGTGACGGGCAAGATCCGCAAGGCCCAGATGCGGGAGCTGTCGCGGCGGTTGCTCGGACTGGGCGAGGGTTGATGTGGGGAGGTTCACCTGGGCGTGGACCGCGTGTCAGGCGGCGACTGTAGTGTCTCCGACGTGACGACAGCGCCCGAGACTGCCAGTGCAGAGTCCACACCCGCCGTGCCACGCTCCGACACCGCGGGCCCAGCCAGCGTGAACCGTCGTATCGCGGAGGAACTCGCGGTGCGTGAGCCCCAGGTGCGCGCCGCCGTCGAGCTCCTCGACGCGGGCTCGACGGTGCCGTTCATCGCCCGGTACCGCAAGGAGGTCACCGGCGGACTGGACGACGCGCAGCTGCGCGTGCTCGAGGAACGTCTGCACTACCTGCGTGAACTCGACGAGCGCCGCGCCTCGATCATCGAATCGATCCGCGGCCAAGGAAAACTCGACGACGCCCTGCACCGGCAGATCATGCTCGCCGAGACCAAGGCCCGGCTCGAGGACATCTACCTGCCGTACAAGCCGAAGCGGCGTACGAAGGCTCAGATCGCGCGGGAGGCCGGGCACGAGCCGGTGGCCGATGCTCTGATCGAGGATCCGAACACCGATCCGGCGCAGTACACCGCCGAGCAGCTCGACGGCGCGCGCGCCATCTTGGTCGAACGCTTCGCCGAGGACGCCGACCTGGTCGGCGAATTGCGCGAATTGATGTGGAACCGCGGACAGATCACCTCGACCGTGCGGGCGGGCAGGGAGGAAGCGGGCGCGAAGTTCGCCGACTACTTCGAGTTCAGCGAGCCGTTCGACAAGCTGCCCTCGCATCGCATCCTCGCGCTGCTGCGCGGAGAGAAGGAAGAGGTGCTCACACTGCATCTCGAACCGGACACCGAGGAGCCGCAGCCGGGCGAGCGCACCGTCTACGAGGGCCGTATCGCCACGCGCTTCGGCATCGCCGACCGGGGCCGCCCCGCCGACTCCTGGCTGCTGGACACCGTGCGCTGGGCTTGGCGCACCAAGTTGCAGGTCAGCCTCGGCATCGACACCAGGATGCGCCTGCGGCAGGCCGCGGAGAAGGACGCGGTGGACGTGTTCGCCGCGAACCTGCGCGACCTGCTGCTCGCCGCCCCCGCGGGCACCCGCACGACGATGGGTCTGGACCCGGGGTACCGCACCGGCGTGAAGGTCGCGGTGGTCGACGCTACCGGCAAGGTGGTCGCCACCGAGGTGATCTATCCGCACAAGCCGCAGGGCCAGACCGAGAAGTCGCTGGCGGTGCTCGGCGCGCTGGTCGCCCGATTCGGCGTGGAGCTCATCGCCATCGGCAACGGCACCGCCTCGCGCGAGACCGACGCCCTTGCCGCCGAACTGATCTCGCGCATCCCGGAGAACAAGCCCACCAAGATCGTGGTCTCCGAGGCGGGCGCCTCGGTGTACTCCGCCTCGGCCTACGCCTCGCAGGAACTGCCCGACCTGGACGTCTCGCTGCGCGGCGCGGTGTCGATCGCGCGGCGGCTGCAGGACCCGCTGGCCGAACTGGTGAAGATCGATCCGAAATCCATCGGCGTCGGCCAGTACCAGCACGACGTGTCCGAATCGCTGCTGGCCCGCTCGCTGGGCGCGGTGGTCGAGGACGCGGTGAACGCGGTCGGCGTCGACGTGAACACGGCCTCGGTGCCGCTGCTGTCGCGGGTGTCCGGCATCGCCGGGTCGGTGGCCGAGAGCATTGTGGCGCATCGGGACCAGAACGGCCCCTTCCGCAGCAGGACCGCGCTGCTCGACGTCCCGCGCCTCGGCCCGAAGGCGTTCGAGCAGTGCGCGGGCTTCCTGCGTATCCGCGGCGGCGACGATCCGCTGGATACCTCCGCGGTGCACCCGGAGGCGTATCCGGTGGTGCGGCGCATCCTCGAATCCACCGGGCGCGGCATCGCCGAGGTCATCGGCAACACCACGGTCCTGCGCTCGCTGCGCGCCGGCGATTTCACCGACGAGCGCTTCGGTGTCCCGACCGTCACCGACATCATCGCCGAGCTGGAGAAGCCGGGCCGCGACCCGCGTCCGGAGTTCAAGACCGCCGAGTTCGCCGCGGGCGTGGAGAAGGTCGCCGACCTGAAACCGGGCATGGTGCTCGAGGGCGTGGTGACCAACGTGGCCGCGTTCGGCGCGTTCGTCGACGTGGGCGTGCACCAGGACGGTCTGGTGCACGTCTCGGCCATGTCGCACAACTTCGTGAAGGACCCGCGCGAGGTGGTCAAGTCCGGCGACGTGGTCAAGGTCAAGGTGCTCGAGGTGGACGTGGCGCGCCAGCGCATCGGCCTGTCGCTGCGCCTGGACGACGAGCCGGGCGCACCCGCCAAGGGCGGCGACAACCGGCAGCGCGGTCAAGGCGGCCGATCCGATCAGGGCGGGCGATCCGGAGGCGGCGAGCAGCGGCAGCGGCAGAATGGTCAGAACAGGCAACAAGGTCAGAACCGCAACCAAGGCCAGGGGCGTGGCGGCGGCAACCAGCGCCGGAACGCGCCCGCACCGAGCGGCGCGATGGCGGACGCGCTGCGCAGGGCGGGGTTCGGCCAGTAGTCCGGTGCGCGGGAGGGAGTAGCGGCCATGCGACGGTGGCTCCACGAGGACGTGATCGCCCAAGGGCGGCTGCCGTTGCTGTGCTTCCTCCTCGGATTCATCGTCGGATTCCTGTTCATCCGCGTCAGCGTCCGGCTCATCCGGGCGCGGGTGCGGTGGTGGCCGGGCAATCTGCGGGCCGGTGACACGCACATCCACCACATGGTGTTCGGGGTCGTCCTGGTGCTCGCCTCCGGCGTCGGCATGGTCGCCCAATACCAGAGCGCCGACCCGGCCACGGCGAGCATCCTCGCCGCCTCCTTCGGTGTGGGGGCGGCGCTGGTGCTCGACGAGTTCGCGCTGATCTTCTATCTGCGCGACGTGTACTGGGAGGAGCAGGGACGCACGTCGGTGGACGCGGTCTTCGTCGCGCTCGCCGTGACGGGACTGCTGCTGCTGGGCTTCCACCCGCTGTGGATGCTGGACATCAACGATTTCCGGCACGATCCCAGTACCGAGGTGCGCGCCTTCGTCGTCGCGTTCGCGGTCGTCAATCTCGCTCTGGCGGCGATCGTGATCGCCAAAGGGAAGATCTGGACCGGCCTGTTCGGCATGTTCTTCCTGCCCCTGCTGGTCGTCGGCGCGTTGCGGTTGAGCCGTCCGGGTGCGCCGTGGGCGCGCTGGCGTTACGCCGACCGCAGGCGCCTGAGGTACCGGGCCATCGTCCGCGAACGGCGCTATCGCCGCCCGGTCATCCGCGCGAAGATCTTCGTGCAGGACCTGGTCGCGGGGAAACCCGACGTCGAGCACGTCCGCACGGCGGCGGAAGCGGAGCTCACCCGCACGGTCGTGCCCGCTCCGCCTGCCCCGCACCGGCACCACCCGCTCTGGCACACCGACCATGTTTCGCCGCACACATCCGGCCCTCCCGCGCAGGACGCGATCTCCGGCGAGCACAAACACTGAGTACGGCGTATTCGGTGGAGATTCGGCAGACTCCGCGATATGCGTATACGTATACTGTGACTGTGGTGGATCCCCTGAGTCTCGCGGTCGGCGCCGGCCTTGTCGGTATCGGCTGGGCCTGTGGCCGGTTCGGACATCGCCGAACCTTTTCGCGAGAGCGAGTTCCGGCGCGCTGCGGTTGCGGGCACGACCTGGCGTTGCACGACCGCGCCACCGGCAATTGCCACGCCGAGATCTCCCGTAAGGGAACGCATGGCCTGCGGGAATGGGTCGGCTGCCAATGCCGCCGCTACACCGGACCGACTCCGCTGGAAGAGGTGTTCGCGTCGCCGATACTCCCGCCGGAGTCCTGAGCCGCAAGACGAGGGGCAGCCCTGAGACCGCCGCGCCGAGTTCGCAACCGCCGTGCCGTCCCGCACTCGAGGTCCTCGAAACGGGGTCAACCCGCAGTCGGTAGCAGACGGCGGTCGTGCACCGTGGCGCGCCGGGGGTAGCGTGAAAGGGCACCGCCGCACCGCCCGATTTCTTCCGCGGCGCGCCGATCTGGCACAATGCTCAGGTTGCCCTGGGTGGTTGTCGACCCGGCGCACCCCCTTATTCGGAGCATGAACCGGCCGAGCACGTCCAGTGCCGCCAGGGTCCTCTGTTCGCGCGAAACCAGAAGGATGGAAATGAACACCCTTGACTTCGTCGACGAGAAGTCGCTGCGCAGCGACGTCCCCGAGTTCCGGCCGGGCGACACGCTCAACGTGCACGTGAAGGTCATCGAAGGCTCGAAGGAGCGCATCCAGGTCTTCAAGGGCGTCGTGATCCGCCGCCAGGGTGGTGGCATCCGCGAGACCTTCACGGTCCGCAAGGTGTCGTTCGGTGTCGGCGTGGAGCGCACCTTCCCGGTGCACAGCCCGAACATCGACCACATCGATGTCGTGACCCGCGGTGACGTCCGCCGGGCCAAGCTGTACTACCTGCGCGATCTGCGCGGCAAGGCCGCCAAGATCAAGGAAAAGCGCTGAGTTAGCTTTTCGGTACAACAGATTTTCCCCAGCCCGGCATCGGACCATGGTTTCGCTGCCGGGCTAATCTGTTCGGCGTGGCAGACGAAAGTGGGTCGGTGTCGGTGTCCGAATCGGGCGACGAGGGTACGCGGGCAGGTCGCGCCAAGCGGCGCCCGAAGAAGAAGCAGCGGCCGTTCTGGCAGGAATTGCCGATTCTCATCGTGATCGCCGCGGTGATCGCCGCGCTGATGGTCACCTTCGTCGGTCGGCCGTACGTGATCCCGTCGGAATCGATGGAAACCACGTTGCACGGATGCGCCGGATGCACCGGTGACCGCATCTACGTGCAGAAGCTCAGCTACTACTGGGGCGATCCGCAACCGGGCGACGTGGTCGTGTTCGTCGGGCCGCCCTCGTGGAACACCCACTACCAGTCGATCCGTTCGGACAACCCCGCGGTCCGCGGTGTGCAGAACTTCTTCTCCTTCTTCGGGCTGGTGCCGCCGGACGAGAACGATCTGGTGAAGCGGGTGATCGCGGTCGGCGGCCAAACCGTGGAGTGCTGCGATCCGCAGGGCCGGGTGATCGTGGACGGCAAACCGCTGGACGAGCCGTACGCCCGCTATCTCGCCCCCTACGTCCCGGGCCAGCCGTACAACGCGAGCGGTGGACGCGAGTTCAAGCCCGTGAAGGTGCCCGAGGGTCATCTGTGGGTGATGGGCGACAACCGCAACCAGTCGGCCGACTCCCGCGCCCATATCACCGACGAATTGCAGGGCACCATCCCCGTGGAGAACGTCCGCGGCAAGGCGGTGTTCAAGATCTGGCCGCCCGGGCGGATCGGCCCGGTCCGTTCGGAGAATCCCCAGGAGAACTGAGCGCGCGGCGCAGGATAATTGGACGGTGGGGCAAGGGCGAGTGCCGGTGGGTATCGGTTGGCCGCCGCGCGTGGTGATGCGCAGGGCCGGAGGATTGCGCACGCTCGAGGCGGCATTGATCCGCAGCGGTCTCGGGCCGGTCGCCGGTGTGGACGAAGCAGGGCGCGGACCTTGTGCGGGACCGCTCGTGGTGGCCGCGTGCCTGCTCGCTCCGAAGGCGTATGACAAGCTGGCCGGCCTCGACGACTCCAAGAAGCTGACCGAGGCCACCCGCGAAGAGCTGTATCCGGTGATCGTTCGTCTGGCGCTCGCCTACCAGGTCGTCGTCATCCCGGCCTGGGAGATCGACTCGATCGGCATCCACGTCGCCAATATCGAGGGGATGCGCCGCGCCGTGGCCGGGCTCGGGCGCACTCCCGGATACGTGCTGACCGACGGATTCCGGGTGCCCGGCATCCCGGTGCCCTCGCTGCCCGTGATCGGGGGCGACGGCGCGGCGGCCTGCATCGCGGCGGCCAGCATCCTCGCGAAGGTCACCAGGGACCGCATCATGGTCCAGCTGGACCAGCGGTTGCCCGGTTACGGCTTCGCCGCCCACAAGGGATACAACACGCCCGAGCACACCGCCGCGCTGCACCGTCTCGGACCCAGCAGCGAACACCGCCGCTCGTGGCGCAACGTGCGCGAAGCCGCCGGGTTGCGGCCGGTCGCGGCAGCCGCCGACGAGGCGGACGCACTGCTGGCCGAGGGCGTCGAGGAGGCGCTGTCGGAGCAGTTTCCGGACGGGCGTACGGCTGGCCGAGTAGCTACCGACGCAGCGCATGCGCGATGATGTCACCACACGACGCGATGCGGCGAGAAGGAGGACGTCCCACCCGATGAGTGCCGAGGACCTCGAGAAGTACGAAACCGAGATGGAGCTCTCGCTGTATCGCGAGTACAAGGACATCGTCGGTCAATTCTCGTACGTGGTGGAGACCGAGCGCCGCTTCTACCTGGCCAATTCCGTGGAGCTGCGCCCGCAGAACGCGGACGGCGAGGTGTACTTCGAGGTGCGGATGAGCGACGCGTGGGTGTGGGACATGTACCGCCCGGCCCGCTTCGTCAAGCACGTCCGGGTCATCACCTTCAAAGACGTCAACATCGAGGAGCTGGAGAAGCCGGACCTGCGGCTGCCCGAGTGAGCCTGCCGTCAGTTCTGCACAGCGACTCGGTTATCAACAGGCTTTCCCTTTCCCCAGGTCGACGGCGCTGACCTGATTCCGGGTCCGGCGCACGCTGGCCGGGTGACAGACAGACAGGCGCTCGGCGCGCACGGGGAGGAACTGGCCGCGGCATTTCTGCGCGCCGCCGGAATGCAGATCGTCGCCAGGAACTGGCGTTGCCGATACGGCGAACTCGACTTGATCGTCACAGACGGGGACGTGACCGCGTTCGTGGAGGTCAAGACCCGTTCCGGCGTGGGCTACGGAACTCCGGCCGAGTCGGTCACCTTCGCCAAGCAGCAGCGGATTCGACGGCTTGCCCTCCTGTGGCTGGCCGAGCAGGACGGACCGTGGCGGCGCATCCGGTTCGACGTGGTGTCGGTGCTGGTGGCGCGTGGTCGCACACCGGTCATCGATCATCTCCGGGCGGTGTTCTGAATGGCCCTCGGCCGGGCGCACTCGGTCGCGGTCACCGGCGTGGACGGTCTGCTCGTGGAGATCGAGGCCGATATCGGGCAAGGCCTGCCGTCGGTCCACTTGGTCGGCCTCCCCGACACCGCGTTGCAGGAGTCGCGCGACCGGGTGCGCTCCGCGGTGGCGAATTCGGGGGAGAAGTGGCCCGACGGCCGGGTGGTCCTCGCGCTGTCGCCCGCGACATTGCCCAAGTTGGGCAGTGTCTACGACCTCGCACTCGCGGTCGCGGTACTGGACGCATCCGGCTCGGTTCCCTCCGACCGGCTCGCGAAGACCGTGCTGCTCGGCGAACTCGCGCTGGACGGCCGGGTGCGCCGGGTGCGCGGCATCTTGCCCGCCGTGCTCGCGGCACGCAAGGCCGGCTGGTCCACGGTCGTGGTCCCGGCGGTGACCATGGCCGAAGCGGGCCTGGTCGAGGGCATCGAGGTTCTCGGGGCGCGCAGCCTGCGTGCGGTCGTGGCCTGGCTGCGCGGGGAAGGCGCGCTCGACGAGCCGGACGGCGACCTGCCGGACACGGTGCGCCATGGCGGCGATCTCAGCGAGGTGGTGGGGCAGGACGAGGCCCGCTGGGCATTGGAGGTGGCCGCGGCGGGCGGGCACCATCTCCTCCTCACGGGGCCGCCCGGCATCGGTAAAACGATGCTGGCGCAACGTCTTCCGAGTCTGCTGCCACCTCTCACCGAGGCCGAGGCGCTGGAGGTGACCGCGATCCACTCCATGGCGGGCACGCTGGCGGGAGACCATCCACTGGTCACCGCGCCCCCCTTCGTCGCCCCGCATCACTCCACTTCGGTGACCGCGATGATCGGCGGTGGATCGGGGACCGCCCGGCCGGGCGCGGTCAGCCGGGCCCACCGCGGCGTGCTGTTCTTGGACGAGTGCGCCGAGATCGGCACGAAGGTGCTGGAAGCGATGCGAACGCCATTGGAGGAAGGGGAGGTGCGTATCGCCCGGCGCGACGGCGTCGCGCGTTATCCGGCTCGTTTCCAGCTGGTTCTGGCTGCCAATCCGTGCCCGTGTGCCCCGGCGCGCGATGTCGACTGCATCTGCGCTCCGTTGGCGCGCCGCCGCTATCTCGGCAAGCTGTCCGGGCCACTGATGGACCGGATCGACATCTGGGTGCGGATGCACGGGCAGTCCGGCGCGGCGTTGAGCACCGACGCCGCGGAGAGCAGCGAGGTGGTCCGCGGCCGGGTCGCCGTCGCTCGGCGCGCCGCCGCCGAGCGCTGGCGCGAATACGGCTGGCTGACCAACGCCGAGGTTCCCGGCCACATCTTGCGCCAACGCTTCCGATTGCCGCGCGAATCGCTCGCGCCCGTCGAGGCCGCACTACGTCTCGGTCGCATGTCCGCGCGTGGTGCGGACCGGGCCATTCGCGTCGCCTGGACGATTTCCGACTTGCGCGGCGGTGAGCTGCCCTCGGCGCAGGACGTGCTGGCGGCGCTGAACTTTCGTCAGCGGGGTGTCCAATGAGCGCGATGACGCCCGCCGAAGATGCGACGGGAAACCCGCCTGCGGCGGTGACCGTACGCGGCGCTGCGGACGTTTCCGGCATGGCGGCGACACGTGTTCCCACGGATGTGTCCGCGACCGCGAATCCGTATGAACCCTCTGAGGACGGGGATGTGTCTGCCGGCGCGGAGGCGCCCCGGGCTGCTGACCTGCCTACGGCGGGAGAGGTGCCCGGGGGCAGAAGCGCGGGTGTAGCTGCTCCCGTGTCGGTGGTCGCCGAGGTGCCCTCGTGCGGTTCCGGAGCGCCGTGCGGCGAACCGGATGCCCGGCGGCTCGCATGGGTGTACCTCTCGCGGGTGGTGCAGGGGCCGTGTGCGCCGCTGTCGGCGCTGGTCGAGTCGGTCGGGGTGGTGGAGGCGGCGCGTGCGGTGCGCGAGTGCGCCCTGCCCGAACCGCTTCGCGCGCCGACGGCGCAGCGCCGCGAGGTCGACGTGGCGGCGCGGGATCTGGAGATGATCGAGCGGATCGGCGGTCGGGTGGTGACGCCGGACGACCCGGAGTGGCCCGCTTGGCGCATGCTCGGTCTCGCACAGCTCGAGCCGGGCCGGGATCGTGACGGCGCCGTACCGCTCGTGTTGTGGGTGCGCGGCCCGCGCTCGCTGCTGGAGTCCAGCGAGCGTGCTGTGGCGGTGGTCGGCGCGCGGTGCAGCACTGGGTACGGCAACCGGGTCACGGGAGAAATCGCGGGCGATCTCGCCGCGCAGGGGTGGACCATTGTTTCCGGGGCGGCCTTCGGGATAGACGCCATGGCGCACCGGGCGGCGCTGGCGGTAGAGGGCCCTACGATCGCCGTGCTGGCTTGCGGTATCGACCGGCCCTACCCGGCGCAGCACGAGCGCTTGCTGGCCGACATAGCCGAGTCCGGTTTGGTGGTCAGCGAATACCCGCCTGGCGTCTCCGCGCAGAAGCACCAGTTCCTCGCGCGGAACCGATTGATCGCCGCCCTCGCCGACGGCGTGCTCGTCATCGAGGCCGGGCTGCGCAGCGGTGCCCGGAATACCGTCAAATGGGCACGTCGCCTGGGGCGTCCGGCCCTGGCCGTGCCGGGCCCGGTCACCTCGGCCGCTTCGGTGGGCTGTCACCGCATGATCCGCGACGGCGAAGCCCTCCTGGTGACCAGAGCGGAGGAAGTCGTCGACGAAGCGGGGCCGTTGCGGCTGTCGTTTCCCGCAGCGGCGGCCGCGGACGGCAACCCGGAGGACCGGTTGGCCGGAGAGGAGGCGCTGGTCTTCGCCGCGCTGCCGAGGATCGGCTCCCGGCTGCCATTGGAAGTATCGCGGCAGTGCGGCCTGCACCTTCCGGCGGTTCGTGCGACCTTGGCCGCGCTCGAATTGGCAGGTCTGGTGGCCAGTGACGAAAACGGTTGGCATCGAACGGCGCGGCGCGGATGAGCGCGTTCGGCGCGGCCGCTTGCGATCCGCGCCGCGGATCGGGACGGTGGAAGCATGGAGGAATTGCCCGAAGACCTGGAAGCGCTGCTGATGGAGTACGGCAGGCATCTGCGGCTCGGACGCAACCGCTCCGAGCACACCGTGCGCGCCTACCTGGGGGATGCGCGATCCCTACTGGCGCACCTGTACACGCGGTCGGCGGATTCGGCGATCCGCGAATTGGACCTGCTGTTGCTGCGTTCGTGGCTGGCCCAGCAAGCGGCGGCGGGCGCGGCGCGCACGACTGTGGCACGGCGCGCGTCGTCGGCGCGCACGTTCACGGCCTGGCTCAGCCGGACCGGCCGATTGCCCGCCGATCCGGGGCTGCGGCTGGGTTCCCCGAAGGCGCACCGCGTCCTTCCGGCCGTACTCGGGCGGCAACAGGCGCTGGGCGCCATGGACGCCGCGGAATCCGGTGCGGCGCAGCGCGATCCGATGGCGCTGCGAGACCGGGCGATAGTGGAGTTGCTGTACGCCACCGGCATCCGGGTCAGTGAGCTGTGCGGCCTGGACGTCGAGGACGTGGACCGCGAACGGCGCGTGGTGCGCGTCCTCGGGAAGGGCAACAAGGAGCGATCGGCGCCGTTCGGCGCGCCCGCCGACAAGGCGGTCGGCAACTGGCTGCGCTACGGACGCCCGGCCTTCGCCACCGCCGAGTCCGGTCGAGCGCTGCTGCTCGGCCGCCGTGGCAGGCGTCTCGATCAACGCCAGGCCAGAACCGTTGTGCACGAGGTGGTCTCGGCCATCCCGGGTGCGCCGGACCTGGGTCCGCACGGTCTGCGGCACACTGCCGCGACCCACCTCCTCGAAGGCGGGGCCGATCTTCGGGTGGTGCAGGAACTTCTCGGGCACGCCAGTCTGGCCACCACGCAGCTGTACACCCACGTCTCCATCGATCGGCTCAAGAAGGTGCACGACCAGGCCCATCCGCGGGCTTGACCGGCGCACGGGTCAGGGACCGACGTGGTAATGCACTCGAGGTCGCGGCGGAACCGGCGCCGACTGCGGTCCCGCGTGTCAGGGACCGACGTAGTAATGCACTCGAGCCTCCCGGCCGTCCGCGGTATGCCAGCCGCCGGGCCCGCTGTGCACGTGCCGCCAACCGTTCCGCTCGTAGAGGGTGATCGCCGCCGTGCTGTCGGACGCCACCGTGAGGACGGCGCGCTGCCCCCAGCTCGCGGCGATGCGTGCGGCTTCGGCCAGCAATCGTGAGCCCACTCCCGCTCGGCGGGCGTCCGGGCGGACATACAACCGGGTCACCGACACGACCGCTTCCGCGCCCGTCGATGCACGCACGGCCTCCGGGGTGTTGTCACTCGTGCCCAGGCCTATGTGCCCGACTACGGTGCCGTCGCGGTCGGCGACGACCGCTGCGAGGAGTTTGGGCGGTGCCAGCCAGCCGGCGGGGTCGGCAGGCCAGAACTCCGGATATCGGTCGACGTCGTGGACGTGCCGCAGCGCCGCGGCGCAGGCGTCGAGGTCGGCTTCGGTGCGCGGTCGGATGAGGACGCTCATCCGGCCGTTCTGGGCCGTCTGCCCGTCCGGACGAGGATTATCCGACTGATCGGTTGGTTTCATTGCTGTTCCCGTGCCTCAAGTCCGGTACCGGCTCACTCGTGGGACGAAGTAGTCGAATCCGCATGTTTCCGCCATCGAGAAAGGGCACCCTGAGAGTAGCGAATCGGTGCCCGCAGTTCCCGGCGTACTTCGAGTGGGAAGACGAACGATGTCTACGTCCAGCGGACCACAGGCCCTGCGTCGCGAACTGTACCCACTGGCGGGACAGTCCGCGTGGGAGCGTCCTGCTTCCATTTCGCCACAGCCCGTCGCGCACGAAGGCGTGCGGGAAATCTCGCTCGACGGCGGCGCGTCCAGAATGACGATCGGGCGGTCCGGCGCGGCCGATATCATCGTGCCTTCCGACCCGACCGTGTCCCGGCTGCACGCGATTCTGGAGCGTATCGGCGGATGCTGGACCATCGTGGACGACGGCTTGTCCAAGAACGGGACATTCGTCAATGGCGAACGCGTCGGCGGACGGCGGAAACTCGGTTCGGGGGATACGATTCGCGTCGGTCGGTCGGCATTCGTCTTCCGAATCGCCGAAGCCTTCCACGAAGAAATGACGCTCGCGCATTCACCCCTGCCGACCCGTAATTCACTGACGCCGGCCCAGTATCTGGTTCTCTCGGCGCTGTGCCGTCCGTACGACGCGCGCGACGCCTATTCCTACCCGGCCTCCAACCGGCAGATCGCGGACGATTTGTGCCTGAGCCTTTCGACAGTCAAGACGCACATGCGCGCGCTGTTCCGGATATTCCAGGTCGAAGCCTTACCGCCGAACCAGAAACGACTGTTCCTGGTCGAACGCGCTATCGAATTCGGCGTCGTCACCGATCAGGAAAGGTAAGGCTCCGGCCGGCTCGTCGCAATATTCCGGTTCGGTCAGATCGGTTGGAAACCCGCGCCCGCGCCGCCGCGCGCATTGACGTCGGCGACGACGGCGGTGATGTCGGTGCCGAGTTGCGGGCCGATGCACGGCACGGCCAAGTAGCCACTGACCATGCCGACGAGTGTGGTCCCGACGACGAGCGGAGCGCCCGAATCGCCCTCGACGACACAGGTCTGCGTCCAGGTCGAATTGCCACCGGTGAGCATGTCGCCGTAGGCCGGTCCGCAGGTCCGGCCGGTCGTCCGGCCTTCCTTGCATACCGTGTCCGGGGGTCGCGCCGGCCCGCCCAGACCGGTGATGGTTGTGCCGCCCACCTGGTTGACCGGCGCGACCTTGCCCGCATCGAATTCGATCACGGAATAATCCAATTCGCGGTTGGCGGAGACGACCGTGCCGACAGTGCCGCCGCCGCGATCGCTTTCGGGGACGATGGCGGCATTCGCGTCACCGCAGTGGGCCGCGGTGAACCCGACCAGTCGACCGCCGTTGTCGCGCCCGATGGTGGTGAGCGTGCAGATGTTCTGACCGCCCACGACGATGCCGGAGCCGCCACCCAGCACGGCGGACGGCTCGGCCTGCGCGGTCCCGGGTGCCCCGAACAGCGCCGTGACAGCGGCTGATGCCGCCGCAGCGCCCACGAGTTTCCTGAACTTGGTCATCCGGTAATTCAACCGCACTTATCCAGGCGTCACGATTGATTCCCGGATGTTCACCGGATCGGTGCTTCCGCAAGGCCGAAACGAAATCAGCGGAGCGCTGAGAAAGACGAACGCCTCGGGCTGGTCACAGCCCGAGGCGCACCCGTATTCGAGGCACTCCTGACGAATGCGGTCAAGCGGCGCAGACGAACACGGTAACCGCGTTGACCACCGGCGGAAGGAGCAGCAGAGGAGCGCAGAAAATGCCGAGCGGCCAAATCAGGCCCAGTGTCGCGGGCTCGACCTGAGCCGGTACCGCATTATCCGCCACTTGCACAGGTCCCGGTGCTACGTCCGGCGCAGCGGAAGCGAAACCTGAACCGAGGGCGATGATCGGTGCGAGCGCTACCGCCGCCGCCGTTACGCGCATTTTGTTCGTGATCATGATGTCTCCAGCGATTGATTGCTTCACCAGCCCTCGTTTGTTGAAGGCCGTCATTGTGAACACACATCAACTCTTCTCGGCGGGCGCGCGCTAGACCATGAGCCCGGGGGTCGGAATCATTCATACCGGGGGAGCCGCGGAGGCGTCGGAATCGCTATTGTGCGGGCCCGATCAGCCCTGCGCGACCGGAGCGGGTTCCGGTTGCCCGGCAGCTTGCGGCCGCCGTGCGCGCAGCAGCACCGCGCCGAGCAGGGCTGCGGCGATGGTGAAGCCGGCGCTGATCCACGCGCCGGTGGACATGGCGGCGGTGAAGGCATCCTTGGCGGGCTCGATGTAGCCGAGTTGGAAGGCCGCGCCGATGGATTCCCGCGCCGCATCCGGGGCGTCGGCGGGCATGTGCGAGGTGAACACGCCGGCCAGCACACTGCCGAGGACGGCGATGCTGATCGCCATGCCCACCTGCTGGATCGTGTCGTTCATCGCGGAGCCGACACCCGCGTGCTGCAGCGGGATCGCGCTCATGATGGCCGCATAGGCCGCAGGACCCGCCAGACCGCCGCCGACGCCCATCACCAGCATGCTGACCAACACCCACAGATACCCGCTGCCTGCCGCGAGGATGCCGAAGGCCACACCCATGACGAGCAGGCCCGACACGATGAGCGTCTTGTTGCTCAGCGTCTTGCCGAGCGTCGCACCGAGGCCGTTGCAGACCGCCGCGGCCACGGCGTACGGCAGCAACGCCAGCCCGGCCTTCATCGGGCCGTAGCCGAGGACGAACTGGAGGTACTGGGTGAGCATCAGCATGACCGCACCCATGCCGAAGACCATCAGCAGCAGGGTGAAGCAGGTGCCGGTGAAATCGCGGCTGCGAAACACCGCCAACGGCAGCATCGGATGCTCCGACCGGCTCTCCCAGACGACGAAGGCGATCGCCGCGCCGACCGCAGCGACGATCATGCCGATGTTCCACTCCCGCTCGATGATCACGTAAACCGTCGCGCTCAGCGCCACGACGGACAGGACGACGCCGACCAGGTCGATCGGCCGCTGCTCGCCGGTGGTCTCCGGCATCAGGACGACAGCCGCGACGATCGCCAGCAGCGCCACCGGGATGTTGAGCAGGAACACCGAACCCCACCAGTAGTGCTGGAGCAGGAAGCCTCCGAGCGTCGGTCCGGCGACGATGCCGACCATGGAGACCGTCGACCACGCCGCCATCGCCGTGCGTCGTTCGTCCTCGGCGAAGGTGGTCATCAGAATCGACAGGGTCGACGGCATCAGCAGCGACCCGCCGACGCCCATCGCGACGCGGGCCGCCACGACCTGCCACGGTTCGGTCGCCAGCACGGCGGCCAGCGACGCCACCCCGAACACGGCCAGTCCGGTGATCAGCGCTCGCCGCCTGCCGAACCGGTCGGACAGACTGCCCGCGGTGAGCAGGAGCCCGGCGAACACCAGAACGTAGGCGTCCAGAATCCACTGCACGTCCGACGGGGTGGCGCCGAGTTCCCGGATCAGCGACGGGATCGCGAGATTGAGCACGGTGCTGTCGAGCATCAGCACGAGCAAGGACAGACAGAGGACCCCCAGGACCCACCAGCGGCGGGGGTCTCGTACAACGTTCGATTCCACTCGCACAGCGTACGAGAAACTCGAACAGTGTGCGAGCGATTATAAGATCGTGTTGTGACCAAGCAGTTCGCGTCGGTATGGACCAAGCAGCCGCGCCAGCCCAAGTCGTCCGGGCTGCGCCGCGAGCAGATCATCGCGGCGGCCGTCGAGATTCTCGATGCCGAAGGGCTGGAATCGCTGAGTATGCGCAAGCTCGGCGCGAAACTGGGCGCGGGTGCGACCAGTCTCTACTGGCACGTGTCCAGCAAGGACGAACTGCTCGAGCTGGTGCTCGACGAGTTCTGGGGTCTGGTGCGCACGCCGGAGCCCGAGCAGACCTCCTGGCGTGAGCTGCTGAACACCTTCGCCTACAGCCTGCGCGCGACCATCAAGGAGCATCCCTGGATGGCTTCGCTGGTCGGGCAACTGCCCAGTATCGGCCCGAACTCGCTGCGGTTGAGCGATCGGCTGCGCCGCGCGTTCGTGCGAGCCGGTTTTCGCGGTGTGGACATCTACCTGGCCGGCGGAACGGTGATGTGTTTCGTCCTCGGCCAGGTCATCCCGGAGATCGCCTGGGACAAAGTGTCCGAAGGTATGGAGATCGATGCCGACGGCATGCTGCGCGTAATGGGGGAAGTGGCCGGCGACTATCCCGAGATGCTCGCGGACTATCGGGCGACCGTGCCGACCGGTCAGGAGGCCGCACGGGCGATGGCGTTCGACTTCGGCTTGCTCTGCGTCCTCGACGGCCTCGAAGCCCGTCTGCGCAACATGCCGGAAGCCCGGCGGGAGTCTCCCGCGAGTGACGCTGGTCGGGCGTGAAACGTGTTCTGCATAGTGAAAAGCAGCCGAAGGGCAGTACTGTGCCGATAAGTTGAAACGCGTTCTATGCGTGTGTCCGAAGGGGTCGCATGACGACGCGGGACGCTGCTGCGCAGAAGGGCTTCGATATGAGCACGCACACCGTTCTCGGCCGAGAGGTTCGCATGCCGGTGCGCATCCGGCTCGCGCGCGCGTTCATGGCGACCTATCTGGTGTCCGCGGGGCCCGCGCAGCGCCTCATCGACTACTCCGGTCTGCGGATTCTTCGGCTCCCGGGCGGACGTGCGATGTGCACGCTGGTCTTCGTCGACTACGTCGACGGCGATCTGGGGCCCTACAACGAGTTCGGCGTCTCCTTCATGGTGCGCCACCACACCGCGGCATCGGGACCGGGCACTCTGAAGGCGCTGGTCACCGGGCGTGCAGGGGTGTTGATTCACCGGCTGCCCGTGGACGGCGATTTCACCCTGGCCGCGGGGCGCGGTATCTGGGGCTTCCCCAAGGAACTCGCCGACTTCGTCGTCGACCACGGCAGTCGGACGCGCAGCGGCGCGCTGCACCAGGACGGGCGGCTCATCGTGGATCTCACGGTACGGCCGGGGTTCGCGACCCCGAACCGCGGCGCCGCGTCCTCGTTCGACGCCTACTCGCACATCGATGGCGTCACTCGCTGCACGCGCTGGCAGATGCGTCCCTCCGGTATGCGAGCGCGCCTCGGCGGGGCGAGGCTGACCCTGGGCGACCACGAGATCGCCGCGGAACTACGGTCGCTGGGACTGCCCCGGCGGGCGTTGATGTCTTCGTCGGTGTCGCGACTGGCCATGACCTTCGAAGACGCGACCGCGATCTGACCCCGCTCGGCCGCATAACCACCCGGTCACGGCGGGCGAGGAGCGTGGACGGTCCGGCGCGGCTGCGGTTAGCCTGACGTAGCCGATTGTTTGCCGAACGCTCAGTATGGAGTGTGCCCGTGACCGTCGCCGCCCGGAACCGCGTCGCCGAACAAGGCTGCGAAATGGCCAGATCGTGCGGCACCTGCCGATCGTCGGAAGAATCGCGCGCTGCTGCGCCAGTCTTCGAATTAAGGTTGCCAGCCGAATCCGGAAGGTGCCGACTCGCGCTCTGCCGTTCGAATACTGCGGCGATGTGCGTGTCCTCGGAGAGCCCGCGTCCGGCGCGCGAACCGATCTGCAGCGCGTTACCGTGGCTGGTGATCGCCCGGCGCGCGTTCCGGCGGTCCGCACTAGCGTGGTTGGTCGTGAGCACCGTGCAGTCCGGCATCACCCTGTGCACCGGGACGCCGCTTCGCGCAAGAAGAGTCCACGCCATTCGGAGTGGGCGAACCGGCGCCGCCGGACGCACGTGCGCGAGGACGCGGCATCTGCCGAGCCGAACCGAGGCGGCGTGACGCTGCCGAACCCGGAAGCCGAATCGGAAGAGGGCGAAGAGGAACTCGACTACCGCTTCACGCTCGCGAACGAGCGCACGTTCCTGGCCTGGATGCGTACCGCGCTGGGGCTGCTGGCCGGTGGCGTCGCCGTGCACACGCTGGCGCAGTCGTTCCGGATCGGCGGATTGCGGCGCGCTATCGCGCTGAGTTGCCTGGTCCTGGCTGCGGTCGTCGCGGTCGGTGCGTACGGGCACTGGCGGCGCGTCGGGATGGCCATGCGGCGCGGCGATCCGCTGCCGGAGACGGTGCTGGTGCCGATCCTGTCGGCGGGCATCGCGATCGTCTCCGTGCTGGCGGCCGTGGCGGTGCTGCTGCGATGAGCGCGCCACATCTGTCCGCCGAACGCACCGCGCTGGCGTGGCGGCGCACGGCCGTGTCGGCGATGGTTGTCGGCACGCTGTTCATGCATCAGGCGCTCGGCAGCGGCTGGCGCGCGGCCGCGGTCGCGCCCGTCGGCGCCGCGATCGCGATGGCGGCGCTGGCCGGGGCCTGCTATCTGCGCAACCGGAGCCTGCGTGGAGGCCGCTACGCCCATGGCGGTCGCGTCATCGCCGCCACGGCCTCAGCGGTGGTCGTGGTCGCGGTGGCCGCCGCCGCAGGCGGGTCCCTCGATCCGCTTCCCTGACCGGGGGAGCGGTCCAGCAACGTTGGTCGAGACGACAGGAGGACGACAATGAGCACAGCGAGCGAGCCGAGTGACTTCATCGTCGCGGAGCATCGGCGGGCCGCCGCCACACTGCCCTTCGCCGACACGGCCGATGCGGCCGACGCCGAGCGCGGTTTCATCGCCGCGCTGAAGCCCGGCGTGGTCACCTCCGACGACGGAACGGTCGTGTGGGACAACGACTCCTATTCGTTCCTGCGGGAATCCTGCCCGGTCTCGGTCCATCCGAGCCTCTGGCGGCAGTCCGGCCTCGCGGTGCGGCAAGGGCTGTTCGAGGTGACCGAAGGCATCTATCAGATCCGCGGTCTCGACATCTCCAATATGACGCTGGTCGAGGGTGAAACCGGCGTCCTCGTGATCGATCCGCTCATCTCGGCCGAGACCGCGGCGGCCGGTCTCGCGCTCTACCGCGCCCATCGCGGCGACCGCCCGGTGACCGGGCTGATCTACACCCATTCGCACGCAGACCATTTCGGCGGTGCCGCCGGAGTCACCACCGTCGAGGCGGTGGAGGACGGGCGCTGTCCGGTGCTGGCGCCTGCCGGATTCCTCGAACACGCGGTGGCCGAGAACGTCTACGCGGGCACGGCGATGGCACGCCGCGCAGGGTACATGTACGGCGCGGTGCTGCCGCGCGGACCGCTGGGCGCGGTGGGTTCCGGACTCGGGCAGACCACGTCGGTCGGCACGGTCACCTTGATCCCGCCGACCGTCGACATCACCGCCACCGGTCGAGAGGAGACGATCGACGGCATCCGGATGGTCTTCCAGCTGACACCCGGCACCGAAGCCCCCGCGGAGATGAACTTCTACTTCCCCGACCGCCGGGCCCTCTGCATGGCGGAGAACGCGACCCACACCCTGCACAACGTGCTCACGTTGCGCGGCGCGCTGGTGCGCGACGCCCACATCTGGGCGAGATACCTGACCGAGGCGATCAACCTGTTCGCCCGGGACTCCGACGTCGTCTTCGCCTCGCACCATTGGCCCACCTGGGGCACCGCCCGGCTGGTGGAATTCCTCTCGCTGCAACGGGATCTGTACGGGTATCTGCACGACCAGACCGTCCGCCTGTTGAACCAGGGGTACGTGGGCGCGGAGATCGCCGAACTGGTCACCCTCCCGCCCGCCATCGAGGAAGCCTGGCACGCGCGCGGCTACTACGGTTCGGTCAGCCACAACGTGAAGGCCATCTACCAGCGGTATATGGGCTGGTTCGACGGCAATCCCGCGCACCTTTGGCAACATCCGCCGGTCGAATCCGCCCGGCGGCATGTCGAATTCATGGGCGGCGCGGAGGAAGTGCTGCGTAAAGCGCGGACTTCCTACGACGCGGGGGACTACCGCTGGGTGGCGCAGGTGCTCGACTACGTCATTTTCGCCGACCCCGACAACGACGCCGCGAAGGAGTTGCAGGCCAGCACCTTCGAACAACTCGGCTACGGCGCGGAGAACGCGACCTGGCGCAATTTCTATCTCAGCGGAGCCTACGAGTTGCGCTACGGCTCGTTCGGCACGCCGACCAAGACCGAATCGCCCACCATGGTCGCCGCTCTTTCCGTCGACCAGATCTTCGATGCCTTGGCGTTGCGCGTCGACGGTCCCAAGGCGTGGAACCACCGGCTCGTAACGGACTGGATTCTCACCGACCAGGACCGCACGCACCGGCTGGAGCTTCGCAACGGCCGCCTGACCCACTTCGACGTCGCGCCGGGCATGAAACTGCCGGAGCCGGACACCACCTTCACGCTGGCCAAGAACACCCTGATCCGGGTGTTGCTGGCCGGCGAGGACTTCGGCGTCGCGGCGGCCGCGGGCGACATCGTCATCGAGGGAGATGTCACCAAGCTCGCCGAATTGGTGGACATCTTCGACGCCCCCGACCCCGATTTCGCGATCGTCACACCCTAGTTCGCGCCTCGATCATCGGGCCTCCCGGCCGAAGAAGTAGCCGACAACGATCCCGGCGAGGCCCGACACGGGCGCCAGGTATTGCGTAAGTTCTTGGGCGGGCAGGCCTTTGATGATGCCGAAGATGACACCGGCGACCGTGCCCGCCACGAGCGCGGCGGCGAGTCCTGCGCGGTAGCGAGCCTCCAGGATCTTGTTCTTCGCCTCCGCTTCTTCCTTGATCAGCTCGGTGCGTCGCGACTCCGCCTGTAGCTCGTGGTCCCGCCGCGCCCGATCGACGGCTTCTGTGTCGGCATAGGCTGATGCCTGGTATTCGCGTTTCGCCGTGATGTAGGCCATCATTTGATCGAATGACAGGGCTTCGACGCCCATCAGTCGGGAAGAATCGATGATCTCCTCGATTTCGGCGCGGTTGTCGAGCGCCTCGCTGTAAATGGGCGAGGGCGGGTCACTTTCCACAGGAAGATCCGGGAGACTTTCGGCCATCTCGGGTTCGCCGGTCACGGTAACAGTATCGCCCGCGTCCCGGCCCACTGCCGGTGGTCAGAAGTTTCGGCTGTGAACCGATTCGTCGGCGCTGTGCTCAATCGGACGTCGGCAACGTCGCGAGGTATCGGCCCGCGACGAACCGCTGGATCAGCCGCACCGCAGGTCCGCCGAGCCGGGTGTACCAGGTGGCGGGGCGGGAGAACGCGACGATCAGCCCGTACACCGTGTCGTCGGCGCGGTCGTACTCCACGGCGAACAATTCCTCGCCGGACGCCGGGTGGCCGGGCAAGGTTCCGTAGGCGAAACCCCGCCGGTCGGCTTCATCGAGCACGTACACCACGCGACACGGGGCGGTGATCCCGAACGGACCGAATCCGAGCCGCACGGTGATCGCGGTGCCGGGTTCGGCCGTCGGGGTATCGGCGGACCGGAAGATTCCGGTGCCCTTTTGCACGCGGTAACTCAGGATCTCCGCACCCGCGCGCTCGAACAGCGCGCGTCCCCGGCCGAGACGCCGCCGCACCCGCAACCCGTGGTAGCCCTCCGGCAGTCCATCCCGGGTCGCACCGACCTCGGAATACGTGAACGACGACAACCCATCCGCCATGCCCTGATCTTCACCCCACCGAGCCCGGTCCCGCCACCGTGGATCGCCGACACGCCGGTCCTTACTGTCCCGGCTGCTCCGAAGACCTGAGCCGACCCGCGACGAAGCCGCGGATCGCCACATTCAGGAGCGCACCGGTTTGAGCCGCAGGGGAGTGAGGCGCAGCAGCCCGAGCGGGTCCAGATACTCACGGTTGCGGCGGCGACCGCCGTCTACGCGGGCACCCCAGTGCAGACATGTCGTCGCGCATCCCGGGTGCCCGGACTCCAGCGTGCCGATCCGGGTGCCGCGTTCGACCCGCCTTCCCACGGGAATCTCGGCGCGTACGGGCTCATAGGTCGTACGCAGCCCGCCCGGGTGCTCGATGGACACGACCGGCTTGTCGGCCACCGTTCCGGCGTACACGATGATCCCGTCCCCGGCCGCGAGGACCGTCTGCCCCTCCGCTCCGGCCAGATCGACCCCGCGATGTCCCGGCAGCCAGTTCTGCGCTGGTTTGTCGAAGTGCCGTAGTACCGCCGGGCGCGGCTGCAGCGGCCAGCCGAACCGACCGTCGGATCCGGCTGTCGCGGCCGGTGTCGTCGCGACGATCGCGGTGATACCCAGAGCCAGCGCCGAGGAAAGACGCCGACCACGTCGCATGGCGTTCGGACTGGCCATTCGGGCCTCGTCGGCAGGCCGATTACGACCCACAGAGAGGGGCGGGCGGTGCGCACAGGTCATCAGTGGAGGCGGAAGACCTCCGCTCGCCGCCCGTATCCAGGCCGGATTGCCGGAACGGAAGCGGCGTGCGGCGCAGCAAGCCGGACAGAGACGGCAGGCAGACCGATCCCGTGCACGCCCCCGGCACGGGTCGCTCGGCAGGCGTACGGGCTCCGCTCGGCGGTGCGGTCACGACGCCGAGCACGAAGAAGAGCGGTACCAGGAAAGTGGTTGCGGTGGAGATCGGTTTCATGGCTCCAGCCTTCCGGGGTTCCGGCGTCGCCGAGGGCTCCATTTACGGAATGGGGATAACTCCCGCGCCTGTGAAAAGCCGCTGTTTTCCCTGGTCACAGCTTTCGGCTCGGACCGATTTAGATCTGCGTGCCGGAAGGCCGTAAACTGATCGAGCGGTCCGTGCCTGCATGGACCGACTTCGCGCGCCACCCGTGCTTGTTCATAGCGGCGCTGTTCGAATCGAACTCGATACATCTGGGTTCGCGGCAGCGTGTTCGGAACAGGGAATCGCCGGCTGGTCCCCACCTTCGTGGTCGGGTCCGACGATTCGGCGGCGCCAGGGCAGCGGATCACCGATTCGCTGCGTCAACCGGCAAACGAAAGAGAGATACGGGAGCTATGGCTGTCGTAACCATGAAGCAGCTGCTCGACAGCGGCGCGCACTTCGGACACCAGACCCGGCGCTGGAACCCGAAGATGAAGCGGTTCATCTTCACCGACCGCAACGGCATCTACATCATCGACCTGCAGCAGACGCTGACCTACATCGACAAGGCCTACGAGTTCGTCAAGGAGACCGTCGCCCACGGTGGCACCGTCCTCTTCGTCGGTACCAAGAAGCAGGCCCAGGAATCGATCGCGGCCGAGGCGACTCGCGTCGGGATGCCCTACGTCAACCAGCGCTGGCTGGGTGGCATGCTCACCAACTTCTCCACCGTGCACAAGCGTCTGCAGCGCCTCAAGGAGCTCGAGGCCATGGAGCAGACCGGTGGCTTCGAGGGTCGCACCAAGAAGGAAATCCTCATGCTGACGCGTGAGATGAACAAGCTGGAGCGCACCCTCGGCGGTATCCGCGACATGCAGAAGGTGCCTTCGGCCATCTGGGTCGTCGACACCAACAAGGAGCACATCGCCGTCGGCGAGGCGCGCAAGTTGAACATCCCGGTCATCGCGATCCTGGACACCAACTGCGACCCCGACCTGGTCGACTACCCGATCCCGGGCAACGACGACGCGATCCGCTCCGCCGCCCTGCTGACCAAGGTCGTCGCCTCCGCGGTGGCCGAGGGTGTGCAGGCGCGCGCGGGCGTGGCCTCGGGCGACGAGAAGCCGGAGGCGGGCGCGGGCGAGCCGCTGGCCGAGTGGGAGCAGGAGCTGCTCGCGCAGGCCGCCCCCGGCGCCGAGACTGCCGAGACCTCGGCCGAGGCCTGAGACCCGCCACCACCGCGGCGTGAGCGACGCTCCCGGAGGCACCAGCCCGCGTAGGGGGCCCGCGAACGCCGCGGATGGGCACAGTTTCGCCGGCGTTCACGGCCGAGTGCCATCGTGAGCGCCGCTGCCAACACCCACACTTCTCCGAAGGAGGCTCGCCGAGAATGGCGAACTACACCGCTGCCGATGTGAAGCGGCTCCGGGAGCTGACCGGCTCCGGGATGATGGACTGCAAGAACGCGCTGGCCGAGACCGACGGTGACTTCGACAAGGCCGTCGAACTGCTGCGCATCAAGGGCGCCAAGGACGTCGGCAAGCGTGCCGAGCGGACCACCGCCGAAGGCCTGGTCGCCGCCAAGGACGGCGTCATGGTCGAGATCAACTCCGAGACCGACTTCGTCGCGAAGAACGCGGAGTTCCAGCAGCTGGCCGAGCAGGTCGTCGCCGCGGCGGCGGCCGCGAAGCCGGGCGACCTGGAGACGCTGAAGGCACTGGACCTGGGCGGCAAGACCGTCGACGAGGCGGTGCAGGCGCTCGCCGCGAAGATCGGCGAGAAGCTCGAGCTGCGCCGCGTCATCTCGCTGAACGGCCCGGTCGCCACCTACCTGCACAAGCGTGCTTCGGACCTGCCGCCCGCCGTCGGCGTGCTGGTCGAGTACACCGGTGAGGGCGACGCCGCGGCCGAGGCCGCTCGCGCCGCCGCCATGCAGGTCGCCGCGCTCAAGGCGAAGTATGTCACCCGCGACGAGGTTCCGGCCGACATCGTGGAGAACGAGCGCCGCATCGCCGAGCAGACCGCTCGCGAGGAGGGCAAGCCCGAAGCCGCGCTGCCGAAGATCACCGAGGGCCGGGTCAACGGCTTCTTCAAGGACGTCGTGCTGCTCGAGCAGCCGTCGGTCACCGATTCGAAGAAGACCGTCAAGGCGCTGCTGGACGAGGCCGGTGTCACCGTCACCCGCTTCGCCCGCTTCGAGGTCGGCGCGAACTGAGTCTCGCCGCACCCCCAGCGTGTAGGCCCCCCGCCGACCGAACGAACACCGGTTGACGGGGGGCCTTCTGCTGCCGCTCCAACCGAATAAGGCAGGATGGATCTCGCTCTGCCTTGCTCTACGTCACAGGCGCTCGCCATGAGCAACGAATCGCCGGAAGAACGACAATCCCTCGCCGAAGGAGACTGGAGACCCATGACGGACCCGGGGACCGATCGCCCAGGATATCGCCGGGTACTGCTGAAACTCGGCGGGGAGATGTTCGGCGGCGGGAAGGTCGGGTTGGACCCGGACGTGGTGCAGACGGTGGCCGAGCAGATCGCCGAGGTGGTCGCCACCGGCGTCCAGGTGGCCGTGGTGATCGGCGGCGGGAATTTCTTCCGCGGCGCCGAACTCGAGGAGCGCGGCATGGAACGCGCCCGTTCGGACTACATGGGCATGCTCGGCACCGTCATGAACAGCCTTGCGCTGCAAGACTTCCTGCAGCAGCAGGGTGTCGACACCCGGGTGCAGACCGCGATCACCATGGGCCAGGTCGCCGAGCCCTACCTGCCGCTGCGTGCCAAGCGGCACCTGGAGAAGGGCCGTGTGGTCATCTTCGGAGCGGGCATGGGCATGCCGTACTTCTCCACCGACACCACCGCCGCCCAGCGCGCGCTGGAGATCGGCGCGGACGTGGTGTTGATGGCCAAGGCGGTCGACGGGGTCTTCACCGCCGACCCGCGCGTCGACGAGACCGCGACCATGTACTCCGAGATCACGCACAAAGAGGTCATCGAGCGCGACCTCAAGGTCGCGGACGCGACCGCCTTCAGCTTGTGCATGGACAACCAGATGCCGATTCTGGTGTTCAATTTGTTGACCAAGGGCAATATCGCCCGCGCGGTCGCCGGTGAGAAGATCGGCACACTGGTTCGGTCCTGATACCCGCGGACCGCGGATCATGACATGACGACGCTGTGGAGGAAACGGTCGTGATAGAAGAAGCGCTCTTCGACGCCGAGGAGAAGATGGAGAAGGCCGTCTCGGTAGCGAAGGACGATCTCGGAACCATTCGTACCGGTCGCGCGAACCCGGGCATGTTCTCCCGGGTCGTAGTCGACTATTACGGGTCGCCGACCCCGATCACCCAGATGTCCAGCATCACGGTGCCGGAGCCGCGCATGGTCGTGATCAAGCCCTACGAGGCAGGCCAGCTCGGGGCGATCGAGACCGCGATCCGTAACTCGGATCTCGGTGTCAATCCCACGAACAACGGCGACATCATCCGGATCAGCGTGCCGCAGCTGACCGAGGAGCGCCGCCGCGAACTCGCCAAGCAGGCGCGGGGCAAAGGCGAGGACGCCAAGGTCGCCATCCGCAATGTCCGTCGCAAGGCGATGGACGAACTGTCGCGCATCCAGAAAGATGGCGAGGCGGGCGAGGACGAGGTCGGGCGCGCCGAGAAGGAGCTCGACAAGACCACCGCCAAGTATGTCGGCCAGATCGATGAACTGGTCAAGCACAAGGAAGCCGAACTGCTCGAGGTCTGACGCGGATCGGCCGGTAGGCGTGGCGGGGGCACGGAGGAGGCCCCGCGTCACCGTGAGTGCCGCCGAGTCAGCGCAAGGCCCGCCCGGGCGGGGGACGAACGGAACGACGAGTTGAGCGACGGGACAATCGTGGCCGAGAACGCCGCCGCGACCGGTGCGGCAGAGGAGCCGCCGGTGAACGGGACAGCCGATGCGATGCAGCAGCGCGCGCACGATGCTCCTGGGTCCGGTCATGAACCGTTAGGCGCCCCCGCGGCGTCGGCTCCCGATCCCGCGGCGGGCCACACCGCGCCCGCGTCGAGCGGTTCGCGCGCGGGTCGCAACCTGCCCGCCGCGCTCACCGTCGGCTTCGGTCTGGGCCTTTCGCTGATCGCGATCCTGCTGTTCGTGCCGAAGGTGTTCATCGGCGTCGCGGCGGCCGGGGTCGGCGTGGCCACCTGGGAAGTCGCCAAGCGGCTGCGCGAAGCCGACGTGCTGGTCCCGCGCGTTCCGCTGATCGCGGGCGGCCAAGCGGTGTTCTGGCTCGGCTGGCCGTACGGCGCCAGCGGCGTCGCGGGCGCGTTCGCCGCCACCACGCTGATCTGCATGGTGTGGCGGCTGTTCGACCACGGTTTACAGACCGCGCCGCGAAACTTCCTGCGCGACACCGCCATCACAGTGTTCGTGCTGGCCTGGATTCCCCTGCTCGCCTCGTTCGCGACGCTGCTGCTGCTGGAGCCGGACGGCAACCTGCGGGTGCTGACCTTCATGATCCTGGTCGTCTGCTCCGACGTCGGCGGATACGTGGCAGGTGTGCTGTTCGGCAAGCATCCGATGGTGCCCTCGATCAGCCCGAAGAAGTCGTGGGAGGGTTTCGCAGGCTCGCTGGTGTTCAGCGTGATCGGCGGCCTGCTCACGGTGACGCTGCTGCTGGAGGCCAACTCGATGATCGGCGTCGTGCTCGGCGTCGGCCTGGTGCTGGTGGCCACCTGCGGCGATCTGATCGAATCGCAGATCAAGCGCGAACTCGGCATCAAGGACATGGGTACGCTGCTGCCGGGTCACGGGGGCATCATGGACCGTCTCGACTCCATGCTTCCCTCGGCGTTCGTCTCCTGGTTGGTGCTGTCCACGCTGCTGTGATCCGGCGCGTCAGCCCTTCTTGGCCGCGCGACGCAGCTGCAGGATGCGCACGCCGCCCACCGAGGCCATGACGAGCGCGCCGCCGATCACCGACAGCAGCACCGTGACGCCGAGCGGCAGCGAGAAGTCCCAGAAGAAGAAATGCACTTGGACCTGTTCGAGGTTCTGCACGATGAAGATCAGCAACAGGACCAGGATCAAGACACCGGCGACGAGCCCGGTCCAGGCGTAACCGGTACGCGAGGCCAGCGACTTCTTGGCCGGTAGGAGGGGTGGGGCGCTAGGGGGCGTTGTGCGCTTGCGCTGCGACAGGTCCGGGTCCGGCTCCGGCGGGTGTTCGGGGGGATGCGTGGACATCTCTCGATCATGGCCGACGGCTATGACGGCCGCAGGTATTTCCAAGCGACGAACCGGGCATGTCGGGCCGCCCGCGTGTGGTCGGGTGCCAAGGAATTTCCGGCGGATGGGAGAATGGACCAACTATGACCGTCTCCTTGCCCTTGGTTTTCGACGCACCGCGCCGTGGCATGCCACCGCGCCATCTCGCCGACCTCGATGCCGAGGCCAGGCGCGCGGCCGTCGAGGAACTGGGCCTGCCGAAGTTCCGCGCCGATCAGATCGCCCGCCAGTACTACGCGCGTTTGCAGGCCGATCCGGCACAGATGACCGATCTGCCCGCCGCGGTCCGGGAGAAGATCGGCGAGGCGCTGTTCCCGCCGCTGCTGAGTGTGGTCAAGCACGTCGCGTGCGACGACGGGGAGACCCGCAAGACCTTGTGGCGCGCGGGCGACGGCACACTGCTGGAGAGCGTCTTGATGCGCTATCCCGACCGCGCGACCCTGTGCATCTCCAGCCAAGCCGGTTGCGGCATGGCGTGCCCGTTCTGCGCGACCGGTCAGGGCGGGCTGAACCGCAATCTGTCGACCGCCGAAATCGTCGACCAGGTGCGTGCCGCCGCCGCGGCGCTGCGGGACGGAGAGGTGGCGGGCGGGCCGGGCAGGCTGTCCAACATCGTCTTCATGGGCATGGGGGAGCCGCTGGCCAACTACAAGCGGGTGGTCGCCGCGGTGCGCCGGATCACCTCGCCCGCACCGGACGGTCTGGGTATCTCCCAGCGCAACGTCGTGGTGTCGACTGTGGGATTGGCTCCGGCCATTCGCAAATTGGCCGACGAGGGATTGTCGGTCACGCTCGCGGTCTCCCTGCACACGCCCGACGACGAACTGCGCGACACTCTGGTACCGGTCAACAATCGCTGGCCGGTCGCCGAGGTGCTCGAGGCAGCCCGCTACTACGCCGACAAGACGGGCCGCCGGGTCTCGGTCGAATACGCGCTCATCCGCGATATCAACGATCACCCGTGGCGTGCGGACCTGCTTGGCGAGAAACTGCACAAGGCGCTCGGGTCCCGCGTGCACGTCAACGTCATTCCGCTCAACCCGACACCGGGCAGCAAGTGGGACGCCAGCCCGAAGCCGGTCGAGCAGGAGTTCGTCCGCCGCGTCAACGCACAGGGCGTGCCCTGCACGGTCCGCGATACCCGCGGCCAGGAGATCGCCGCGGCGTGCGGGCAATTGGCGGCGGAGAACTGAGACACCCCGATCCGCCGGGCAAATGACCGTCCCGGATGTCGTGTCGCGGAATCCGCTGCGAATCCCGCGTTGTCCGGACGGGAACTTCCCCCGACGGCCGGCGCGCTAGCCGCGGTTCTTCGCCGGGCGGTTGGTGGCGGCGCGGCGTTCGGCTTCTTTCGCCTTGATGCGCGCGTTCTCCGCCCGGACCGCCGCGTAGTTCTCGCGCTCGTGTACGAGCCACTCCGGCGGGTCGGCGAGCAGGGCGTCGATCTCCTCGGCGGTGAGGTGGTCGGAGACCCCGGCCCGGGTCAAGCCGGTGTTGGAGACGCCGAGTTTGCGGGCCACCACGTCGCGGGGGAAGGGGCCGGTGCGGCGCAATTCGGTGAGCCAGTCGGGGGGATCGTTGCGCAGCGCGTCCAGCTGAGCGCGAGAGATCGGCGCGTTGCGGAACTCCTCGGGCGCGGCCGGAAGATAGATGCCGAGTTTGTCGGCCGCGGTCAGCGGCTTCATCGTCTGCGGTTTCTTGTCCGGGCTCACCGGCACAGCCTAGCGGGCACGGCAGGAGGGACCCGTCCGCAGCCCCGCCTCGGACCACGCGGCGACCGCTCGACGGGCGTTCGCCGTGTGCGCGGGACACGAGCTGGGCAGCCATCTATCCGGCGGCGCGAAGGGCTCACTTCTGCTGGTGGCATACGCTTCCACGAATGAGCCGGTTGGAGTCGATCGATGTGGTGCGCCTGCGCTGGTTCGTCGCGGTCGCGCAGGAGTTGCACTTCGCGCGCGCGGCGAAATCACTGCACATCTCGCGGCAGAAGCTGAGCCATACCGTCATCGATTTGGAAAACGAACTCGGGACGAAGCTCTTCGTGCCCGGTGCGCAACCGACCCAGCTCACCGACGACGGGCGGCAGGTACTGGAGCAGGCGCGCGAGATCATCGCGCGGGCCGAGTCGGCTGCGCAGCGGCCCGAACCGGATGCTGCGGCCGTCCTGCGGGTAGGTTTCGTGCCGGGCGTCACGGTGTCCAAATGGACGCGGATCTGGGGGGAGCGGTTCCCGGACATCCCGCTCGAGGTGAGCGCGCTGGCGCAGGCGGAGCAGGAAGCGGCTGTGCGCGGGGGGAGCGTGGACATGTGCTTCGTCCGGCTCCCGATCGACCGCGAAGGAATGAGCGCGATCCCGCTGTACCGGGAGGTGCCGGTCGTGGTGGTGCAGAAGGAACACCCGCTGTCGGTATTCGACGAGGTGCGCATGACCGACCTGGCCGACGAGCGCCTCCAGGACACCTCGGACGTCGACGCGGTCGGCGGCGCACTGGAACTCGTCGCCGCGGCCGGTGGCGCGGCGATCGTGCCGCACTCGCTGGCTCGCCTGCATCATCGCCGCGACCTCGTCTACCGTCCGATGCTCGGCGTCGCCGATACGGAAATCGCGCTGGCCTGGCCCGCCGGCCGCACCACCGATCTGGTCGAGGAGTTCATCGGCGTCGTCCGTGGCCGTTCCGAGCGCAGCTCCCGCAGCCCGGTCCGAACCGGCAAGGACGAGTCGCGGAAGAAGTCTCCGGCCGAGAAGAAGGGTGGTCGACCGGCTCCGGTCAAGAAGAAGCCCTCCCGGCGTCGCGGACGCTAGCCGTCCATCCGGCGGCGGCGCGTACCCGGCCGGGTCCGCGCCGCCCGTCGATCAGTTCTTGCAAACTCGGTTCAGTTCGTCGGTCGCGGCGTCCATGCTCGTCACCTTCTCGTCGGTGAGGGCGTGGGCATAGGCGGCGATGGCGTCCTTCTCCGGGCCGTCGGCCTGGATGGCCGAGAGCTTGGCGGCGAGGGACTGCTGCACGGTCGGGTCCAGATTCCCGCCCGACTCGTCGATAGCGGCGTTGATCGCGTCGATGGCCGCGCCGCACGCCGGTGACTGGGCGTGCGCGGGCGCGGCGGGCAACAACAGCAGCGAGCCGAACGCGCTCGCGGCGAGCAGGGCAGCCGAGAAGGTCTTGATCATTGCGTCCTAATAGTCGTGCGGACAGGAACCGAGGTCCGCGACCCGGCTGGGACGCGGACCTCGGACGCACACGGTACCGGGCCGTGGCCTGCGGTACAGGACGAATGGAATTGTGCGAGAAAGCGTTTCGGTCAGCGCGGCTTGCGCTGCAGCAGCGAGTCGCGGATCAGGATGCCCGCGATCAGGACGGCGAAGCCCACCAGGAAGATGTCCTCGATCTTGCCGCTGTGGTTGCCGACCAGCATGGCCAGCAGGATCAGCGCGACGATCCAGCCCGCGATCCGGAAAGTGCGACGCGACTCGCCGCTCCAGCCCCAGGCAGCGGAGGGAACTTCGGCTGGATCCACGCGAGTGACGACGCGCTCGGTGTCGACGTGTTCGAGTTCCGTGGCGGCCACGATCGCTCCTTAGCTGTTACTCGCACCGTGATTCCGGTACGCATTCGATGAGCTACTGCCGCATATCGTGACATACGACGGTGCGTCGTTGTAAGTCGGCCCGCGCCGGTCGAACGCGCTGCGGCGGTAGGACACAATGAAGTCGTGTCCGACATCGTGAGAGTCCTGCTGCTGGGCAGCACCGGATCCATTGGCACTCAGGCGCTCGAGGTGATCGCCGCCAATCCCGACCGCTTCGAGGTGGTCGGACTCGCCGCGCGCGGCGGCAACACCGAGTTGCTCGCCGCCCAGATGGCCGCCACGGGCACACGCAATGTGGCCGTCGCCGATCCGGCCGCGGCCCAGCGGCTGGACCTGCCGCTGGGCGGCCCGGGCGCCGTGACCGAGCTGGTGCGCCGTACCGAGGCGGACGTCGTGCTGAACGCGCTGGTCGGTTCGCTCGGACTGGAGCCGACCCTGGCCACCCTCCAGTCGGGCACCCGACTCGCCCTGGCCAACAAGGAATCGCTGGTCGCGGGCGGTTCGCTGGTGACCAGCGCCGCCGCTCCCGGCCAAATCGTCCCGGTCGACTCGGAGCACTCCGCGCTGGCGCAGTGCCTACGCGGAGGTCGTGCCGACGAGGTGGACCGGCTGGTGCTGACCGCTTCCGGCGGGCCGTTCCGCGGTTGGACCACCGAGATGCTCGATTCGGTCGAGCCCGCTGAGGCCAAGGCGCATCCCACCTGGTCGATGGGCTTGATGAACACCCTGAACTCGGCCTCGCTGGTGAACAAGGGGCTCGAGCTGATCGAGACGCACCTGCTGTTCGGGATTCCCTACGACCGCATCGACGTCACCGTGCACCCCCAATCGATCGTGCACTCGATGGTCACCTTCACCGACGGGTCCACGCTCGCGCAGGCCAGCCCGCCGGATATGAAGCTGCCCATCGCGCTGGCGCTCGGCTGGCCGGACCGGGTGCCTGGCGCGGCCGCGGCCTGCGATTTCGGCACCGCGTCCACTTGGACGTTCGAGCCGGTCGACAACGATGTCTTCCCCGCGGTAGAGCTGGCGCGCGCGGCGGGCCAGGCCGGTGGCAGCGTCACCGCCGTCTACAACGCCGCCAACGAGGTCGCGGTGCAGGCTTTCCTGGACGGCGCCCTCCGTTTCCCGCAGATCGTCGGCACGGTGGCCGCCGCGGTGGAGGCGGCGCAGCAGTGGCGCGCGGAGCCGGAGACGCTCGACGAGGTCCTCGCCGCGGACACCTGGGCGCGGGAGTTCGCGGCCGCCCGTATTCGCGGCTGAAACCCTTCGGCGCCGGATCGGACGCGCGCATCGACGGCGTGCTGGCACACTGAACACACAGGACAGGACTTTGTCCGGTTAGGGTGAACAGAGTGCTCGCGGCCAGGAGCGGACGCGTGCGTGCGGGATATTCGAGCTGCGTCAACGCAGGAGGGTCGTAGAGCAGATGGTGTTCGCGTTGGGATTTGTGCTGTTCGCTCTCGGCATCACACTGTCGGTGGCGCTGCACGAATGTGGACACATGTGGGCCGCCCAGGCGACCGGAATGAAAGTGCGCCGGTACTTCATCGGCTTCGGACCGAAGGTCTTCTCATTTCGCCGAGGCGAGACGGAGTACGGGCTCAAGGCGCTTCCACTCGGCGGCTTCTGCGACATCGCGGGTATGACGGCGCTCGATGATCTGCGTCCGGAGGAGCTCGACCGCGCCATGTACCGCCAGGCCACCTGGAAGCGTCTGCTCGTCATGTCCGGTGGCATCGCGATGAATTTCGTGCTCGGCTTCGTCCTGGTCGTAGTGCTCGCCGTCGGTTGGGGCTTGCCGAGTCTCGAACAGCCGGCGCCTACCGCGCTGGGCGCCATGGACTGCGTTCAGAGCGAGCTTCCCGGTGGAATCGAGCAGGACTGCGCCGGCTCGGGCCCGGCGCAGCAAGCCGGTCTGCAGCGCGGCGACGTGGTCACCAAAGTCAATGATGTTCCGGTCAAGACGTGGCAGCAGTTCGTGGTCGAGACGCAGAAGGCGGTGGGTACCATCACGTACACCGTCGAACGCGGTGGCCGCACGCTGGTGATTCCGGTGACGCCGCAACGCGTGATGCGTTACCCGGACGATGGTGGTCCTGGACGCGAAGTCAGCGCGATCGGGGTGGGCCAGGATTCTTATGGGCCCGTGAAGTACAACCTTCTGTCGGCGATACCCGCCTCTGCCGCGTTCACCGGAGATCTCGGGGTAGAGGTCTTCAGATCCCTGATCCAGATGCCGGCGAAGGTTGCGGACCTGTGGGAGGCGGTCACCGGGGGGGACCGTGACCCGAATACTCCGGTCAGTGTCTATGGAGCCAGCCGTATCGGCGGCGAGAGCGCCCGCGCGGGTCTGTGGCAAGTGTTCGTGATGATGCTGGCCAGCCTGAACTTCTTCCTCGGCGCTTTCAACGTGTTGCCGCTGCTGCCGCTCGACGGCGGCCACATCGCGGTGGTGCTCTACGAACGGATCCGCAATGCCGTGCGGGGCGCCCGCAGGCTTCCACCAGGAGCTCCGGTCGATTACCTGAAGTTGCTGCCGATCACATATGTGTTCGTGGTGATGGGCGGTGCGTACATGCTGCTGACATTGGCGGCCGATATCGTGAACCCGATCAAACTCTTCCCGTAAGTGCGCGCCCGCTGCTTCAGCCAGGTCGGAATAGCGGGGCTCAGCAGCGGAGATGGGCGACTGTGTGACAGAGGTTTTCGCCTCGAAGGTTCGCGATCGGTATTACTGCCGTGATTGACGATTTGGCAGCGGTCCTCTATGATGATCTTGAAAATTGGTGGGGGCGGGGGATTCTTCCGAACTCGGACTAGTGATCAGGGATGTGTCTCGTCGATTCCGTGTCGGCGACAATTTCCATCTTGCGTCGCTTCCGATCGAAATCTGCCCCCCTTCGAGTGAAGGGGTTCGAAGTGCTGCTCCGGAAGTTTTGTACAGCGGTGAGTGGATTCGCCGCGTTGGTCGTCTGCTTCGGATCGGTCGGCGCGGGGGCCGCGTACGCAGGCTCTGTCGAATCTGCGGCACGCGTGTCGGACGCGAAGCTGGCGGTCACGCACGCGATCGCATCCGGTTCTCTCGCGCTGCACGGCGATGTCGGCGCCCTCGATCTGCGAGAGATGAATGTGGCATCCGAGTCGGGATTCCACCTCGTGACCATCCCATCCTCGGGCGCAGGACAAAGTAGGTCGGTGGTGAAGGTGGCGGTCGGCGACGACGCCGCGATCCTTGGTTATTCCGAAAAGCGCGTCAGTCCGATCGGTGATTCGTCCGCACTGCTCGTGTCGACCTGGAAGAACGGGTCTCCTGTGGCAGTCTTCGAAGCCGCGACCGACGACTATTTCGTGGCCTGCCTCGAGAAGCAGGGTGTCGACGGGAAGATCGCCAAGAAAGTTTTGCAGAAGTGCTTCAACGGCACGCTCATGCCCACGGGGACCGCCGTCGGGTGCGCGCTCGGCTTCGGTATATCCCGTGACGCCGTCAAGAAATGCGAGCCGTTGCTGGCCGCCTGATTCTCCTCCGTTGGAGCCCGTCGTTCCCGCCCGTGCGGTCACGTGACCGCACGGGCTTTCCATCGGTTTCGCACTGCCTGATTGCTTCCTTTTCATATCCGCCGGAACAGCGAGCGCCCTCTTTCTCGTACAAGAGTGGTTCCGCATCGGCGCTCGTTTCCGGCCGCGTCCGAGTAACCCTTGGCGCTTCGACGCCGATATGAGGACCGTCGCTCACCTGCGATACTGTTGTGGCCCGGCATCGACAGCGCAGGGGCCCCGGCGTTGTCAGGAGCGTCACGGGCGGCCGGTCTCGGGCGCGACTAAGCTCGGTGGGCGTACAGGTCGCAGCGACGAACGAAAGTAGGCAGCCGAAGGTGACCAGCACAATCGGATTGGGGATGCCGACCGCTCCCGCGGCAGTGCTCGCTCCACGGCGTAGGACCCGCCAGTTGATGGTGGGCAATGTCGGGGTGGGCAGCGACCACCCGATCTCGGTGCAGTCCATGACCACGACCAAGACGCACGACGTGAACGCCACCCTGCAGCAGATCGCGGAGTTGACCGCGTCGGGGTGTGACATCGTGCGGGTGGCCTGCCCGCGTCAGGAAGACGCGGACGCGCTGGCCACGATCGCGACGAAATCCCAGATTCCGGTGATCGCCGACATCCACTTCCAGCCGCGCTACATCTTCGCCGCGATCGACGCCGGATGCGCCGCGGTGCGGGTCAACCCCGGCAACATCAAGGAGTTCGACGGCCGCGTCAAGGAGGTCGCCAAGGCCGCGGGCGCGGCGGGCATCCCGATCCGCATCGGCGTGAACGCGGGTTCGCTGGACAAGCGGATGCTGGAGAAGTACGGCAAGGCCACGCCGGAGGCGCTGGTGGAGTCGGCGCTGTGGGAGGCGAGCCTGTTCGAAGAGCACGGGTTCGGCGACATCAAGATCTCGGTCAAGCACAACGACCCGGTGGTCATGGTGGAGGCCTACCGGCAGCTGGCCGCACAGTGCGACTACCCGCTGCATCTCGGCGTCACCGAGGCGGGCCCGGCGTTCCAGGGCACGATCAAGTCGGCGGTCGCCTTCGGCGCGCTATTGGCCGACGGCATCGGCGACACGATCCGTGTTTCGCTGTCCGCGCCGCCTGCCGAGGAGGTCAAGGTCGGCGGGCAGATCCTGCAGTCGCTGAACCTGCGCCCGCGCAAGCTGGAGATCGTGTCGTGTCCCTCGTGCGGGCGCGCTCAGGTCGACGTGTACACCCTGGCCAACGAGGTGACCGCGGGCCTGGAGGGCATGGCGGTGCCGCTGCGGGTGGCCGTGATGGGCTGCGTCGTGAACGGTCCCGGCGAGGCGCGCGAAGCCGACCTGGGGGTGGCCTCCGGCAACGGCAAGGGCCAGATCTTCGTCAAGGGTGAGGTCATCAAGACCGTCCCGGAGGCGCAGATCGTCGAGACGCTCATCGAAGAGGCGATGCGCATCGCCGAGGAGATGGGCGAGGACGCGGGCACCGGCGAACCGGTCGTCACCGTCAGCTGAGCCGCCGCTCACCAGCGCTTTCGACATAGCCATACCGCATCGCGCCGGTTCGTGGCAGGCTGTCACCGTGCGGAGTCTGCTGGAGCCGGCGCGACGGGCCAAATACGCCCCTGCGCGGCAGCTCGCTAATCGGGATCTTGCTCAGGTGTTGCGTGTGCTCGATGCCGATCCGGTGGCCTCGTGTATGGTCGCCGCCCGCTTGCAGGAGTTCGGCCTGGACAACCGGTGCGGCCAGGGCGAGCTCTGGAGCAGGGGTGGCCCCGCGGAGTCGCTGTGCTTCTCGGGTGCGAACCTGGTGCCATTGCTCGGGAATCGGGACGCCTTGCGTGCCTTCGCCGACCGGGCGATCCGCTGGCCCCGCATTTGTTCCTCGGTGGTGGGGCGCCGGGAACTGGCGTTGCCGCTGTGGGAGATGCTGGCCGATCACTGGGGTCCGGAGCGGGAGCTACGCGGCGAACAGCCGCTGCTGGCGCTGGCTCAGCCGCCGATGGCCACGCCCGACCCGGAGGTCCGCCGGGTGCGCCGCGACGAGCTCGACCGCTATCTCTCGGCCGCGATCGCCATGTTCATCGAGGAGGTCGGCGTCGATCCGCGCGCGGGTGACGGTGGCCGCGGCTATCGCCGCCGCATCCAGAGCTTGATCGAATCCGGCCGCGCGTGGGCCCGTTTCGAGGACGGGGAAGTGGTCTACAAAGCGGAGGTCGGCTCGCTGTCCCGGCGCACGGGTCAGATCCAAGGGGTCTGGGTGCATCCGGATTACCGGGGAAAGGGGTGCGGCACCTCGGGCACCGCGGCGGTCGCGAACGCCGTGGTCGCTTCGGGTCGCACCGCGAGCTTGTACGTGAACGACTACAACGCGATCGCCCGCCGCGCCTACAGCCGCGTCGGGTTCCGGCAGATCGCGACGTTCGCCACCGTACTGGTCGACTGAGCGCGCCCAGGGCACGGCGAATCCCGGAGTGCCGCAGGCGTTTGCCCGGCAGTCACTATTACGATCGGTCCCGATGTGGACTCGGATGCTTCTCTCGCTCGCCGTCGCGGCCTTCACGGTGGCCGCCGCCGGTTGTGCGAGCGAGCCGCAAGGGCCTGTTCCCGCCGCGGACGCATTCGTCAAAGCGTTCGCCGAGCACCGCGTGAGCGCCGCCGCCGGGCTCACCAATCTGCCGGAGAAGGCAAGCGCCGCATTGCGTTCCGCATGGGACCAGCTGCAAGCCGAACAGCTCACCGCGCGCACCGGCGCGGCCCGCGTCACCGGTGACACCGCGACCGTCGACTACACCTACGAATGGCGGCTGCCGAAGAACCGGACGTGGAAGTATTCGGGCCAGTTGCAGATGGGGCGCAGCAACGGACGCTGGATGGTCCGCTGGACCTCGTCCGATATCCACCCCAAACTCGGCGACACCCAGACCATGGTGTTGCGCTCCAATCCGCCGCCGCGCGCGCGAGTCAACGAGCAGTCCGGCAGCGACGTCATGGTGCCAGGCAAGGTGTCGCGGGTCGCGTTCGTCGCGGCCGACGCCGCCGATCCGGGAAGCGTGGCCACGGCGTTGGCCGCGGCACTACACCGTTTCGACAAGTCGCTGACGCCGGAGTCGATTCTCGATGAGGCGAAGGCGGCCCGGGGCGCCTATACGGTCGCGCTGCTCAACGAGGTCGAATCCGGCCAGGTGACCACCGATCTCATCGGGCTGCCCGGCGTCACGGTGACCCAGCAGTGGGACCTGGTCGCCACCGATCGGGATTTCGCGCCCGATCTGCTGACCCAGGTGCGCAAAACGGTGATCGCGGAGGTGGACGGCAAGGCGGGGTGGAGCGTGGTCACCGTGAACGCCAACGGCGCCGACACCGACGTGCTGCTGGACGTGCCCTCGCAACCCGCGCCGTCGTTCTCGCTCAGCGTCGACCGCAACGTGCAGAACGCCGCCCAGCGCGCCGTGCAACCTCGGACCGAGCAGACCATGATGGTGGTGCTGCGCCCGTCCACCGGCGCGATTCTGGCGGTGGCCCAGAACAAGGCCGCCGACCGGGACGGTCCGCTCGCGACGATCGGCCAGTACCCGCCCGGCTCGGTGTTCAAGACGGTCACCGCGGCCGCGGCCATGGCGAATGGCCTCGCGACACCCGATACGGTGCTGCCGTGCCCGAGCCGCATCGTCATCGGCGAGCGGACCATTCCCAACTACAACTTGTTCACCGTCGGGAACGTGCCGATGTCCACGGCCTACGAGCGATCCTGCAACACTTCCTTCGCCAAACTCGCCAGCGAGCTGCCTGGTCCCGCGTTGCACGACACCGCGGCGAAGCTCGGTGTCGGACCCACCTATTCGGTGGTGGGGCTGCCGACGACCTCCGGCGCGGTGCCGTCCGCCGACGACCTGATCCAGCGCACCGAGGACGGCATCGGTCAGGGCAGAGTGGTGGTCAGCCCGTTCGGCATGGCGCTGATGGCGGCGACCATCGCGCACGGCTCGGCCCCGGTGCCGTACCTGATCGCGGGGCGGCCCACGCAGATCGAGGGTGACCGCCCGGCGCTGGCTCCCGATGTCATCGAAGGGCTGCGCACGATGATGCGCCAGGTGGTCGTCGGCGGCACGGCCGAGCGGATCGCCGATCAAGGCCCGGTCTACGGCAAGACCGGTGAAGCCGAAGTGGACGGCGGGTCGCACTCCTGGTTCGTCGGCTTCCGTGGCGATCTCGCGTTCGCCACGCTGCTCGTCGAAGGTGGCAGCTCGGACAATGCCGTCGCGGTGACACGCGACATGCTGGCGGCACTGCCTCCCGGATACTGATGCGCTGCCGACTCGGAACAGCGCGTGCCCTGGTACGGAACGTCGCGGGACCGAACTCGGAACGGTGCACGCACACCGATCCGAGTCCGGCGGAGCGGCCGGTCATTCACCGGCGGCCGACTCGATCAGCAGATGCTCCAAGCTGATCGTGTGGTCGGCGTACTCGTCGACACCGATGACCGCGACGAAATCCCGATCACCGGCCCGTTGCTGCAGCGACCCCCATGAGTTGGCGAGATACCAACCGGCTCCGGCGGTGCCGCGTGCACCCAGACCGCCGCAGTACATCCGATATCGGCCGGGATGCCGATCGGCGTCGGGGCGTACCCGGGCGACTATGCCGATGTTGCGGTCATCGCCGGAGTTGTAGCTACTTCCGTCGGCCAGCCGCAGGTACACGGTATGGGCACGGTCTTCCGCAGTGCTGTCCCACAGGGTGAACAGCGGACGCTCGGCGGTGTCCAGGTACCGGCGAAGGCAGTCGTTGCCGCTGAGCCCGAAGCTGATGTACGGGCGGTCGCGGTGGACGACGTGATCGCGGTCGCTGCGGACGTCGACCGGGATGCTGGTGTGGCGTTGCAGGAACGACAGCACGTACAGCAATCCACGAAGCTCGTTCTCACCCACTACGGATGGAACGTCGTATCGCGCCGGGAACACGCTGCCCTGCTTGTCGAACACCCGGTGCCCGCCGATGCCGGCCGCCCGAAGCGCTTCCACCGAAGGCCGTGCCAGCTCGAACACCGGATACACCAGCGTCGTTCCGTTGGTGGTCATCTCGGCGCCGAGGAACGCCTCGAGCGAGGCATCGGCGCCGGAGAAAACCGTCTCGTGCGAACGGAGCTCGGCGGGTGTGGAGTTGGCCATCTGAAACAATCCCTCCACGGTCCAGCCCGGAAACATGCGTTCCAGCACCCGGCAGTGATAGTCGCGCGGAAGTCCGATCATGCGTCCGGACAACCACTGGTAGTACTGCGCCTTCGCAGGCCCATGCCCGGGCGGGATGGGCGGATCCAGGCGCGCCGCGCACCTGTCGTACGCGGCCAGAAAATCGTGATGACTCTTGAGATGCCGCTCCGCCAGCAGCATCTTCAGTACGGTCGCCAACGAAACCCCCTTACCCCTGCAGCCTCCGTCCACGGTGACGGAGACTCATGTCGTATTCGCTCAACCGCGACGAAACCGGGCCGTCGGCGAAATGCCTGCCGACGGCCCGGCCGCTTCAGCCGTCAGATGTAGGTGAAAGCAAGACCATTACTGGTGCCTCCCGAAGTGGTGACGGTGAGTTGTACGGTTCCCGTCCCGGCGGGTGTGACCGCCGTGATCTGGAGCGCGGAGTCGACGGTGAACGACGCCGCCGGTGTACCGCCGAAATCGACCGAGGTGGCTCCGAGCAGGTTCGTGCCCGCGATGACGACCGTTGTCCCGCCTGCGGCAGGCCCCACATTCGGCAGCGCCGTGACGAGTGTGGGAACGCCCAGATAGGTGAAGGCGACGCCGTTACTGGTTCCTCCTGCCGTAGTCGCGGTGACTTGGACGGTGCCGGTACCGGCGGGTGCGACGGCGGTGATCTGTGTATCGGAGTTCACGGTGAACGAGGTCGCCGGTGTGCCGCCGAAATCGACCGCGGTGGCGGTGGACAGCCCCGTCCCGGTGAGGACGACGATCGTCCCGCCGGCTTCCAATCCCACATTCGGAAGCACCGTGGTGAGAGTGGGAACCGGAATGTAGGTGTAGGCCACGCCGTTGCTGGTTCCGCCCGCGGTGGTCACGGTGAGTTGCACCGTGCCGGTTCCGGCGGGTGCGACGGCGGTGATCTGGGTGGCGGAGTCGACGGTGAACGAGGTCGCCGGTGTGCCACCGAAATCGACCGCTGTGGCTCCGGTCAGCCCCGTCCCGGTGAGGACGACGATCGTGCCGCCCGATGCCAAGCCCACATTCGGCACCGCCGCCGTCAGCGTGGGAACCGCGATGTAGGTGTAAGCGAGGCCGTTGCTGGTTCCGCCGGAGGTGGTGGCGGTGACCTGCACTGTACCTGTCCCTGCGGGTGCGACGGCGGTGATCTGCGTATCCGAGTTCACCGTGAACGAGGTCGCCGGCGTGCCGCCGAAATCGATCGCTGTGGCTCCGGTCAGCCCGGTCCCGGTGAGGATCACTGTCGTACCACCCGACGCCGGTCCGACATTCGGAAGCACCGTGGTGAGGGCGGGAACCGGGATGTAGGTGTAAGCCACACCGTTGCTGGTTCCGCCCGCGGTGGTCACGGTGAGTTGCACCGTGCCGGTTCCTGCGGGTGCGACGGCGGTGATCTGGGTATCGGAATTCACCGTGAACGAGGTCGCCGGTGTGCCGCCGAAATTCACTGCCGTGGCGGTGGACAGGCCCGTGCCGGTGATGACGACGGTCGTCCCACCGGCCGCCAATCCGACGTTCGGGACCACCGCGGTGATCGCGGGGACCGCGATGTAGGTGTAGGCGATGCCGTTGCTGGTTCCGCCCGCGGTCGTGACCGTGACTTGCACGGTGCCGGTTCCGGCGGGTGCGACGGCGGTGATCTGGGTGGCGGAGTTGACCGTGAACGAGGTCGCCGGTGTGCCACCGAAATCGACCGCTGTGGCTCCGGTCAGATTCGTGCCGGTGATCACGACCGTTGTGCCGCCCGACACCGGGCCCACGTTCGGGACCACCGCGGTGATCGCGGGGACCGCGACATACGTGTAGGCGACGCCGTTGCTGGTACCACCGGGAGTGGCCACGGTGACCTGAACGGTGCCGGTTCCGGCGGGTGCGACCGCGGTGATCTGGGTGGCGGAGTTGACCGTGAACGAGGTCGCCGGTGTGCCACCGAAAGTGACCGCTGTGGCTCCGGTCAATCCGGTTCCCGTGATCACGACGGTTGTGCCGCCCGATACCGGGCCTACGTTCGGAACCACCGCGGTGACGGTCGGAACCGGGATGTAGGTGTAGGCGACGCCGTTGCTGGTTCCGCCCGCGGTCGTGACCGTGACTTGCACGGTGCCGGTTCCGGCGGGTGCGACGGCGGTGATCTGGGTGGCGGAGTTGACGGTGAACGAGGTCGCCGGTGTGCCACCGAAAGTGACCGCTGTGGCGCCGGTCAGGTTCGTTCCGGTCAGGATCACCGTCGTCCCGCCCGCAGCCGGCCCCGAACTCGGAACCACCGTGGTGAGCGTGGGAACCGCGACGTAGGTGTAGGCGACGCCGTTGCTGGTACCACCGGGAGTGGTGACCGTGACCTGCACGGTCCCTGTTCCGGCGGGTGCGACCGCGGTGATCTGGGTGGCGGAGTTGACGGTGAACGAGGTCGCCGGTGTGCCACCGAAAGTGACCGCCGTGGCGCCGGTCAGGTTCGTTCCGGTCAGGATCACCGTCGTCCCGCCGGTCACCGGTCCCGAGCTGGGAGCGATGCTGGTCAGTGCGGGGACCGCCGCATAGGTGTAGGCGACGCCGTTGCTGGTGCCGCCCGAGCCGGTGACGGTGACCTGCACGGTGCCTGTCCCGGGTGGCGCGATGGCCGTGATCTGGGTCGGCGAGTTGATCGTGAAAATCGTCGCGGTGCTGCCGAATCGCACGGTCAGCGGGCCGGTGAATCCGGTGCCGGTGATGGTGACGCTGTTCCCGCCCGCGGTCGGACCCGAGGTCGGCGAGATGGACGTGATCGTGGGGACCACGACGTAGATGTAGGGCACGGCGCCGCTGGTGCCGCCCGGACCGGTGACGGTGACCGGCACGATTCCGGTTCCGGCCGGGGTGACGGCCGTGATCTGCGTGTCGGAGACCACCGTGAACGAAGTCGCCGGTGTACTGCCGAACGTGACCGCGGTGGCGCCGGTGAAGCCGGATCCGGTGAGCGTGACGGAAGTTCCGCCCGCGGTGGACCCCTGGTTCGGAGTGATGCTGTTCAACGCGGGAACAGCGAGATAGGTGTAGGCGACTCCGTTGCTGGTCCCGCTGGAGTCGCTGACGGTGACCTGCACGGTACCGACCGAACCGGCGGGAGCGATGGCCGTGATCTGGGTGGCGGAGTCGAGAGTGAAAGTGGTCGCGGTGCCGCCGAACCGTACGGTCGTGGGACCGCCGAATCCGGTGCCCGTGATCGTGACACTCGTTCCCCCGGTGCTCGGTCCCGAAGTCGGGGACAGAGAGGTGATGGTAGGCATGACGCTGCCTCCTTTTGCCGTGGTTATTGTTCCTCTGTACCGGGGGGCGCCCGATCTTCCAGTGGCCCGGCTGTTTCCATCACACCCCGCGATCGGGGGCCTGGCAATGTGTCTCGCAATCCGTTTTGGTCCGTTTTCGGACCGGTGGCGGTGTGGGCACTTGCCCGGAAAACGCCCTGGCAGCCGTTGCGCCAGCAGCCTTTTCGGCGGCGTCGAGGCGCCGCCGAAGATTTGCGGTCCGAAGAGGGTCACCGAAGGCGCGGTTGGCCGCGAATGTTCGGCGACCATCGGGGAACGCCCTGCTGTCCCGCTCGGCAGACGTCCGGTTCGGTTCACAAGAACAGTTCGGGCGGGTCGTCGAATTCGATGCCCGCCTGTCGTGCGCGCGTCACCATTTTCCGATCCCACTCCCGATGCACCCGCAGCGCCATGCGGAACTCGCCCATCTGCTCGGACATCTGCTGTGTCTGCGAAATGGCCAAGTCGCTCAATACTTTCGCGGCGTCGGCCTTCGTCTTCGTCATATGGGCGTCGACGTCGCCGCGCTTGAACCACGCCGTCACGGCCGCCGACAGCACCGACGAACTGGCGATGAGCACCAGCGCCGCGAAGACCGGTGACTGCTGGATGAGGTTCATGACGCCTCCCGAATCTTCACCGCGTGCAGCGTCCGGACGTCCTGCAGCACCTGTCGGCGCTTCCAGAGGAACGCGACACCCAGGGCGATCGGCAGCGGACCGCCGAGAACCGTGGCCGGACCGAGGGTTCGGTGCTGGATCTGCAGCAGCAGCAGTTGCGCGCCGAAGGCCACCAGGGACCAGCCGAGCGCTCCTAAGCCGACTTGCTCGACCAGATAACCCCAGACACGCCGGGCTAACAGGCCGACCAGCGTCGCCAGGCAGCCGATGAGCATCAGAACGAGCCACAGCGTGCGAAATCCCGCGGGCATGGCCGCGGTCGCCGAAGCCGGCGGTGGGCCGTAGACGCAGTGCAAAAGCATCGAGACACCGAATACGGCGCACAGCACCACCTCGAAGGGATCGTGGCGTGTTTTGTTCTTCTGGGCCCTCATGCGGGTTCACCGCTATCCGGTGGCGCCGGGCTCACCCGGCGGCGCGCCGATTCGACTGCGGGCAAGCCCAGTGCCGCCGCGACGATCGCGAGGACGAACCCCGAGAGGTCGGCGGAGACGACGCCCTTGGTGACGCCGTAGCCGATCAGCGCTACCAGCAGTGGGTACAGCAATGCGCGAACGGGCTCGCTGTGCAGGATGGTGATCACCTTGTTCATCGGTTCTTCCCTTTCTTCTTCGGTATCGACGGTGCTGTCGGCCGATGCCGGAGCCCGCCGTCTGAAAACCCACCGTTGGGTTTGTTTAGAACACGATCCGGCCTGGTGTTCGGACGGTGTCGTGTCGTTGAAGTGCCTCCCGGGCCGTGGAATCTAGGCGAACCCGTATGCGTCCGTGGAAGCTTCGTGGCGCGTTGCCGCGGCCTGCGCCGGAGCGGCGCCGATTACCGGAATGTCGATTGCCGCCGTGACGCGTCGAGTCCGCGAGTGGTGTCCCGCCGAGGGGTAGAGGAAGGTAGGCATGACACTGCCTCTCTGTTTGCTGGTTCCTCTGTACCGGGGTGCGCGACGCTGGTGGCGAACCGGTTAACTCCGTTATGCCCCAGGATCAGCGGGTCGGCAACGCGACGGATGATCCGTTTTTGTCCGTTTTCCAGATTGTTGCCACGTATTGACCAGGCGGAGGTGAGATCCGGTCCGGCCGCATCGTCCGGCCCTGCCGCAGTGTGGTTCTCGCCGGTGCGGCGAGCCGAATTCATCCGCTCCGTCTCGGAGTTGGCCTTCGGTACGGAAACCACACGTGCGCAAAGTCTGTCGAGATCGTGCCGGTTCGAGTACGGGCAGCCGGTTTCGGTGCCCGAGTCCGCCGGCTGCCACCTATGCGCGGTTTAGTCGGCACCTTCGGGCGACGGGCCTTGCGCAGTAACCTCGCACACGACGCGATCAGGCCGCCGCCGGAAGCTCCGGCAGCGGCCCGATCGCTGTCTCGATCAGACGTAGGAGTACGTGACGCCGTTACTGGTACCGCCGGACCCGGTGACGGTCACCTGCACATCGCCCGCCGCGTGGGCCGGCGCGACGGCGGTGATCTGGAGAGCGGAGTCGACGGTGAAAGTCGTCGCGGTGCTGCCGAACCGCACGGTGAGCGGACCGGTGAACCCGGTGCCGGAGATCGTGACGTTGTTTCCGCCCGACGTGGGCCCCGAAGTCGGCGTGAGCGCCGAGATGGTGGGCACCACGACGTAGGTGTAGGTGACCCCATTGCTCGTGCCACCCGGAGCGGTGACGGTGACCGAGACGATGCCCGTGCCCGCCGGAGCGACAGCCGTGATCTGCGTGTCCGAGTCGACGGTGAACGACGTCGCCGGTGTGGTGCCGAAAGTGACCGCGGTGGCGCCCGTCAGCCCCGACCCGGTGAGCGTGACCGTGGTCCCGCCGGCGGTGGACCCCTGGCCGGGCGCGATGGAACTCAAGGACGGAACGGCGAGATAGGTGTAGGTGGCTCCGTTGCTGGTCCCGCTCGAGTCCGAGACCGTCACCTGCACCGGGCCCGCCGACCCCGCCGGAGCGATGGCCGTGAGCTGAATCGCGGAATCGATGGTGAAAGTCGTTGCCGTGGACCCGAAACGCACGGTCAGCGGGCCGGTGAATCCGGTACCGGTGATCGTGACGCTGGTGCCTCCCGTGGTCGGGCCCGAGGTCGGGGTGAGAGAAGTGATGGTGGGCACGGCGATGCCTCCTGGTTCCGTAGAGATTGTTCCTCTGCACCGGGGAGGGCGCCCCGACTCACTCAGTGACCCGGCACTTTCCATTAGGGCCCCGCGCCGCTACCTCGGCAATAATCCACCCACTCCGTTTTTGTCCGTTTTCTCCAGCGGTGCCCTTGTGAATCATCGCTGGGCTCATACTGCCTCGGCCGCCGGAAGGATGCACCGCAGCAACGCCGCCACCTCGTCCGGCGCTTCGAGCGGTCCGCAATGTCCCGTCTCGAGTTCCATCAACTCCACCAACCGTGGGAGTTGGCGGCCGCGGCCGGGCCGTCCCGTCGCCGAGGCGCCGAGGCGCTGGCCGCGATTCGGGAGAGCTCAGCGAGCAGGCGCGAACGGTGCGCCGGGGTGATGCGGTCGGCGATCACCAGTGCTGGCACGGGTGAGGGCGCGAGGGTCGATGCTGGTCGCTATGCGCACCAGCATGGAGCCGTAGGCCACCCCCGGCCGCGAGCAGATGTCGCGGCGATGATCTCGTCCAGACGGAGGGATACTCCGCGCCCGGCGCTCTTCCCGACAGCCGCGGTCCGTACCGCCAGTGCCGCAGCGGGAGGCGACGCGGCGGCGGCAGTCCGGCCAAAGGGGAGGGCGACGGTCCCGCGAAATCCGTCGGCACCTGCTGGGGGCGGTAAAGTGGGCCCAGTCGTGCTGTCGGAGCACGTTGCGTCCGAGGGGGATTCATTGACCGCGACAATCGGTGCGGAATTCGATGTGCGGGGCTGGTCGGCCTCCGTTGAACTGCCACGGATGCACGGCTCGGTCGGACCAGTCGACCCGCGCGGGTAGGAGAGCAAGCGTGAACGGTCAGCCGCCATCGCTTCCGGCGGGCCCAGGTCCGGTGCTCGACGCCAGGGCAGTGCTGAACGGAATCGTCGACATGCGCACCTACCGGCGCAAGTATCTGGTCGTCTGCGCGCAACCCCGGCGAGGTCTCGCCTGGGATGCGGGCCTGCTGAAAGCCAACCACCAGGCGAGTTTGTCGACGCTGACCTCCTGCGTCGAATGGCTGGACATCCACTTCGGCTGGGAACTGGTGAGCGTCTTCACCCGCCAGGTGGACAAGTACTACATCCATCACGCGATGCTCCGGCGTCAATAGCGAACAGCAGCCGGATGTTTTGAGCAGCGATCCCTCAAACGCATCGCAGCTGGGTGACGCGCATGGTCCGCGTGGTGTCACGGCACGTCGTAGATCTCCCACCTCGCGAGTTCTGCCTCCGGAGATGGAGTGCCGTCCCATGGATGCGCTTGGAAGTCGTGGTCCACCAGATATGCTCGGTACTTTACTTTCGCGGAGCCGGTGTCGGTGACGTACAGGGTTCCTGTGCGAGCCCCCAATTCACTCTTCTTCAAAGCGTGGGCAACAGTGGTTGCTATCGGCCGAAGTCCATCGGGATTCTTCGACGCTGGTACACAGAGATGAACCAAGACTATAGCGCTACCATGTTTGTCGGCGGCAATTCCGAAGTTCACATCGAAGAGGTTGACCTCGGGCGGGAGCCGCAGTGCATCCGCGAATTTCGCCAGCTCTGGGTCTTTGATCTTCAGCATCGGCAGGCAACTGTCGATTTTCCTGGGTGTAGTTGACGCTGCCACCGTACTTGTCGTGATCGGACTGATGTCGGTGTCCGGTGTCGACCCGCAGCCGAGCGGGGTGCAGGCGATGGCTATCGCCGCAATGGTCGAAGTACACCGAATCAATCGCCGGGCGGTGTGATGTGGCGAGATCATTTGACTACCAGCTCCCATAGCTTCGGGTCCTCGAACGTGTTGGAGACCGAACTCGGCCACGTGTTGTTCGGCAGCCCGCGCGGGTTGTTCCTGAGATTCTTGAGTTCGTTCGCCGCGATTCCCTGCTCTTGCAGATTCCCGAGTGCTGCGGTGAACAGATCCGCCATCGTGGTGAGTGCCTGGCCAGCTAGTTGTCCGACAACGCCGGCAGCCTCCAACGCCCCGACTATCTCGGCGATATCGACGATCAACTCGACAATCTTGGCGTAATATCCAACGATGCCTTTGACGATCTCGGTGTAGAGCGCATGTCCGCTTCTGGCCAAGGAAATCAACTGATCGTGTACCTTGTCACATAAATCTGCGGTGGTGGCCATCGCCTGCTGTTGGCTCGTCCGGGACGCGCTGTAACGATCCTTCGCGGCTCCTGTCCAATGCCCGTCCAGGCTGATGACAGGATTCGATTGTGCGTTCTCTGCGCCACGTACCGTTGAGGCTACCGCTTGCCAGTCGGCCGCGTACTGGATAAACAGGTAGGGCGCGGCAATTCCCTCGCCGATCTCGACGAACTTGTCCATCACCTTCTTGAGTTCTACCTGTGCGTCGTCGCGCTTAGAAGTCACCAGCGCATAGAGCGGCGGCGCCTTCCACTTCAAGCCGTCTACTGCGTCGTTCAGCTTGCTCGGAAGATTGTTCCAATCATCCCACGCCTTCTTGAAGTCGCCGATTGATTTGTCCAGGTCTTCCTTTTTGAGCGTTTCGGTCATATGCTGAAGTCCACATCTAATTTGTTGAGGTCGCCTTCGATCGCCTCGTCCTGACTTCTGTAAGTGGCCGCCGCTCGGTGCAATGCGACACCCATTTCGGTGGCCTCGGTGCCGCCTTCTCGGAGGCGATCCTGGATATAGGCGGCGGTCTGGGTGTACTGAACCCAGGTTATCTGGAAGATTCCGAATTGAATCCTGGAGAACTTCAGCGGCTCTATTTGATCCGCGGCATTATAGAGCGCCTGATCCACGGTGTCGGTCCAAGCTTTCGAAGCTTGTTCGAGAAGGTCCAGTTCTACGGATAGATTGTCGGCCATCAGATCTCGTTTTCGGTCAGTTTTCGAATGTGCTCGGCAAGGCGCTTGGAGACCTCGGCCTCTGATTCTCGATCGAGATAAGGATCTCTGGCTAAAACCGGCTTCATTGCGCGAATTTGATCGGCGCATGCCACGATGTCGTGGGCGATCGTGAAAGGTTCGGCAGCCTGCGCCCATCGCGGATCGAGTCGGATGGCTGTGATCCTTCTTTCATTCGCCGTCACGGTGAGCGCAGGCTCGTCGGATTCGGTCAATCCGGGGCCGTGTGCCTCGTACGTGACGGGACCTATCAGGCGTGCGAAGGTCTCCTGGTATTCGTGAGTGTCTCGCGTTTGCAGAAGCGCAGGGGCGACATCGTGCAAGGATGGCATCGTCGATTTCGGAATCGACCCGGACTCGGCATAGCGAATCTGCCGTTCATAGAGGGCGTATTTGTATGCGGTCATGATGCTCTCCGCATATTGCGACGGCTCCCAGCTGTCCTTCCAGCTGCGACTGAGTTTCACTTCGGTGGGCAGGCAGTCTTCACCTACTCTCACCGATATCAGCGCGGATTTCTGTGGCAGCGCGAATGTGTCGCTGTCGATACCGGTCGCGACGCTATCTTGCTCGGCATCCGCCGAATTAGTGTGCCGTCGGCCCCCGTCATCGGGGTGGGTCATCCCAATAATCCCGGTCGTCCCATGGAGGTGGCGTGTGTGCCGTCACTTGTCCGCTTTCGAACTCGACAGCGCCCGATGCCCGGCAAGCCGCCGTTTACCGCACTCTGCGGGTGGGATACTCATACTGGCGAAACCTCCCCTCTCGGCGACCTGTCGACAATTCGAGCAGGCCGATCAACTCCCCATTGGGTTCCCGACACTACCGGCGGTACGGGCCATCGGCAAGCGGCTGCGCAATGAGTTGGTTACGCGCCTACCAACTTTCGGGGCGGGCGGCTTCGAGGGCTTGGGTGATCCAGGTGGTGAAGTGGGTGGTCAGGTCGGTGGGGGTGGTGGGGCGGATGGTGATGTGGTCGGTGCGGTGTTCGGTGTAGCGGCCGTCGGTGGAGATGTCGTGCCATTGGAGGACTTTGGTGGGTTTGGTGTGGGTGTGCAGGGGGGCGGTGATGAGGACTGCGGTGCCGCCGCCGTCGACGGGGCGGCCGAGGAGGCGTTGGTATTGCTCGCGGGGGGTGTTGCGGGCGTTGTCCTGGAGGTAGGTGTCGCGGCGGGGGGCCAGGTCGTCGGGGTGGAAGGTGGCGGGTTTCTCCGTTCCGGGCGTGCAGGCGGGGATGGCGTTGACGAGGCGTGCCGGGAGTTGTTCGGCGGGGAACAGGCGCGCGCGGATCGGGCCGTGTTCGTGTTGATTGCCCGCTTGGCTGAGGACGACGGCGCGGTAGCTGTCGCGTGCGCCGAGGATTCGGTACTCGCGGATGTCGTGGGGGCCGGTGCTGTTCTTGTGCTTGCAGGTGCCGCCGAGGATCTCGATCCGGAGATGGGAGTCGCCCAAGGTGCGGAAGGCCGCGCCGATCTCGTCGAGTTCGTCCGCGGAGTAGCGGTCCCACACGGCGGCGCGGTGGGCGGCGAAGTCGTCGCGGAAGGCGAAACGGCTGGTGTAGCGCAAGGGGCTGGGGATGCGATCGTGTGCGTCGCCGTACCAGAGAGCGGCGAAGTCGTCCGGTTCCCAGGTCCATTCAGCCATGTGAGAGGTCCAATCCGGCCGCGTCGAAGCGGCCACTGTTCACGCGCGCACGCCCGCTCACCGATACGGCAGGCGGGCGTGCGTGGAGTCGAGAAGTTGTGCGGCCCGATCAGTCGGGCGTGCCGCCGATGACGCCGCCGGGCAGCGTTCGCGGAGGTTCACCGAGCAGTTCGTCGGTGTTCTCCTGGGTGATCAGGTAGTCCGGCGTCTTGTGCTCGGACTCGTCGTCCTTGCCGCCGCCGCGAGCGCCGGGCGCCATCATGCCCGGCATGCCGCTCGCACCGCGCAGTCCGGAGGTGGCCCTCGCCGCAGCCGCAGGATGTACCGACGTGCTCGGCGTTCCGGGTGTGCCGGGGACGCTGCGTGGCTGTTGCGGCTGGTTCGTCGTGCTGGGCGTGCCAGGGGTACCCGGTGTGCCGGGGCTGTGCGGAGTCGGGGTGCCCGCCGGCGCAGTCTTGGTCGGGTCCGTGGTGGAGGCGGGAGTGGTGGACGTGGGGTTCACACCTGCGGGTGTAGTCGAAGTGTCGTCCGTTGTCGTTTCGGCGGATTGCTCGTTTTGATTCGACTCGTCAGTGGACTGCTGCTCTTCGGTGCTCGTCTCGTCGGGCTTGCCGTTGCCATCTTTGTCGCCGGGAGTGCCGGAATCGGTCGTGGGACCGTTGCCTGCGTCGTTCGAAGTGGGTCCGCTACTGTCGTCGTTCTTGTAGCCGCCCGGCGGAGGCGCTGGGATGTCCACCGATGCGGTGGGGCCGACCGGCGTGGGGAGCACCGGGATCTTGCCGTCCATTTCGCTGAACGGCTGTACGTAGAACTCCTTCATCGCGACCCGCGCCGACTGCTCGGCCTCGGATCGTTCGCCGTTGAGGCTCCAGCGCGTCGGGTGGAAGATGCGCTCACCGAAAGTGAAATCGATGAGATCGGGGAGCGCCTTTTTCGTATCGGCGATCGCGGTGGCGGCGTCGCGGACCCGGTAGTACAGCTCCTCGAGGGACGTCGTCAGATTCTGCGCTTCGCTGGTGTACTTCGCGATGGCGCTCTTGGACTGCTCCGCGGCGGGGCCGGACCAGGCTTGAGCGATGGAAGTCTGGATCGAGCGCGCGAAGGTTTCGACACCTCGCTCCCACTCGTTGCGAGCCTGCCAGTATGTGTCGGCTTGAGTGAACGCATCCGTGGGGTTGAGCGGCTTGAACGTGTCGTTGATCCGCGAGTGTTCCCAGCTGTCGGCGTGCTCGCCACCGTTCGGGATGCGCTTGTTCTCGTAGCCGCTCATTTGTCTGTCCCCGTCGGAAGCTTGGGCGGTGAGAATTGGACTCCGACCGGAGGGCGCTCGGGCAGGGTGGCGTTCAGTCTGTTGAACTCTGCGGCGAAGTCGCTGTCTGCCTGCATGATTCGATCCCGGGCGAGCCGGTGCACTTCTTGGATGTCCTCGACGATGCGATAGTGGTCTTCCATGATCTGGTGGACGCTGTTGAGGTCTTTGGCACCGCGAGCCTTCTCCTTGAATCTATCGACCAGCGTTCCTGCCGAGATCAGGTCACCGTTGCCCTCGCCCAGGCCCCAGTGAGGCTGCCGTGAAACAAAATCCATGGACCGCTGGATCGATCGAATGGCGATCTTGAAGTACTCGCAGTCTCGGTCTATATAGATAAAATCCTCTGCGGACATTTGGATACCCAGCTGTCCCTCCCGCGCCGCGTTCAAGACGTTGGCCATAGGCCGAAGCGGCTGTGTGCTGTCGTCACCCATGTGCTGCTCCCTCCCGGTGAGTTCGGTCGCCTCCGCGTACTTCAGACTGAGGCAGGCATGGTCGGCACTACCTTCTCCGCAAGCGTCTTCGCGAGCGCGCACGTGTCGAGCTGGCCCGTCTTACGATTCGACGGCGGATTGCTCAAGAAGAATTCGAGGCTTCCGCCCTTCATCTCCACATTGATCGTGCACACCGCGTCGGGGTGTTCTTCGACCTGCCGTGTGGAGATGGCGCGGCGACCATTGATGGTGTATTCGTGGGTATCTGCGAACTTCTTGTCCCGCACCATCTCCACGGTGATATTTGTCCTGGTGATGGCGGGTGCGTACCCGTCGGGCTGAACCCAACCGCAACCACGCCATTTGACTCCCCCCGATGCGTTGTGGTCTTCGTTGGTCTTGTGGCGCAGGCTCTCCGAATCGAGCACACTCTGTGGAATGTCGGTGCACGGGTCATAGCCGGTGGGCACGTCAGGGGCGATACTCGGGCTGGCTGAGACACCTCCGGTCGGCGTGGCGGTGTCGGCCGAGGAGTCGCAACCGGCCAGAACAAGTACGGTGCCGAGGGCGAGGATGGTCAGTCGCCGCGCATTCCGCCCTGATGTCATTGCTTCCCCTTGCACACCGGTTAGTGTCCCTGGCTCATCGAGGCCGGACCGGCTTCTCCGCCCCCCGCAGCGAATGTCGACGCTACCGGGGGCTTTGCCTGGGTGCAAGCGGCCTCAACGGTCCAGAACTCGTCGAATCGGGTGAGTGCCCCGAACCTCCGAGAGGAGAGTTCGGGGTGCTGTCAGAGGTCGGTCAGGGCCTGTGCCGCGTCGAGATCACATCTGGCCATGAGGCCGGTGAACGAATCCCACACGTTCGGTGTGAACACGAGGGTCGGTCCGTCGGGGTTCTTCGAGTCGCGTACGCCGACGGACCCGCCGCTGAGGAACGCGACCTCGACACAGTCTTGACTGGGACTGCTGCGGGTGCTCTTGAACCAAGTAGCCGCCGCCAGCTCTGCGCTCATGTCGCGTACTCCTTCGCGATCTCGCGGATGAGGTCGCGGCTACGGGACTCATCCAGCGCTGACCGTTGCAGGTCGGCTCGGGCCCGTTCGTACTGCCGTACCTCGTCGGACTTCTCAAGGTACAGGGCACCGGTGTGGCCCTGTACGTAGACAACCGATGGTTCCGTCAGATGTGCAGTCGGATGACGAGGGAAGTCGAGCAAGACGAATGCGCCGACGGCCAGCCCGAAATACGCTTCGGCACCGAGCGGAACGACGCGCACCGAGATGTTCGGCAGCTGGCCGACCTCGGCGAGGTGCCCGAGTTGATCGGCCATTACCGCTGCGCCACCTATGGCTCGGTGCAGCATGGCCTCGTCGATGACGGCATCGAAGCGAAGCGGGTTCTCGGTCGCAGTCAGACGCGCCTGCCGGAGCAGGAACACTTCGATTCTCCGTTCGACTTCTGCTGTGGGCATCGAGGGCGCTCCTACCCAGGTCATAGCACGCCGATACTCAGCAGTCTGCAACAGCCCTGGCAGAAGCGTCGTTTGATAGGAGAATATTCGGTTGGCCGCCGCCTCCAGGCCGACGAACAGGTCGAAATGCGCTGGAATAGTGTCTCCGTACGCGTGCCACCACCCGCTCCGGCTCGCTTCTGCGGTGAGCCCGAGCAACACGCTGGTCAGCTCGTCCGACGCTCCGTACACCTTGCACAGCCGTTCGACGAACAACGGGTTCAGCCGGACCGGTTGCCCGGTCTCCATCCGCCACAGGGTCTGTTTCCCGACGCCGATCGCATCCCGTGCGTACTCCGCGCTCACGCCCGAGCTGATCCGCAGCTCACGCAGCTGCCGCCCCAGCATCCGGCGGGGGAGTGTGGAACCGGTTGAACTCACGACGAATTCCCTTTCGTAGCCTAAGTATTGGCCGGGTACCTAACTGGAACCGAATGGCGGGGGACCTTGGAACCTGGGCGATTTCCGCCCGATTCCACCACTGAGAACATTCCCGCCCAGCGATATCCGGTGCTTCACTGAACGCGCCCGGACCCAATCGAAGAAGTGCTGAAACCTTAACCGCGCCAACGGTTCCAGGTCCAGCGTCCGGGATTTCTCGCGTACCGAACTATGTGAATCGAGGCTGGTGCATGAATCATGCGGCATTCGCGGACACACCCGCGTCTCGCTGTGCGTTTTACCGCCGCACCTGTGGGCTGCCCGCCGGGATACATCCGGAGATCGGCCGCATCGTCGTAAAGGCGGGTGTGGTGGGCGGGATCACGATGCCCGACGGGCTGGGGCAGTGCGTGCGCGACGACATGCTGTTCCGTGGACAGGCGGTCGGCCCGGTGGTCGCGCATATTCGTTCTCGCCGATGGACTTTCCTGTGCCGGCCGGATGTACCCGACGACGTGCGCCTGTTCGCCGCGTTGTTCCGGATCGACGTTTCGATCGTGCCTTTCGGCAGCGAAATCGGGTTGCCGTCACCCGCAGACGCGAACGGAGGATTTCGTCGATGGGTGGTGCCGCCGCGGGATACGTTCCGTCCGTCCGGGATGGTGATCGTGGACTGCGTGCTGGCGCGCGCGGGTAGGAAAGGCGCGGTATGAGTGACGGACTGCCGACGCGAAGTCAACTGCTGCACGCCTGCCGGGAGGGCGTGCCGCCACCGGGACATCCGGTGCTACTGCGGGCGCGTACCCTGGCCGACCTGCATTTCCACCGCATCAGCACGGATCGGGGATGTCGCTGCGGCGCCGATGGGCAGCGGGACCGGTTGATCAGGGACATCGACCGTTGGATCGAAGTTCGTCTGCCCAGGGCGCGCGGCGGAGCCTATCTGCACACCGAATCGTTCGGCTCGGTGGTCGACCGCTTGGCGCGGCTCAGCGCATGCGCGTACGCGGCCATGGCCGACGATCAGGAGTGGGATCTGTGGTTCGCGTGGGAGCGGCTGGCCGAATCGGCGGTCGCCTACGAGGATCTGGTCGGCGAGCTGAGCATCGGGCGCCGCCGGTTGCCGAGCGCTTTCTAGCGTGGATCAGTTCCGCCGCAGGGTGGCGGCGAGATGATGCTGCAGCGGTTCGCCGACCGCCGCCATCCGGAGCGTGTAGTCGATGGTGTCGCCGGACACGTGCAGCGACCGGCCGAGAGCGGTGACGAGTTTCGCGGTGCTGCTGCGCCCGATGGCGGTGGAGTCCAATTCCATGCGCAGCGTGCCGTCCTCGATCGTGAGCGAGCCCTCACAGATTTCGGTGATGCCGGTGGGATGGGCGAGGATCAATTCGACGCGGTCGGGGCGCGGGCGACGCAGATAGCCGGTCTCGGCGTGCAGCGGCCGGCCGTCGTCGGTGGCGCGGGTCTTCTGCCGGTAGGTGAGGAACGGTCGGCCGAGATGGCCGAACCGGATTTCCTCGACATAGCCGAACGGCTGAATGGTCGGGTATTCACCCTGCCCATTGCCGCGCCACGTGCCGAGCAGTGGAGCGAGCGGAGCGATATCGGGGTGCAGGGCAATAGCAGGCTGGGGTTCGACCACGGCGAACAGCCTAAACCCGTGCCCGGCCAACCGTTCGGGTACTCCCGAATTTGCCGCACGCTAAGGTTAGCTTCGCCTTATCACCAATGTGGTGTGGTCGGAAAGGAAACAGTAAGTTGAACGGACGCTGGAATGAGTCGCGTCGTGGCGGTACGCCTCGGTCGCGGACCCGAAGTGGTCTGCTGCGCGCGTCGGCGCTTGGTGTCGCGCTGATCGTCGCGGCGGGCTGCTCGGACTCGAAGTCGGACGAGGTGCCCGCGCTCGACGGCAACAAATACGTCCAGACCAATCTCGCGGCCAACAACGCGGAGTACAAGGCGCAGTTCGTTTTCCCCGACCTGGTGAACGCCTGGGGGCTGGCCAACCGCCCCAAGGGTGCGGGCGGGCACTTCTGGGTCGGCGCGGGCGGTAAGTCGTTCCAATTCGTCGGTGACGTGACCAAGTCCTCGGACGAGAAGCTGCACAAGCTCTTCCAGGACGATCTGAAGATCGTCACCATCCCCGGCGCCGACGCCGACACCTCGGACAAGAGCGCGGGCAAGACCACCGGCGTGGTGTTCAACCCGGCGCCGATCACCTCCGACCTGTTCGTCGTACGCGACCAGCCGGTCGAGGCGGAAGGCGGGCCGCTCAACGGTTCGGCGCGGTTCATCTTCGCCACCGACTCCGGCAAGATCTCCGCCTGGACCGAACTGGGCTTCGAGGGCCGGATCGTGCGCCACGACGGGCCCGCCAACCTGGTCTTCGACGGCCAGGCGCAGGGGATGCAGTTCTTCGGGATCGCGCTCGCCCCCTCCGGCGACAAGCTGCTGGCCGCCGACTTCGGCGCCGACCCACAGGTGCGGACCTTCGACAAGAACTGGCAGCCGATACCGACCATCGGCTTCGCCAACCCGTTCGCCACCGGCGACGCGATCGACCCGGCCGCGCCGGAGAAGGGTAAGAAGGCCAAGCCCGGCGATCCCGCGCCGTTCAACGTCTCGACCATCGGCAACCGGGTGTTCGTCGCCTACGCCACCACGCAGCCGGACGAGAAGGACGCGACCACGTTCGACGCCGGCGAGGAGGATTCACTCGACAAGGACGAAGAGCGGGAAGCGGGCGGCAAACCGGACAAGGGCAAATTGGCCGAGTTCGACGCAGGCGGCAAGCTGGTGCGCATCATCGATGACGGCAAGCGCCTGAACGCGCCCTGGGCGGTGACGATCGCGCCGGACGGGTTCGGTCCGCTCAGCGGCAAACTGCTGGTCGGCAACTTCGGCGGCGCCGGGCACGTGCTGGCCTACGACGACACCACCGGCAAGTTCGCCGACTACCTGCGCGATGCCGACGGCAAGCCGGTCGCGATCGAAGGGCTGTGGGCGCTGATGTTCGGCAACGGCGAGAGCCTCGGTGACGCCGACTCGCTCTACTTCACGGCCGGACCCGACGACGAGAAAGACGGTCTGTTCGGCAAGCTTCGGTTGAAGTAGGACCATTTCCCGAGCGGCCCGCACCGATCCGGTGCGGGCCGCTCGGGCTTATCGTCCACCCTTCGGCGCCGAGGCCCGGGGTTCGGTGCGCCGTTCGCGGACGGCCGATTCGACTTCTTCGATCGCCGTCCGGATCATCGCCCCGTAGCCGTCGTCGGCGAGGGTGTGCAGTCGTGTGCGAGCGGCGTCGATTTCGCGTTGTGCGGCGTCGAACGAACCGAGCCTGCGGTAGTCGTCGGCGAGGTTGAGATGCAGTGACGGGTAGAACGCGGCCACTCGCAGCGATCGGTCATAGTCCTGTGCGCGGGTGTCTGAGAGGCTGTCGGCGGCGTCCAGTGCCCGGATGTTCCAGGTGAGCGCTTCGGCGGCGTCGTCGTACAGGTCGGCCAGATAGTGGGCGAGCGTGCAACGGTGCAGCGGGTCGCCCTGCGGCCCGAGTGAGGCCCATACGGCGAGCAGAGCGTCGCGCGCGTCGTTCGGTCGGCCGTCATGACCGAGGGCGACAGCGCTGGTGATGGCGTCCATGGTGGGGTCGTGGGTCGGGTTCATCCGGGTCTCCTTCGGTGTGGGATGAGGTCGCGTGTCGTAGGCGAGTTCGAGTGTCCGGTGGCGGGCCGACATCGGATGTCTCCGGAGGCAGGCGGGACGCGCGATCGGGTCGCGCCGCCGACGGGCACGACGAACGGGCGGCGCAGCGAAGGCACCGATACCGGCCGTGGGCGACGGGGTGACTATGCCGAAGCGTTCTCGTCGAGCGGTCGGACCGGCATGGCCAGGGTGGTGAGATCTCCGTCGGTGGCCGAACGCAGGATCACCGGTTGATCGGCGGCGATGATGTCGAGCATGAGATCGGGGCCGAGCGCGGTGTGGACGGCGGGCAGCAGCGTCGCGGGATCGAACGACAGCGCGACGGCGGAGCCGGTGACCTGAGCGGGCATGTGATGCGCCGCGCCGGGTTCGAGGGCCACGACCTCGGATGCCCGGATATCGAATCGAACTGTCACAGCGATCTTTTCGAGAACGTTCAGCATCAGGTGCCGGGTGACGAGCACCCTCGTGCGGACCGGTCCCAGCCCAGCCAGTAGGGCGCGATGGTCGGGGAATTCGCCGTCGATGACGGCCGAGCGGTGTTCTCCGCCGTCTCCGGCGAGAATCAGTCCGCCGTCGGCCGGTGCGGCGACGACCTCGTCCATGCCGCGCAGCGTCTCGGCGATCGACTCGAGCCCGTCCGGATCGAGCACCACGGACCAATTGCCGCCGTGCTGCCGGTTCGCCACCACGGTGCGGGTGGACAGGCGGTATCGGTCGGTGGCCGTGAGAGTCACGGCGTTCGCGCTCGCTTCCAGGAGAACGCCCGCCAGTACGGGAATCTCGCGGGTACGAGCCGCGGCGGCGCGGACCTGCTCGAGCGCCTCGGCCAGCACCGCCGCGTCCATTGCCACGTGCGCGCCGAGTGACCGCTTGACCACGGCGGCGACGCGAGCGGCCTCGTGCGCTCGCCGTGCCAGTGCCGCCACGTGACGGTCGAGCAGCAACCCTGCGTGCTCGGCGTCGCCGGTGAGAATCTCCGCGATCGCCTCCAGCGGCAGATCCATTGCGCGCAGCTGCCGGATGAGCGTCGCCCGCTCCCGCTGCGCCTCGGTGTAGTAGCGGTATCCGGTCAGTGGGTCGACCCGGGCGGGAACGAGCAGGCCGCAGTCGTCGTAGAACCGCAGCGCGCTTGCCGTGAGCCCGCTGGCCCGTGCGAGCACACCGATCGTGATCAACCCTGTCGACTCCGTACTCACCACGGGGCCATCATGGAGTCTCAACCAACTCGAAGGTCAAACGCGGGGGTGGTCACGCGCCAGCGGCGCGACCAGTCCCAGACCGATTCGAGTGCCGTGCCGAGTTCGACGCCCGCGGTGGTCAGTTCGTAGGACTTGTCCGGGTTCTTCGCGATCAAGCCCGCGGACTGCAAGTGCTGCAAGCGCACCGACAGCATGCTGGAAGAGCAGTTGCCCATGCGCCTGCGCAGTTCGAGGAAGCCCAGGCGGTCGGGTTCCAGTTCCCACAGGATGCGCAGGATCCAGCGTTGGCCGAGCAGATCCATCGTGGCCAGCAGCGGCGCGTTCGCCGGGTCCTCCCGGCCGCGCGGCGGCTTCGGTTCGTTTGCGCTTCTCATTTAGAAGCAGCATAGTAGTTCTGAATCAGAAGCATCGGCCCGGGTCGCCGGGTGGACCGAGAGGGTGACGGTGGACGACACGACCGGACGGCGAATCGTTCTGATCACGGGCGCCTCCCGCGGTATCGGCGCGGAGACCGCTCGGGTGCTGGCAGCGCGGGGCGACCACGTGGTGATCAACTACCGGGAGAAAGCCAAGCGGGCCGATGCGCTGGCCGAGTCGATCCGGCAGGCGGGCGGCAGCGCCTCCACCGTGGGCGCCGACATCGCCGACGCGGACTCGGCCCGTGCGCTGATCGCCGCGGTCGTCGAGGAGTTCGGACGGCTGGACGTGCTGGTGCTCAACGCTTCCGGTGGGCTGGAGCGCAACGCCGCGCCAGGATACGCGATGGCCCTCAACCGTGACGCGCAGGAACGGCTGGTGCGGCTCGCCGTGCCGCACATGCCGTCCGGCGCGCGGATCGTGTTCGTGACCAGTCATCAGGCGCATTTCCACGGCCGCAAGCCGGTCCCCGCGGACTACGAACCCATCGCGGCCAGCAAGCGTGCGGGCGAGGACGCGCTCCGCGCCATGATCCCCGAACTCGCCGCCGGAGGCATCGCGCTGCACGTCGTCTCCGGCGACATGATCGACGGCACGATCATCGTCCAGCTGCTGGAGCGCCGGAACCCCGACGCCGTCGCCGCGCGCCGCACGCAGGGCGACTTGCCCACCGTCACGGACTTCGCCACCGCCGTCGCCGCGGCCACCACCGCCCCCGCCGACCCGGGCCACACCACCTACATCGGCGGTCGGGACTACCTGGACGCGCGCGAAACGGTTTCCTGAACGCCCGGTCGCGGGCGGTCGGTCTGCGACGGTTGAGAGTCGCGGCCCGCCAGAGGGACTTTCGAGTGCCGATCGATCATGTGACTTCCCCAGGCATGGCCGGGTCTGTGGGCGCTGGTAGTTCGGGTATGCGCGAAGCCGTCTCCTCAGCTCCGTCCATCGCGACCGCCGGTGTGGCGGATCCGATCGCCGCCCACCCGGTGACCCGTGACATCGACCCCGCGGCCATCGATGCCTTCGTGTGCGCGCCGGCCGGATATCGGGCCGCGGCCTGCCGGAAGCCCGGACCGCCGCGTTCGCCGTATTTGCGCGATCATCAGTCGGCGTTTGCTCGGCTCTCCAGGGATTGGCTGGCGTGTCGCACGGGTTGGCAATAATCGCAGCGGAGACGGCTCTATCGTCGAAAAACCTGCGATCACTGGATGTTTGCCATTGGGGTGGCATCGGGGCGGCGCCGAGAATCAGGCCGGTGGGCGTGTCGCGGAGGCGGAAGTGACCGAATCCGGCGCGGCCGCCGCCGTTCTCGGTCACGCTGGGCACATGTGGATGTTCGGGCAGTGCCGGAACACCGGCGAGGCAAGGCATCGAGGACGCTCACGAAACGCGTCCACCCTGGTCGGAATGGGGGTCCGTGAAGTGGATCAGATATCCGAGGCCCGGGTGATCCCTGGCAAAGAACTCCTGCTGGCCGCCTTCCGAGGCTTGCCGCACATGGATCATCCGATGCTGGAGGCGGCGGGAGAACTGGCGCAATTGCATCAGACGCGCGAGCGCACCCCGGCGAGCCGGTGCGACAAACTCGATCGGCGCCGAGCGCAACTGGTGCGCGGCATCGACCGCTGGGTCACGCTCGCGACGCCGATTCCGCCGCCCGCCGCGCCCGAGCACGCCGAGACCGTCGGCCGGATGGTGGACCGGCTGGCCATGCTGGCCGCCCAGGCGTTCGCGACGCTGACCCACGCGCCCGATTCGGTCTTCTACGACGCGTGGATCAGGATCGACGAATTGGCCGACGGCTACCAGGATCTCGTCGACGACCTGCGCACCGGCGCGCGACGACTACCCGAGGGCGGTTACGACCGCTGGTAGCTACCTGCCCCGCCCGAACAGCCGGAACGAGCGCCTGCGACGGCGCGGCAGCGTCGCGTACACCATGGTCATGTCCGCGAAGACCTCCGCTTCCCGCTCGCGATCGGCGCCGAACTCCGCACGGCCGAGCACGTGTTCGATCGACTGCGGGGAGATCGAGGGCAGGATGACGGACAAGGCGGGCGGCAAGGGATCGCCGCGCTCCTGGTCCTTGTGGTGACCCAGCAGCATGTGGCCGACCTCGTGCAGGATGACGTGATCGGCGTTGCGGCCGGTCGCCGCGGCGTCGTACACGATGATGTCGTCGTGCTTACGTGCCACCCACAGGCCGCCCCCGCCACAGCCCGTGTCGGCCAACATCGCCTTGGGCACCGGGTGCAGGCTGATCGAGCGTCCGCGATGGGCGGCCACGGCGGCCAGGTAAGCGGTCAGGTTCCACGGATTGGGGAGGGGCACGGTCCGGGTGGCATCCCCGAAACGGGCTTCCATGCTGGTCATCGGCGCCCACCTTACCTACCGGTCGGCGACTAGTCATCTGCGGAATCCGGGCATGCCGGTGACGGTGATCCGCAGGGCGACAAGCTGATCGGTCACTCGGCGGGCGGCTTGCTGTCCAACGGCTGGGCCCGGATGGCGCGGATGGCCAGGTAGTTCAGGCCCCACAGCGCGATTCCGATGGCCAGCAGCACGCCGGCGATGGCATATTGCGCCGGATTGCGATCGGTGAGCGGCGTGACGAGAAAGCCGCAGGTGAGCGCGCCCAGTACGGGCAGTGGCGTCGGCGTCGTGAAGTGATTGTGCGGCACCGGGTCTCGGCGCAGCACCAGCACGGCGACGTTGACCACGGTGAACACCGCGAGCAGCAGCAGCGCTGTGGTGCCGCCGAGTTCGGGCACTTCGCCGACGAACAGGATCAGCCCGAGTGCGAGCAGCGTGGTGAAGATGATCGCGTTGTAGGGCGTGTGGCGCCGTTCGTGAACGCGGCCGAACGGCCGGGGCAACACCCCTTGCCGAGCCATACCGTAGATCAGGCGACTGGCCATCAACATGTTGATCAACGCCGAATTGGCGACGGCGAACATGGTGATGTAGGCGAAGATGTGCGTCGGGAAGCTCGGCGCGCCTGCCTCGACGACCTTCAGCAGGGGGGTGTCGCCTTGGCCGAGTTGGTCGGCGGGGACGAGCGCGACCGCGCTGATCGACACCAGCACGTAGATCAGGCCGGTGATGATCAACCCGGCGAGCAGCACCTTCGGGAAGATGCGGGTGGGCTCCTTGCACTCCTCGGCCATGTTCACCGAGTCCTCGAAACCGACCATCGCGTAGAACGCGAGCGTGGTGGCCACGATGACGCCGCCGACCGCGTTGCGCTCGCCGGTGTCGAATTCGACGATGCGCGAGAAGTCGCCGTCGCCGAAGCCCAGCGCCCACCAGCCGATCCCGATCACGATCAGCAGGCCGGTCAGCTCCACGCAGGTGAGCACCACGTTCAGCTTCACGCCCTCGCTCACGCCGCGCAGGTTGACCGCCGCGACCACCGCCATGAACACCAGCGCGATCGCCGTCACCGCGGTGCCGCCGCCGAGATCCAGGCCGAAGGCTTCGGCGAAGTTGGCCGCGAAGGCCCGCGACGCCGTGGAGGCGGAGGTGATGCCGGAACTCATCACCGCGAAGGCGACCATGAACGTGAGGAAGTGGATGCCGAACGCCTTGTGCGTGTAGAGCGCGGCGCCCGCGGCGTGCGGGTACTTGGTGACCAGTTCCAGGTAGCTGAAGCCGGTGATCAGCGCGACCAGGAAAGCCACGAGGAACGGCACCCACACCGCGCCCCCGACCTCGTTGGCCACCTTGCCGGTGAGCGCGTAGATGCCGGTACCGAGGATGTCGCCGACGACGAACAGCAGAAGCAGTCCCGGCCCCATCACCCGTTTGAGTTCGGGCCCGGATTCGGCTGGTGGATTCTCGGTGACTTCGGACATAGGTCCTCCCCTCGGCAGTAAGCGCGAGGGTACCCATTCCGGCGCGGAATAGTCGTTCACCCGCGCCGGATGCCAGTGGCGCCGTCTAGTCCTCCCGGTCCATTCGGCGCGTGGCCTCCACGATCATGGCCGCGGAGTCGCGCGGGCTCAGCGCCATGGCGCGCAGCTGATCGAAGATGACGCCGAATCGGCGGATCTCGGAGTGGCCCTCGATCAGCTCGTCGCCCGCCATGCCCTCGACGTAGACCAATTCGGGGTCGGCGGGATCGGGGAAATCGAGCAAAGTGAACGAGCCCGCCATGCCGGGATGCGCGCCCGCGTCGAACGGCAGGATCTGCAGGATCACGTTCTTTCGCTTGATCTCCTGTAGCAGCCGGTCGAGTTGCCCCCGCATCACCGCGGGCCCGCCCACGGTGCGACGGATGGCGGCCTCGTCCAGGACCACCCACAGCTCGAGCGGGTCCTCCTTGGTCAGGTTGACCGCGCGGTCCATCCTCGCCTTCGCCCTGCTCTCCATGACCGACGCCTCGAGTTTCGGCATCGAGGTGTCGATCACCGCCGTCGCGTATTCGTAGGTCTGCAAAAGCCCTGGTATGAAGGAGGTTTGGTAGTGCCGGGCGGACAACGCCTCGGACTCGAAGTTGATGTAGGCGGCGTAGACCTCCGACACGCTGCCCTCGTACGCGCGTGACATGCCCGGCTTCAGCGCGTCGGACAGCAGCTCCAAGGCGTCTTCGCGCTGTTCCTCGCCGATGCGGTAGAGATCGAGCATCGCCATGAGGGTGCGACGCTGCGGACGCGCCTGCGCGGTTTCGATCCGGTACAGCGTGGTGACGTTGATGCCGGTCTTCGCGCTCACCTCTTCCTTACTGAGCTGGGCGTTCTCGCGCATCTCGTGCAGCATCGCCGCCAGCCGCCGCAACCGGACGGTCAGGACGGTGCGCTTGCCTGCCATCAGTACTACCCCTTCGGTCTGCGCACTTGGTGGAACGCGTTATCACGTGCGCCCTCGGATGCGCCCTGCGTGCAGCGGATCTGTGCCGAGTGTGGGCACAGCAACAGAGACTACCTCCCGTGATGCACGTTATGGTCGGTGTTTTCGTGGGAGTCTGCGTTCGGCGGCCGACTCTGCGGGGCAAACCCGACCGAGCGCTCGGTCTGGGCGGCGTCCGGATACTCGCCGACCGCCCCGCCCTCGTCGCGCGGACGACCGGCACGCCGCGCCGCCGGAATGCGACCGCGGGACGTCACCCTGTGCCCATGGTCCGGCTGGGCGTAGCCGGCGGCGCCTTCGCATGCTCGCCGGCGGCGGCCATCGCCGTCGCGATGGGCGCGCCGACTGCGTGACCGCGCGTATTGCGGCTCGATTGCTATAAAATTCATATCCATCCAAAATAACTAATACGGCCAGATGAACCGTGGTTCTTGATGGATGCGGAGAGTTTGCCACAATTTGATTTCATCTCGTGTTCTCGGCCTCGCGTCGTGAGCGCCGATGGATAATGGCCGCGTGACGAGGATGGATCACCTCGCGCTGAGAAGCGCCTCCGCGGTAGAGAGCGTCATCGCGGGCACGCCGCAGAGCGTGGGAACCTTCCGCTTCTGGTTCGAGGATCAGCGATGGGAATGGTCGGACGAGGCGGCCGCGATATACGGCTACGCCGCGGGAAGCGCGCGACCCAGCACGGAGCTGCTGCTGGCGCACAAGCACCCGGACGATCGGGCGCCCGCCGCCCAGTCCATCGCCATCGCGGTGCGCGGCGGTGAGCCGTTCTGCGGCCGCCACCGCGTCATCGATGCCGCGGGGCGCACCCGGCACATCATCGTGGTCGCCGATCGGATGCGCGACGACCGGGGCGCCGTGGTCGGCACCGCGGGCTATTTCATCGACGTCTCCGACATCCTCGAGGAGAACCGGCAGGAAATCCTCGACGACACTCTGCCCGAACTGGTCGAGTCACGCTCGGTGATCGAGCAGGCCAAGGGCGTGCTCATGGTCGTCTACGGCATCAACGCCGAACAGGCGTTCCGGGTGTTGCAGTGGCGCTCTCAGGAGACCAACATCAAGCTGCGGACGCTCGCGCGGCTACTGGTCGGCGAGGTTCCCGCGATGGGTGGCGGTCCAGCCGCGCAACGGGCCCGCTTCGATCACCTGCTGCTGACGATGCACGATCTGCCGGCGTCGAAGTAGGCGCCGCGCCGGGGCCGGAGACCGCGGCGCACCACTTTCGAGTAGGGCGCGCGGCGACAGCGGCGCCGCATTCGCCTGCCGCGTCCCGAATCGGTCGCTTGCCTAGTTGGGCCATGGCGACCCGCGCGCCGCGACGCCGCCCGGTGCGGCGAACTCGCCGTTTGCCGCTGTGTCACCGTCGAATCAGCAGCGCGCCAACGTCATCGAGGACACGGGGGTTGCGTGATCTTCGCCCTTCGACCGACCCCACTACCGATAAGTCGGAGACAATTCATCAGAAGTCACCATAGTGGGAGGAAGTCGTTGTGGTCAGTGAGTACACATCGGCACTCGAGCGGGAAATCGTCACCATGCGCGAGCAACACGAGGCGTTGCTGCGGACCGGGCGGCAGTGGTCGTTGCGCGCGATGTTCGGTACATCCGACTGGGACATCGTCGATTACTGCCGCGACTTCCGGCCCAACCGGTTCGGTGACCGCGCGTGCGCGGAGGTGGAGCGTTTCTGCCGCGAGCACGGCATCTGGCTCGAGCCCGCGGGCCCGCACTACAACAGCATGACGCCCTACCTGCATCCGGGCGCCGTCAGCGCGGAGCGGATGACGATCATCGGCTTGTACAACGCCATCCTGTTCTGGCTCAACGACACCGTCGGCCGGGAGAAGTTCGGGCACCTCGGGGACGATGAACAGCGCGAGGCGCGGGTGGCGATCGACCGGCTGTGCGTGCTCTTGCGCACACGCTCGGCGCCGGAGAACGCCACTGCGTTGGAGACGTCGGCCACGGCGTTTCTCACAATGCTGTCCGCCCTCGCCGACCCGGCCTGGCTCGACCGGTTCATCGAATCGACCATCGAGCACCTGCGGCCCGCGATCCAGGACCAGAACGCCCGCGCGCGTGGTGGGTTACTCGGTGTCGAGGAGTACATCGACCTGCGCTCCCAGGTGTCGGGCATGTATCCGGCGATCGCGCTGTGCGAGTTCGGCCGGGACGACTATCTGCCGTGGGAACGGATCCACCACAGCGGGCTGGCCGGCGATCTGCACCGCCTGCGGGTGCTGACCGTGGAGATCGGCGCGCTGATGAACGATGTGTTCTCCTTCGAGAAGGAGTGCATCGTCGATCTCGCGGACTTCAACCTGATCCCGGCGGTACTGCTGAACCACCCCGGATGGTCGCTGGAGGACGCCGTGCAGGGCGCCACCGAGATCGTGCGGGCACGGCTGGCCGAGTTCCGGGAGGTGGGCGCGGTGGTCGCCGAGCGATGCGACCGCCTGGCCGCGGCGGACGCCGAGCTGGCGGCCACGGTCTCGACCCACGTCGCCGACCTGGTCGCGTGCGTGCAGGCGACCTGGGTCTGGCAGGTCGAGACGCTGCGGTACAAAGGTGCGTCGATTTTCCGGGAGAACGGGTTGCCGTAGTCCGGCCCGGCTCGCCATGCCTGGGAATGCTTCCGGGCGGCAGTACTCGACGGTCTCGAACAAGTGTGGATACGATGCGTCGGGGGCTATCTCCGGCCTGAATGGTGAGGGGGTTGCGGTGGAACAGATCGAACTCGCCAGGATGGCGAACGTGTGGTGGCGCGCTCTGCAGGCCGTCGCCGATGGGTCGGTGTCCGTACCGGACCCTGAAGCTGTGCTGCTCGGGATGGTCGAGGAACTGGTTTCCGGCCTCGAAGCCGAACCTTTCGACGCGAGCGTCGGGCTCCGCGTCGGCGCGGGGCTGGCCTCCGTCGGCCTGGTCGGCCCGGCGGTGCCGAGTACGTCCGCCCAGGTCCTGTACGGGCTGGCCGAACACGAGACGGCGCCGGATTCCGGTCGGCGGCTCGCGGCGCTGCTCGCGGCCGTCGGTCAGGGCTACGAAGCGCAGTCGCGGGACGCCGCCAGCCACGCGCGCCGCTTGTACGACGAACGGTTCCGCGTGGTGTTCGACAACGCGGCGATCGCGATCGCCATCGGTGACACCGACGGCACGCTGCTGGACGTCAACCGGGGCTTGGCCGAGATGATCGGAGTCCCGGCGGAGACGCTGCGCGGGGTATCGGTGTACGACTTCGCGCACCCCAACGATCGCGAGGGCATCCGCACGCTGGTGTACGAGAAGCTCGTGCCGGCGGGGGCGGGCACGGTGAAACTGGAGCAGCGGATCCGTCGCGCCGACGACAGCTACGGATGGGCGTCGTTCGCCATCACCTTCGTCAAGGGCGTGGACGGTCAGAGCGACTATCTGCTCGCGGTCGGCGAGGACGTCACCGAGCAGCACCGGATGCGCGAGGAGCTACATCGGCAGGCCCGGCACGACCCGCTCACCGGACTACCGAACCGGCGGCATCTCATCGAACGGATCGACGCTATGATCGCCGACGCCCGCAACGGGGACCGCGCGGGCTTGTGTTTCGTCGACATCGATCGCTTCAAACACATCAACGATCGCTACGGCCACGGCACCGGCGACCAGATCTTGACTGCGGTCGCGGAGCGCCTGCAGGACAGTGTGCGCGGATCGGGATGCCTGGTCGCCCGCATCGGCGGCGACGAGTTCGTCGCGCTGGTCCCACCGCCTGCCAATGACCACCGGGTCGCCACCGTGGCCAACAGCCTGCTCGAGGCGCTGGTCGACCCGATCACCGCCGGCGACCGGCGACTACGCATGTCGATCAGCATAGGCGCGGTCGTCACGGCGGTGGCGGGCGCGGACGCCGAATCGTTGCTCGATGCGGCCGATACCGGCCTCTACCGGGCGAAAGCCGACGGCAAAGGCCGGTGGGTACTGCACATTCTGGACACCGACGCCGCACGCGGTCCGCAACCGGTGTTGTGAGCGGCGGAGTCGTCCGCGCGACGGTTCAGCGGGCGAGCAACCTGTGCAGGAACCTCGGCGAGACCATCGGCCGTTCCTCGGGCCAACGTCCCTCGCGCAGGTCGTAGTCCAAGCTGTGCAACAGCGACATGACCAGGTGCCCCTCGTCGAGCAACGGCCGGATGAGCCCGGCCTCGGCGTACCGGATGACCACCGGGACCAACTCGTCCTTCGCCGCTTCGGTCCGGCCCGCCGCCGCGAGGCAGGAAGCGAGCAGCAGTGACGCCTGTGCCGCGGCTCGGGGGCGTCGCTCGGCGTCGATGGAATCCCGTAGCTGGCGGGCGCGCGCGGATGCGGCGGCGACCCTCTTGGCGGCTCCGGAACGCAGCAGCATGCGGATCGCGGAATCCTCGCGCATCTCCGCGGCCATCGTGGCTATGCCGCTTTCCCCGGTCGGCGGTTCGGTGACATAGGTGGCCGTCAGGCCGAGCCGGACCTGCTCATTGGCGATGCGGGTGGCCAGTCGTGGCAGTTTGAGGGCCTGCGCCACCTCGGCGCCTTCGTCCAGCCGTCGCGCGGCGGAGGCCAGGTCACCCCGGAGGGCCTTGATCCGGGCGCCGGTGGCGTAGTTCGCCATCAGGAAGTCCACCGGGCCGCCCTCTGTGCCGAGCCGGCCCGCTTCGTCCAGCAGGCGCTCGGCCGCGGCGAGCTGGTCGCGTTCGTAGAGCAACTCGCCGAGCAGGGCGCCCGCCAGACGGGCGGCGTAGGACCGCGGGCCCGCGGAGTTGGTGGCGATCTCGAGCGCGGTGCGGAAGCTGTGCTCGGCCGTGGCCATATCGAGCTGCTCGCGGGCCGCGACGCCGACCAGGCTGTGGCTGTACATCAGGATGAACGTGCTGCGGGTCTGCCGGTAGAAGGGGGTGGCCCAGTCGTGCCATTCGCGCGCCCGGTCGTAGTCGAATCGGCTGAACGCGGAGAACGCGGCGAGGTTCGCCGCCTCACACAGCACCCACGGACCCAGCGTGTCGGCCCGGCCCAGGCATTTCGCGACCACGTCGTCCACGCCTTCGGGATGGTCGCCGAACGCGCGTTCCACGCATTCGATGAGGTCGGCTTCGATCGCCAGATCCGGGTCGTCGACCGCTGCCTTCTCCAGCGACGCGCGCACCAGCCGTAACGCGGCGTGCAGCTCCGTGGGCTGCCGCAGCACCACGTGGGTCCAGGCGATCGCGATCTGCAGCCGCGGGCGCGCGGCGGCCGCCGCGGGCGGAAGTTTGGCGACCAGGCCGAGGAATGTCGCCAGCTGCGCGTCTTGGACCAGATCGCGGGCTTTGGCCTCGACGATGTCGACCGCCATTTCGCCGCCGTCGCCGGCCAGCGCGTGGTCGATGGCGTCGCTGAGCATGCCGTGGTCGCCGAACCATTTCGCCGCCGTGCGGTGGAGTACGGCGACCTCGTCGGGGAAATCACGTTCGAGTCGCCTGCGCAGGAATTTCGCGAACAGATGGTGGTAGCGGAACCAGTCGCCGCTGTCGTCGACCCGGCGCAGGAACAGATTGCGGCGTTCGAGATTCTCCAGCAGGTCCTGCCCGTGCGGCCTTCCGGTCAGCGCCGTGGCCAAACTGCCGGAAACCCGGTCCGGCAGTGCGGTTTTGAGCAGGACGTCGAGCAGCTCGGGCTCGACGGTGTCGAGCACGTTCTCGGCCAGGTACTCGGCGATGGCATGGTTGCGACCGGACAGGTGGGCGATCAGCGAGGCCGGGTCTGGGTGCTCGCGCAGCGACAGCGAGGCCAGTTGCAAGGCCGCCGCCCAGCCTTCGGTGTAGTCGTGCAGTTCGGCGTTCTCGGCGTCGGCCAGCGTGAGTCCGGTCTGTTCGGCGAGGAACGTACGCGCCTCGTCGGGGTCGAAACGCAACGCGGCGGCGTCGATTTCGACGAGCTGGTGGTGCACGCGCATGGTGCCGAGCGGCAGACCTTCCAGCGACCGGCTGGTCAAGATGAGCTGCAGGTGCTGCGGGCCTTCCTCGATCAGGTAGTGCAGTGCCTCGACGGCGGTGGGATCGGTGATGCGATCCCAGTCGTCGATCACCAGGGCGAACCGCTCGTCGCGCGCGTGGATGGCATCGATCAGCGTGGTGAGCACGTAGCGCGCGGCGGCGGCGTCGCCCTCCTCGAGCACCGGCGTCAGGTCGGGCGCCAACGCCGGGCTGACGCGGTTGAAGGCCTCGATCAGATGCGTCAGCAACCACACGACGTTGTTGTCGTCCCGGTCGACGTTCAACCAGGCCACCGCCACCTTCTCGGTCTCGGCGAGACGCTTGGCCCACTGGGCCGCCAAGGTGCTCTTGCCGAACCCGGCCGGGGCATGGATAACCGCCAGGCGCGGCGGCGGCACGGTCTGCAACGCGTCGATCAGGCGCTCCCGCTGGACCAGCGGCCGAGTGGGCAACGCCGGGCGGAACTTGGTCTCCGGCGTCGGCGGAGTCTTCGGGTGCGGGGTGGGGAACCGCGCGGTGGCCGTCAAAGGCCGCGTGCTGAGGTCTTCGGGCTCGGGCCGAGCGCCCGCGGGCAGGGTCATGTGCTCGACCTGCATGTCGTTACCGCGCTGGATATCGCGCAGCCGCTCGCCGAACGCGGCGGCCGAGGGCGGACGGTCCGCGGGATTGTGCGCCATGCTGGCCTCGATGGCGGCGGCCACCTCGTCGGGGATGCCGTCGAGCCGCAGATCCGGCAGCGGGTCGGCGGCGATGCGCAGGAACTGCGCGACGACCTGCTCGCCGGAACGACGCTCGTACGCCGCATGACCGGTGATCATGGCGAACAGTGTCGCGCCGAGCCCGTAGACGTCCGAGGCGACCGACGGAACGCCGGAGCGCAGCACCTCCGGCGCGGTGAACGCGGGCGACCCGGTCACCACGCCCGTGGTGGTCTCGAAACCGCCTTCCATACGGGCGATCCCGAAATCCGTGAGCTGCGGCTCGCCGTAGTCGGTGAGCAGGACATTTCCCGGCTTGATGTCGCGATGCAGAATGCCGGCGCGGTGCGCGGTCTCCAAGGCGCCGGCCAGCTTCACGGTGATCCCGATCGCCTCCGGCAACGGCAGCAGACCCTCCCGGCGTATGCGGTCTTCCAGCGAACCGCGCGCGTGATACGGCATCACCAGGTAGGGCCGTCCGCTGCGGGTGGTTCCCACTTGCAGGATCGGCACGATGTTCGGATGCCCGGACAGCGCGCCCATGGCCTGCTGTTCACGCAGGAATCGTTCGACGTTCTCCGGTTCGAGATCCGGTCGCGCGGTGAGCACCTTGACCGCGACGTTGCGATTCAACGCCCGCTGCCTGCAGCGATAGACGACGCCGAACCCACCCTTGCCGATCACTTCGGGGTCGTCGAGACCCGCGCCCTCCAGTTCCCGCTCGATCCCTGGAGGCCGATCATGCTGTGTGGCGAACGGGTCCGAACCGGCCATGGCCCTGCTCTGCGTCGGATGTGGGTGGTCCTGCGGGTAGATACCCAGTTTATGCCCAGCGAACCCGACGCTCGGTGATTACGTTCGAGAGAGAAAGCGAGGTACGGGTGGGCCTGGTGGCGTTGTGCCGTCGTCATCGCGCGGCCGCTGCCGGACCTCGGCAAACAAGAGGCGCGTGCTACCGAGCAGGACGCTCCAGCGGATGTCGTCGCAGCGGCGCCGGCCGCTGTGACCTGTGTCAGAATCCGCGCATGACCATCGACGTCTGGGCGCAACACCCGACCCGGCGCTTCCTCGCCCACGACATGTTCGCCTCACTACGGCGGTGGACCGGAGCGGTGATACCGACCGACGAGATTCCCCTGTCGGTCACCCTCGACGCGATGGACGCCGCGGGCGTCGACCGAGCGCTCATCTCGGCGTGGCACGGGCCGGAAGGCGTCCTCATCTCCAACGACGAGGTCGCGGCCTGGGTGGCCGAGGCGCCCGAGCGCCTGCTCCCCATCGCGTCGGTGGACCTGCGCAGTCCGATGGAGGCGGTACGGGAGTTGCGCCGCCGCGTCGATGCGGGATTCAAAGGGTTGCGCGTGCTCCCGTGGCTATGGGAGCTACCGCCGACCGATCGGCGCTTCTATCCGCTGTTCGCGGCCTGCGTCGATCTGGGCATCCCGTTCTGCACGCAGGTGGGGCACACGGGTCCGTTGCGGCCGTCGGAGACCGGTCGTCCCATTCCCTACATCGACCAGGTCGCCCTCGACTTCCCGGAGTTGACGATCGTCTGCGGGCACATCGGTTACCCGTGGACCGAAGAGATGATCGCGGTCGCGCGCAAGCACGAGAACGTCGTGATCGATACCTCCGCGTACACGACCGAACGCCTTCCCGCGGAACTGGTCTCCTATCTGAAATCCCGGAGCGGGCGCAGGAAGGTGCTGTTCGGCACGAACTATCCGATGATCTTCCCGCAGCACGCGCTCGACGGCTTCGCGGCCCTCGGACTGGACGACGAGACCCGCCGGCTGTACCTGGACGGCAACGCCCGGCGCGTTTTCGGACTGGCCGGTTGACCGATTCGGCGCGGCGGCGTGTCGGCAGGCCGTTGCCCGCGCTTGCCCCCGCTTCGGTCATAGGATGCCTCGGCGCGCCGGAGTCGGCCGGGCCGTCGCGCGGATCGCCGGAGGGTCGGATGCCGGCACCCCCGATCGGCGCGCATCGTGAGGAGGTCGAATGCTCTGGGTGGTACAGGTGTTCGCCGCCGCGGCCGCTGTGCTCCATGTCGGCATCTTCGTCATGGAGTCCGTGCGGTTCGGCGACCCCAAGGTGTACCGGGGGGTCTTCCGGCTTTCCGAAGCGGAACTGACCGCGGCGCGGCCATGGGCGTTCAATCAGGGCTTCTACAACCTGTTTCTGGCGGTGGTGACACTCGTGGGCGTGGCGATCCTGCGGTCGGCGCCGGAGGCGGGATGGGCGCTGCTGCTCGCCGGATGCGGGTCGATGCTGGCCGCGGCGGTGGTCCTGGTGGCGCACGACCGCCGGTTCGCCAGAGGCGCGGTGGTGCAGGGCGTGCTGCCCGCGCTGACGCTGCTCGCCGCCGCTACTCAGCTCTGAACGTGTCCAGGCGGTCGGCAAGCCGCTGAAGACCGGTGTGGCGCTTCGGAATTGGTTCCGGTCACCGGGTCAGGCGAACGCCTTCAGCGCACTGGTGGCAACTAAAGGTCCACAGCGCTGGTCGCATTCGTACTCGTGGACGGGCGCATGGCCCTGAACAGCGACCGGAAGTCGGGAACGAAGGACGTCTCCAGGATCGGCGACCGGACGCGGATCGTTCGGCCCCGTGGGATGAAAAGGGTTGCGGCGAGTGTGCTCTCGGCGCTGAGGCGCCGTCAGGAGGTCTTGACCGCAGAAATGCAGACGCAATCTTGCGTTCTTGCATCTGTACGTGCATGATCCAGCTAGCCTAGTTGTGACAACCGATCCGATGGCCGGGATAACCGAATCGAGAGCCAATTATGTTGGTACAAAGAGCGTTGGTGTCGGGCGAACTCGGAGTACGACGGTGAGCGCGCCGACAGTCGGCGTCTTACCGACCGCACCGCAATTGTTGTGTGCTTTCCAAGGGCGGCGTTTCCAAGACCGGGAGCTGCTGCGGTCCGCACACGCACTCGCCGAGCTGCACCAGCACCGCGTGCGCGCGGTGGACGCCGCACTCATCGCCGAAATAGACTGCCGCCGCCGCGAGCTCGTCGACGAGATCAACGACTGGGTCGCGCAGGAGATCCCGCAGCACCGCAACGGGTCCTCGCTGCACACCGAGAGCCTGGGTGCCGTGGTGGACCGCATGGCACGTAGCTGGGTGGACGCCAATCAGGTCATCCACACCGAGGGCGCGCGCAGCGACAATACCCATAAGCATTGGTACCAACTGGCCGAACTCGTCGACGGGTACACTGATCTGGTAACCGACGTGGCCGGTGGCCGCCGCCGTTTGCCCGAGCAATGAGTTCGTCGCGACGGTGGTCTCGTCCGCGGTAGTGACACTGCCCCGCAGCGTCACTCGTCCGAATGGCGACGTCCCGGCGCCGAGCTACCCGACCAGTGGCTTGATCCGGGTGGTTCTGTCGCCGGCACAGTGACGGCGGGCGCAATGGGGCGCCCCGCCCGGCGTGCCGCGTGGTCGACTGGCGCGGCACGCCCGTGACGGGTTCCACTGCCTGGCAATCATTTCGCAACCAATGCGCGGTCGCCTGTGCGCTCGGCCCGACGGGCGCGTCGGCGCCGGAGATAGCGACGGATCCGGCTCGCGCAGAAGTACACCAGGGCGACACCGACGACGAGCAGAACCGCCGCGATCACCGCCGCGGCCAGTGGATGGAATACGGCGAGGGTGACCACACCGGCCACGGTCACGTCCTCGGCGGTGCTCACCACGATGTTGCTGGCGGGTTCGGGGGAGGTGTTGACCGCCATCCGTGTCCCGGCCTTCACCAGATGGCTGACCAGGGCGGCCGTTCCGCCGACCGCGCCCGCGGCGAGTTCCGGCAACGAGCCGTCCTGTCCGGCCAGCAGGGCCGCGACCACCGCGCCCGCGATCGGCCGCACCACGGTGTGCACCGCGTCCCAGAACGAGTCGAGATACGGGATCTTGTCGGCCACGGCCTCGACCACGAACAATACTGCCGCCGCGATCAGGACGTCGGTGCGCTGCAAGGTTTCCGGTACCGAATCGGCGAAGCCGAACCGGCCGAAGAGGCCGAGCAGCAGGACCACGGCGTAGGCGTTCACGCCGCTGGCCCAGCCTGCGGTGAAGATCAACGGTAGAGCGGACACGAGCCCATGGTAGGGCGACCGGGCGACAGGCGTCGGCGCGTGGCCCTGCTGCCTGAGCCGCGTCGGGAGCGGTGTTCCCGAATCCGGCGGCAGGACGGCTATGTGAGCTCTTTGCGGCCCTGCTCTATGAATCGGCCCAGTACCTCGCTGATTCTGTTTCCAAGGTCGATGAGCGCGGTGTCGAGAGCTGCGCTGTCACGCTTGCGTTCATCATCGTCGGAAGCGCTTCCGGTGGTTGCCATGTGCTTCATGATGAATGGCTCGTAACGCCGATCGATGAATTCTTTGGTCATCTCTGGGAATTCTCGAAGCAAGGTGTACATGTCCTCGCTGGAAGTCATGCCCGCCAGATCGGCGGCGGCCATGAAGGCGATCAAGCGATCGGCGAAATTCCCCATTCCGGTACGGAAGCCGTCGAGGTTTGTCGCGCGGAGGTATCCGGCCATGAGTCCCGCCTGCGTCACGAAGTCGTACGCACTGGCGAGGAAGTCGTGGTAAGCCTCTTTCCGATTCTTCGACGTCGCCTGGACCAATGCCAGTCGCTCGTCGCGATCGGCCTTGTTTACCGTGACGTACACGGCGGCCGACGCCGACACGATGCTGGAGATCAGCGCGGCGCACAGGGCTGCTATGAGCGCGTAGCGCCCACTTCGGGTGGTCGCGTCCGCCGCGCGCGGGTGCTCGTCGTCTGCCGCCGACTCGGCCGGGGCGTCTTCCTCGTCTCCATCGGCGGAGTTTTCGAGCGGCGAAGCCGTTTCGCTTTTGTCTCCGTGCGGTTGAGCTGCTGCATCAGTAGCCATTTCCACTCCCACCCGACGAAGGGCTTCCGGTCGACGGATCATTTTATGTGCGCGCGGACGTCGTCGGCAGAATTGACCGATCCGGTGTCGCCTACGCCGACTATTCAGAGGATTCGGTTCGGGCCGGACCGCGACCGTCCGGGCCCGTCGGTCGATGCTGAGCGGATTGGATGCCGTGCGTACTGTCTCGACCGCGATGTGATGCGTTCTCGGATGGCCTGCGGACCGTCCTGTCGATGCCGTGACCGGAGATGGCCCGGCCCGCCCGCCTCCGGCAGAACCGGACCGTGGTCCGAGGCTGTTCCGGCTGGCCCTCGGCATCGGCGCGGTCGTCCGATTACGCTGTTCGCTATGTCTGTCCGCACTCGCAAGCCCCTCGTCCCCGGAACGCTGTCGCCGACCCGTGAAGTGCCGCGCACCATCGAGCGCCCGGAATACGCGTGGAAGAAGACCGCCGACGAGGGGCGTGAGCCCTGGGTGCAGACCGCCGAGACGATCGAGAAGATGCGGATCGCGGGCAAGATCGCCGCCCAGGCGCTGGAGGAGGCGGGCAAGGCGGTCGCACCCGGCGTGACCACCGACGAACTGGACCGCATCGCGCACGAGTACATGTGCGACCACGGCGCCTACCCGTCCACCCTTGGCTACAAGGGCTTCCCGAAGTCGTGCTGCACCTCGTTGAACGAGGTCATCTGCCACGGCATCCCGGACTCGACCGTGATCGAGGACGGTGACATCGTCAACATCGATGTCACCGCCTACATCGACGGCGTGCACGGTGACACCAACAAGACGTTTTTGGCCGGTGACGTCGACGAGGAGGTGCGCCTGCTGGTCGAGCGGACCGAAGAGGCCACCATGCGGGCGATCAAAGCGGTCCGGCCCGGCCGGGCGCTGAACGTGATCGGCCGCGTCATCGAGTCCTACGCCAACCGGTTCGGCTACGGCGTGGTGCGCGACTTCACCGGCCACGGCGTCGGCCCGACCTTCCACAGCGGGCTGGTCGTGCTGCACTACGACCAGCCGGCGGTGGAGACCATCATCGAACCGGGCATGACGTTCACCATCGAGCCGATGATCAACCTCGGCGGCATCGACTACGAGATCTGGGACGACGGCTGGACCGTCGTGACCAAGGATCGCAAGTGGACCGCGCAGTTCGAGCACACCTTGGTCGTCACCGAGTCGGGGGCCGAGATCCTGACCCTCCCGTGACCGGCGGCCTGACCGGTCGCGGTCCGGCGGCTCGGATGACCGCGCCCCGCGCGACCGGACCGCGATGAAGGGCGCGCTGCTGGTCGCGGGCACCACCTCGGACGCGGGCAAGAGCGTCGTCGTGGCCGGGATCTGCCGGATGCTGGCGCGGCGCGGCGTGCGCGTGGCCCCGTTCAAAGCCCAGAACATGTCCAACAACTCCGTGGTCACCCTCGACGGCGGGGAAATCGGCCGGGCGCAGGCATTGCAGGCCCACGCCTGCGGACTGGAGCCGAGCGTGCGGTTCAATCCCGTCCTGCTCAAGCCGGGCAGTGATCGCCGCTCCCAGCTGGTGGTGCGGGGCAAGGCGATCGGCACCGTCGGCGCGGAGGACTACTTCCGGCATCGCCGGGATCTGCGCGAGGTGGTGGCCGCCGAACTCGCCGCCTTGCGCAACGAATTCGACGTGGTCGTCTGCGAGGGCGCCGGGTCGCCCGCCGAGATCAACTTGCGTGCGACGGATCTGGCGAACATGGGTCTGGCGCGTGCCGCGGGGCTGCCGGTGCTGCTGGTCGGGGACATCGATCGCGGTGGCGTGCTCGCCCATCTGTTCGGCACCGTCGCCATTCTCGAGCCCGAAGACCAGCGATTGATCTGCGGGTTCATCGTCAACAAGTTCCGCGGCGCGGTCGAGCTGCTGCGGCCCGGGCTGGAGCGTCTCACCGAACTCACCGGTCGCCCCACCCTCGGCGTGCTGCCGTATGCCGAGGACCTGTGGATCGATGCGGAGGACTCGCTGAGCACCCTCGCCGACGCGCCGGTCGGCCGTCCGCGCCCACCGCTGGGCGCCGAATGGCTGAGCGTCGCCGCGATCCGGCTGCCGCGCATCTCCAATTCCACCGACGTCGAGGCCTTGGCTTGCGAACCCGGTGTCGCGGTGCGCTGGGTGGCCGAACCGTCTCGGTTGGCGGACGCCGATCTGGTGGTGCTGCCCGGGAGCAAGGCGACCGTCTCGGACCTGTGGTGGTTGCGGCGCACCGGCATCGCCGACGCCTTGCGGGCCCGAGCCGCCGCGGGCAGGCCGATCCTGGGCGTCTGCGGCGGGTACCAGATGCTCGGCACCCGCATCCTGGATCGCGTCGAGTCCGGTGCGGGCGAGGTCGACGGTCTCGGACTGCTCGACCTCACCGTCGAGTTCGCCGAGCCGAAGGTGTTGCGCCGCAGCGCGGGACACGCCGCGGGGGTCCGCGTGCACGGCTACGAGATTCATCACGGCCGCGTCACGCACCGTGGGGATCCGGGGTGGCTGACCGTCGCCGGCGAGCCGGAGGGCAGCGTCCGCGGCGCGGTGTGGGGTACCCACCTGCACGGTTTGCTGGAGTCCGACGAGTTCCGGCGCGGGTGGCTCCGCACGGTGGCGGAGGCGGCGGGGCGGGCGGGTTTCGTCGCGGCCGGCGACGTCTCGGTCTCGACGGTGCGTGCCGCCCAGCTCGATCTGCTGGCCGATCTGATCGAAGACCATCTCGACCTCGCCGCGTTCGAGCGCCTGCTGACCGACGGCGCGCCCGCCGACCTGCCCTCTCTGGCCACCGCCATGGTGCTTCCGAACGGCCGCATCGGTTGACGCGGACCACCCAGCGCCTTACCTTGCAGTAAGGAATTCGGCTCCAGGTAAGGCTCGGGGCCGATCGGCACGATCGGGTGAGGATGATGGTGGCGGAGAAGAGGCCCAGCAGCCGAGGGGCGAATGTGGTGTCGGCGACGGTCACGAGCAAGGGGCAGATCACGATCCCGATCGATGTGCGGGTGGCGATGGGCTTGCGCACCGGCGTGCGCGTCGCCTTCGTGCCCACGCCGACGGGCACCTACGAACTGGTGCCCGAAACGCGCACGATCAAGGCGCTGAAAGGCATCGTGGGCTGGTCCGGATCTCCGATCGGCCTCGCCGAGATGAACGAGGCGATCGCGGGCAACGTCGTGGAAGGTAAGCGGTGATGATCGGTCTGGACGCGAACGTGCTGATCCGCTACCTCACCCAGGACGACCCGGAGCAGTCCGCGCGCGCCAATCAGGTGATCGACGGGCTCACCGAGAGCACACCGGGTTACGTCACGATGATCGTGCTCGCGGAGATCCACTGGGTGCTGCGTCGCGGCTACAAACAGGACCCCGAGGCCGTCACCGACGTGCTGCTGGGACTGCTCGATTCGAGCGAGATCGTGGTCGAGCGCGCCGACACCGTGCGTCAGGCGTTGCGCCGGGCCGCCGACGGCGCGGACTTCGCCGACGCGCTGATCCAGCAGCTCGGTCAGGAGGCCGGCTGTGAGCTGACCGTCACCTTCGACCACAACGCAGGTGAGCGAGCCGGGATGCGCCTGCTCACGTGAATCCGGCCCCCCGACCCACCGCCGCGGTGCCGTGATCCGTGTAGCGTGATTCGGCATGGAATCTCGGCAGATCACGGTGGGTGACCGGGCGTGGACCGTGCGGATCGACGGGCCGGAATCCCGGCACAGCGTGCTGCTGCTGCCCGACGCGGGCGATCCGGTGGATGTCTTCGACCAGGTGTGCGCCCGGCTGCACAATTCGGATCTGCGCACCTTCGTGGTGGAGTCGATCGAAGGTCTCGACCCGGCCGCCGTCACCGCGATCCTCGACGCCCTGGGGCTGCCGTGGGTGAACGTGGCCGGGTGCGGCGCGGGCGCCGTGCTGGCCTGGCAGGCGTGCGCGCGCGGATTCGGCCGTTTCCAGAGCCTGGTCGTGGCCGATCGCGGTCATCCGGCCACGCCCGGCGCCGATGGAGCGGTGGCGGACGCGTCGACCGGCCCGGTGGAGGTGCCGACCACACTGCTGGTCACGAAGAATCTGCCGCGCTCGGTGGCCGACACCTCTGGACGGTTCGTCTACGGCGAGTTCCGGGTGGTGGAGGTCGACGTGACCGATGTGGCCACCGAAGCCGACCACGAGCTGGCCACCGAGATCGTGCTACGCACCAGCCTCTGGTGAGTTCGCGGGCTGGTAGCCGGCCAGCCAGTCGAGCCAGCTGTCGAGTTCGCGGAACGCCTGGGCCAGCGGTTCGGGGGCGGAGAGGAACACGTCGTGCTTGGCGCCGTCGATCGGCACCATGTTCGTGCGATCGCCCAGGCAGCCCGACCAGCGCTGGATCTGCCTGACGTCGAGCACCGCGTCGGCGACGTCCACGGCGGGACCGTATTCCTTGGCGAACTTCGTCATCCGGGAACGCAGGATCAGCGAGGGGACGCCGATGTCGAGGCCCTGGTGCAGCCGCGCGTGGCCGTTGCGGATCGCCCGCAGCCAGCCGAGCCGGACCGGGAAGCCGTGCAGAGGTTTCCAGTCCAGGTTGTAGTTCCATTCGCCGGACACCGAGTGGTGCAGGCTGTCGCCGTAGGTGCTGATCTTGCCACCGGGCAGCTGCACCATCTTGCGGAACCGCCCCACCGCCTTGATGATCGGCGTCCCGATGCTGCGGTAGTACGCCGGACCCTGCAGGTCGAACCACGGGCTGTTGAGCACCACGCCGGTGATGCCCGCCGCGGCCGTGCCCTCGGCTCGGTTGAGCCGATCCAGCCACAGCGACACGACCAGACCGCCGGTGGAGTGAGCGTTCAGCACCACCGCGGCGCCGGTCTCGGCCCGCGCGATCCGCAGCGCCTCCGCCAGCTCCCGGTCGTAGAAAGCGAGATCCGTCACATAGTGCGGGGTCTGCCCGTCGCGCAGCGACCGGCCGCATTTGCGCAGGTCGAGCGCATAGAATTGGAACCCGCGCGCGGCGAAGTGCTCGGCGAGGTGCTCCTGGAAGAAATAGTCGGTGAATCCGTGGACGTAGAGCACCGCGCCCGCGGTCTGCTCGACGGCGCCGGAGGGGACGTAGCGCACCAGCGTCGCGACCACCTCGCCTTCGCCATCGGGATCGGGACCGAGGGGCAGCGTGCGCTGCTGGTACTGCGGACCGAGGACGTCGGGGCGCCAGCCTTCGCCATCCGGCGAAGTGCTGACCGGTTCGGCAAGCGACTGTTCGTTCGTCACGCGACCAATGTATTGGACAGTGTCAACCACCAACAGACCACAGCCGTGCGCTCGCCGCCGAAGTGACGACGATCTCTGTCGCATTCCGCACATTCAGCAGGTTCGTTGCGGGGTGGCGGCGTGGTGAGGTGCACAATTGGGCTTAGGTGAACGGCGGGTAACCTAAATCCCGCCATGCCGTTCGGGATCGGCGGACGCCGGAACCGAGCCACAACCACACCGTGCCCAGGCAGGTCCACCCGCCCGGTGGGCCCGCGCAGAAGGACAAGGAAGTCGATCTACCCGTGCCGAACGCTGCCATGACTGAAAAGACCGATGTAGTACTCATCGGTGCCGGCATCATGAGTGCCACTCTCGGCGCGCTGCTGCGGCAGCTGCAGCCGGAGTGGTCGATCTCCCTGTTCGAGCGGCTCGACGCCGCTGCCGCGGAGAGCAGCGATCCGTGGAACAACGCGGGCACCGGGCATTCCGCGCTCTGCGAGCTGAACTACAGCCCGCAGCTACCGGACGGCTCGGTGGACATCACCAAGGCCGTCGACATCAACGAGCGGTTCCAGGTCTCCCGTCAGTTCTGGTCCTACGGCGTGGAGAACGGCATCCTCCGCGATCCGTCCGCCTTCATCAACCCGATCCCGCACGTCAGCTTCGTGCACGGCGCCGACGACGTGGAGTACCTGCGCAAGCGGTATGAGGCGCTGGCGCCGCACCCGCTGTTCGAGGGCATGCAGTTCATCGACAGCCCCGAGGAGTTCACCCGGAGGTTGCCGCTGATGGCGCGCGGGCGTGACTTCGCCGACCCGATCGCGCTGAACTGGACCGACGGCGGCACCGATATCGATTTCGGCTCCCTCACCCAGGAGCTGCTGGCCTACCTCGGCGCCTCCGGCGCGGACTTGGCCTTCGGGCACGAGGTGCGCGATCTGTCCAAGCAGTCCGACGGCTCGTGGCTGGTCACCGTGCGCAACGTGCGCACTCGCGAGACGCGCAGGCTGATCAGCAAGTTCGTCTTCGTCGGCGCGGGCGGCGGCGCGCTGCCGCTGCTGCAGAAGGCCGGCATCAAGGAGGCGAGGGGATTCGGCGGGTTCCCGGTCAGCGGTCAGTTCTTCCGCTGCGTCAACCCGGCGCTGATCCAGCAGCACGAGGCCAAGGTGTACGGCAAGGCCGCGGTCGGCGCCCCGCCGATGTCGGTTCCGCACCTGGACACCCGCGTGATCAAGGGCAAGCCGGGTCTGCTGTTCGGCCCGTACGCGGGCTGGACGCCGAAGTTCCTCAAGGACGGCAAGAACACCGACCTGTTCAAGTCGGTGCGGCCGAACAACATCTTCTCGCTGCTCGGCGTCGGCGTCACCGAACTCGGTCTGACCAAGTACCTGGTCAGCGAGCTGCTGAAGTCCGAGGCGGGCAAGGTCGTCACGCTGTCGGAGTTCATTCCGCGCGCCGAGGCCAGGGATTGGGAGCTGATCACCGCGGGCCAGCGCGTGCAGGTCATCCGGCGCAAGGGCGTGGGCGGCGTGCTCGAGTTCGGCACCGCCGTGATCGCCGCTCAGGACGGCACGATCGCCGGTCTGCTCGGCGCCTCCCCGGGCGCGTCCACCTGCGTGACCGCCATGCTGGACGTGCTGCAGCGGTGCTTCCCGCAGGAGTACGCCGAGTGGACGCCGAAGCTCAAGGAGATGGTGCCCTCGCTGGGCGTGAAGCTCTCCGAAGACCCGGCGCTGTTCCACGAAGTGTGGGACTGGACCTCCAAGGCGCTGAACCTGGTCGACGGCGGCGACAACACGCCGAAACACGCCGGGGTCGCGGCGAACGCCTAGGGTGTGATAGCAAGGCGCGATGATGTCAACGGTTGTTCTCAAACGTTCATGGGCGCAGGATCTCGATACCGCGACGCTCTACCAGCTGTTGAAACTTCGCGTCGAAGTCTTCGTCGTCGAGCAGAAGTGCGCGTATCCCGAGCTGGACGGGAAGGACCTGCTTCCCGAGACGCGGCACTTCTGGCTCGATGACGAGGGCGAGGTCATCGCCACGTTGCGGCTGTGCGAGGAGCACCAGGACGGTGTGAAGAGCTTCCGCATCGGCAGGCTCTGCACCGCGGTGCCCGCCCGCGGGCACGGCTACACCACGCGACTGCTGCAGGCGGCGCTGGCCGAGGTCGGCTCGGCGACGGTGCGGCTGAGCGCCCAGAGCTACCTGATCGACCTGTACACCAAGCACGGCTTCAAGGTCGACGGCGAAGAATTCGACGAGGACGGCATCGCACACGTGCCGATGCGCCGGGGTTGATTCGCAGCGCCTGCGGCGCTGGGAACGGCGGATGCTCGGTCTCGCTTCGCTCGAAAGACACGAGCGAGGTGAGCCGGGCACGTCGGGTCCGTGAATGCACCGCTTCGAACGGTGCACCGAATCCGTGACCGGACCGGCGCAACCCCGGCTGCCGTGCCGGTTCGCGTGCGTACGCATCGGTTCTGAATCGAAGGGCACTGTCGGGCCGATGCGGCCGCGCGCTTAGAGTTGGGGCGTGTCCGTGTCCCATGCCGAAACAGCGCCGACGTCCGACCAGCACAGCCGAACGCTTTCCGGTGCGGACGGTGAGGCGGGATTCCCCTTCTCGGCGGTGGTCGGGCAAGAACGGCTGCAGCTGGCGCTGATCCTCTGCGCGGTGCATCCCGGCATCGGCGGCGTGCTGGTGCGCGGTGAGAAGGGCACCGCGAAGTCGACCGTGGTGCGCGCGCTGGCGCAACTACTGCCACCGGTGGTCGACGAGACCGGCGCGCGGCCCGCCCGCTTGGTGGAGCTGCCGGTCGGCGCCACCGAGGATCGTGTGGTCGGCTCGCTGGACCTGGAGCGTGTGCTGCGGGACGGGGAGCAGGCGTTCCGTCCGGGCTTGCTGGCCGCCGCGCATCACGGCGTGCTGTACGTCGACGAGGTCAACCTGTTGCACGACCATCTGGTGGACGTGCTGCTGGACGCCGCGGCGATGGGCCGGGTGCACATCGAGCGCGATGGTGTGTCGCACTCGCACCCGGCGCGCTTCGTGCTGGTGGGCACGATGAATCCGGAAGAGGGCGAGTTGCGTCCGCAGCTGCTGGACCGGTTCGGGCTGACCGTGGACGTGGCCGCCTCGCGGGACGTGGACGTCCGCATGGCGGTGGTGCGCCGCAGGCTGGACTACGAGGCCGACCCGGCCGGGTTCGCCGCGCGGTACGCCGCGGCGGACCACGCTGTGGCCGAGCAAATCCTCGCCGCCCGCGACCGGCTGGGCCGGGTGCTGCTCGACGACGTGGAATTGCGCCGGATCGCGGCGCTGTGCGCCTCGTTCGACGTCGACGGGATGCGCGCGGACCTGGTCGTGGCGCGCACCGCGACCGCCCATGCCGCCTGGCGCGGTCGCGACGCGGTGACCGAGGCCGACGTGCGGGTGGCCGCCGAGCTGGCGCTGCCGCACCGGCGCAGGCGGGATCCGTTCGACGAACCCGGCATCAGCGAAGAACAGCTCGACGACGCCATGCGCGATGCCGCCGACCAGGCACGACGCGAGGAGACGTCCACGCCGAGCGGTACGTCCGAGCCGGACGGCGCGTCCCAGGACGCCGGGGAACCCGACGGTGCTTCCGGCGACGACCCGGACGGCCCCGACGACCCGTCGCCGCCCGACGGTCCGGGTGGCGGGCATTCGCGGGAAGGACGCAGTGGCGCACCGGTTTCCGCTGGTGCGCGGACACCGCGCTGGGAGGTGCCCGGCGTCGGTGAAGGCGCTCCGGGACGCCGCTCCCGCGCGGAATCACGGCACGGTCGCGTGGTGCGTTCCAGCACGGACACCTCCTCGGGGCTGCACCTGCTCGGCACCGTGTTCGCGGCCGCGCCGCATCAGCGTTACCGCGGACGCGGCGACGGGCCGTTGCTGCTGTCCGCCGACGACCTTCGTGGCGCGTATCGCGAAGGGCGGGAGGGCAATCTGATCGTCTTCGTTGTCGACGCGTCCGGATCGATGGCCGCCCGCGACCGGTTGTCCGCCGTCACCGGAGCGGTGGTCGCGCTGCTGCGCGACGCCTATCAGCGCCGGGACAAGGTCGCCGTGGTCACCGTGCGGGGCGCGGACGCCGAACTGGCGCTACCGCCCACCTCGTCGGTCGACATCGCGGTGCGCCGACTGTCCGGAATGCGCACGGGCGGGAAGACGCCGCTGGCCGCGGGCCTGCTGAAGGCGCGCGAGGTGGTGCTGCGGGAGCGCGTGCGCGATCCGCGCCGCAGGCCGATGCTGGTGCTGCTCACCGACGGTCGCGCGACAGGCGGCATCGACCCGGTTCCCCGCGCCCGTGCCGCTGCCCGTCTGCTCGCCCGAGACGCCGTGACCGCGATCGTGGTCGACTGCGAACGCGGCATGATCCGGCTCGGGCTGGCCGCGGATCTGGCGCGTGAACTGCGCGGGGGATACCTGCGATTGGCCGAGTTGACCGGCGATTCGGTGGCCGACGTCGTTCGCGCGAGTTCGGGAGGCCCGGGCGGCGCGTCGGTGCGGGCGGCCTGACTTTCCAGGGTAAGGAGATTCGATGCCCAAGGGCGTTCCGGAAACTGTTCCCGACGACGGGTTGACCACGCGGCAGCGGCGCAATCAGCCGGTGCTAGCCGTGCACACCGGGCCGGGCAAGGGCAAGTCGACGGCCGCGTTCGGGATGGCGCTGCGGGCCTGGAACCAAGGTTTCGACGTGGCGGTGTTCCAATTCGTGAAGAGCGCCAAGTGGAAGGTCGGGGAGGAAGCCGCGTTCCGCGCCCTCGGCGCGCTGCACGAGCAGACCGGCGCGGGCGGCCCGGTCGAATGGCACAAAATGGGCGAGGGCTGGTCGTGGACCCGCAAGCAGGGCACCGAGCAGGACCACGCCGCGGCCGCACTGGCCGGCTGGCAGGAGATCGCCCGCCGCCTGCGGGCCGAACAGCACCGCTTCTACGTCCTCGACGAATTCACCTACCCCCTCAAATGGGGCTGGGTGGACGTGGCGGAGGTCGTCGACACGCTCCGCGACCGCCCCGGCAACCAGCACGTCGTCATCACCGGCCGCGACGCGCCTGCAGCCCTCCTGGACGCCGCCGACCTCGTCACCGAAATGACGAAACTCAAGCACCCCATGGACGCGGGCCGCAAAGGCCAACGAGGCATCGAATGGTGACTCCCGTGAGTGGCACATCCTTGCGGCGAATCGCGAGAGGCCCACACGATGGTGTGCCGCTCGCGCCGCGGGGGCGGGGATGAGGGCCGTGGTGGTGGCGGCGCCGGCGTCGGGGAGTGGGAAGACGACGGTGGCCACGGGGTTGGTGGGGGCGTTGCGGCGGGTCGGGTATCGGGTGGCGCCGTTCAAGGTGGGGCCCGATTACATCGATCCGGGGTATCACGGGCTGGCGGCGGGGCGGCCGGGGAGAAATCTGGATCCGGTGCTGGTGGGGGCGCAGCGGGTGGTGCCGTTGTACCGGCACGGTGCGCAAGGGTGCGACCTCGCTGTGGTCGAGGGCGTGATGGGGCTGTTCGACGGCCGGATCTCCCAAGACCACTCCGGTCCGGTGGCGGAGGGATCGACGGCGCAGGTGGCGGCCCTGCTGGGGGCGCCGGTCGTGCTGGTGGTGGACGCGCGGGGCCACAGCCAGAGCCTGGCGGCGCTGCTGCACGGATTCGCCACCTTCGACAGCGGCGTCCGGCTCGGGGGTGTGATCCTCAACCGGGTCGGCAGCGAACGGCACGACCAGGTATTGCGCGCCGCCTGCGATCGCGTCGGCCTGCCGGTGCTCGGATCGTTGCCGCGGATGGCCGACCTCGAGGTGCCGTCCCGGCATCTCGGCCTGATCCCCGCCGTGGAACACGGTGCGGCCGCGACGGCGGCGGTGGCGGCGATGACCGATCTCGTCGCCGCGCACGTGGACCTGCCCGCCATCGCGGCACTCGCGCGCTCGTCGGTCACCGGACCGGCGTGGGATCCGGCCGAAGCCGTGCGTGGTCTCGAAGGTGCCGGGGAGATATCCACCAGGGAGGAGCCGTTGATCGCCGTCGCCGGTGGCCCCGCGTTCACGTTCGGCTATGCCGAGCATCGGGAGCTTTTGGTGGCGGCGGGGGCACGTGTGGTCGTGTTCGATCCGCTGCACGACGAATTGCCTACCGGGGCAGCGGGCTTGGTGCTACCGGGTGGCTTTCCCGAGGAACATGCCGCGGAGTTGGCCGCCAATTCCGGCTTGTTGCGGGCAGTGGCCGAAGCCGCACGGCACGGGATGCCGGTGCACGCCGAATGCGCCGGGCTGTTGTATCTGACCCGCTCGCTGGACGGGCATCCGATGGCCGGGGTGGTGGAGGCCGACGCCGCGTTCGGACCGCGCCTGACGCTCGGTTACCGGGACGCCGTCGCGCTGGCCGACTCGCCGTTGTGGCGGGCCGGGGAACGAGTCCGCGGTCACGAATTCCATCGCACGTGCCTGGTGTCCGCGCCGCCACGAGGTCCGGCGTGGGGCTGGCTCGGCAGCGCGGGAGAGCGCGTGCGCGAGGGCGCGCTGAGCGGCAACGTGCACGCCTCGTACCTGCACACCCACCCGGCCGGGAATCCCGAGGCGGTGCTGCGATTCGTCACGGCGGCAGCGCGGTTCGCGAGCTCTCGTGCCCTCGGCTGAGGTCGTCGTCGGCATCGGCCTGCGACGGGGCACGTCGGCCGGCACGATCCGCGCCGCACTGCGCGAGGCCGTCGCAGATCACCGGATCGCGGGCCTGGCCACCATCGCGCAGCGCCGGGCCGAACCCGGGCTGCTCGCTGTCGCCGCGGACCTTCAGGTCCCGCTGCGGTCCTATTCCGCCGACGAACTGTCGGCCGTCGCGGTGCCCAACCCGGGAGACCGGACACGGGCGGCCGTCGGCACGGCGAGCGTCGCGGAGGCCGCGGCGCTGCTTGCCACCGGAGGCGGGCCGCTGGCGCTGCCCAAGCGCGTCGTGCACGGCGTGGTGCTCGCGGCCGCGCTGTCCGGGCCGCACCCGTTCGCGTGAGGGGCGATCACCTGCCATCTACGAACCAACGCGCGGGAGGGGCCGAAACGGCCGCGCACTCGATCGTCGATGGCGAGGTTGTGTCAGGGTGCGACTGATCCCCAGTCGGCGAATCCGGTGGGATCGTGGCGGCCGATGCTGGCGTGTTCGAACAGGCCCCAGCCCTCGGCGTCGCCGCAGCGGGCCCGGGCGACATGGTCGATCACGCCGTATGGGGTGCGGGCGACGATGGCCGGGTCGGTGAGGTCGTAGCGGCCGGAGGACGACCAGTCGCGGCCCTTCCACTGGCCGTGCTGCCAGTCGGGATCGCCGCCATAGCCGCAGCCGACGTGCAGCGGGACGCCGATGCCCGGCGTGATCTCGATCTCCAAGGGCTTGCCGTCCGGCGTGGTCAGCTCCAGGCGCGCACCGATCGGCAGCCGTGTGCCGGACCGGTAGTCGATCGAGATCCGAGGCCAGCCGAGTTGCTCGGTGCGTCCGTCGGGCCAGATCCGGGTCGCGTCGTTGAGTGTGCGCCTGCCGTCCGGCTCCTCCTGCACGATGACGACGACGGCGAATTCCTCGAAACGCAGCGGCACGTACAGCCACCAGAATCCGCCCGAGGGCTCGGCGGCCGCGCGGCCGGGCGGCTCGGTCTCGCCGACCGGGCGGATGCCCCACGAGCGGTCCCTGGTCCCGGTCCACACCGCCGGGTCGACCGCGATGTCGTCGCCGTCGACGTGCAGCGTGCCCGCCCACGAGCCGACCTGCGCGAACCGGGAAGCATCGATGATCGGCCGGTTGCCCGCGAGGATGAGATGCGGTTGCTCCTGTACGGCGGGGAAGGCGCCGGTCCAGGTGAGGTCGAAGCCGAGGTCGTCGTGGTCGCAGACCACCCGGATGCGCCGCAGCGGCTCCAGCACCTCGACCCGGTAGCCGCCGACGCGCTGGTCGAGGCTCCGGTCGCCGAGCGCGTCGGAGAAGCGCACCGCGCGCACCGTGTCGCCGCGGCGCACGGCGGCGTAGGCGTCGGTCACCCCGAGGTTGGGGTACACGCCGAGGCCGGTGATGAGGAAGGTGCCGCCGTCACGGTCGTGGGCGTTGAAGTAGCTGCGGTCGTAGAAGTTGCGGTCACTGGACGCCACACGGGCCAGCGAAAGCGGGGTCTGATGGATGGGGTACTCGTCCAAAGGCACAGGCATGGTCAGTCCCATTCGTAGGTTCCGTCGAGCAGCGCTTCCAGGCTTGCCCGGTGCATGACGTAGTCGTCGCGATCCGGCGTGTCGGTGTCCTCGCCGAAGTGGATCATCCTGCGCTTGATCCGTGCCATCACGATCGCGTGCCGCAACGCGGCGTAGACGATGTAGAAGTCTAGATCGCGCACCGTATGACCGGTCAGCGCTTCGTATTTCGACACCACGTCGTCGCGGCGCAGGAAGTCCGGGAGCCCGGGCTGACCGAATCGGGTGGCCAGGTCCTGGAAGAACCGGTGGATGAAGATCACCCAGCCGAGATCGAGTTCACGCGGCGCGAGCGCGGCCATCTCCCAGTCCAGCACCGCCACCGGGTCGAAGTCGCGGTAGATGATGTTGCCCGGGCGGGCGTCGCCCCAGCTCAGCACGTCCGGACCCGGATCGGCGGGCCAGTGCTCGTCCAGCCACGCGAAACTCCGCTCGATCAGCGGGATCTCGAAGCCGTCGTCGGCGAGCGCCCAGCGGTACCACGAGCGTTGCGCCTCGACGTGCCTGCGCAGCGATTCGCCGGGTCCGTTCAGCATCGGGAACCGGGCCGCGGGGTCGGGGATGCCGTGGATCTCGGCGATCACCTCGACGGTGTTGTGCGTGAGCCGCAGACGTTCGGCGGGATCGGCGTCGAACAGCCAGCCCACGAACACGTACGGCGGGTTGTCGGTCGGTATCCGTCCCTCGACCCGGCGCATCACGAAGAACGGCGCGCCCAGCGGCTTCTCGTCGTTCTCCAGCCAGCACAAGCCCGGCACGGGCACGTCGGTCGCCGCGGCCACGCCCGCCATCACGTGGTACTGGGTGGCCAGGTCGTAGGTCTCGAAGACCGGGAACGACCCGGCTTCGGGCGCCATCCGCGCGACGAACGACCCGCGTTCGGTGTGCCCCCCGGCGCTCCACTCGGCATCGAACAGGATCGACGTGCTGGACATGCCCCCGGACTGTGGACGGGACAGATCGGAGATCCGCGGCAGGTCGTCCGACTCGACTTTCGTCCGTAGCCAGCGCGCCAGGTCCCCGGCGAGCGTCTCCAGGTCGCGTTCGCTGACGGTCAGCTGTTGCCGCTGTGCCGGGTCCGGATCGTCGGCCATCTTGTCCTCCTGACACGTGCTGCCCGGGGTGCGCCGCGCGGGGTGCGCCGGGATACGCGACTGTAACGCGTTCTAGTTCCCGGTGGGCGGGAACCGCGAACGAATTCCGGCCGGCACGGTGGGGCTGGCACGTAGGCCGAAAGAAGGACCCGGAAATCCAGGGTTTTCCCGGAGGTCATCCCATGACCTGGTCGGATACCTTCGGCTCGCGAAAGTGTCGGTCGACGAGGAGGGCGATGTGCGTACCGTCGAGACGGAGGCGGTGGCGCCCGATATCGGCGAGACCGCGACCGGTGCCGAGCGGCCATGGAGCCTACCCGCCCGAATCGCGTTCCGCTTCGTCTTCGCCTACTTCGGCCTGTTCTGTGTGCTGTTCGCGCAGATCCTCTTCGTGTTCACCGGCATCCTGAGCAGGTGACTGCCGGAGAGCGCGATCCTGTGGCAGATGCGCGCGACGAGCCCGCTGGTGGGCTGGATCGGCGACCACGTCTTCGGCGTCGATGCCGTCTTGCACGAGGACTCCGGCAGCGGCGACCAAGCCGCCATCTGGCTGCTGATCTTCTGCGAATTCGTCGCGGCGGTGCTGATCACGCTGGTCTGGTCGATCCTCGATCGACGCCGCCGGGAGTACGCGACACTGCGCAACTGGTTCCTGGCGTTCGTGCGGCTGTGCTTGGGCGGCCAGATGCTCTTCTACGGTCTGGCCAAGGCGATTCCGACGCAGATGCCCGCGCCGTCGCTCACCGCGCTCCTGCAACCGTACGGGACGATGAGCCCGGCGTCGGTGCTGTGGAACCAGGTCGGCGCCGCGCCCGCGTACGAAATCCTGCTCGGCACCGCCGAAGTGCTCGGCGGTCTGCTGCTGTTCCTGCCCCGCACCGCGACGGCGGGCGCGTTGCTCAGCCTGGTGAGCATGGCGCAGGTCTTCGTGCTGAACATGACCTACGACGTGCCGGTGAAGATCCTCTCGTTCCACCTGCTGCTGCTCGCCCTGGTCGTGCTGGCGCCGCAAGCCGGGCGGTTGGCGAATCTGCTCGTGCTGGAACGCCCGTCCGAACCGGCCACCCAGCCCCCGCTGTTCGGTTCCCGCCGTGCGAACCGGATCGCCGCGGCGGTGCAGGTGGCGCTGGGGCTGTGGGTTCTGATCGGTGGTGCGCACATCGGCTGGCAAGCCTGGCGCGAGTCGGGCGACGGCGCGCCGAAGCCTGCGCTGTACGGCATCTGGACCGTCGGCGAGTTCACCAGGGACGGACATCCCACGCCGCCGCTGATCACCGACGACGGCCGCTGGCGCCGGTTGATCTTCGACCGCGAGCACACGACGGTGCAGAAGATGGACGACTCGTTCCTGCCCGTCGTGGCCGTCGTCGACGAAGTCGCGCACACCCTCGTGCTGTCGGAGGCGCCGCGGTCGCCCGACGCCCAGCCCACGCGTCTGGGCGCCTTCACCTTCACCCAGCCCGCCACCGACACAGTGCGCCTGACCGGTGAGCTGAACGGCACCCCGGTGACGCTGTCGCTCGACCGGATGGACCTGAACTCGTTCCCGCTGCGCAGCCGGGGCTTCCATTTCGTGCAGGAATACCCGTACTTCCGCTGAGCGGAGTCCGGCGGCGGCTCACGATCCCGCCGAAACGCGCTACGGCCACCGCACTTTTCGATACCTTCGGTCTGCACCGACTCGGACTGGAGGGACCGCCGTGACCGAAGCGATCCTCGACCGGACGGAAGCCGCGGACGCGGAGCGTTCCGGTATCCGTCCCTGGCGCGCGACGACCCGGGTGGCGTTCCGCTTCGGTTTCCTGTACTTCGGGCTGTTCTGCCTGGTGTACCCGTCGATCGCTCCGGAGTTCCTCGGATTGGCGCGCGAATGGCTGCCGGACTGGGTGAACTCCGGCGTCGCCCGCGCGCTGCGCCCACTGGTCGAGTGGACCGGTACCCAGGTGTTCGGCACATCCGTCGCGGCGAACACGGCGTCGATCAGCGGCGACCAGGCCTACTTCTGGGTGCTGGTGTTCGTCCTGCTCGTCGTCGCGGTGCTCGCAACGCTGGTCTGGAGCGCGCTGGATCGGGACCGGCGGCACTACCGGGCCGTGCAGCCGTGGTTCCTGCTGTTCGTGCGGATGTGCCTGGCCGGGCAGCTGATCGCCTACGGCATGGCGAAGGCCGTTCCCACTCAGATGCCGCCGACGCCGCTGAGCCGGCTGCTCGAGCCCTACGGGAATTTCAGTCCGATGGCGGTGCTGTGGAATCACATCGGAGCGTCGCCGCAGTACGAAATCCTGCTCGGCTGCGCGGAATTGCTCGGCGGCGTGCTGTTGTTCGTGCCGCGCACCGCGCTGGTGGGCGCGATGCTGAGCCTGGTCTGCACGACACAGGTGTTCGTGCTCGACATGACCTACGACGTGCCCGCGAAGATCCTGTCGTTCCACCTGATGCTGTTGTGCCTGGTGCTGCTGGCGCCGGAGGCCGGGCGTCTGGTGAACGTGCTCGTGCTGGATCGGCCGACCGGACCGTCCACCACGCCGCCTCTGCTGCGCACGCCGCGGGCGAATCGGATCGCGGCCGCGGTGCAGATCGCACTCGGGGTGTGGTTGGTGTGCTCGAACGCGTACACCGGCTGGGAAAGGTGGACCGAACAGGGGGCCGGGCGACCGGAACCGCCGTTGTACGGCATCTGGGCGGTCACCGAGTTCAGCGTGGACGGAAAACCGCTCCCACCGCTGACCACCGACCAATTGCGTTGGCAGCGCGTCGTCTTCGACCGCGACGGGGCTTCCGTGCAGCGGATGGACGGGCAGTTGGTTCCGGTGCTCGCCCTGGTGGATACCGGCGCGCGCACGCTGGTCATGGTCGCGCCACCGGCAGCCGTCGGCGACCGACCACAACCCTTGGCGAGTTTCGGATTCGACCGGCCCGGCCCCCAGCGGCTGACTCTGACGGGCACCCTGGCCGGACAGCCGGTCTCGATGGCGCTGACCTCGGTGGCCCTCGACGACTTCCCGCTGCGCAGCCGCGGATTCCACTGGGTGCAGGAATATCCGTATTTCCGCTGAGCGGCTGCTCAGGCCTCGAGATCGTCGGCGGACCCGATGTCCTCGTGCCACAGCGCGGGATGTTCGGCGATGAACCGGCTCATCAGATCGATGCAGCGCCGGTCCTCCAGGACGGTGACCGCGACGCCGTGCCCGGCGAGCCACTTGTGCCCGCCGGAGAAGGTCTGCGACTCTCCGACCACCACCGCGCCGATGCCGAACTGGCGGACCAGGCCGCTGCAATACCAGCACGGCGAAAGGGTGGTGACCATGACGGTGCCGCGGTAGTCGCGCCGCCGTCCCGCCGCGCGGAACGCGTCGGTCTCGGCGTGCATGCTGGGGTCGCCCGACTGGACCCGGCGGTTGTGCCCGCGCCCGAGCAGCGTGCCATCCGCGTCGAAGAGGGCGGCGCCGATCGGGATCCCGCCTTCGGCGAGTCCGCGCAGCGCCTCGTCGTAGGCCACGTCGAGTAGTCGTTCCGGTGTGAGCTGCTTCATCGTCCGCCTTTCCCAGCGACTCCACCGCAACCTACCGCCGCAGACCGCCGGATCGCTCGTTACCGCTGGTCACAGTTGTCGGACGGAGCGGTGGTCGACGCCTCGGCCGTCTGCGGCCGCGCCCTCTCATGCTGCGAACCGGCTTCGACTACCCGCGACTTCGCTCGTCGCCGCTGCTCGAGATGAGAGGCGTGCCGGTCGATTGCCGGTGCCGGACGGCTACGCCGTAGGCTCGAAACTTGTGCCGAACACGTCAGACGCAACGCAAGACCAGCCGACCGGCGACCCGAACTACCTGGTCGGGCTCGATCTGCGCGGACGGCGTGTCGTCGTGGTCGGCGGTGGGTCGGTCGCGCAGCGCCGACTGGGACTGCTGATCGCCTCCGGCGCGGACGTCCACGTGGTGAGCCGTGCGGTCACGCCCGCGGTCGAGGGGATGGCGACCTCCGGACAGATCACCGTCACGCTGCGCGCTTACGCCGACGGCGACCTCGACGGCGCCTGGTACGCGATCGCGTGCACCGACGAGCCCGAGACCAACGCGGCGGTGGTCGCCGAGGCGACCCGGCGGCGGATCTTCTGCGTGCGTGCCGACACGGCGCGGCTGGGCACCGCGGTCACCCCGGCCACCGCCCGCTACGACGGGCTGACGCTCGGCGTGCTGGCGAGCGGGCAGCACCGGCGCTCGGCGGCCGTGCGCAACGCGTTGCTGGAAGCTCTGCAATCCGGTGTGGTGAGCGACGACTCGACGCCGATCGCGCCCGGCGTCGCCCTGGTCGGCGGTGGTCCGGGCGATCCCGACCTGATCACCGTGCGCGGGCGGCGGCTGCTGGCCAGGGCGGACCTGGTGGTCGCCGACCGGCTCGCGCCGCCGGAACTGCTGGCCGAACTCGGACCGGAGGTCGAGGTGGTCGACGCCGCCAAGATCCCGTACGGGCGGGCGATGGCGCAGGAGGCGATCAACAACGCGCTGATCGAAGGCGCGAAGGCGGGCAAGTTCGTGGTCCGGCTCAAGGGCGGTGACCCGTACGTATTCGGGCGCGGTTACGAGGAACTCGAGGCCTGTGCGGCCGCCGGGGTCCCGGTCACGGTGGTGCCCGGCGTCACCAGTCCGATCTCGGTGCCCGCCGCCGCCGGCATCCCGGTGACCCACCGCGGCGTCACCCACGAGTTCGTGGTGGTGAGCGGGCACGTCGCGCCGGATCATCCGGATTCGCTGGTGGACTGGCCCGCGCTGGCCCGCCTGCGCGGCACCCTGGTGCTGATGATGGCGGTGGAGCGGATCGAGCAGTTCGCCACCGCGCTGCTGGAGGGCGGCCGTCCGGCGGGCACACCCGCCACCGTCATCCAGGAAGGCACGTTGCGCACCCAGCGCGTGCTGCGCGCCGATCTCGGCACGGTGGCCGCCCGGGTGCGCGCCGAAGGCATCCGCCCGCCCGCGATCGTGGTGATCGGCCCGACCGCCGGTTTCTCCGCCGACGCGATCGTCCCGCACGCCGACTCCGCGGCGGGCTAGCGTTCGCAGTCGTAACGGGGATCAGAAGAGACCTCTTCGCATCGACCGCCGCCCCTCTCTCGGCACGGCCACCGCGGTGGGGGCCGATACAGGGGAAGGGGCACGGGTGATTCGGCCGGGATGTCGACCGGCCGGTTCGCTGGACTGCTCGTCGTCAGCCGGAAGGACCAGGGACTATGCCTGATCGCGTCGAGCCGGACCAGCCGATGGTCCGCGCCGACCGCGACCGGCCGGATCGGCGGGATCGCTCCCCATCGCGCGTCCGGCCGGATCGGTGGGTGGACAAAGACGGCAGCGGCATCAATTACAGTGACTCACTGTGCTTCGGAACCCCGCTGCGACGATGCAGTATCCAGTGACGCAGCGGGCCTTCGGGCTCGCGATCCTAGTGCTGAGCGGATTGCAGCTCATGGTCGTGCTCGACGGCACGGTCGTGATCTTCGCGCTGCCGCGGCTGCAAGAGGAGATGGGGTTGTCCAGCGCGGGCAGCGCGTGGACGGTGACCTCCTACGGGCTGACCTTCGCGGGCCTGATGCTGCTCGGCGGTCGGCTCGGCGACGCTTTCGGCCGCAAGCGCATGCTGGTCGTCGGCGTCGCTTTGTTCACGCTGGCCTCGCTGTTGTGCGGGCTCGCGCAGAACCAAGCCATGCTGCTGGCGGCGCGGGCCCTCCAGGGCGCGGGCGCGGCGGTCGCGGCGCCCACCGCGTTCGCGCTGGTGGCGACGACCTTCGCGCCGGGCAAGGCGCGCAATCAGGCGATCGCGATCGTCGGCTCGATGGTCGGCATCGGCTCCGTCGGCGGACTCGTGGTCGGCGGCGCGCTGACCCAGCTGTCGTGGCGATGGATCTTCCTGATCAACGTCCCGATCGGCGCGCTGATCATCCTCGGCGCGGCCTACAAGCTCGCCGACACCGAACACCACCGCTCGGCCCTCGACATCCCGGGCGCGGTGCTCGGCACCATCGCCTGCGCGTCGATCGTGTTCGGCGCCACCGAGGGCCCGGAGCTCGGGTGGGGACATCCGGCGATCATCGGCTCGCTGATCGCCGGCGTTGTGCTGCTGATCGTCTTCGTGGCGTTGGAAAGGCGGGTGGACGACCCGCTGCTGCCGTGGTCGCTGTTCGACAGCCGCGACCGTGTCGCCACGTTCCTGCTGATCTTCCTGGCCGGCGGAGTGCTCGGCGCGATGACCTTCTTCGTCGCCCAGTTCATGCAGAACGTCATCGGATACGGTCCGCTGAAGGCGGGCGTCGCGGCGATCCCGTTCACCGTCGGCATCGGCGTCGGCGGCGCGGTGGCGTCCAAGGCCGCGCTGTACGTCGCGCCGCGCTGGCTGCTCGCGGGCGCGGCCGTGGTGCTCGGCGTGGGACTGCTGTTGGGTTCGACCCTCGACGGCGAGGTGCTGTACTTCGCGACGCTGCTGCCGCTGCTGGTGGTGATCGGTTTCGGCGTCGGCATCGCGATGGTGCTCGCGCCGCTGTGTGTGCTGGTCGGTGTGCCGCCGGCCAATATCGGCCCGCTGGCGGCGGTCGGGCAGATGTTCATGAACCTGGCCACCCCGGTGGCCATCGGCCTGCTCACCCCGATCGCCGCCTCCCGCACCCTGTCGCTCGGTGGCCGCACCGAGAAGGTGGCCGGGATGACATCCGCGGAGATCGCCGCACTGGGCGACGGCTACACCCTGGTGCTGTTCGTCTGCGCCCTCATCGCGTTCGCGGCCGGACTGGTCGCCTTGACACTGCGCTTCACCCCGCAACAACTGGCCATGGCCCAGCACGCGCAGGAAGAAGCACAGCAAGCGTGAGTGGCTGAATCGGATCCGCTGGAGATCAGAACCGCCCCGCGACACGGCGGGGTGTGACGCGCACGATGATGCGCGGGCCGTCGTCGACGGAGGCGGGGTTGAAGTCCGCGTACTTCTGTCCGGTGTACTTCACCGACAATTCGTTGGGCAGGGTCTTCTCCGGGTCGGGCGTGACGGTCGCGTTGCCCCGGATCTCCGCGTAGACATACGGGTTGTCCGGCGGGTTGATCAGCACGGTGATGCGCGGGTCACGCGCGAGGTTCTTGCCTTGCTGACGATCGGTGGTGGTGGAGAAGAGCAGGTCGTCGCCGTCGCGCTTCAGCCAGATCACGGTCAGATGCGGTTGCCCGTTGGGTCCGATCGTGGCCGCGGTGGCGAAGACCTTCTCTTCGTCCAGGTACTTCTTGAGGCCGTCGGAGAGTTCTGCGGTGCTGGTCACGTTCTGAGCGAACAGCGGCGCGCCGCAGGGAATTCCCGTCGACTCGGCGTACACGGCCGCCGAAAACACGGTGGGCCGAACGAGGTGCCGATTCGCCGACGTGTAGTCGAAGGGTCGCCGCCGCCATCATCGCCGGGGCCACCGTATCGCAGGCGCTCGCGAACCCGGTGGAAGGCCGCCTGGGCACTGGGGTCGATGCGGTCAATCTCGCTCGCCCAGCCGTCGGCGGTCCTGACGTCCTCGACCCGGAGCGCTCTCGGTTGCTATCGGTTCTGCGGGAAGCCGAGGTTGAGTCCGCCGTGGCTGGGATCGAGCCAGCGGGTGGTGACCGCTTTGGTGCGGGTGAAGAACCGCACGCCGTCGGAGCCGTGCGCGTGCGCGTCACCGAACAGCGAGTTCTTCCAGCCGCCGAAGCTGTAATAGGACATCGGAACCGGGATCGGCACGTTGATGCCGACCATCCCGACTTCGACCTCGTTGTGGAAGCGGCGAGCGGCGCCGCCGTCGTTGGTGAAGAGCGCGGTGCCGTTGCCGTAGGGATTGGTGTTGACCAGGGCCAGCGCGTCGTCGTAGGTATCGACGCGCACCACCGACAGCACGGGGCCGAAGATCTCGTCGGTGTAGACGCTCATGTCCGTGCCGACGTTGTCGAGAATCGTCGGCCCGAGCCAGAACCCGTCGGTCGCGCCGTCGGCTCGAACGCCCCGCCCGTCGAGAACGACGGTCGCTCCGGCGGACTCGCCCGCCGCGATGTACTCCGCGACGCGGTCGCGGTGCGCGCGGGTGACCAGCGGCCCCATGTCCGCGCCGCGGGTGCCGTCGCCGGTCTTGATGGTCGCAGCCCGTTCGGCGATCTTGCCGACCAGTTCGTCGGCCGTCCCGCCTACGGCGACCACCACGCTGATCGCCATGCAGCGCTCGCCCGCCGAGCCGAATCCGGCGTTCACCGCGGCGTCGGCGGCCAGGTCCAGGTCCGCGTCCGGTAGCACCACCATGTGGTTCTTCGCGCCGCCGAGCGCCTGCACCCGCTTGCCCGCGGCGGTGCCGCGCTGATAGACGTACCGGGCGATCGGCGTCGAGCCGACGAACGAGACGGCCTTGACGCCCGGGTTGTCCAGTAGTTCGTCGACCGCGACCTTGTCGCCCTGCACCACCGTGAACACGCCCGCGGGCAATTCCGCTTCGGCCCACAGCCGCGCGAGCCACAGCGACGGGGACGGGTCCTTCTCGCTCGGTTTGAGCACCACCGTGTTGCCCGCGGCGATGGCGATCGGGAAGAACCACATCGGCACCATCGCGGGGAAGTTGAACGGCGAGATGATCGCGACCGGGCCGAGCGGCTGGCGGATGGCGAAGATGTCGACCTTGGTCGAGGCGTTCTCGGTGTAGCCGCCCTGGAGCAGATGCGGTATACCGCAAGCGAACTCGACGACTTCCAGGCCGCGGCTCACCTCGCCGATCGCGTCCGCGAGCACCTTGCCGTGTTCGGCGGTGATCAGCCGGGCCAGCTCCTCCTTGCGCTCGTTCAGCAGCTCACGGAAACGGAACAGGATCTGCGTGCGCCGGGTCAGCGAGGTGTCCCGCCACGCCGGGAAGGCCTTCGCGGCGGAATCGATCGCCGCGCGGGTGTCGGCGACGGTCGCCAGCGCGACCTCCCCGGTCACCACGCCGGTCGCCGGATTGGTCACCTGGGCGGTCGTCTCGCCGGTGCCTGCGTAGGCCTTGCCGTCGAGCCAGTGCGCGATGGTCTGCATGTCTCCTCGATTCGCTCGGTGAGCATCGGCGGTGCCGCGGGTTCGCGCCGCTCCCGCCCGGTCCTCGAGGCGCGGCCCACTACCACTGTCCGGCATACACCCTTCCCGATGTGCCGGCGATCGGTGCGAGATCAGCGATGACTCTCGATTTCGGTCGACGCTGCTCTGCGTGGCCGATGTGCCGGAGTCATCGGTCGTGATGGCCGCTCCAGCCGGTGCGCAGGGTGCACGTGGGCGAAATGGCCCGACCGGCTACGCCGCCTACACGCGAGCCGTGCGGGCGGAGTACCGGCACGTCCCGGACGATGTGTTCCGCGCGGGCCGCGCGGCGGTGCTGCGGGAACTGGCCGAGTAGCCGTACCTGTTCCGGACACCCATCGCGCGCCGCCGGTACGAATCGCAGGCACGTGCCAACCTCGAAGCCGAACTCGCCGCGCTCACCGGCGACCGCCGGACGCACTCAGGTGATGATCAAAAGCTCGGTGGGAGAGGCGATCTCGGTCCGTAGCCCCGCCTTCGCCGCCACCCGCGCGACAGCCCGCACGTCGGCTGGTTCCGCTCTGGTGAGCACGAGGGCCCGCGCCAGCAGGCCCTTGTGGTGCTTGTTGAAATGACTCACCACCGTGCGTGAGCCGTCCGGATGCTCGGTGAGCACGTTGGCGGTGACCGCGCCGGGCACCCGCCCCAGCTGCTGATAGGTGCCCGAGCGCAGGTCGACCACGAGTTCACCGCAGGCCTCGGCGAGCAGGGCGGCGCTCAGCTCATCGCGCCACACCGCCGAAAGGGTCGGCAGCCCGGGCAGTTTCGAGCCGCCGGACAGGCGATAGGCGGGAATCGGGTCACCGGCGCGGACCGCGCCGAAGAGGGCGGAGCCGATGCCGAGCCGCGCGTACGCCTTGGCTCGCTGCACCTTGGTGAACGAGCGCGCGTCCAGCGCGTCGTAGAGGACGCCGGTGTAGCGCTCCAGCGCGGGACGGGTCGGCGAGGTGCGCAGTGCCGCGTTGCGCGCGATCTCGCTGTCGGCTCCCTTGCCGAGACCGAGCGCGGCCCGGGAGCCTTCCGGGTCGGCCGCCAACCGCACCACTTCCTCGACCAGCCGGGCGCGCACCGCCGTGAGCTGCGGCATCGCCAGTGAGTCCAGCGCCAGTGGCGCCCCCGCGCCGCCATCGGACTTGGTTTCGGAAGGAGGCAGCAGCACCAGCACGAACGAATACGGTAATGCGCTGGGACCGGCGTCCGGCCAGCGACTACCCTGTGCTTCCGTGATCACCCGCCTCTCCCGCCTGTTCCTGCGAACCCTCCGCGACGATCCTGCCGACGCCGAGGTGCCCAGCCACAAACTCTTGGTCCGTGCCGGCTACGTGCGCCGCATCGCCCCGGGTGTCTACTCGTGGCTGCCGCTGGGCCTGCGCGTGCTGCGCAAGGTGGAGGACGTGGTGCGCGCGGAGATGGACGCGATCGGCGCCCAGGAGATCTCCCTACCCGCGCTGCTGCCGCGCGAACCGTACGAGACCACCAACCGGTGGACCGAGTACGGCGACGGCCTGTTCCGGCTGCGCGACCGCAAGGGCGCGGACTACCTGCTCGGCCCCACCCACGAGGAGCTCTTCGCGCTCACCGTGAAGGGCGAGTACAGCTCCTACAAGGACCTGCCGGTCACGCTGTACCAGATCCAGACCAAGTACCGCGACGAGGAGCGCCCCCGCGCGGGCATCCTGCGCGGGCGCGAGTTCGTCATGAAGGACTCCTATTCCTTCGACCTGGACGAGGACGGCCTAAAGGCGAGTTACCACGCGCATCGCCAGGCCTACCAGCGCATCTTCGACCGGCTGCGGGTCAAGTACGTCATCGTCGCCGCCACCTCGGGCGCGATGGGCGGCAGCGCGTCGGAGGAATTCCTCGCCGACAGCCCGGTCGGCGAGGACACCTATGTGCGCTGCCCGGAATCCGGCTACGCGGCCAATGTGGAGGCGGTGGTCACGCCCGCGCCCGAACCGCTGCCGATCGAAGGGCAGCCCGAGGCCGTGGTGCACGACACCCCGGACACCCCCACCATCGCGACGCTGGTGGACTGGGCCAACGGCGCCGGTATCGCCGAGCGCTACGGCCGCCCGGTCACCGCGGCCGACACCTTGAAGAACGTCATGGTCAAGCTGCGCCACCCGGACGGGAAGAGCGAGATCGTCGGCATCGGCATCCCCGGTGACCGCGAGGTCGACGACAAGCGCCTCGGCGCGTCGGTCGAACCGGCCGAGGTGGAACTGCTCAGCGAAGCGGATTTCGCCGAGAACCCGTTCCTGGTCAAGGGGTACATCGGTCCGAAGGCGCTACAGGCCAACGGTGTTCGCTACCTGGTCGATCCCCGCGTCGGCGCCGGAACCAGCTGGATCACCGGCGCCGACGAACCGGGCAAGCACGTCGTCGGCCTGGTCGCCGGCCGCGACTTCACTCCGGACGGGACCATCGAGGCCGCCGAGGTCCGCGACGGCGATCCCTCGCCGGACGGCCGGGGCACGCTGGTGGCGGCGCGCGGCATCGAGATCGGCCACATCTTCCAGCTCGGCAACAAGTACACCGACGCGTTCGAGGTGGACGTGCTCGGCGAGAACGGCAAGCCGGTGCGACTGACCATGGGCTCCTACGGCATCGGTGTGTCGCGCATGGTCGCGGTGATCGCCGAGCAACAGCACGACGACAAGGGATTGCGCTGGCCGGCGGCGGTCGCGCCGTACGACGTGCACGTCGTCATCGCGAACAAGGACGACGCAGCTCGCGCCGGCGCGGAAGAGGTGGTGTCCGGCCTGCATGCCCAGGGCCTGGACGTGCTCTTCGACGACCGCACCGCCTCGCCGGGGGTGAAGTTCAAGGACGCCGAACTGCTCGGCATGCCGCTGGTGCTGGTGATCGGCCGCGGCTGGGCCGAGGGCAAGGTGGAGCTGCGCGACCGTTTCACCGGCGAGACCGAGGAACTCCCCGCCGCGTCCGCGGTGGACGCGGTCGTGGCCAGAGTGCGGGGCTGATCCGATGTCGAAACGGCCCTCGGCGTGACCGTGCCGGGGGCCGTTCGCTTTCGCGCCGAACCGCTGGAGCGCCGCGCGGCTACCTACGCCACCGTAGCCTGTATTCGCTGGTCATAGATCCGCGGACCTCGTCCACGCTGCTGTTACGCGCTGGTAAGTTAACCGGCATGACAAACACCGACGCGCGGTTGTTCAACCCCGCCACCTATGACCCGCAGCAGTTCGACGCCGAGACGCGGCGCCTGTTGCGCGCCACGATCGAGTGGTTCGAGGGCCGGGGCAAACAGCGTCTGCTCGCCGACGACGCGAACGCGGTGTGGACGGCCGACTTCCTCGACTTCGTGAAGAAGGAGAAGCTGTTCGCCACCTTCCTGACGCCCGCCGCCTACGCCGACGGCGATCCCGACCGTCGCTGGGACGCCGCGCGCAACGCCGCGCTGTCGGAGATCTTCGGCTTCTACGGTCTGGCGTACTGGTACGCCGAGCAGGTGACCATCCTCGGTCTCGGCCCGATCTGGCAGAGCGACAACGAGGCGGCCAAGAAGCGCGCGGCCGCCGATCTGGCCGACGGCGAGGTGATGGCGTTCGGTCTGTCCGAGCAGACCCACGGCGCGGACATCTACAACACCGACCTGGTGCTGACCCCGAGCGAGCCGGGTAGCGCGGACGCCGAGGCGGGCATCCTGTTTCGCGCCAACGGGGAGAAGTACTACATCGGCAACGGCAACGTGGCCAGCATGGTATCGGTGTTTTCCCGCCGCGCCGACCTCGAGGGCGCCGACGCCTATGTCTGGTTCGCCGCCGACTCCCGCCACGAGAACTACCGTCTGCTCGGCAACGTCGTGCATCAGCAGATGTACGTGAGCACCTTCCGGCTGGAGAACTACCCGGTGCGCGCCGAGGACATCCTGCACACCGGGCCCGAAGCCTTCTCCGCGGCGCTGAACACCGTGAACGTGGGCAAGTTCAACCTCTGCCACGGCGGCATCGGTATGGTCGAGCACTCCTTCTACGAGGCGATCACCCACGCGAACAACCGGATCCTCTACGGCAATCCGGTCACCGACTTCCCGCACGTGCGGTCGAATTTCGTCGACGCCTACGCGCGCATCGTTGCGATGAAGCTGTTCAGCGACCGCGCGATCGACTACTTCCGCAGCGCGAGCCTGGAGGACCGCCGGTACCTGCTGTTCAACCCGATGACGAAGTCCAAGGTGACCTCCGAGGGCGAGACCGTCATGACGTTGCTGCTGGATGTGCTGGCCGCCAAGGGATTCGAGAAGAACACCTACTTCGCCGAGGTCCAACGGCTGATCAGCACGCTGCCCCGGCTGGAGGGCACGGTACACGTGAACGTCGGGCAGATCCTGAAGTTCATGCCCAACTACCTGTTCGACCCGCAGGACTACCCGGAGATCGGGACCCGTCAGGACGCGGCCGACGACGCGTTCTTCTGGCGCCAGGGTCCCGCGCGTGGGGCAGGCAAGGTGCGCTTCGCCGACTGGACCCCCATCTACGACAAGCACGCCGACATCCCCAACGTGGGCCGGTTCTACCAGCAGGCGCAGGCGCTGCGCACGCTGCTGACCACGGCGGCGCCGGACGCGGACCAGCAGAAGGACCTGGACTTCATGCTGACCATCGGCCACCTGTTCTCCCTGGTGGTCTACGGCCAGTTGATCCTGGAGCAGGCCGCGATCACCGGCCTGGATCGGGACCTGATCGACCAGATCTTCGACTTCCAGATCCGCGATTTCAACGCCTACGCCACCGCCCTGTACGGCAAGCCGTCCGCCACCCCCGACCAGCAGGGCTGGGCCGCGTCCGCGCTGCGGCCGCCGGTTGCGGACCGTCCGCGCTTCGACCGGGTGTGGGCCGAGGTGGCGTCCTACGACGGCGCCTACGAGATGCGGCCGTAACAGTCGCGTGCCGAGCGAACGGCGGCCCGAGCTGTCCGCGGCCGCCGTTCGCGTCGTTCCTTTGCCGCGTAGCAGATCTCGTGCCCGGCCGCCGGGTCAGACCTTGCCGGGAAACGCGACCGTGGGCGGATTCGCGCCGAGGATCGACTGCCACGCGGCCAGCCGGACGGCGGCCTCGGTGAGCGCTTCGACACCGGTGCGCCGGATGGCCATGGAGTCGGCGCGCTCGACCACCGACCGCCAGGCGACCGCGGTGTCGGACTCGACCGTCACGGCCAGCCGGGCGGCCGAGATCGGATCGGTCACGGCGAACGGCGCCGTGTAGGCCGCGTCCGGCGGTGGCACCGTCGCGCCACCCAGTGCGAGGGTGTCCACGGTGGCGTCGCGGCGAGCCCGGTGAGCGGCGGTGTGCTCGGCGACCACTCTGGTGCGCTCGGGCGAGGCGTAGGCGGCGATCACCCCGTAGGCGTACACCGCGCCGTATTCGGCGTTCAGCGCGTCGATGAGCGCTCGGCGTTCGTCCTCGGTCATGCCAGCAACACCCCCGCCTGCACCGCGCAGGCCGCGCTGATCGACGCGAGCAGACCGGCTCGGTAGCCGGTCAGAGCGCGAGCGAGCTCGGCCGACGATTTCTGGGCGGCGGTGAGCTGCGTACGCAGCGAATCCACGCTCGGCGGCGTGGTGGGCGGCACGGCGCTGCCCGAAGCCACGGCCGACGGGCCGGACGCACCGGCGCGCGTGCGGTGCGCCGGTTTGGTGCCGTCGGCGTAGACGCCGATCGCGCGGTCGATCTCGGTGCGCAAGGCGTCGGCGTGGGCGGTGCGCTCGGCCGCGATCGCCGACAACGCGGCGTGCCGGTCGGGTGCGATGGCGATGGCCGCGGTCGCTGCCGCGGCGTCGGCGCGCGCGGCGATCTCCTGTGCGGCAAGCGGATCCGGCTCGTGAACCACGTCGTCACCGGTGCAACCGGCCAGCGCGCCGAGGGCGAGCACCCCGGCCGTTCCGCCGCCCGCGAGACGCAACGCGGTGCGGCGACCCATGGCGGTGCGGTGGGGCTCGTGCCGGTCGGATGGCATGCCGGTGGTGCGCCCGGCACGCGGCGGGGCGGGAAGGCGGATGGGCACGGCACTATCGTGCCAGACTCGCGAGGCTGCGCCGGACCAGCGTCGGTCGTGGCGTGCGCAGTCCTCGACCACTGGTCCTTTACACTCTCGTGGCGCGTTACGCTAGACCTTCGGTAGAGAATTCTCCCGCCGCGTCACAACTGAACCAGGAGCCGCCCCACATGCCGAAGCCGACCGAGGAAAGGGTGAGCCAGCTCGTAGCTGGTCTCGTCGAGCGCCGAGGATTCGACCTCGAGGGCGTCGAGATCTCGACGGCGGGTGCGCGCGTGGACGCGCAGGCTCGGGTGCAGGTGACCGTGGACCGCGACACCTCCGATCTGGACTCCCTGGCGAATCTGAGCACCGAGTTGTCGGCGCTGCTGGACGACGCGGGGGAGTTCGGTGAGACGCCCTACCTGCTGGAGGTCACGACCCCCGGGATCGACCGCCCGTTGACCGCCGCCCGGCACTGGCGGCGGGCGCGAGGGCGGAAGGTCCGCGTCCGGCTGCGTGCAGGCGCGCAGCCGCCGGAAGGGTCGGAGACCTTCGAGGCCAGGGTCGGCGCGCTGACCGGAGATTCCGTGGCGCTGGTGCTCGGCGGCAAACGGAACCCGCACCGGGTGACCGTTCCGCTGGCCGACATCGCCACGGCCGTCGTCCAAGTCGAGTTCTCGCCACCGGGCGCGCGGGAACTCGAACTCGCGGGCGGAGTCGTTCCGGGGCGGCCCGCTCCGGGTCAGGAAGACGCGGTGGCGGTCGACGACGCCGCGCAGCTTCGAGGAACACCGAATGCACCATCCGAATCCGTAACAGCGTCCGATTCGCCGACCGAAGGGATCGTGGAATGAACATCGAAATCGAAGCCCTGCGCGCGATCGTCGCCGACAAGGGGATCTCGATCGAGACCGTGATCTCCGCGATCGAGTCGGCGCTGCTCACCGCGTACCGCCACACCGAGGGCCACCAGCCGAACGCGCGCATCGACATCAACCAGAAGACCGGCGTGGTCCGGGTGATGGCGCGCGAGGTGGACGCCGACGGCAACGTGATCTCCGAATGGGACGACACCCCGGAGGGATTCGGCCGGATCGCGGCGACCACCGCCAGGCAGGTCGTGCTGCAGCGGTTGCGCGACGCGGAGAACGAGAAGTCCTTCGGCGAGTTCTCCACGCACGAGGGGGACATCGTCGGCGGCGTCGTGCAGCGTGACGCGCGCGCCAACGCCCGCGGCACCGTCGTGGTCCGCATCGGCAGCGAGCTGCACGGCACGGAGGGATTGATCCCGCCCGCCGAACAGGTGCCCGGCGAGACCTACGAGCACGGCGACCGGATCAAGTGTTACGTCGTCGGCGTCTCCCGTGGTCCGCGCGGCCCGCAGATCACGCTCTCGCGCACCCACCCGAACCTGGTGCGGCGGCTGTTCGCGCTGGAGGTGCCGGAGATCGCCGACGGGTCGGTGGAGATCGTCGCCGTGGCCAGGGAGGCGGGACACCGATCCAAGATCGCGGTGCGCAGCACGGTGCCCGGTGTCAACGCCAAGGGCGCCTGTATCGGGCCCATGGGGCAGCGCGTGCGCAACGTGATGAGCGAACTGGCCGGCGAGAAGATCGACATCATCGATTACGCCGAGGATCCGGCGACCTTCGTCGGTAATGCGCTCTCGCCGTCGAAAGTGGTATCGGTCACCATCGTCGACGCCGAGGCCAGGGCGGCCCGCGTCGTGGTGCCCGATTTCCAGCTCTCGCTGGCCATCGGCAAGGAGGGGCAGAACGCTCGTCTGGCCGCCCGGCTGACCGGCTGGCGCATCGATATCCGCAGCGACGCCGCTCCCGGTGACATGGGCGGATCCGTGCGGACGGAGGCGCATCGGAGTTGACCGGAGCCCGCCCGCGGAGTGCTCGGGATGACAGGTTCGTAACTTCCGCGGGGGAGGGGTTCGGCGTTCCGAGCGTGGCAGCGGTAGAGTGGTCCAAGGTTCAGTCCGAGCCTTCGGCTTCGACGCCCGATCGCACCACCGAGCAGCACCCGGCGCACCAGCGCCGAGCCGCTCCCGTGCGGACGTGTATCGGATGCCGGAAGCGCGAGCTGGCCGTCGATCTGTTGCGGATCGTGGCTCGGGACCGTGAGACCGGAGACGGCTCCCACGTCCTCGAAATCGTTCCCGATCCGCGGCGCAGACTTCCCGGACGGGGTGCCTGGTTGCACCCCCTTTCGGCTTGTCTGCTCGCGGCAGAGCGGCGCCGAGCGATCGGCAGAGCACTACGAGTGTCCGGACATCTGGATATCTCAGCCCTGGAGCATTACCTCGAGAACAGGCACGAGCACTCATGAGCACACCGTGAAGTACCAACGATGAACGTCCATCGGAGATAACCCGAGGTCGTGCGGGCCGCCGTCCCCAGAACGGTGGGGCTGCTCGACCTCTCAGTGAGGAGAGCAGTGGCAGGCAAGGCCCGCGTGCACGAGTTGGCCAAAGAACTCGGTGTCACGAGCAAGGAACTACTCGCAACGCTCAAGGAGCAGGGCGAGTTCGTGAAGTCGGCGTCCTCGACGGTGGAAGCTCCCGTCGCGCGTCGGCTGCGTGAGTCGTTCGCGGCGAAATCCGCCCCGTCCAACGGCAACAAGTCGGGTGCACGCCCCGGACCGTCCGGCCGTCCGGCCCCCAAACCCGCGGGCGGTGGCCCGCGTCCCGGTCCCCGTCCGTCGGCGCCCACTCCGGCGCCCGCCGCGCAGGAGACCGCCGCCCCCGCCGCGCGCACCGGCGAATCCCCGGCCGTGAAGCCGGGCCCCGCCGCGCGTCCGGGACCGGCCCCGGCGCCCAAGCCCGCCGTCCGGGAATCGATCACCCCGCAGGCCGCCGCGGCTTCGGGCGCGACCGCGAGCTCCGCGCCCGCGCCGGCCGGTCCGCGGCCGACGCCGGGTGGCGCGCGCCCTGGCCAGCAGCAGCGACCCGGCGCCCCCGCCCCCGGCGGCCAACGCCCCGGCGGTGCGGGTTCCGGCCCGCGCCCGGGGCCGAAGACTCCGCGCGTCGGTAACAACCCCTACTCGTCCGCTCCCGAACGTCCCGCGCCGCGTCCAGCCCCCGGTCAGGGTGGCCCGCGTCCGGGTCCGGCTCAAGGTGGCCCGCGTCCCGGTCCGGCTCAGGGCGGTCCCCGTCCGGGTCCCGCTCAGGGTGGCCCGCGTCCGGGTCCGGCTCAGGGTGGCCCGCGGCCGACGCCCGGTCCGGGTGGTCCGCGTCCCGGCGGCCCGCGGCCGAGCCCCGGCTCGATGCCGCCCCGTCCTAATCCCGGCGCGATGCCGTCGCGCGCGGCGCGTCCCGGTGGCGCCGGAGGCCCCGGCGCCGGTCGTCCCGGCCGCCCCGGTGGCGCCGGCGCGGGCCGTCCCGGTGGTGGCGGCGGCGGTGGCTACCGCGGTGGTGGCGGTGCCCCCGGCGCGGGTGCCGGTGCGCCCGGTGCCGGTGGTGGCGCGGCCGGCGGTTTCCGCGGTCGTCCCGGTGGCGGCGGCGGTGGCGGCGGTCGTCCGGGTGGTCCCGGTGGCCGCGGTGGTGCGGCCGGCGCGTTCGGCCGTCCCGGTGGCGCGCCCCGGCGTGGTCGCAAGTCGAAGCGGCAGAAGCGGCAAGAGTACGACTCGATGCAGGCGCCCGCCGTCGGCGGCGTGCGGCTGCCGCGCGGCAACGGCGAGATCATCCGGCTCGCCCGCGGCGCGTCGCTGTCGGACTTCGCGGAGAAGATCGACGCGAACCCGGCCGCGCTGGTGCAGGCCCTGTTCAACCTCGGTGAGATGGTCACCGCGACCCAGTCGGTGAACGACGAGACCCTCGAGCTGCTCGGCAGCGAGATGAACTACGTCGTCCACGTGGTCAGCCCCGAGGACGAGGACCGCGAGCTGCTGGAGTCGTTCGACCTCACCTACGGCGAGGACGAGGGCGGCGAGGAGGACCTCGAACAGCGGCCGCCGGTGGTCACCGTGATGGGCCACGTCGACCACGGTAAGACCCGACTGCTGGACACCATCCGCAAGGCCAACGTCCGCGAGGGCGAGGCAGGCGGCATCACCCAGCACATCGGCGCCTACCAGGTGCTCACCCACCTCGGCGACGAGGACCGGCTGATCACCTTCATCGACACCCCCGGTCACGAGGCGTTCACCGCCATGCGTGCCCGCGGTGCGAAGGCCACCGACATCGCGATCCTGGTGGTCGCCGCCGACGACGGCGTCATGCCGCAGACGGTGGAGGCGATCAACCATGCGCAGGCGGCCGACGTGCCGATCGTCGTGGCGGTCAACAAGATCGACAAGGAAGGCGCGAACCCGCAGAAGGTTCGTCAGCAGCTCACCGAGTACGGCCTGGTCGCCGAGGAATACGGCGGCGAGACCATGTTCGTCGACATCTCCGCCAGGCAGAACCTCAACATCGACGCGCTGCTCGAGGCGGTCCTGCTGACCGCGGACGCGGCGCTGGACCTGCGGGCCAACCCGGACATGGACGCGCAGGGTGTGGCCATCGAGGCGCACCTCGACCGCGGCCGCGGCCCGGTGGCCACCGTGCTCATCCAGCGCGGCACCCTGCGGGTCGGCGACTCGATCGTGGCGGGAGACGCCTACGGCCGCGTGCGCCGGATGGTGGACGAGCACGGCGAGGACGTCGAGGCGGCATTGCCGTCGCGGCCGGTCCAGGTCATCGGCTTCACGTCGGTGCCGGGTGCCGGTGACAACCTGCTTGTGGTCGACGAAGACCGGATCGCGCGGCAGATCGCCGACCGGCGCAACGCGCGCAAGCGCAACGCGCTGGCCGCACGCAGCCGCAAGCGGATCAGCCTGGAAGATCTGGATGCCGCGCTGAAGGAAACCAGCGAGCTGAACCTGATCCTCAAGGGCGACAACTCCGGTACGGTCGAGGCCCTCGAAGAGGCGCTGCTCGGCATCCAGGTGGGCGACGAGGTGCGGCTGCGGGTGATCGACCGCGGCGTCGGTGGCGTCACCGAGACCAACGTCAACCTGGCTTCGGCGTCGAACGCGATCATCATCGGATTCAACGTCCGCGCCGAGGGCAAGGCCACCGAGCTGGCCAACCGCGAGGGCGTCGACATCCGGTACTACTCGGTGATCTACCAGGCCATCGACGAGATCGAGAAGGCCCTCAAGGGCATGCTCAAGCCGATCTACGAAGAGGTCGAGCTGGGTCGCGCCGAGATCAGGGCGATCTTCCGTTCATCGAAGATCGGCAACATCGCCGGTTGCATGGTCACGTCGGGATCGGTCAAGCGCAACGCCAAGGCGCGCCTGCTCCGGGATAACGTGGTGATCGCCGAGACGATGACGATCTCGTCGCTGCGCCGGGAGAAGGACGACGTCACCGAGGTCCGCGAGGGCTTCGAGTGCGGTATGACGGTCACCTACTCCGACATCAAGGAAGGCGACATCATCGAGGCCTACGAGCTGCGCGAGAAGCCGCGCGACTGATAGACCGAGACGAGACCGGACGCCGCGCGAAGAGCGCGGCGTCCGGCCGGTCTTCCTGAACTGGGGAGGGTAAGGGTGTACCTGGGTGCGCTGGAGTTCGACCTGCTGCTCGGCGACGTGCATTCGCTGAAACAGAAGCGCTCGGTGATCCGGCCGATTCTGGCCGAATTGCAGCGTTTCGGTGTGAGTGCCGCCGAAGGTGGGGAACACGATCTATACCGTCGTTCGCTGCTGGGCGTGGCCATGGTCAGCGCGGGCATGGACCACCTGACCGAGGTGCTGGACAGATGTGAACGGCACGTCGCGGCTCGTCCGGAGTTACAGTTGCTGGCGGTGCGCCGCCGAATCTTCGGTCCCGAGGACTGACCGCGGCGCAGCGACGGAGCTCGGGTGGCGGCACCGAGCCACGCGACGACCGCCACCGAACAGAGTTGACAGTGAGGAGGAAACGGCCATGGTGGACCAAGCCAGGGCACGCCGACTCGCCAAGCGGATCTCCTCGATCGTCGCGACCGCGATCGAATACGAGGTGAAGGACCCGCGGCTGCGTTTCGTGACAGTCACCGACGCCAAGGTCACCGGCGATCTCCGGGAGGCGACGGTGTACTACACCGTGATGGGCGAAACCCTCGACGCCGAACCGGATTACGACGGCGCGGCGGCCGGACTGGAGAAGGCCAAGGGTGTCCTGCGTTCCAAGGTGGGCGCGGGAACCGGGGTGAAGTTCACCCCGACGCTGGCATTCGTACTGGACACCGTGCCCGACGCGGCACGGCAGATGGAGGAACTGCTCGCCAGGGCGCGGGCCGCGGACGACGCGGTCGCCAAGGTGGCCGCCAACGCCAGGCACGCGGGCGACGCCGACCCCTACAAGGTCGAACGCGACGCCGACGAGTGACATGCGGTAGTCGATGACGACGATGCGGGAAACGGCCGGTTTGGATGCGGCCGTCGCGGCGCTGGATGCCGCGGGCTCGGTGACCATCGTCTGCCATGTGCAGCCCGATGCGGACACCATTGGAAGTGGTCTCGCGCTGGCGTTGGTCCTGCATCGGCGCGGGATCCCGGTGCAGGTGTCGTTCGCCGAGCCGGCGGAGTTGCCCGTATCGATGCGGTCGCTGCCCGGCGTCCGGCATCTGGCGGCGCCGGCCGACGTGCATGCCGAGGTCGACCTGCTGGTCGCGGTCGACTGCGGCAGCGCGGGCAGGCTCGGTGCGCTGGCCGACCGATTGCCCGGCGCCGCAACCACAATGGTGATCGATCACCATCGCTCGAACACACGTTTCGGAGCGATCAACCTCGTCGACCCCGGCGCGGAATCCACCACGAGCGTCATCGCGCGGTTGCTCGACGCGTGGGGCGAGCCGATCGATGCGGAGGTGGCGCACTGCCTGTATGCCGGTCTGGTCACCGACACCGGTTCCTTCCGGTGGGTGCGGCCGGGTACCCACGAATTGGCGGAGCGGCTGCTGGCCACCGGGATCGATGGCGCGGAGATCGCGCGCACACTGATGGACACCCACCCGTTCGGGTGGCTGCCCATGCTGTCTCGGGTGCTCGGGACGGCCCAACTCGTTCCCGAGGTCCGCGGCGGTGTGGGGTTGGTGTACGCGTTCGTGCGTCGCGACGACATCGATGACGTGCGGTCGGAGGAGATCGAAAGCGTGATCGATATCGTGCGCACGACCGCCGAGGCCGGAATCGCGGCGGTATTCAAGCAATCTCGGGTCGTGCCGGATCGGTGGACGGTTTCGCTGCGCTCGCGCGACAGCGGATCGTGCGCGGGTGACGGAGTCGACGTCGCGGAGGTGGCGACGGGATTGGGCGGCGGCGGCCACCGTTTCGCCGCCGGATACACCGCTTATGGCTCGCCCGACGATCTGGTCGGTGCGCTGCTGGCCGCGCTCGGGTGACCGTGGGTCTCGAATTCCGCATGGCCGGAGCATGTTCCCATCGCCGGATCGTTCCGTGGCCGGGGCGGTCCACGGACAGCTCGGCTTCGGTGGCATTCGGGCATGGCTGTGCCGTCGCGCTCGACCGCCGGGCCGGTGGGGTGATCAGCGCCGAGGCCTGCCGACCTGCCCGCACCGGCGGTCCGCTCGCCGCGCCCGGATGCTTCGGCCGCCGCGCGCTGTTCGGGAGATGTCGCTGCGAAGTCGGCGCGGCCGGTGATGGTAGGGCTCGGGCCTACGCGGCACAGTTCGTCGGTGAGTCGTGCGAACGCGGGACGACGGCGGGCTCGGCTCGGCCCGAGCAGCGGAGGTGCTGGTGAAGGCCGAGAGTCCCAGTGGCGAGGAGGTCAGCGGTCCGGTCGCGCGCCCGGTCGGCGTCGACCGAGCCGCCGCAGCGGGGCCCAAGCGCATCCTGGGGCTCGCGTTGCCGACCCTCGGCGTGCTGGTCGCCGAACCGATCTACCTGCTGTTCGACCTGGCCGTGGTCGGCAGGCTCGGCGCGCTCGCGCTGGCCGGGCTGGCCGTCGGCGGATTGATTCTGGCGCAGACGAGTTCGCAGCTGACCTTCCTGTCCTATGGCACCACCGCGCGCTCCGCGCGTCGCCACGGCGCGGGCGACCACCCGGGGGCCGTCGCCGAAGGCGTGCAGGCCACCTGGATCGCGATCGTCGTCGGCGCCGCGATCCTGCTGCTCGTTCAAGCGCTCGCGGTTCCGGTGACCAGCGCCATCGCCGGCGGCGGCGAGATCGCCGCGGAAGCGCTGGGCTGGGTGCGGATCGCGCTGTTCGGCGTGCCGCTGATCCTGATCTCCATGGCGGGTAACGGGTGGATGCGCGGCATTCAGCAGACGCGCAGACCGCTGGTCTACGTGGTCGCGGGCCTGGCGGTATCGGGCCTGCTGTGCCCGGTGCTGGTGCACGGACTCCTCGGTGCGCCGCACCTCGGCCTGCCCGGTTCGGCGGTGGCGAACGTGGCGGGTCAGATAGTCACCGCGGTCCTGTTCCTGAACGCGCTGATTCGCGAGGGCGTTCCCCTGGCACCGCACTGGTCGGTCGTGCGGGCGCAGCTCGTGCTCGGTCGCGACCTGATCGTCCGCAGCTTCGCCTTCCAGGCGTGCTTCGTCTCGGCAGCGGCGGTCGCCGCGCGGTTCGGCGCCGCCTCGGTGGCGGCCCACCAGCTGGTGCTGCAACTGTGGAACTTCCTGGCGCTGGCCTTGGACGCGCTGGCCATCGCAGCCCAGACGCTCACCGGCGCCGCTCTGGGCGCGGGCGACCCCACCGGCGCCCGCGGGATCGCGCGGCGCGTGACCCGCTGGTCGGAGATCTTCAGCCTCGGGCTCGCCGCCTGCTTCGCGGCGGGGGCGGTGGCGATCCCGGCGCTGTTCACCGACGATCCCGATGTGCTCGAGCGCGCGCACGTGGTGTGGTGGTTCTTCGTCGCGCTCATTCCGGTAGCCGGCATCGTCTTCGCCCTCGACGGCGTGCTGCTCGGCGCGGGCGACGCGGCGTATCTGCGCACCACCACGCTCGGCGCCGCGTTGCTCGGGTTCCTGCCCGCCATCTGGTTGTCGCTGGCCTTCGACTGGGGCGTGGCCGGAATCTGGTCCGGCCTCGCCGCGTTCATGCTGTTGCGGCTGATCGCGGTCGCGTGGCGGGCGCTGTCGGGCCGCTGGGCCCTGGTCGGCGTCGAGATGCCGAGGTGACCGACACCCGGCTCGGCCGGTGCGTGCGAATCCGGACGGATGTGCCAAGGTAGGTGTGGTGATACCCAAGTTGATGGCGGTGAGCGACATTCACGTCGGGCACCAGGGGAATCGGCCGGTCGTCGAGCAGATCACGGCGGACTCGCCGGAGGACTGGCTCATCGTGGCGGGCGACGTGGGGGAGAAGACCGAGGACATCCGGTGGGCGCTGGAGCTGCTGCGCGGCCGGTTCGCCAAGGTGATCTGGGTGCCGGGCAACCACGAGTTGTGGACGACGGCGAAGGACCCGGTGCAGATGGCCGGGGTGGCGCGCTACGACTACCTGGTGTCGATCTGCCGTGACCTGGACGTGCTGACACCGGAGGACCCCTTTCCGGTGTGGCAGGGCGCGGGTGCAGAGGAGCACGGCGGAGCGGTGACGCTGGCGCCGATGTTCCTGCTGTACGACTACTCGTTCCTGCCGGAGGGAGCCACCACCAAGGCGGAGGGCCTGGCGATCGCGCGTGAGCGCAACGTGGTGGCCACCGACGAGTTCCTGCTCTCGCCGGAGCCGTACCTGACCAGGGACGCGTGGTGCCACGCGCGGGTGCAGGTGACCAAGCGCAAGCTCGACGCGCTCGCGCCCGGCACCCCGCTGGTGCTGATCAACCACTTCCCGCTGGTGCGGCAGCCGACCGACGTGTTGTTCTACCCGGAGTTCGCGCTGTGGTGCGGCACCGAGCTGACCGCCGACTGGCACACCCGCTACAACGTGGTCTGCTCGGTCTACGGTCACCTGCACATCCCGCGCACCTCGCATTACGACGGCGTCCGGTTCGAAGAGGTCTCGCTCGGCTACCCGCGCGAGTGGCAGCGCCGTGGCCTTCCCGACCGACTGCTGCGTCAGATTCTGCCGACCCCGCAGTACCCGCCGGGCACCCTGAACAAGTGGGGCGGGCACTTCCAGGTAACGCCGGAGATGGAAGCCGCCGCCGCGGAGATGCGCAGTAAAGCGCAGCAGCGGCGCGGGCTGGCATAGTCCGCTCACGGAGAGTGCAGTCGACACCGGCGCTCCATCGCACGCGTCCATGGCTAGGTCGCAGGTGCGGCCGTGACCTCGGGCGGCCGATGGCGCTGCGATCCCATCTGGTGCGGCTCGACTACGCTCGTCGGTGATGATCGAGAACATTCTGCCCGCGGGTGTGGCCTCGGCCGAGCTGCTGGCGTACCCCGAGGATCTGCGGCCGCATCCCGCCGAGGAGCATCTCATCGCCAAGTCGGTGGAGAAGCGGCGCCGCGACTTCATCGGCGCGCGGCATTGCGCCCGGCTGGCGCTGGCCCAGCTCGGCGAGCCGCCGGTGGCCATCGGCAAGGGTGAGCGCGGCGCTCCGGTATGGCCGCGCGGGGTCGTCGGCAGCCTGACCCACTGCGACGGCTATCAGGCCGCCGCGCTGGGACACAAGCTGCGGTTCCGTTCCATCGGCATCGATGCCGAGCCGCACGCCACACTGCCCGACGGCGTGCTGGACTCGGTCAGCCTGCCGCCGGAGCGGGAGTGGCTGAAGACCACCGATTCCCAGCTGCATCTCGACCGGTTGCTGTTCTGCGCGAAAGAGGCCACCTACAAGGCGTGGTTTCCGCTCACGGTGCGCTGGCTGGGCTTCGAGGACGCGCAGATCACGTTCGAGATCGAGGACAGCACCGCCGATTCCGGGCGCGGCAGCTTCCATACCGAACTGCTGGTGCCCGGGCAGACCACGGACGGCGGGACGCCGCTGCTGTCGTTCGAGGGCCGTTGGCTGATCACCGACGGATACATCCTGACCGCGATCGCGCACGTCTGATGGACGGACTCGGCGGGCTGCTCGTCATCGACAAGTCCGGCGGCTGGACCAGCCACGACGTCGTCGCGAAATGCCGCAAGCTGCTGCACACCAAGAAGATCGGCCATGCGGGCACCCTCGACCCGATGGCGACCGGCGTGCTGGTGCTCGGCGTGGAGCGCGCGACCAAACTGCTCGGCCTGCTCACATTGACGACCAAGGCGTACACCGCGACCATCCGGCTCGGCCAGGCCACCAACACCGACGACGCCGAGGGCGAGGTGCTCACGACGATCCCGTCCGGTCACCTCGCCGACGACGACATCGCCGCGCGTATCGCGGAATCGACCGGCGACATCGACCAAGTGCCTGCCACCGTGAGCGCGATCAAGGTCGACGGCGAGCGCGCGTACGCCCGCCACCGTGCGGGCGAAGACGTGCAGTTGGCCCCCCGGCCGGTCACGGTGTCGCGGTTCGACGTGCTCGCCCGGCGCGACGTCGGCGATTTCGTCGACCTGGACGTGGTGGTCGAGTGCTCCTCGGGCACCTATGTGCGGGCACTGGCCAGGGACCTCGGCGCCGCGCTCGGCGTCGGCGGCCACTTGACCGCGTTGCGCCGTACCAGGGTCGGTCCTTTCACGCTGGAGCACGCCCGCACCCTGGAGGAGTTGGCCGCCGCCGCGGAGTCGGGCGTGCCGCCGCTGAGTCTCGACATGGACGCGGCGGTCCGAACCGCGTTCCCGCTCCGGGACATCGACGAAAAGCAGGCCGACGACCTGCGCAACGGCCGCTGGCTGGATCCCGTCGGGATAGCCGGTGTCTACGCCGCCATCGACCCGGAAGGCCGTGCGATCGCGCTGCTGCGGGAAAGCGGCAAGCGAGCCGCGTCGGTCATGGTGGTGCGCCCGTCCAACCTCTGAGGCATCTCGGCGGTTCGATCCCGTCTCGGCAGACGCAACACGGCGAGATCGGTTCGGGAACGGGAGCAATCCCGTCGCCGCGCCAGTGCCGTCGCGTCGCCGGCCGATCAGCCCGAAGGTTGTCCCGAGGTGTCGGCGCCGGTGATGTCGATGACCGGCCGCAAAGCGCCGAGCAACGCGCCGAGTGAGATCTCCCGCATCTGGGCTCGGGTCGGTGTGCCGTGCTCCAGCCAGTCGACGGTGAGCACCCGCACGAAGGTCAGCCAGCTCGTCAGGATCGCCGAGACGGTGGCGCGCGGCGGCCCCGCCAATCGCAGTGCGTCGAGCACGCGCTCGCGCAGTTCGCCGAGTTCGCCCGCGATGATCGCCTGGACGGTGGGATCCGCGGCCAGCACGCGATTGGCCGCGAGCACGCTGTTGGCGTTGGCCTCGAAGTAGTCGAAGTGGGTGTCCAGGCCGGCGGCGAGCTGGTCGGCCAAGGGTGCTTCGGCGTCGAATGTGGTCGCGACCAGCAGTTGCTCGGAGGCGAGCTGGTAGACGGCCGCGAACAGGTCTCGCTTGCCGGGGAAGTGGCGGTAGAGCAAGGCGCGGGACACGCCGGCCTCGGCGGCGACATCCTCCATGAGCACCGCGTCGTAGGGCCGGTCCGCGAACAGCTTCGCGCCTGCGTCGACGAGCACGCGGCGGCGTTCGTCGGGGGACAGTCGGCGGCGGGTCACCTCGTGAGCTTAGTTGACGCGTGTCTACTACAAGCCGTAGGATCTTAGTAGACGAACGTCTACTTAGCGGTGGTCGGCAAAGGGCGCTGTTCGCCCCGCATGCCGAACACTTCGCGTGCATCCGGGAGGCATGTATGTCCAGCGCACTCAAATGGCTGTCCATGATGATGGGCGTCGCCTGCGTGGCGATCGGAATCCTGCACATAGCACTCGGTGTCGACTCGGTGCCCGACATGGGTTCGGCCGGAGTGACCGCCGACAGCCAGAGCCGGTTCTTCGGCGCTATCTTCGCCGGGTACGGCCTCGCGTGGATCTGGGCCGCGTGGCAGTCGCCGATACCGGCGGCGGCGGTGCGCCTGCTGGCCGGGATCTTCCTGCTCGGCGGGGTGGCCCGCTTAGTGTCGGTCGCCGTGTACGGCTGGCCACACTGGTTCCAGATCGTTCTGACCGTCATCGAACTCGTGCTTCCCCCGGTCTACTTCTGGCTCGCCGACGCCGACGAGAAGCGGCTCGGCTCGGCGCCTCGCGTGCTCGCCGCGGATTGAGCCCGCACTGCCCGTGATTTCACCGGCCGCGGCCGGTGGCAGCCACGGCGGCAACGCGATTCGTCCCCCTCCGGGGTGAACCGTGGCGCGCTCGGAGGGGGACGTTCCGCCGGAAAGGAGAGCGGTAAACGGGCGGCATCGGTGCTGGTGGTGCGCCCGGCGAAGATGTGAGGAGTTCGGTCCTGTGCGCCACCGTGCCGCGGGACGACGGGTGCGCTGCTCAGCACGTCGCCGGCGGTTTCGCGGTGGCCGGCCTGGTGAACTCCAGTCGCATGGCACCCGATGCACCGCGCGACAGCACCATCGCGGAGCCTTGTGCGCGGGACCAGGTCCGGGGGACCGTGACGAGATTGTCCCCGGCCATCATCACCAGGACCAATCCGTCGTAGCGGTAGCGGTAGACGGAATCGGGAGTGGTGCAGGCCGTCGCCGTGACGCCGGGAGCGCGCAGATCCAGAGCTTTCTCGGCGTAGATGGTCAGTCCGGGAGCTGTGCGCAAAGTCTCCGTTTCGAATCGCTGCGCGCGGCCTATCCCCACGGCCAGGGAGTAGTCGGTCGCGCCCCAGAAGAAGCTGCCCGCCACGAGCAGGAAGACCAGTCCCCATTCCAGCGGTGTGGTCGTCGACGGTGCCGTCATCGATCCGGCGGCGAGTTGGCGGCGACGGGTGCGCACGACGCCCCACAGCAGCAGCAAGCCGATGATCGAGCAGGACGGCGCCACTCCGATCGTCCAGTTCAGCGGGTTGTCGAACCAGAGTTGCGATAGTCCGTTGAGCAACAGCAGCGCGCCGGCGATCACCCCGGCGATCAAGACCCATTTGGGCAGGGCTCCGTGCGGAACCATGGGCGCGATCGCCACCCTGCCCCACGTGCAGGCCAGTGTGACGACCGCGCACACCGCCAACGGGATGAACAACCCATCGGCGCTGCGCATGACGTAATCGGTCGTGCTGAATCCCAGCACTTGAGAGTCGATTCCGAAATATCCGCAGAATCCGCGAGCGTGGAAGAACCCCCAGTAGAACAGCAAACCCGCCAGCAGCGTAGCCGGAGCGACGAACTGGCCGAGAACCTGCGCCATCTGGGAGAGGTCGGCGAAGGTGGACGAACCTTCGCGAGGCCGGTCAGGGGGCGGCGGGTCAGCCGCCATTGCGCGTCGAAGTCGTCGGTGGCGCAGTGGTGGCCGCGGGCTTCGTCGTGGTGGTCGTCGTGGTCGGTTGTCCGGTACCGCTTCCCGAGGTGTCCTCCGGCACGCAGGTCTTCGTGTAGACGGTGATCACTCCGCCGGAGTCGATGGTGGCGTCGGGTGGTATTCCAGCCGAGGGCAATGGCGGGTCGACTCCCACGAAGGACTCGTAACCTTTGGCCACCGGCGTCCCGTCCTCTGTCAGTGAGCAGGTCGGCGTCGGTGCCGAATTCTTCGCCTTCTTCGTGACGGTCACGCAGTCGACAGGCAATTTCTTCTCGTCGCAGTTCCTGGCCATTTGGGCCCGTATGTCGGTCACGACCGCGTCGGCCGGATCGCCTTGGCTGAAATTGAATTGGGCGAGGTCGACCGGGATGCCCTTCGCGCCACGACCGCCGTTGTCGGAGCCGCCGGGGTTGCCGGAGGCGCCCTCCGTCGCCGCGGCCCCGGGGATGCCCGGCTTTCCCTCGCCAGGTGGCGTGTCACCGTCACCGTCACCGCAGCCGGCGAGGACGGCGGCGATCGCCATGAGCATCACGAATATCCGTGTTGCGACGCGTTTTTCCCGTTCGACGCCCATGAGATGTGCCGATCCACTGGTGCGATATCCGGCCAGGCCGGCGTACCGGCCCATTGTCCAACGCCGGAGCCGCTCACGCAGCTCAATGCGGAGACTGTCGGTCGAGTGAATGGGCGGCCGCGGCGTGGAAGCTCGTGGGCGGCAGGAGTTGTGCCGTAGCCGGTCGGAAACGGCGAACGGCGCGGCCGGGCTCAGGCCGTCGCGCCGGCCCGCGCCGGACCGAGTGAAGGCGGGAGTTCGGGCTCAGCCGCCGATCTGGTGACGCAGACGTTGCACGGCGTCGTCCATGTGCTCGACGAGCAGCGCGCGGGCGCGGGCGGGCTCGGCGGTGGCGATCGCTTCGCGCAGACCGACGTGCTCCTGGGCCTGGTCCCGCAGGTCCGGGTAGGTGGTCTGCAACGCGCCCAGGCACATCCGCGTCTCGATCAGCAGGGTGCGGGCCGCGCGCACCAGCCGCGGGCTGGCCGCGCTCTCCACCAGCGCCTCGTGGAAGGCCTGGTCGGCCTCCGACACTCCCACCGCGTCACCGCGTTCGGCGCACGCGACCATCTCCTCGACGCTGGGGCCGAGCGCCTCGTAGGCGATCGGGCGGCGACCGTTCAGGATCAGTTCCAGCGCGCCGCCTTCCAACGCGGTTCTGGCGCGGTAGATGTCCACGACGTCGTCGAGGCTCAGTTCGATGACGAAGATGCCGCGGTGCCGGATGCTGCGCAGCAGGCCCTCGGACACCAAGCGCTGCATCGCCTCGCGCACCGGCCCCCGCGAGACCGCGAATCGCGCGGCGAGGTCGGCTTCCCCGAGCTGCGACCCGGGCGCGAGACTGCCGCGCATGATCGCCTCGCGGAGCCGATCGGCGATCATCTCCGCGGTCGACTGCCGGTTCACCGGCTCGAAATCAACGACGGACATCGATCTGCCTTTCCGCGAACAAGGTGCCGAGTCCGGCGACGACCGGCTCGGCGCCGGCCAGCCGCAGACCCGCCCAGATCGTGACCTGATTAGCCGTCAGCACCGGTTTGCCCAGCGTAGCCTCCAGGTCCGGCAGCACCGCGAGGGTGTGCATCGCGGTGTCCGGGATGAGCAGCGCCTCCGCGCCGGGGTGGTCGTTGTCCACTGCCAGCCGCAGGACCTGGGCCGGGGTGAGGGTGCCGACTTCGGCCGCGGTGTCGATCCCGGCGCTGGACATCGAGACGACGTCGATGTCCGCGTCGGCGAGGAACTCCACGAACAGCCGGGCGACCTCGTCGGGATAGCTGGCGGCGACGGCGACGGTGCGCAGTCCGAGCGCGTGCGCGGCGTCGGCGAACGCGATGCTGGTGCTGGTCGCGGGTACGCCCGCGACCTCGGCCAGCGCGCGCGCCTGGTCGCGGGCGCCCGCGGGACCGTAGACGAAGCTGCCGGACGTGCAGGCCCAGACGATCGCGTCCGGGCGGTGCCGGTCGAGCAGCGCGGCGCCGAGGCGCAATTTCTCCGGACTGCCCAGTTCCAGTAGTTCGGGGATGGCGTGCAGATCGGTGCCGTAGATGTGGGCTACGGGGAGGTGCGCGCCCAGCGCCGCCGCCGCGAGCGGGTAGTCGTCCTCGGCCGCGTGGTCGGGGTAGATGAAACCGACGGTGGGGGGTGCGTGCATGCGATGTTCTTCCTTCAGAAAACGTTGAGCAGCCACTTGCCGGGGCCCATCATCGGGAGCTTCATCCGGCCGAGGCATGCCCACATGGTCAGCTGGTTGGCGGTGAGCACGGGCTTGCCGAGGGCCTGCTCCAGCGGCTCGATCACGTCGTAGGTCGGCAGGTTGGTACAGCTGACGAAGACGGCCTGCGCGGCGGCATCGTCGGCGCCGACGATGCGTTCGGCGATCGTGCGGTAGCTGACCTTCCAGATGCCGCCGCCGAGCCCGAGGTGATCGGAGCGCACCACCGAGCATCCGGCTTCGGCGAGGAATTCGTGCAGCCGGTGGGTCAGGATCTCGTCGTAGGGGGTGAGCACCGAGATCCGGGTGAGGTCCAGATGGCGAATCGCTTCCAGCAATGCGCCGGAGGTCGTGACCGCGTCCTGCGCCCCGGCCCGGCAGATGGTGTCGCGCAACGACTTCTCATAGGCGAGGCCCTTGATGAAGCTGCCCGACGTGCACAGATAGGCGACGACTTCGGGCTCCACGTGCATGACGTTCCGGGTGGCCGCGGTGAGATGCGCCGCGTCGGACACCAATTCGGCCATCTCCAGCGACACCGGGACCGGTTCGTAGGGGGTACGGGCCAGGTGCAGGCTCACCTCCAGCGGCGCCCAGCGCCAGAGCTCTCGTTCGAGGGCGAGATCGAACGGTGCGATGATCCCGATACCCCGTTGTGCAACGGGCCCCTCGAGGTCGGGAAAGCTCAGATCCACTACGGCCCCTCTCGCGCTCAGCCGGGACGACCTCCGAACACGATCGGATTGTTGACAATCATACGATGTCCTCTTAGTGTGTCAATGTGGAACAGGGCCCTATTGTCGTCGTCCTGCACAGTGACAGTGTGCCCGACGCCGAACGAATGGACCGAGTAGCAGGCCGCGCCACCCTCCGGTACACCGAGGCACCCGGATTGGCCGACGCCCTGCCCGGAGCGGAGGTCTTGTTCGTCTACGATTTCCGGACGCGGGCGCTGCCCGGCGCCTGGCATGCCGCCGAGTGTCTGCGCTGGGTGCACATGGGGTCGACCGGCGTCGACCCGGCGATGTTTCCCGAGCTGCGAGCCAGTGACGTGGTGGTGACCAACACCCGAGGCGTCTTCGACGCGGCGATCGCCGAATACGTGCTCGGACAGATTCTCGGCTTCGCCAAGGACCTGTCCGGCTCGCTTCTGCTGCAGCAGCGGCACGAGTGGCGGCACCGGGAATCCGAACGGGTCGCGGGAGCGACGGCGCTGATCGTCGGCACCGGCTCGATCGGGCGCCACATCGCCCGGTTGCTGCGCGCGGTCGGGATGTCCGTGCGCGCCGTGGGCCGTCGAGCACGCGCGTCGGATCCGGATTTCGGTGAGGTCGCCACCGACCTGCACGCCGAACTGGCCCGTGCCGACTACGTCGTCGCGATCGCGCCCCTCACCGAGCAGACCAGGAACATGTTCGACGCCGCCGCCTTCGCCGCGATGAAACCGCACGCCAGGTTTGTCAACGTCGGCCGCGGGGAACTCGTTGTGACCGACGATCTCGTCGCCGCGCTGCGCACCGGATCGATCGCCGCGGCGGCGCTCGATGTGGTGGACCCCGAGCCGCTCCCCGCCGATCACCCCCTGTGGGAACTGCCGAACGTCCGGATCACCCCGCACAACTCCGGTGACTTCATCGGATGGCGCACCGAGATCGTCGACGCGTTCACCGAGAACTTCGACAACTGGATCGCCGGACGTCCGCTGGACAACGTGGTCGACAAAAGGCTGGGGTACGTGCCCGGCTGAAGGAGCCCATCCATGAGCTACCCCGACAAGAACCATCCCACCGACCCGACCGCCATGACCGCGGTCGAGCTGGTCTCGGCCTACGCGGCGGGCGCGTTGTCGCCCGTCGAGGCGACCGAGGCGATCCTGCGCGCGATCGCCGACCGCGACCCCGCGCTCAACGCCTTCTGTCTCGTCGACCACGATCGCGCCTTGGTGCAGGCTAAGGACTCCGAGGCGCGCTGGCAGTCCGGCCATGCCAGGGGGCTGCTGGACGGCGTGCCCGTCTCGATCAAGGACGTCTTCCTGACCGAGGGCTGGCCCACCCGGCGCGGGTCCACGTCGATCGACCCGGCCGGGCCGTGGCCGGTGGACAGCCCGGTGGCGGCGCGGCTGCGCGAGGACGGCATGGTCTTCCTCGGCAAGACCACCACCCCGGAGATCGCATGGAAGGCGGTCACCGACAGCCCGCTGGCCGGTGTCACCCGCAATCCGGCGGACCCGTCCACCACCGCGGGCGGCTCCTCCGGCGGAAGCGCCGCGGCCGTCGCGGCGGGCCTCGGCCCGGTGTCGGTGGGCACCGACGGCGGTGGCAGCGTGCGCATCCCGGCGGCCTTCTGCGGCATCGTCGGATTCAAGCCCACCTACGGCCGGATTCCGTTGTTCCCGGCCAGCCCGTTCGGTCCGCTGGCGCACGCGGGCCCGATGACGCGCACCGTCGAGGACGCGGCGCTGCTGATGGACATCTTGTCGCTCCCCGATCCGCGCGATCCCACGGCGCTGGCTCCCACGCTCACCGTGTTTCGCGCCGAAATGCAGCGCGACGTGCGGGGATTGCGCGTGGCGTACTCGCCGACGCTCGGCTACGCCACGCTCGACGCCGAGGTCGCCACCATCGTGGACGCGGCGGTGGCCCGCCTGGCCGACGCCGAACTGCGGGTCACCGCCGCCGATCCCGGCTTCGAGGATCCGCGCGAGGCATTCGAACTGCTCTGGGCCGCCGGCGCGGCCACCATGTTGTCCGGCTTCCCGGAAGGCACGCGCGACCGGATGGACCCCGGGCTGCGCGAGGTCTGGGAGCGCGGTGAAACCGTCACCGCTGTCGACTATCTCGCCGCGCGCAACGTGGCGGCGCAGATCGGCATCACGATGGGGCGGTTCCACACCGACTACGACGTGCTGATCACCCCGACGGTGCCGATCCCCGCGTTCGAAGCGGGACACGATGTGCCACCGGGCAGCGGCCTGCGCAGCTGGCCCGAATGGACGCCCTTCACCTACCCGTTCAATCTCACCCAGCAGCCCGCGATCAGCATCCCGGCGGGTACCACGAGCGCGGGTCTGCCGGTCGGGCTGCAGATCGTCGGTCCCCGCCACTCGGACGATCTGGTGCTCGCGGTGGCCCGCTACGCCGAATTCGTGCTGGCTTCCTGACTGTGCGCGGCCCGGTGACGTGCTGCCACCGGGCCCCACGACGTCGGGGCAGGGAGCGGTCCGCGTGGCATGGGTCCGGGCCGGTGTCGCGCCGGGGTGCAGGATCGCAGCTGCGCACAGTGGATTCCGAAGCAGCCGTGGGCGGGAGGCGGCGTGCGAAGCCGGTCCGCAGGTGTGGTCGCGGTCGCCTTGACCATCGCCGCGCCTGTGCTGTTCCCGCAGGCCGGTCCGACCTCGCCGAATGACGTCGGAAGCGTGGCGTATCCGAACGGACCGGCCGGGTAGGAGATCGCGCGGCGAGGGCCTGAGTTCCGGTATCACACCGCGCTCAGGCCCTCGAGCTTCAAGCGCGGGCGAAGGCGAGCGTTTCGCCTTGGACGCCGTGCAACCACAGCGTGTTGCACGCCGCGGCGATCTCGGCGAGCCCTTCCTCGATGGTGGCGAAAACATTGCCCGGCACCCAGCCGAGATCGCCGTTGATCAGCAGATTGTTGCGGCCGTAGAACAGCGCGAGATCGGTGGCGCCGCGCTCGTGCTCGGCCGCGGAGCCGGGCTCGTAGCCGTACGCCGGATTGCCGATCTCCCACGGCTCGAAGTCGAACAGGCACACGTCGCCGGGGATCGGCGTGACCGTCGGATTCTCCCGATGCGGGGCCGCGCCGATCCGCGGGAGCAAGGTGTACACCTCGTTGCGGGCGTACTTGGCGTGGAAGGCGTCGCCTTCCAGTGGCAGGGCGTTCCACACCGCGGCGCAAGTCTGCGGCGCTTCCTCGTCCAGCAGACGAGCGCGGCAGGTGACCGCGGCTTTGGTGAGTGTGATGGTGATGTAGCGGGTCATGCGGTGCTGCTTCCTGATCGGTGCCCGCCGGGCGGGCACAGCGGACGGTGCTGGTCGCGAACTACAGCTCGGCGAGCACCTCGGACCAGACCGCCAGGGCGTCCTCGATCTGCGATTCGGTCACGATCAGCGGCGGGATCATCCGCACCACGTTCATGTGCGCGCCGCAGGTCAGCAGCAGCAGACCCTTGTCCACCGCGGCACGCTGGGCAGCCGCGGCGGTGGCGGTGTCCGGTTCGCCGGTGGCCGTGGTGAACTCGGCGCCCGCGAGCAGCCCGAGGCCGCGCACGTCACCGATCGCCTTGGTGGCGCTGTCGCGCAGACCGCCCAGCAGTTGTGCCCCCCGCGCGGCCGCGTTGGCCACCAGCCCTTCGGATTCGATGACATCGAGCGTGGCGATCGCCGCCGCGCACGCCACCGCGTTGCCGCCGTAGGTGCCGCCCTGCGAGCCCGGCCACGCCCGCGCCATCAGCTCGCGTGGGGCCGCGATCCCGGACAGCGGGAAGCCGCTCGCCAGGCCCTTCGCGATGGTGATCACGTCGGGCCGGACGTCGAAGTGCTGATGGCCGAAGAACTTACCGGTGCGGCCGAAGCCGGTCTGGATCTCGTCGAAGACCAGCAGGATGCCGTGCCGGTCGGCGCGTTCGCGCAGCCCACGGAAGAACTCGGTGTTGCCCGGGACATACCCGCCTTCACCGAGCACCGGCTCCACGAGGAACGCGGCGGTCTCGGCCGGCGAGGTGAGCGTGGCGAACAGATAGTCCAGTTCCCGCAGCGCGAAGGCGGTGGCTTCCCGCTCGCTCCAGCCGTAGCGATAGGCGGTGGGGAACGGCGCGACGTGCACCCCTGGCATGAGCGGGCTGAATCCGGCCGAGAAACGGGTGCCGGAGGTCGTCATGGTGGCGGCGGCCACGGTACGGCCGTGGAAGCCGCCGTGGAAGACGACGACGTTCGGCCGTCCGGTGGCCTGGCGCACCAGTCGCAGCGCGGCCTCGACCGCCTCGCTGCCGGAGTTGGCGAAGAACAGCGCGTCCAACCCTTCGGGCAGCACCGCGCCGAGCCGCTCGGTCAGCTCCAGCAGCGGACGATGCAGCACGGTCGTGTACTGGCCGTGGATCAGCGAAGCCACCTGTGCCTGTGCGGCGGCGACCACCTTCGGGTGGCAGTGGCCCGTGCTCGTCACGCCGATGCCGGCGGTGAAGTCCAGGTAGCGGCGTCCGTCGGTGCCGTACAGATAGCACCCCGCGCCGTGGTCGACGGTCACCGGAGTGGCCTGTTTCAGGATGGGCGAGAGCTCGGTCATGGTGATTCGCCTCCCGGAGCGGGTGGAAGGGAAAAGCTTGTCTATTGTCGGATTGTCGACAATATGCATAACATGGCCGCACGGGTCGCAGCAATGGCCGGATGCTGCGCGGTGCCGGAAGGAGCCACCGACCATGCTCACCGAAAGCGCACTGAGCGCAGCCGAACGGGCGGCGATCGACACGGTGCCACGCGGCTTGTTCATCCAGGGGCGGTGGCGGGCGACGGCCAGGACGCTGCCCGTCTTCGATCCGGCGACCGGTGAGGTGCTGTGCGCGGTGGCCGACGCGGATCCGGCCGACGGTCTCGCCGCGCTGGACGCGGCGTGCGCGGCGCAGCGGGACTGGGCGGCCACGCCACCGCGCGAGCGCAGCGATCTGCTGATGCGCGTGCATCGCGCGTTGCTGACCGAGACCGACCGGCTCGGGCTGATCGCGACGCTGGAGATGGGCAAACCGCTGGCCGAGGCGCGCGGCGAGATCGCCTACGCCGCCGAGTTCTTCCGGTGGTTCGCCGAGGAGGCCGTACGGCTGGACGGCGGGTACCTGCCCGCGCCGACCGGCGGTTCGCGTTTTCTCGTGGCCCGGCAGCCGGTCGGGCCCAGCCTGCTCATCACGCCGTGGAACTTCCCGGTGGCCATGGGCGCCCGCAAGATCGCGCCCGCGCTCGCCGCGGGCTGCACGTGTGTGGTGAAACCCGCTGAGCAGACGCCTCTTTCGATGCTCGCGCTGGCCGAGGTGCTGGCCGAGGCCGGGCTGCCCGCCGGGGTGGTGAACGTGGTGACGACGGCCGACCCGGCCGCGGTGATGACGCCGCTGATCCTCGACGCCCGCTCGCGCAAGTTGTCGTTCACCGGCTCGACGGCGGTCGGCAAGCAGCTGCTCGCGCAGTGCGCGCGGACGGTGATGCGCACGTCGATGGAACTCGGCGGCAACGCCCCGCTGCTGGTGTTCGACGACGCCGACCTGGACGAGGCGGTCGAGGGCGCGCTCGCGGCGAAGATGCGCAATATCGGTCAGGCGTGCACCGCCGCCAATCGCATCCTCGTGCAGCGCGGCATCGCCGACGTCTTCGCACGCCGACTCGCCGACCGGATGGCGGCTCTGCCGAGCGGGCGGGGCACCGACCCGGACGTCGTGGTGGGCCCGCTGATCGACGCCGAGGCCGTCGACAAGGTGCAGCGCTTGGTGGACGACGCTCGGGCTCGCGGTGCCACGGTGCTCACCGGCGGGACAGCGCTGCCCGGACCGGGCACCTTCTATCCCGCGACCGTCCTGATCGATGTCCCCGACGACGCCGAGCTGTGCCACACCGAGATCTTCGGCCCGGTCGCCGCGATCGGCGTCTTCGACACCGAGGACGAAGCGGTGACCAGGGCCAACGACACCCCCTACGGGCTGGTGAGTTACGTGTTCACCGAGAACCTCCGGCGCGGCCTGCGCGTGTGCGAGGCGCTGGAGACCGGCATGGTGGGTCTCAACCAGGGCGTGGTGTCGAATCCGGCCGCGCCGTTCGGCGGTGTGAAGGAGTCCGGGCTCGGCCGCGAGGGCGGGCTGACCGGGATCGATGAGTTCCTGGAGACCAAGTACATCGGAGTGCGACTGTGAAGGAGCGTCAGTGAGCGGGTATCGCATCGCCACCATCCCGGGTGACGGAATCGGAGTCGACGTCACCGCGGCGGCGGTGCGCGTGCTCGATGCCGTGCTGCCGGGACTGGAATGGACCGAATTCGACTGGTCGTGTGAGAACTTTCTGCGTACGGGGGCGATGATGCCTCCCGACGGCCCGCAGCGGCTGGCCGGCTTCGACGCCATCCTGCTCGGCGCCGTCGGCTTTCCCGGTGTCCCCGACCACGTCTCGCTGTGGGGACTGCTGATCCCGCTGCGCCGCGCCTTCGGTCAGTATGTCAACCTGCGCCCGGTGCGCCTGCTGCCCGGCACGGAGTCGGCGCTGCGTGACCGGAACGCCGCCGACCTGGACATCCTCATCGTGCGGGAGAACTCCGAAGGCGAGTACTCGCGGATCGGCGGCATCCACAACGAGGGCCGTTCCGACGAATTCGTGCTGCAGGAGTCGGTGTTCACCCGCACCGGCTGCGAGCGGATCATCCGCTACGCGTTCGAGCGGGCAGCCGAACGGTCCGGGCGGTTGTGCTCGGCGACGAAGTCGAACGGGATCATCCATTCGATGCCTTACTGGGACAGCGTCTTCGAACGTATCGCGACCGAATACCCTCAGGTGCGGACGCGGCAGATGCACGTCGACGCGCTGGCCGCCGAACTAGTGCTCCACCCGGACCGGCTGGACGTGATCGTGGGTTCGAACCTCTTCGGCGATATCCTCTCCGATCTGGCCGCCGCCGTGACCGGCGGTCTCGGCCTGGCGCCGTCGGGCAACATCAATCCCGAGCGCACCGGCCCCTCCATGTTCGAGGCCGTGCACGGCAGCGCCCCCGACATCGCGGGCCAGGGCATCGCGAACCCGGTGGCGCAGATTCTCGCGGGGGCGATGTTGCTCGAGCATCTCGGCGAGTCCACCGCGGCCGCCGCGATCGATCGAGCGGTCTGCGACGTCCTCGCCACCGGGGAAATCCGCACCCCGGATCTCGGCGGCACCGCGACCACCACCGACCTCGCCGACGCCGTCGCGATCCGCGCGGCCGAGCTGGCTCGTCACGCCACCACGGCCGACCTCGGCTGACCCGTTTCACTCGCCATCGGCTTCGGCCTTCACCGAGCACTCACCTGCGGTCGTGCCGGAAGTGATCATCGGCGCCACTCGCCGGTTTCGGCGTCAACATCCTCGACCGGCTGTGCGCGCAGGCGGGGCGCCGCCTTTCGACCCGCTCGGCTGGTGAACTCGGAGGCTCGCGGCGGAAGTGACCGGTCAGGCGGTGAGCCAGATGGCCTCGGCCGCGGGGCGCCCGAGGTCGGTGGCGGACTCGGTGGCGCCGATGCGGATGGCGATGGTGCCCGCGAAGTCGCGGCGTTCCACGACCGCGATGGTGGTGTCCAGGGCGATGCCGACGGAGTCGAAATAGCGCAGCATGTCCGGATCGGCGTCGGAGATGCGCGCGACCCGGCCGGATTCGCCCGCATGGAAGTCGCTGAGCTGGCGCGCGGGCGGAGTGGGAACCGCGCCGTCCACCGAGGGGATCGGATCGCCGTGCGGATCGCGATCGGGATATCCGAGTTTGGCGTCGATCCGGGCCATCAGCAGCTCGGAGACCGCGTGCTCGAGCACCTCGGCCTCATCGTGCACCTCGTCCCAGCCGTAACCGAGCTCGTTGACCAGGAATGTCTCGAGGAGCCGGTGCCTGCGCACCATAGCGACGGCGGCGCGGCGCCCCTCGTGGGTGAGGGCTATCGCACCGTAGCGGGCGTGCTCGACCAGTCCCTGGTCGGCGAGTTTGCGGACCGCTTCGGACACGGTGGAGGCCGACACGCCGATCCGCTCGGCGAGCAACTTGGTGGTCACTTTCTCCTGCGACCACTCCTGCGCGGTCCAGATGACCTTGAGGTAGTCCTGGGCGACCGACGAGAGCACCGGCGCGATCGTCGCGGTACCGCCCTGCGCGTCGCCCGGCGCCGGGGCGTCGGCCAACTCGCGTCGCGTGGCGATATCTCGTTTACCTGGCACACCCCGAGCTTAGGCACTGGCGTGCCGATCCACACATCGTCGACCCCGTCGTCGCCCGATCGCGAACGAAACGCGATTCGCCGTTCATTCCCGGGTGCGCTCGCCGAGAGCGTCGTCCGCGGCGGGCGAGTCACACGGTTCTCGAAAGGTCCAGCGCATCGCGATGCGCGGCCACGCCGTCGAATCGCGCACCGGTGAGCCGTGCGGTGGCCGGTGCGCCGACCGGTGCGCCGGAGAGGTCGTAGAACGTCGCCGAGGCGGATCCGGAGAACCGGTCACCGGCCACGTCGAATTCGAAGGCGACGATCCCCTTGCGCACGACGGAGGGGTCGGCACGATCCACGGTGAACTCCAGGAACGCGCCGGTGACCCGGGAACCGTCGGCTCGCCAGCTGCCCATGCCGTTGCTGTCGCTGGTGGCGCGATTGCCGTGATCGGGGTTCGACTGCAGCATCGTGCCGCCCGGGTGGAACTGCATCACGTGGTAGCCGAACGGAGCGCCGTCCGCGACCACCTCCCATGTGCCCAGCACCGGATGCCGATCATTCATGCGGTGTCCATTTCGGCATGAGTGGGGCCCTGCGTGGTGACGCTGCGCTGCCGCCTCCGGGCCTGACCACTCATGCGGTGTCCATTTCGGCATGAGTGGGGCCCTGCGTGGTGACGCTGCGCTGCCGCCTCCGGGCCTGACCACTCATGCGGTGCCTGCCGTCGCGTGCGTGGGGTCCTCCCGCAAGACGGCGCCCAGCAGCGCGATGCCCCGGTCGATGTCGTCGTGCGGCACGTTCGCGAAGCTCAGCCGCATCGCGTTGCGGTGGCCGGTGACGTCGTCGGCGTAGAAGGCGCTTCCGGGCAGGAACGCGACCCCCTGTCGCAGCGCTTCGGTCAGTGCCGCGTCGGCATCGAAACCCGCCGGGCCCTCGATCCACAGGAACATCCCACCGTCGGGTTCGGTCCACCGGAACCCGGCCGGGAGATGCCGCTCGGCCGCGGTGGTCAAGGCGTCCAACTTGGCCGAGTAGGCCTCGACGACGTAGGCCAGGTGCGCGGCGCCTGCCGAACTGCCCAGGAATTCGGCGGCAATCGCCTGACAGTACGTCGATGTCTGCATATCGATGCCCTGCTTCAATGCGAGCACGGTTTTCAGCAGATCCGGGGGCATGACGGTGATTCCGACACGAATCGCCGGGGCGAGAGTTTTCGACAGGGACGTGATGTAGACCGAGTTGTCCGGCGCGAAAGACCACAGCGCGGGCGGTGCCACGCCGCGATAGCGCAGGTCGGTGTAGACGTCGTCCTCGACGATCAGCGTGCCGTGGCGGACGGCGATCTCCGCGATTCGTTCCCGCCGCCCGGCGGGCATCGTCCGCCCGGTCGGATTCTGGAACGTGGGCAGTAGGTAGACGAATGTCACGTCGTATCCGGCCAGAGCCTCCTCGAGTGCTTCCGGCACGATGCCGAATTCGTCGGACGGCACCGCGACGACAGTCGCTCCGTGGCTACGGAATTCTTTGACGGCCGGGCCGTAGGTCGGTGTTTCGACGAGCACCACGTCATGCGGATCGAGCACCGCCAAACACACATTGTGCAAAGCGCCGGATCCGCCGGTGGAGATATGCAGGCGATCGTGTGTGCATCGAATATGGCGGTCGCGCAGCAGGTTTCGCGCTTCGTCCAGAAGTGGCGCGAATCCCTGGGTCATCCCGTATTGAAGGACGGCGCTGCCGTACCTGTCGATGACGCTCTGCGAGAGCGTCGCGACGAGTTCGCCCGGGAGCAGGGCGGGGTCGGGCGCTCCGACGGCGAACGAGACGACGTCGGGGCGGCGTGCCAGCGTCGCGAACATGTCATCGATGGGTCCGCTGCCGACTCCGGCCGCGCGGCGGCTGTGCTGGAGGCGCACCACGTCAGGCACCGATCGGATCGCGGCGCCGGAGGCGCGCGACGACTTCGGGCACCAGGGCGTCGTATTCCGGCGTCAGCACCACGTCGTCGTTGAACAGAGGATCGGTCCGCATTTCCACCGCGACCAGGTCCTCGGTTTCGTCCAGGTTCACCGCCACGTGCACGACGCCGTCCGGGATGTAGATGAACTCGCCCGGACCGTGGAAATACGGAGTCAGTTCCGGGCCGATCAAGGTCGCCGCCCGCCCGCGCAGGCAGACGACGACGATCTCGCTGTGCGCGTGATAATGCGCTTTGGACATGGCGCCGGGGGTCATGTTGACCATGCCCGCCGAGATGCCGGTAGCGCCACACGTTTCGGTGGTGACGCAGGGGATGAGGCGTTGTCGTTGCCGCCCGATTGTTTCGGCCGCATCGGACGGCTTGATCACGCGCACGTGCTTGACTGCACTTTTCATGGGCTACTCCGGGGCACTTCTGTCGCCGACGAATTGGACGCTAGACCATTCCCGCTGATGGTGAGACGAGCTCGGAAGGCCCCGAAAAACCGCGGATGTACCGGCTCTTTCGCGAAATCGTCCGTTTCGTTTCCGGCGGGCGAAGTTTCCCGGGAGGTGTCGCCGAACCCGACGTCCCGGCAAGGTGGCGCACAAGCGTGCGGCGAGCCGGGCCACCTCCCGGCTATGCCGGGGGCACCGCCAGCAGAGCGGCATGCGGCTCCGGCGCGCGGATCATGCTCGGTCGCTGCGTGCGGCTCGAGCAGTCTGACGGCGTCCGCGTCGTATCCGGCCTGGTGGCGTGTGGCCTACCGGCCCCAGCGGGTCGAGTCTTGGCACCGGTGCGCGGCACCGGAAGTGTTGTGTGAGATCAGCACGCCCGAATACTGTTCGCTACCTGATTTGCGTAGGCTGCGCACTGTGCAGAGATGGCGAAGTCTCGACGAGGTGCCCGCGGACTGGGGGCGCTGTGTTCTCACGATCGGTGTGTTCGACGGTGTGCACCGCGGCCACGCGCAGCTGATCAGCCGGGCCGTGAAGTCCGCCGCCGCGCGCGGCGTGCCCGCGGTGCTGATGACATTCGATCCGCACCCGATGGAGGTGGTCCGCCCCGGCTCCCACCCAGCCCAGTTGACCACCCTCACCCGCCGCGCCGAACTGGCCGAGGAACTGGGCGTGGACGTGTTCTGCGTGATGCCGTTCACCCACGAGTTCATGAAGCTGACTCCCGCGAGCTATGTCCACGACCTGCTGGTGGAGCGGTTGCACGTGGTCGAGGTGGTGGTCGGCGACAACTTCACTTTCGGCAAGAAGGCCACGGGCACGGTGGAGACGATGCGCGAACTCGGCAAGCGCTTCGGCTTCGAGGTCGACGGCGTGACGTTGCTCGGCGAGCACGCCGTGACCTTCTCCTCGACCTATATCCGCTCGTGCGTCGACGCCGGGGACATGGCGGCCGCGGCCGAGGCGCTCGGGCGCCCGCACCGGGTGGAAGGCGTCGTCGTGCACGGTGACGGGCGCGGCAAGCAACTCGGGTTCCCGACCGCGAACGTCGCGCCGCCGATGCACGCCGCGATTCCGGCCGACGGCGTGTACGCCGGTTGGTTCACCGTGCTCGGCCCCGGTCCCACCATCGGCACCGTCACCCCGGGCGAGCGGGCCATGGCCGCCATCTCGGTGGGCACCAATCCCACCTTCTCCGGCCGCGCCCGCACCGTCGAGGCGTACGTGCTCGACGGCGAGGCCGATCTCTACGGTCAGCACGTCGCGGTGGACTTCGTCGAGCACATCCGGGGCCAGCGCAAATTCGAGTCGGTGGACGAGCTCGTCGAGTCCATGGGCCGCGACGTGGAGACCGCCCGCAAGATCCTCACCGCCGTCGACGCCGGGTGAGTTTCAGGACTTCATGAACTCGAGCAGGTCGTTGTTGAGCTGCTCGGCATGCGTGACGTACAAGCCGTGCCCGGCGGTCGGGTACTCCTTGTAGACGCAGTCCGGAACGAGTTTCGCCGTGCGCCTGCTGCTGGCGTCGATCGGAATGGACTGGTCCGGCACGCCGTGCACGACCAAGGCGGGAATGGGCAGATTCCGCAGAATCTCGCGGTGGTCGGAGGGGAAGGTGGACTCCCAGACCGCGATGGTGGCCCACGGCGATGCGGACAGGCAACGGCGCGTCTCGTGTTCGATCAGCGCGGGGGAGACGTCGTTGCCCAGATGCGTGGCGAAGTATCCCTGCGCACGGTCGGCGAACCACTTCGGCCGGTCGGCGCGCCATTGCGCGATCGACGCCAGGCTCAATTCTTCCGGGAGGCCCTCGGGGTTGTCCTCGGTCTGCCGCAGGAAAGGCAGCGTCGTGGCGAACAGCGCGATGCGCGCCACCCGTGTGGTGCCGTGCCTGCCCAGATAGCGGGCGACCTCCGCGCCGCCCGCGGAGTGGGCGACCAGGGTGAGCTCGCGCAGATCCAGCTGTTCGATCAGCTCGGCCACGTCGTCGGCGCGGGTATCCAAGTCGTATCCGGTCGACGGCCGGTCCGAGCGGCCGTGCCCGCGCCGGTCCAGCAACACGCAGCGGTAACCCCGCTCGACGAAGAACGGAACTTGGTACTCCCACATCTCCGCGTTCAGCGCCCACCCGGCCAGGAACACGATCGGTGTGCCGGTTCCGTAGTCCTCGTAGGCCAGGCGGGTGCCGTCGGTCGTCTCCAAGTAGGGCATCGTCGTCTCCTCGTATTCGGCGGTACGAGAAGAAGATTCGCAGCCGGAACGAGGCGAGTCGATTACCCGGAAGGTAATGGCCCTGCCGCACTGCGCGGTGCGACCGCAGTCTTGTCCCAGGTCGGCGGGCCCGCGATTTCGGCGGGAAGCTCCCGGTCCGGTAGGGTGGTCGATCGGGTTTGCTGCGGTCCGCGGTGGCGCCCGCAGCCGGGTAACCGGACATACGAGCGCGGAACTGAGAAACAGGAGTGGATGCCCCATGGCGCTGACCACCGAGCAGAAGTCGGCGATTCTCGCCGAGTACGGCCTGCACGAGAAGGACACCGGTTCGCCGGAGGCGCAGATCGCGCTGCTGTCCAAGCGGATCGCCGACATCACCGAGCACCTGAAGAAGCACAAGCACGACCACCACACCCGCCACGGCCTGATGGCGCTGATCGGTCGTCGCAAGCGGCTGTCGAAGTACCTGCAGGACAACGACATCAACCGCTACCGTGCCCTGATCGAGCGGCTCGGGCTGCGGCGGTAATTTTTCGAGGCCGCGTGTTCGCGGCCATCGATGGCTCGCGTCCGAGCGATCGCACGGACGCGAGCCGCACCCGCCACCGGCGCCGCTCGGTCTCGCTCGCTTGAATCGGTCCGTCGGGATGTGACCGCGTGGTCTGACGCATGCCATCCGGGGGAGCCGCGGGTTCGCTGGATCCGCGAGGCGCGGACACATATTTTTCCGTTCTACCCGTCGTCGACACTCGCAAAATGATCTTGTGGGGACCTCGCCGCAGCAGACTCGATGCGCGGCGGGCTGGGGCTTGTTCCGACGTCGGTGCGTATATTCGCAGATCCGCCGCGGTGCGGTGGGAGTGAGGGGCGGCGGTCCGACACGGGGGTGTTCGAGGCGGTCGCTGGTTCAACTGAGTGTGCGACGTACAATCGCACCGTTGGCATATGTGTAGAGGGGTGGATCGCGGCCCCGTCGCACGACAACATTGCACAGCCGTATGCACCCGCCCGCGTGGCGTCGGTCTTCGGTAGTGGCCTATCGGCAGCGAGTTGGCGCCGTCGGGCTTCGATCGATGACCGCCTCCGCGTCGCCGCGTCCAAGGGGATTCGGCCGGGTGTGCGCGCCGCAGCCAGGAGGGTTGCCGCGCGTCCGTACCCGGTACGGCTGACGACAGCCGGATCGCGCCAGCGAGCGCTCGAGCCGGCGAAGACGAGAGGTTGAGAGAGAAGAATGACCGAGACAACTGAACGCAAGAGCACGGCCGTCGAGGTCGAGCCGGGCGTGTTCGAATCCGTCGCGCTGATCGACAACGGCAGCTACGGCACCCGCACCATCCGGTTCGAGACCGGACGCCTCGCCCGACAGGCCGCCGGTTCGATCGTCGCCTACCTGGACGACGAGACCATGCTGCTGTCGGCCACCACCGCGGGCAAGCAGCCCAAGGACCAGTTCGACTTCTTCCCGCTGACGGTCGACGTCGAGGAGCGGATGTACGCCGCGGGCCGCATCCCCGGATCGTTCTTCCGCCGGGAGGGCCGTCCCTCCACCGACGCGATCCTGACCTGCCGCCTGATCGACCGGCCGCTGCGCCCGTCGTTCGTCGACGGCCTGCGCAACGAGATCCAGGTCGTGGTCACCGTACTGAGCCTGGACCCGAAGGACCTCTACGACGTGGTGGCGATCAACGCCGCGTCCGCGTCCACCCAGATCGCGGGCCTGCCGTTCTCCGGCCCGGTCGGCGGCGTGCGCGTCGCGCTGATCCACGACGGGGCGGCGTCCCAATGGGTCGCCTTCCCGACCACCGAGCAGCTCGAGGGCGCCGTCTTCGACATGGTCGTCGCGGGCCGCGTGGTCGACTCCGGTGATGTCGCGATCATGATGGTCGAGGCGGAGGCCACGGAGAACGTCATCAGCCTGGTCGACGGTGGCGCCCAGGCGCCGACCGAGGCGGTCGTCGCCGAGGGGCTCGAGGCCGCCAAGCCGTTCATCGCCCGCCTGTGCCGCGCGCAGCAGGACCTGGCCGAGCTGGCCGCCAAGCCCACCGAGGAGTTCCCGCTCTTCCCGCCCTACGGCCAGGACGTGTACGAGGCCGTCGAGGGCACCGCCAAGCGGGAACTGGGCGAGGCGCTGAGCATCTCCGGCAAGCAGGAGCGCGAGGAGAAGATCGACGAGATCAAGCTCGCCGTCCTGGAGCGCTTGGCCGATGACTTCACCGGGCGTGAGAAGGAACTGGGCGCGGCGTTCCGCTCGGTGACCAAGAAACTGGTGCGTCAGCGCATCCTGTCCGACGGCTTCCGCATCGACGGCCGCGGCCTGGCCGACATCCGCGCGCTGTCCGCGGAGGTCGCCGTGGTGCCCCGGGCGCACGGCTCGGCGCTGTTCGAGCGCGGCGAGACCCAGATCCTCGGCGTCACCACCTTGGACATGGTGAAGATGGCCCAGCAGGTCGACTCGCTCGGCCCGGAGACCAGCAAGCGCTACATGCACCACTACAACTTCCCGCCGTTCTCCACCGGCGAGACCGGCCGCGTCGGCTCGCCCAAGCGCCGCGAGATCGGTCACGGCGCGCTGGCCGAGCGGGCGCTGATCCCCGTGCTGCCCAGCCAGGAGGAATTCCCTTACGCCATCCGTCAGGTCTCGGAGGCGCTGGGTTCCAACGGCTCCACCTCGATGGGTTCGGTGTGCGCCTCGACCCTGTCGCTGCTGAACGCGGGTGTGCCGCTGAAGGCGCCGGTCGCCGGTATCGCGATGGGCCTCGTGTCGGACACCATCACCAACGACCAGGGTGAGGACGAAGTCCGCTACGTCGCGCTGACCGACATCCTCGGCGCCGAGGACGCCTTCGGCGACATGGACTTCAAGGTCGCGGGCACCCGCGAGTTCGTCACCGCGTTGCAGCTGGACACCAAGCTGGACGGCATCCCGTCGCAGGTGCTGGCCGGCGCGCTGAGCCAGGCCCACGACGCGCGCACCACGATCCTGGACGTGATGGCCGAGGCCATCGCCACCCCGGACGAGATGAGCCCGTACGCGCCGCGCGTCACCGCGATCAAGATCCCGGTCGACAAGATCGGCGAGGTGATCGGCCCGAAGGGCAAGGTGATCAACCAGATCACCGAGGACACCGGCGCCAACATCTCCATCGAGGACGACGGCACCGTGTTCGTCGGCGCGACCGACGGTCCGTCGGCGCAGGCCGCGATCGATGCGATCAACGCCATCGCCAACCCGCAGCTGCCGAAGGTCGGCGAGCGCTTCCTGGGCACGGTCGTCAAGACCACCGCCTTCGGCGCGTTCGTCTCGCTGCTGCCGGGCCGCGACGGTCTGGTGCACATCTCCAAGCTGGGCAACGGCAAGCGCGTGGCCAAGGTCGAGGACGTGGTGAACGTCGGCGACAAGCTCCGGGTGGAGATCGCCGACATCGACAACCGCGGCAAGATCTCGCTCGTGCCGGTCGAGGAGAACGCCGACGAGCCCGGCGACGACACGGCCGATGCGGGCGCGCCCGGGACCGAGTAGTACTTGTCCCTGTGACGAAGAAGAAGACGACAACCCCTCTGCTCAGCACCGGGCAGGGGGGTTCGTCACTCGAGCTGCGGATGGACGCGGACAGCGGAGTGCGCCGCACCGTGCTACCCGGCGGATTACGCGTGGTCACCGAGCATCTGCCCGGGGTGCGCTCGGCGTCCATCGGCGTCTGGGTCGGGGTCGGATCGCGTGACGAAGGCCCGACTGTCGCGGGCGCCGCGCACTTCCTGGAGCACCTGCTGTTCAAGGCCACGCCGACGCGCTCGGCCCTGGACATCGCCGAGGCGATGGACGCGGTCGGCGGCGAACTCAACGCGTTCACCGCGAAGGAGCAGACCTGCTACTACGCGCACGTGCTGGACGACGACCTGCCCCTGGCCGTCGACATGGTCTCCGACGTCGTGCTCAACGGCCTGTGCCGGGCTTCGGACGTGGACGTGGAGCGACAGGTGGTGCTCGAGGAGATCGCCATGCGCGACGACGACCCCGAGGACCTGGTCGGTGACTCCTTCCTGACCGCGCTGTTCGGCGATCATCCCATCGGGCGCCCGGTGATCGGATCCGTGGAATCCATCGAGGGCATGCGGGCCGCGCAGCTGCGATCGTTCCATCTGCGGCGGTATCGGCCGGACCGGATGGTGGTGGCGGTCGCGGGCAACGTGGAGCACGACCACACCGTGGAATTGGTGCATCGGGCGTTCGAGAACCGGCTGGATCCAGCGGCGACGCCCGCGCGCAGGCGCGAGGGCCGGTTCCGGCCACACGGCACTCCGCAGCTGCACTGGAGCCATCGCGACAGCGAGCAGGCGCACCTGGTCTTCGGTGTGCGCGCCTTCGGGCGGCATGAAGGAGAGCGGCGCTGGCCGCTGTCGGTACTGAACACCGTGGTCGGCGGCGGACTGAGTTCACGTCTGTTCCAGCGCATCCGAGAAGAGCGGGGGCTGGCGTACTCGGTGTACTCCAGTGTCGACACCTTCGCCGACACCGGGGCGTTCTCGGTCTACATCGGATGTCAGCCGGAGAACCTCGGCCAGGTGGCGGCGCTGGCGCGCGGCGTCTTGGAGGAGGTGGCCGCCGACGGCATCACCGATGCCGAGTGTGCACGCGCCAAGGGCTCGTTGCGCGGGGGGCTGGTGCTCGGTCTGGAGGACTCCGCCTCGCGCATGAACCGTCTGGGGCGCAGCGAGCTCAGCTACGGCAACCACCGCAGCGTGTCGGAGACCTTGGCGCGCATCGACGCCGTCACCACCGAGGAAGTGTCCGCCGTCGCACGCACGCTGCTGGCGCGGCCGTTCGCCGCGTCGGTCGCAGGACCGTACAAGCGCACCCGGGATCTGCCCGCCGCCGTCCGGCGGCTGGTGCCGAGCTGAGCTTCGCGTGGGCGAGGGACCGCGGCTTGGCGGAGTATCCACTGCCGCGATACTGTTCGGCCGCCCGGCCGTCGATTCCCCGCCGGAGGGCGCTGAACTCGATTGTCCGGGTGTCGGATCCGGCGATCTCTGGCAAGGAGTCGAGATGAACCGAACGAGTCGTGCCCTGCGCGTGCTGGGCGCGGTGTCGATGCCCGTCCTCGTGCTGGCCGGGTGTGGCGGCACGGACGCGGCTGCGGGCAAGCCGGGGGAGCCGACCGCGGCCGCGCTGCGCGCCGAAGCCACCGAGATGACCGAGGCACTGGCGAGCCACGACTACGCCGCCGCGTACCGATTCCGCTCCGCGCGGTGTCGGCTGACCCTCAACGAAGACGACTACGTCGCGTCCATGGCGCAGCTCTATGACGGCCGGGACCTCGAATCCAAGCCGGCCGAGATCACGGTGACCACGTCCGGGTCGACGGGTACGGTCACGGTCAAGAATTTCGACGCTCGCGCGGCCGAGGACGACGCCGAGCCGAAGACGTGGACGTTCGTCGACGGGCAGTGGCGCTTCGACAACTGCTGAACGCGCCCGGGGCCGGGTCACGCCTGGTGGGCGCGGTTGGCGGCCGCGACGATCGTCGGCACCAGCCCCGGCAAGGCGGACTCGAGGTCGTCGATGCGCAGGCGCTGACAGGTGTGACCGTCGATGACCAGCCGCTCGATCACGCCCGCGTCGCGCAGGATCTTGAAATGGTGGGTGGCGGTCGATTTGTTGATCACCTCGTAGAGCGCGCCGCAGCGCACCGCCGTTCCCGCGTTGCCGAGCCTGCGCACCATCTCCAGGCGCACCGGGTCCTGCAGCGCGCTGAGCACTACGGGCAGCGCGGCCACCGGGGGTGGCTGTTGCTCCGCGTCTCGGGCCTCGGGCATGATCTGGCTCACTCTCAGGTTTGATGATCGTCGTACCGGATGTATGGTCGATTGCGGTTCGATCATCATCAAACTTACCTGATCGGAGATCCGATGGCAGCGACGATGGCGGTGGCCGTCGAGGAGCAGACCACGCAGCGCTGGGCCTACGCCCTGGTGCTGTCGGCCAGCGGCGTGGCCCTGGGGGTTTCGGGCGTTCCCGCACCGCTCTACGGCATCTATCAGAAGCAATGGCATCTCTCCCCGCTCACGACGACGATCGTGTTCGCGGTGTACGCGGTGGCCGCCTTGGGCGCCGTGCTGGTGTCCGGGCGGATCTCCGACGTGGTCGGCCGCAAGCCGGTGCTGCTCGGTGCGTTCGCCACGATGGTCGCCGGGTTGCTGGTGTTCGTGCTCGCCGACAGCGTGCCGATGCTGCTGCTGGCGCGTGCGTTGCACGGCGTCGCGGTGGGTTCGACGGTGGTCGCGGGCGCCGCCGCGCTGCTGGATCTGCGTCCGCACCGCGGTGCCCGGTCGGGGCAGCTCAGCGGCGTCGCGTTCAACGTGGGCATGGCGGTGGCGATCCTCGGCTCGGCGCTGCTGGCGCAGTACGCGCCGCATCCGCTGCGCACGCCTTATGTCGTCATCACCGTCGTCTGCCTGGCGATCGGCGCCGGCGTGGTCGCGTTGCGCGAACCGCACACGACGCGGGCCCAGGGGCGCATCCGGATCGCGAAACCAGCTGTGCCGCAGGAGATTCGAGGGGACTTCTGGTTCTCGGCCATCGGCGTGATGGCGGCCTGGTCGGTGCTGGGCGTGCTGCTGTCGCTGTACCCGTCGCTGGCCACGCAGCAGACCGGTATCCACAATCTGGTCTTCGGCGGCGCTGTCGTCGCCTCGACCGCGCTCTCCGGCGCCACCGCGCAGTTGTTCGCGACCGGCGTGCCCGCCCGATGGGCCGCGATCCTCGGCGACACCGGAATGGCGCTGTCGCTGCTGCTGACGGTGCCCGCGCTGGCCACGCACAACTGGGTCGCGGTGCTCGCCGCGGGCATCGCCCTCGGCGCCACCTTCGGCCTCGGGTTCGGCGGTTCGCTGCGGCACCTGTCCGAGGTCGTTCCGCAGCACAAGCGCGGCGAGACGATGTCGGCGTACTACCTGCTCGCCTATTCGGCGATGGCCCTGCCGACCATCCTGGCCGGTTGGGCGGCCACCACCTGGGGGCTGAGCACGGTGTTTCCGTGGTTCGTCGGCGTCGTGGCCCTCGCCTGCCTGATCGCGGCCGCTCTCGGCCTGCGTCGCGACCGCGCGGGGGAGCGGCGGGCATGAGCGGCGATTGGCTTTTTGCCACGCGTGTCCGCTAATGTTCTGTGTCGCATCACGGACTCCGCGATGCGCATGCGGATGTAGCGCAGCTGGTAGCGCATCACCTTGCCAAGGTGAGGGTCGCGGGTTCGAATCCCGTCATCCGCTCCACGAAATCATCTGGCTCGCAAGGCCGAGTGTCCTTCCGGCCATCCATATCACCCTTGGCGTTCATGTCCGTGGTGAGTTCGAGCGCGCAACGTCGTCGGACGTGTTCGCCGGTTTCGTCTCGCCCGGATGAGAGCGGTGCCAGGCCGACAATTCCGGTGCTGCCCAGGGTGTTTAGCACGTAGCCAGCTTGCACGCGGCTGGTCATAGCCCGCATTCGCCCGTCTGCCGAATTGTTGTCGCTCGTGCTCTTGCGTAGATGTCTGGATAGTGCTACAAAAAATCTGTCTAAATCGACACAGGTTATCTCGGTAGAGCCCCGCAGATGGAGTGAGTTGGAGGTGGCGACCATGTTGATGCGGACCGACCCGTTCCACGATCTGGAGCGGTTGACGCACCAGGTGCTCGGCACGGCAGCGCACCCGGCCGTCATGCCGATCGACGCCTGGCGGGAGGGCGAGGAATTCCTGGTCGAGCTCGACCTACCCGGCATCGATACCGGCTCGCTGGATCTGGATCTCGAACGCAACGTGCTCACGGTGCGCGCCCAGCGCCCAGAGCTGGAACCGGGGCGCGAGATGGTGGCCGCGGAGCGGACCCGTGGCGTGTTCAGCCGCCAGATATTCCTCGGTGAGGGGCTCGACAGCGATCGCATCAGCGCCGACTACGCCGATGGGGTGCTGCGAGTGCGAATCCCCGTCGCGGAGCGGGCGAAACCGCGCAAGATCGAGGTCGCTCGCGGCGACGGCCACCAGGTGATCGACGCCTGATCGCCCACCGGACCCAGCACGTTCCGACAGGAGGTGAAGGGTTGTGCGCACCCTCGACAGCCGCGACGTCGCCGGTTTGCCGCTGTTGGACGCCGACCTCGACGGGTTGTTCGCCGAGGTGGACGAGATCCTCTGTGCGGCAATGGCTGTCGCGCAGTGCCCACCGGCGCTGCCGTGCCTGACGGCGGCCCCCGACGGGGCGACGGGGCCGCGACCGTACGCAGCGGTGGCCACCTTACGCGGCCGCATACCGGCGCACCGGCCGCATCCGCGCGAGCGCGGACCTCCGCGCGGATGACGGTTTCGGCAGATCCACCCGAAAGACAGGCGAGATGAAAGGCAGGTGATGCACGGACCGATCGAACCGTCACGTCACTCTCTTCCGACGCGGGCCCGGCACCCGGTGTCCGGGCCCGCGGCTCCCGTATCCGCGACAGGCCCGAAGCCAGGAGGAAGGACCACCGTGCACACCCCGACATTTCCCACCGGTAGCGCCGCCGACCACCTCGAACAGCAAGCGCCTGCCGACCGGCACGAGCACACCGGAATCGATACGACGGGCATGAGCCCGCTGGCCGAACGCATCCGGGACGCCTTCGACCACGCCGACGAAGTCGACCGGTTCGAACAAGCCTTCGTCACACCGTTGCCCGACGACGAATACCCGCTCGCCTACTGACCCGACCCCGCTGTTACGCCTTGTCATGACGACTACCACGCATGCCCCCAGCCGATTCCGGCCGCACCGCCCGCGTCGCGACACCCTCGTCCCCGCCACCGCCACCGAATGGCGCCATGGCACCGTCGCCTGGTTCAACACCGAGAAAGGCTTCGGCTATCTCGAACCCGACGACCGCACCAGCCCCGTGTTCGTCGACTTCCGCGCCATCGACATGCGCGGATACAAGACACTCGCTCCCGGCCAGACCGTCGTCTTCACCACCACCATCACCGATCGGGGGCCGGAAGCGGCGAACGTGCGCCCGTACATTCCGCGCCCCTACACGGCCGGTCGGTGCTGATTTCTCGGTGGTGAGCGGGACATCGGCGGAACCAGGGCACGGTATCCGGAGCGGAATCGCGACTGGGCGAGGACGAACCGAACAACCGTGGCCGCGCGAGCGCGTGCGTATCGGTCAAGTGTGTTCGAGCAGCTCATCGATATCCCGGCAGACGTCATCGGTCCGTACGTCGGCGACGAACGACACGTCGTGCGGGCAGCGGGGACGTTCCTCGTCGGTGCAGTCGCGGTGGCAGACCGGGCAAATGGTGGTCCAGGACATCAGCACCCGGTCACGGGCGCGGCCCAGCGGCCCCGCGTTGATCACGTTGCCGATCCAGAAGATGCCCACGGTCGGAGTACCGAACGCCCTGGCCAGATGACGCGGGCCGCTGTCGTTCCCGACGAAGACGCTACTGCGGGCGAGGACGCCGCACAGGGCGGGCAGCGGCGCGCCGATCAGCGTACGGATCCGGTGGTCCAGTGCGCGTGCACCGATTCGCAAGCGGAGGCCGTCGACGAGGTCACGATCGGGCTCGGAGCCCAGCAGGACGACCGCGACGCCCCGGTCGAGACAGTGGACGGCGACGTCCGCGAAGCGTTCGGTGGGCCAGCGTCGGCGGGGGTCCCTGGCGCCGGGATGGATGGCCGCGATCGGGCCGCCCAGGTCGCGGAGGACCGAGTCGGCGGCGGACCGGTCCGCCGCTGTCGGCTCGAGGTGCGCTTCCAGCATCACGGGCGCCGCACCGGCCAGGCCGACGACCTCGAGGGCTCGCAAGGTCTCGTGCTGGTAGTAGCGGAACGGCAGTGTGCGGGTCAGGGCGGCCGCGCCGGCGGCACGCGAACCCACCGTCCAGCGTGGGCGCAGATCGGCCAGGAACGGGTTCGACCAGGCGCCACCGCCGTGTAGTTGCACACCGAGATCGATCGGCCCCAGTTCGTCGCAGACGTCCTTGTCGACGTTGCCCTGTTCATCGATGACCACCACTCGGTCGATGGGCCCCGCGCGGTCGTAGAGCAGTTCGGCGTGCTCGGCCGTACCGAGCAGAACGATGCGAGCTTCGGGATACGTCGCCGCCAGCGCGTGGATCGCGGGGAAGGCGAACAGCAGATCGCCGAGACCGCCGCCGCGCAGTACCGCGATGCGCCGCACCTCGGGGAAGACCTCGCCGAGCGGGCCGAGCGCCGGGCACGATGGAATGGGTCCCGTGCGGGTGATCGCGCCGCCGGCGTGTCCCATGCGACCTCCTGCGTGTCCGACGAGCCGTACGAATGTCGTCGTTCTACCCGGGGTCCGGGCGCACAAACGGTGCGGGCAGCGCAGCACGGATGTTTCGGCGCGGTCGAGTGGGGCATGTCAGCCCGTGCGGGCTTCGGTGTGCGGCCCGGATCGGTACTGCGCGTGTGATCCAGTCGTCCTCGGCGAACGGAGCTGCAGTGAAGGTCCCCACGGTGTTCGAGCACGCCGGTCCGCCGGCCGAGTCCGGCGCGGTGGTCACATCGACGCGTGAACACTGCGTCGCCCATACCCGGCGCTACGGCTTCTGTCCCGATGTGATGACTGCCTCCGACCTGTCCCGGCCGCACCATCGTGCGGCGGCTGCCGCCACGGGTCCTGCCGCTACACATAGCTGGCATCGACTGCGTCGTGACCCTCGGCACCGACTGTTCGGTGTCACCGCCGGCGCGACATCAGGTGGACGGCTCGCCGGAGCCGGAGGGACACCCATCGGAGGTCACGCCGGACGATCAGGTGGTTTCCGAAGTGAACCCGGTATGACCGCCGCATCGGCGACGAGGAAGGACGACCTACCGTGACAGGTTCGGACACCGATCCGGCCCACAGCGGCGCGCCCGGCCCGGAGGCCGTCCTGACGCGCCATTTCGACGCGCTGACCACCGCGCTCGAACGCAACCGCGCCCTCGTCCTCGCGCGGCTGTGGGCCTGGGGTGCGGACCTCGCCCGCGTCTACGCATCCGGCGGGCGCTTGTTCACCTGCGGGAACGGGGGCAGCGCCGCCGAAGCCCAGCACCTGTCGGCCGAATTGACCGGTCGCTTCCAGCTGGAACGGCGCCCGCTGTCGGCGATCGCCTTGCACTGCGACACCTCCAGCACCACCGCGATCGCCAACGATTACGGCATCGAGGAGATGTTCGCACGCCAGTTACGCGCGCACGGCAGGCCCGGTGACGTGCTGATCGCGTTGTCGACCAGCGGATCGAGCCCGAACGTGATCGCCACCGCCAAGACCGCCCACGACATCGGGCTGACCACCTGGGCGATGACCGGACCGTCGCCGAATCCGCTGGCGTTGCTGTGCGACGACGCGATCAGCATCGAGGCCGAAACCGTCGCGACGGTGCAGGAGATGCACTTGTTGCTGGTGCACGGGCTGTGCACGGCGTTGGAAGCCGCGCTGGAGCGGGAGTGATGGCCGCGGGCGATCCGCTCGTCGTGATCGGGGACGCGCTGCTCGACATCGACCTCGACGGTCGCGCCGACCGATGCAGCGCGGAGGCGGCAGCCCCGGTCGTCGACGTCGCGCACCGCACGTTCCGTCCGGGTGGGGCGGGATTGGCGGCCCGGCTCGCGGCGGCGGGCGACCGGGAAGTCGTCCTGATCGCCGGTTTCGCGGCCGATGAAGCGGGCGCCCGGCTGCGCGGGTTGCTGGACGGACACGTACGGATCATCGCGCTACCCCTGCACGGATCGACGATCTGCAAGCAGCGGGTGCGCGCGATCGGCCCGTGGGCCCGCAGGAACGGGCACGTTCGCGCCAAGGAACCCCGGCGGCCCATCCTGATCACCAGAATCGATTCCGGCACCGGACGAGCGAGCGCCGACCCGCTGCCGGACGAGGCGCAGGCCGTGCTCGCGGCGGCGCAGGCGGTGCTGGTCTCCGACTACGGTCGCGGCATCGCGGCCCACCCGCAGATCCGTGCGCTCCTGCGTGCGCAGGCCCGCCACGTTCCGGTCGTCTGGGACCCCCACCCGCACGGACCCGTGCCGATCCCCGGCGCGGCACTGGTCACCCCGAATCGCGCGGAAGCGCTCACCCTGCTGTCCGGGCGGCTCGACGACGGGCCTGATCTGTGGAAACTCGCGAAAGGGTGGGCCGTCGACGCCATCGCGGTGACCCTCGGACCGGAGGGTGCCCTGCTCTGCCTGCGCGCGTCCGGCAAACGTTCGCGCATCCCGCTTCCGGTCGCGGCCAAGGCGCCCGGCGGCAGTGACACCTGCGGAGCAGGGGACAGTTTCGCTGTCGCCGCGACAGCCCACGTGGGCGAGGGCAGCGGACCGGAGCGGGCGGTTCGCCGTGCGGTGCTGGCGGCGGCCGAGTTCGTCGGCTGCGGGGCCGCCGCCGTGTTCGCCGAATCGGAACCGGCCCCGATGTCCGGAGGGACCGCGCAGGCGGACAGCGCGTGGTTGTGATCAGTGCCATGCGCGCTCGAGTCCGCAGCCGCGACACCCTCGCTCCACCGCGCCCCGCCCGGGCAGGTGGTGGTGCGAGGCGCGAGTCGCACTGTGCCCGAGTGGGTTCGGGAGTGACGGACCGCACCGGTCCACGCTCCGCTGTCGTCCGCGTCGAAGCGGTTCTCTGCCAGAAGATCACCGGGTGCGTGGAACCTGCCGGCGCTTCGTTTTTCGGATAGCTGCCGAGCCTTGTCACGCCTGGATCCGGCGCAGATGACATACTGGGTCGTAGGTCACCGGCTGTCGCCACTGATGTGCGCGGGCGCCGGCCGTTGAGTCAACAGCGGATTGTCGGCCGAGCGTGCCCGCGCCTACATGACCCCGCCGAGGGAAAGACGGCCCGTGGGTCGCGTTGCGCTGTGCGCCCCTTGTCCTCGGAGAGGCCTTGCATCCATGACTCAACGTATGCAGCCCTGCATGTCCGCCGTAACCGCTGCCGATTCGGCATCATCCGAGCAACCTACTGTCGGAAGCTTCCGGTTCTGGTTCGCCACCCGCCGTTGGGAATGGTCCGCCGAGGTCTATCGCATGCACGGCTACCAGCCGGGCGAGATCGAGCCGACCACACAGCTGCTGCTCGCGCACAAGCACCCAGACGATCGCACGCACGTCGCCGAGACCATCACACGTGCCATAGATCACGGCGAGCCTTTCTCGAGCAGGCACCGGTTCATCGACCTGTCCGGCCAGGAACACACCGTGCTCGTCGTCGCCGATCGAATTCTCGACGACCGGGGCGCCGCGGTCGGCACCGCGGGCTTCTACGTCGACCTGTCCGACACCCTGGCCGAGGCGCACCAGGCCATGCTCGCCGCGACGCTGCCCGGGCTCTACGAGAATCGCGCGGTGATCGAGCAGGCCAAGGGCGTGCTCATGCGCGTCTACCAGATCAGCGCCGAGCAAGCGTTCCAGATCCTGCGCTGGCGATCGCAGGAAACCAACGTCAAGTTGCGCGCGCTGGCCCAGCAGCTGCTCGCGGAACTTCCTCAGGTGCCACCGCCGCCGCCGGATCTGGTCGCCGCGTTCGACCACATCCTGCTGACCGTCCACCACCGCATCCCCCGGGAGTGACCGTGCGGGAGGCGACGGCGTTTCGTTTTTCGGACCGATGCCCCGGCGGACTTCGTCTGTCGCACTGACACCACCGGAATCGACTGCCAGGCTCGACTATGCGGTCTCGTGCCGATACCCGGCCGCCGGAGGTACGCATGACCTTTCAGAACGGCGTGGACGGCGTCCCGACCGATGACGGCTTGCTCCTCGTCGCGCACGGTGAGCTGGATGCGGCGACCGCCGACGAGTGCTACACCGAGATGGCCGAAACGGTCGAACAGCATTGGCGCACAACCCCGACTCCGGCATCGGTCGTCATCGACCTGTGTGCCGTGCGTTTCCTCTCCTGTGCGGGCGTACGTGTGGTGCTGCGGCTGGCGAGGTGGGGCGCGCGAGCAGGTGTCCCGGTCGGAATGACCGTGCCGGACGACGGACCCGTGCGGCGCATCGTGGATGTGCTGGGAGTGCGCAGCAGTGTGCCGGTGGTCGCGTGCCCGGCATCCGGGGTGCACGACGCCGGCTATCCGTCGCGTGAGTGCCGTTCATCCGGCGCTGTCGTCACGGGTGATGTGACGGGGCGGGCCGGCGGTGGTCCGGAAGCGCATCGGCGGATCTCCCCGGAAGCTGTTCACCGCCCGTATGTCTCCGGTGGCGCGACCCGGTCTCGCCAGCCCGGGCGGGCGGGCGATCCCGAGAACGCACCTGGGCACCGGCGCCCGTCCGAAATACGAACAAGACCGCCCACGAACGCTTGACGCAACCGTCGGGCGGTATACGGCGATCGTCGCCGCCCTCTGCCGGGCGAGCGCGGCGACCGCTGGAGAACGGGAATGAGGAAGTTCATGTCACTCGCGACCGCCAACCGCAGGACCGCCACGCCGCGCCGGACGCGGCGCGGAGCAGACAGCTACGACGGCATCGAACCATGGCTCGAGAAATTGGCCGCGATGGACGAGAACGATCCCGAACGGCCGCGACTGCGGGAAGCGGTCCTGCGCCGGTGCCTGCCGCTGGCCGAGCACATCGCCCGCCGTTTCGTGGGCCGCGGGGAGAACTACGACGATCTGTACCAGATCGCCGCCGTGGGGTTGGTGCTCGCGGTGGACCGCTTCGACCCGGCGCGGGGACCGTCGTTCCTGTCGTTCGCGGTGCCCACCATCATGGGCGAGGTACGCCGCCACTTCCGTGATCACAGCTGGGCGGTGCGCGTGCCGCGCCGGATCAAGGAGATCCAGTTGACCATCGGCCCGGCAGTGGAGCGGCTCTCCCAGCGACTGGAACGGATGCCCACCGCGCTGGAGATCGCGGTCGAACTCGGCATCGACCTGACCGAAGTCACCCAAGCGTTGCTGGCAGGCAACGCCTACTCCACGAATTCGATCGACGCGGTCATCGAGGACGACGACAGCGGCGGCGCCCCGGTGCGCGTCGCGGAGACGTTCGGCGAGGAGGATCCCTCCTACGACCTGACCGACGAGGCACTCGCGGTCGCCCCGTTGCTCGCCGAACTGCCCGAGCGAGAGCGGCGCGTGCTGCGCATGCGCTTCTTCGAGGGGCGTACCCAAGCCCAGATCGCCGCCGTGCTGGGCGTCTCGCAGATGCACATCTCGCGCGTCTTGTCGCGAACCCTCGCCGATCTGCGGGAGCGTGCCCTGCGCGATTGATCGCCGCTGTCCAGTGCAGTCCATGGCCGAGCCCTCGTGCGGGACTGAGCCCCAGCGGATTACGCGATGAGCGTGGTGTGCGGAGATCGGCCGTATGCCTCGCGGTACGCGCTGGCGAAGCGTCCGGGATGGGCGAAGCCCCACGCCGCGGCGATCGAGGTCACGGTGTGGCCGTCGTCGGACGAGAAGTCGCGCAGCTGTTCGTGCGCGGCACGTAGGCGAAGCCGCCGCAGATACGCCATGGGCGTGGTGTCGAGATGGCGACGAAACGCCAGTTGCAAGGCGCGGACGGTGACATAGGAGGCCGCGGCGATATCGGCGACGGTGATGTCCTCGCTGAGGTGCGACTCGACGTAGGCCAGCGCGCGTCGGACCGTCTCGGGGTGGGCGTCGTTGCGGTCGGTCGCCGTCGGATCGGTGTGCGCGGTGCTCGGCAGAGCATGCAGCACGGTGGCGGCCAGATACTGCGCGGCGGTGGAGGTGATCAGCGGCTGCTCGCGTACCGCGCGATCGGTGGCGAGATCACGCATGTGCTCGAGCACGCCGGCCAGATGCCGCGCGGCGGCCTGCGATACGGGCCGATGGCCCGTGAGCCGGACCGGCTCCAGGTCGTGGTCCGGGGCCGCGGCCGCGACCTGGGTCAGCAGCGCGGGATCGAACATCGTGATGCTGTAGCGGGCGTGGTGGATCACTCCGGAATACGGCAGGTCCGGCGGAGTGAGCAGCCCCAGCTCGCCGGGCCGGAAGAAGTCGGTGCTGCCGTCGGCGTAGTTCTCTTCGATCGTCCCCGAGTCGACCTCGCACAGGCATATCTTGCCCAGCGGCTGGGCGTCGTACCGCATGTCGAAGCTCAGGTCGAGGTCGTCCAAGCTCACCGGACCGAGCATCGTCCGGGTGATGTCCGTCCGGACGGGGATACCGGTGTTGTTGCCGATCCGCATCCTCGTGTAGTTGATATTGAGGAACTCTTCGGTATCACCCAAACTGTCGCTGTGGAAGGCCAATGACTCCATCGCTGCGACACTCCTGCTCTTCCGGATACGGCATCCCGCCCAGTACGTCGTAGAGGTTTCCGAGCCACGCTGCTCGGCGTACGGACCGGCCACTCAACCGTCGTCGTTCAGCCAGGTAGGAGCGGTTCGGTACCCCAGATGTGTCGGCGATTCGCATCCCGTCACACCGCAGCGGGGAGTACCCACCGCAGCCGGGCCCAATCGTCGAGAACCGATTCCACTCTACCTTCGCGGCATGCGCGTCGAGCCGACCAGCGCTTTCCGATCCGCTGCCCGCAGGCCGGGGCTCGTGAGTGTTTCGTCCTCGACTCAGCGGCCACCCTGTCCACGGGGGCCGGGTCGCCCTCTCATACGAAACCGTCCGAAGAGATGAGGAGGTCCTATGGTTTCGCAGGACACGATCGCGCAATTGCGCCAGGACATCACCACCGCGGAGGACGCGGGTGACGAAGCGAACGCCGAGCGTTTGCGCCGGGAGCTGGCCGAAGCGGTCCGGGAGGCAGGAAAGAGCGCCGAGCCCGGGCAGCCGTGACGAATCGGTGCACGCGGAGGCCGGCGGCGTGCGACGCCACCGGTCTTCGCGCCGGTCACCCGGCGCTCTCCCGATTCTCCAGCCCGACAGCCTCGGCGAGTTCCCGCCGGTGACGCCGCAGTTCCGGGTGTTCGGAGCTCAACTCGCTCATGAGATCGGCCAATCCGTCGGCGACGGCGTTGAGCTTCTGCTGGACCGCGGCGTCGGAGCGGCTCTGGGTGTTCTGTAGCAGCGCGACGAGCAGGAACGTGATGATCGTCGTCGCGGTGTTGATGACCAATTGCCAGGTGTCCACGCTCGGAAGCAAGAAGATCGTCGGCGCCCAGACCAGCACCAGAAGCACACAGAAGACGAAGAATCCCGCCTTGGAGGCCAGTGCGCTGGCCGCTGTCGCGAATCGGTCGAACACCGACAATTTCCCGCTGACATCCGAGGGCATGGTCGCGGGTTCGGCGGCGGCGTGTTCAGCGTGCTGAGTCATGGGAGTCCTCTCCGAATACCGATCCAGTCGGGCTTCGGATACCGCTCCCGGTCACGCTGAAACGGTCAGGGCGGTCGGCGGGAGGGGCTGCCGCCGGTGTGATCGCGACGCGAATCCCCTGATCCCGTTGATCATTCGTCGGGTTCGTCGCGCGGCGGCAGATAGGGTTCGGCATCTTCCGGATGGCCATGGGCGATGTTGCGCGCCCGCGCCAGCTCGGCGTCCAGCTCCGCGCCCAGCAGCACCGCGATGTTCGAGATCCACAGCCAGACAAGGAAGACGACGACGCCACCCAGGGAACCGTAGACCCGGTTGTAGGAGCCGAAGTGACCGACATAGAAGGCGAACCCCCAGGACGCGCCCGCCCAGAGCACGACGGCCAGCGCGCTGCCCGGAGTCAGCCACCGGAATCCCGGTTGGCGCACATTGGGCGCCGCCCAATACAGCAGGGCGAATACCAGGCTGATCAGCGCCATCATCACCGGCCACTTGACGATGCCCCACACCGTGATCGTCGCCTGCGCCAGTCCGAGCCAGCGGCCGAGGTGGTCGGCGAGCGAACCGCTGACGACCACGCCGACCGTGCAGACGCCCAGCAGGACCACCACCGCGGCGGTCAGGGCCACCCGCACCGGCACGGTCTTCCAGATCGGCCGCCCCTCCTGGATGTCGTAGATCGCATTGGTCGCCCGCATGAACGCCCCGATGTACGCGGACGCGGTCCACAGCGCCGACGCCAACCCGACCAACGCCAGCGGTCCGGCCGGGCTCTGCGCTTCCGCGATGCCGTTCACCGCGTCCACGAGCAGATCTGTCCCGCTGCCCGGGCCGATCTCGCGGAGGGTGTCCACCAGCGCCCGGGTGTCGTCGCGTCCCAGCATGCCCAGTCCGGCGGTCAATACGATCAAACCCGGAAAGAGCGACAGCACGCTGTAATACGTCAATGCCGCGGCCCAGTCGGTGAGATTGTCGCGTTGGAACTCGGCGACCGATCGGGTGACCACGCCCCACCACGACCGTCCCGGCAGGTCGGCCGGGCCGCGCAACCGACGGCGCGGCGCGAACCTCTTCTGCATGTCTTGCGCCACACTCACACCTCCCGCTGGCGGCGGATACCCGCCGTGCCGGTCCCGAAACCCGCTCCGCGCCCGAAGCATTCGGTGCTGCCGGAAGTGTCGCGCGCAGCGCTGAGCGCACAGGGAATTTCCGTTGTTCCCGGCGCGGCGGGACCGTAACGTCGCTTGGGTTTGTCCACCGATCGACCGAAGGAGATCTCCCTCATGGAACCTGTCACCGAACGCGACATCAGGTCGTCGTTCGTCAACTGTTCGAAAGGAGACGCCAAGCGGCTGCCCGTGCCCAAGGACCTCGACGAGCGGCCCTGGGCAGATCTGGACTTCCTCGGCTGGAGCGATCCGTCCCTGCCGGGACGCGGCTATCTGGTCGTCCCGCAGGACGATCGTCTGGTCGGCGTCGCGTTGCGGTACGCCACCGGCGGCACCGGCCGGGCACAGATGTGCACGATCTGCCTGACCACCCACACCGGCGGCGGGGTCGCGCTGATGACCGCGCACAAAGCCGGCGAGTCCGGGCGCCGGGGCAACTCGGTCGGCACCTATATGTGCACCGATCTCGCCTGCTCGCTGTACGCGCGGAACAAGAAGCGGCCTGCGCTCGGAAGCCGGTACCGCGAGGATCTCACGCCCGAAGAGAAGGTCCAGCGGGTGCGCGAGAATCTCTCCGCGTTCCTCGCCAAGCTGTACTGATCGCCTCATCCCTCAGGCAGCCGAGGCTGCCCACCCCGAACGGAGGTCGCTGCCATGTGCCGACACTCGAGAACCACTCGTTTCCCGCCACCCCGAACCGTTCGGCAGCGCGGCGGATTCGGGGGTGGCGGTGCATTCCTCGCCGGTCGAGTCGGTCCGGATCGGCCCGGAGCGTCCCGTCCGGCGAGGAGGCACCGCTGCCGCCGAGCGCGCTAGCCGGTCGAGTCGTCCGCAGGCTCCCACACCGCACGCAGACTGGGTGCGCCCGGGACGAGATCGGGCAGGTCGGGCACCGCTTCGGCGTCGGCGACGAGCGGGGCGATGATCGCCGCGTGCTGGTCGCGGGCCAGCCGCGCCGCCTGCCTGCCCGCTTCGGTCACCGAACGGCCCAGCTGTTCCGGCGTGCTGCGCAAGGCGGCCGGCGTAAACCGCACGTCGACGAGCACGCCCGCCGCGTCTACGGTCACCGTCACCAGCTTGTCCGCCGACTCGGCCGTGCACCGCAGCGCGGACAGCTTGTCGCGCACCTCTGCCAGATGGGTGCGCTGCTCGGCGAGCGCGTCCAGGATGTAGTCCACCTGGTTGCGGATTCCGCTGTTGGCGGAGCGCAGACCGTCGCGTTCCCACCGATCCACCGGCACCGGCCTCCTCGAGTACACATCGTTCCCCGGGACGGTCGCCGGGTGGCAGCCGTCCGAGAACAAGGCGGAAATTGTCCGGCAGACCGGGCGTCGGCGCAGCGCGCCCGTCCCCGTGCTGGGAAGAGTCAGGCTGATGCCGTAGCGGTTTCGTGCACCGTCAGCCAGCGCACCGCGCCTGGGTCCTCGGTCGTCAGCACGGCGGTCACCCAGCGGCGAGTGAGGTTTCCCGCCGCCCGGTGCGTCTCCAGGAAGCGCACTACCGCGATGCCTTCCGACCACGAGAGCTCTTCGATATCGGACACCTCGATGGTCAGGCCGGGCACGGCATTGCGCGCGCCACGGAGGCCGGCGAGCAACGCGCTGCGCCCGAGTACTTCGCCATCGGTCGTCACCATGCTGAACCGCTCGTGCTGCGCCGCCGCGAACCGCTCGAACACCTCGACCGGCGCTTCCGACCCGAGCCACCTCCCCAGGTCGGCGTGCAAGCGCTCGACCACATCGCCCAGATCCACACCCATACGCGGCATCGTACGCAGGCCCGCGTCCGGCGTGGCGTGACCGCTGCACACCGCGACGTGACGCGGACCGGCGGCGGCCGGTCCGAGCGGTGCGACAGCGAGGCAGGTGCGGCCACTGTGGTGGGGTGCGGACCACCCCTAGCGGTAGCGTCGGCGGAATGAAGATTCGTGGAGCGGTCCTGGAGCGGATCGCAGCGCCGGCGCCGTTCGCCGAGTCGGCGCCGATCACCGTGTGCGATCTGGAGCTGCGCGAGCCGGGGCCCGGTGAGCTGCTGGTCCGGATCGAGGCGGCGGGCCTGTGCCACTCGGACCTGTCCGTGGTGGACGGCAACCGGGTCCGCCCGGTGCCCATGCTGCTGGGCCACGAGGCGGCGGGGCGGGTGGAAGCGCTCGGCCCCGGCGACGGCGATATCGCGGTCGGGCAGCGCGTGATCATGACCTTCTTGCCGCGGTGCGGCGAGTGCGCGGGCTGCGCGACCGACGGACGCACACCGTGCGTGCCCGGCAGTGCCGCCAACAACGCGGGTGAGTTGCTCAGCGGTGGGCGGCGGCTGTTCCGGAACGGCGCCGAGGTGCACCACCACTTGGGCGTCTCCGCTTTCGCCACGCACGCGGTGGTGGACCGCAGGTCGGTGGTGCCGGTCGATGACGACGTGCCGCCCGAGGTGGCCGCGGTCCTCGGCTGCGCGGTGCTGACCGGCGGTGGCGCTCTGCTGAATTCGGCGCGTCCGGGCCCGGGGGACCGGATCATGGTCGTCGGCCTGGGCGGCGTCGGTATGGCGGCAGTGCTGGTGGCGGTGTCGCTCGCCGCCGAGGGGCACGAGGTGATCGCGGTCGACACCGTGGCGGACAAGCTCGCTCTCGCGCAGGAGTTCGGCGCGCACGCCGCATATACCCCGGCCGAGGTCGCCGAACTCGGGGTGCAGGCCGAGGTGGTGGTCGAAGCGGCGGGCAACGTCCGCGCCTTCGAGACCGCCGTCGCCGCGACCGCGCTCGGGGGCACGACCGTCACCGTCGGACTGCCCGCTCCCGATGCCCGGGCGGCTATCTCGCCGCTGGCCTTGGTCGCGCAGGGACGTTCCATCGTGGGCAGCTATCTCGGCTCCGCGGTGCCGTCCCGGGACATTCCCGAGTACGTCCGGATGTGGCGGTCGGGACGGCTGCCGGTGGAGCGGCTCGTCTCGGCGCATGTGGGGCTCGACGAGATCAACCGTGCCATGGACGAACTCGCAGCGGGCCACGCCTTGCGTCAGGTCATCGTCTTCGACTGACTCGGCCGCCGAATCCTGGCTCGGCAGGCGCGCCGCGTCGCTCATCCGGCGGGGCGGTCCAGCCCGTCGACGAAACGCGCCAGCAGACGGGCGAACTCGGCGCGCTCGGCGGGCGTCCAATCCGCCATGGCGGCGGCCATGGCGTCACGCCTGCCCGCTCTGGCCTCGGCCACCGCCCGGTTGCCCGCGGTGGTCAGGCGTAGGACCGAACGCCGTCCGTCGCGCTGATCGGCGACTCGTTCCAGCAATCCGGCGGACACCGCCTGCGCCACCAGGCGACTGGCCCTCGGCTGATCGACGCCGAGGGCGGGGGCGAGCGCGCCTACCGTGTCGGCCGCGCCGTCGGCCACGGCGTCGAGCGCGCGGAACACGGCGACGGGGATCGCGCCGTCGCTCAGCGCGCCGCGCGTCTGTCTGCGCCGGATCCGGACCATCGCCGCTTCCACGGCGACGGTGATCGCGTCGTGCTGATCCATCCGTCCACTCTGTCATGCCCGATATTTGTATGTAAGAATGCATGTAGTTGTTTCTGGGCATATCGAGGAGTGTGGTCATGGCCATCCGGCGCGGCATCGGATATTGGCTCGTAGAGCTCGATCGATTGATCAACGAGCGCTTCGACGAAGACCTCGCCTCCGGCGGTTTCAGTCGCAGACGCTGGCAGGTGACCCACTCGCTGGCCGACGGACCGCAGCGCGCCGACGACATCCGCGACGCGCTCGACGCCTTCTGGACCGACGACGCCGAATGGTCCACCGAACTGGCCGGACTCGTCGCCGACGGGCTGGTCGCCGACGACGCGGGCATGTTGTCGCTGACCGGCAAGGGCCGCGGCGCCCATGACGCCGCCTTCGTCCGGATCGCCCGGCGCAGAGCGCAGATGGCCGACGGGATCACCGACGAGCAGTTCGCCGAGACCCTGCGGATCCTGCGACGGATGGTCGCGAACCTCGGTGGCGCGGCGAGCCCGGCGGTCGGCGAACCACAGCCGGCGCGGTGAGCGCGCCGATCCTGTGGTTGCTTCGCGGTGGCCGGGCACAGTCGGGCCGCGCCGGGATCGCGGTCGGTGCGCCCCACTAGGCTGATCCCGACCGAGGCGGAACGAGGAGGTGCGGTGACCATTCGGGTCGGAGTGCTGGGAGCGCGTGGCAAAGTCGGACAGGCGATCTGCGCGGCGGTGACCGCGGCAGGCGATCTGGAACTGGTCGCCGCCGTCGACAAGGACGATTCGCTCGAGTCGTTCACCGCGGCGAAAACCCAGGTCGTCGTCGATTTCACGCACCCGGACGTGGTGATGGGAAACCTCCGGTTCCTGGTGGAGCACGGCATTCACGCGGTGGTGGGCACCACCGGGTTCGACGAGTCCCGGCTGGCGGAGGTACGCGGCTGGTTGGCCGAGCGTCCCGAGGTCGGCGTGCTGATCGCGCCGAACTTCGCCATCGGCGCGGTGCTGTCCATGCGCTTCGCCGAGCAGGCCGCCCGATTCTTCGAATCGGTGGAGGTCATCGAGTTGCACCACCCGAACAAGGCCGACGCACCGTCCGGCACCGCCTACCGCACCGCGGGACTGATCGCCGCGGCCCGGGACAAAGCGGGCCTCGACCGCAGTCCCGACGCGACCACGACAGAGCTGGAGGGCGCGCGCGGCGCCGATGTGGACGGGGTCCGGGTGCACTCGGTGCGCCTGGCCGGCTTGGTCGCCCACCAGGAGGTCCTGTTCGGCACGCAGGGCGAGACGCTCACCATCCGGCACGACTCGATCGATCGCTCCTCCTTCGCCCCCGGGGTGCTGCTCGGGGTCCGGGAGATCGCCAAGCGCCCCGGTCTCACCGTCGGGCTCGACCCGTTCCTGGATCTGTGATCGAGCGTCGGCAGCCGCACCGCGACGGAGCGCGACCGTGAGCGGCGCGGAGCGCGACGATCGCAAAGGCGGCGGAGAAGTCGTCAAGGTGGTCGCGTTCATCGCGGTCCTCGTCCTGGTGCTCGGCTTCTATTTCCTGCTGCTGGGCCGAATCGCGGTCGGCTTGATCGGTTCCGGCGAGGTGGCGGCGATCGTGATCGGTGTCGGCGTGCTCATCCTGCCGCTGCTGGGCGTCTGGATCGTCGTAGCCACCGTGCGCGCCGCCCTGGCGCATCAGCACCTGGCGCGGCGGATCCACGACGAGGGCCTGGAACTCGACACCTCCGCGTTACCGCGGCTGCCGTCCGGCCGTATCCAGCGCGCGGCCGCCGACGAGTTGTTCGCGGAGGTCAAAGCCGAGTGGGAGGCCGATCCGGACAACTGGCGCGTCTCCTACCGCCTCGCGCGCGCCTACGACTACGCGGGTGACCGCACCCGAGCCCGCGAGACCATGCGCCGCGCGGTCGCGCTGGAACGGCACGAGCGCGACACCGCCTGACGGCCGCGCGGGCCGATACCATCGCAGGGTGGCCCGGTTGCTGATCATCCATCACACGCCGTCCCCGCACATGCAGGCGATGTTCGAGGCCGTCGTCTCCGGGGCCACCGACCCCGAGATCGAAGGCGTGGAAGTCGTGCGCCGCGCCGCACTGGCCGTCACCGCCCCCGACGTCCTGGCCGCCGACGGATACCTGCTGGGCAGCCCGGCGAACCTGGGATACATGAGCGGTGCGCTCAAGCACGCGTTCGACACGATCTACTACCCGTGCCTGGATTCCACCCGCGGTCGTCCGTACGGCGTGTACCTGCACGGCAACGAGGGCACCGAGGGCGCCGAGCGCGGGGTGGGGAGCATTACCACGGGACTGGGCTGGGAGCAGGCCGCCGCCGCGGTGGTCGTGTCCGGCCCGCCCGGCAAAGACGACCTGCGGCGCTGCTGGGAACTCGGGGCCACACTCGCGGCCGGGCTGATGGCCTGAGGCCCCCGAATTCTGGTGTCTGACCCTCGCGCACCATTGCCCGGCATACTGTGTGCGGTTGTTGTCGCGGTGGGGATGTGAACGAGTAGCTCGGGATGGGAGAGCCAGGTGACCTGGGCCGAAGGGAATGGGCACGCCCCGCGCCGAATCGGATTGGTGGAGGACCACGAATCGGTCGCGATCGGTCTCGCCGCGATGCTGGCGCCGGAGACCGATCTGGATCTGGTGCTGACCGCGGGCACCGTGCCGGAGCTGCTGGCCGCCGCCGATGGTGCGCCACCGCTGGATCTGGTGGTATTGGATCTGCGGCTGGCCGACGGATCCGCACCGGAGGACAACGTGCGCGCCCTGCGTGCCCGCGGCATGGAGGTGCTGGTCTTCACGGGCGCGGACAACGCCTTCCTGGTGCGTGCCGCCGCGCGTGCGGGTGTCTTGGGTGTGGTGCGCAAATCCGAGGACGTGCCGACCGTCGTCGCCGCCGTGCGCCGGGCGGCCAGCGGCGAGCAGGTCGTCACCACCGACTGGGCCGCCGCCATCGACGGCGATCCGCAGCTGTCCAACGTGGGCCTGAGCCCGCGTCAGGAGGAAGTGCTCACGCTCTACGCGTCCGGGGAGAAAGCATCCCGGGTCGCGCGGCTGACGGGTCTGTCCGAGCAGACGGTCAACGATTATCTCGGCCGCATCCGCCAGAAGTACGCCGACGCCGGCCGTCCGGCGCCGACCAAGACCGACCTGTACAAGCGGGCGGTGGAAGACGGGTGGCTGCCGGTCCCCGAGCGGCAGCCGCGCGGATGATCGCGTCCAGCATGCTGGACACCCCGTCGCACTCGCACTCCCTCCCGCTCGACCGGCCGCGCGCGAGCCGTTGGCGCCGCGGAGTCGTCGCGTTGTCCACGGAGAAAGCCTCCGAAGGAGCCGCCGATCGCATCCTGCGGCGGTTCGGGCTCGCCATCGGCATCGCGGGCGTGATCGCCGCGATCATCGAGTTGCCCGAGATCGCCGATCAGAGCCGCTTCGTGCCCGTCCGGTGGACGGTGGTGGAGGTGGTGCTGGCGTTCGGACTGTTCCCGGTGCTCGCGCTCGTCTCGATCGGCATGAGCCGGCGCGTGATCCAACGGGTCGCCGGTGCGGCGGCGGTCAGTTTCCTCGGGGCGATGGCGGTGGTCCCCGTGGCGTATGCCGTGCCGGATGCCGAAGGGACGGCCTCCGTCTGGCTGTACCGGGTACTGGCGCTGGGTGTGCTCGCGGCCGTGCTCGCTTGGCGTCCGCCGTTCGCCGTGACGTACCTGGTGGTGGGCTCGGCGTTCAGCGCGCTGGCGAATCTGGTCGTGTTGCGGGAGACCACCGCGCTCGCGTTGCTCGGCGATTTCGCCAGAGCGGCCGGGTTGAGCGCGCTGTTCCTGTGGTGCGTGGTCTATGCCAGGGCGGCGGCCGCGCGCGTGGATCGCGAGTCGGCGATCGAGAGCAGCCGCGCGGCGGCGGTCGCGGGTGCGGCGGCCCGGGAGCGGGAACGCGCGCGGTTCGCCGCGCTGATCCACGACGCGGTGCTGTCCACCCTGCTGGATGCCTCGCGAGCCGGGACCGAATCACCGGTGCTGCGCCGTCAGGCCGAACGCACCCTCGAACAACTCGACGAGTGCCGGGTGGCCGAGACCGAACCCGACCGGCTGGACGCGCAATCCGCGATCGGCTTCCTCCGCTCGGCCGTACACGAGGTGAATCCCGGCATCAGGTTCACCACACGGCGGTGGGCCGGATTCGACGATCTGCACCTGCCGGTGGACGCCGCCAGTACGATCGCGGCCGCGCTGGCCGAGGCCGTACGCAACAGTCTGCGTCACGCCACCGTCGCCGGGCGGGAGGTGCGCCGCGCCGTCACAGTGACGATCAGCGCCGGGGGAATCCGCGTGGTATTCCGGGACGACGGCGCGGGTTTCGACCTGAGCCGAGTGCCCGTCGACCGGCTCGGCATCTCGGTGAGCATCCTCGGCCGCATGCGTCAGCTCTCCGGTGGCGCCGGGTTCGTGGAATCCGAACCGGGTGAGGGAACGACCGTGACGCTGGTCTGGGGCGGAAATGGCTGAGCCGGACTCCGAATTCGGGCTGCGTGATCTGCTCGGGCTGCGCGACCGCGCGGCGTGGCTGTTCCTGGTCGTGCTCGAAGCGACCATCGTGCTGTACATGATCCGGAACTTCTCGGAATCGCCGGTGGCCGCCGCCGTCGCGGCGCTGGTCGTGCTGGCGCTGGCCGGTGTGGTCGTCCTGGTCGTTCCCACCGATCCGCTGCCCTGGGCCGCGACCGTGTTCGTCGCCGCGTCCGGGCCGCTGGCCACGACCTTGACCTCGTTCGACGTCGAACACGGCTGGTCCAAGCAGGTGTGGACGGCGTTCGCCGCGTCGTACGTGCTCGCCGTGCTGGTGCTGCGCGGACGCTTGGCCGCCGCCTGGCTCGGCGTCGCGGGCATCGGTGTGGTGATCGCCGTGGTCGGTGTGGTGGCCGGGCTGCGGATCGGCGTCGTGGTCGGTTCGATCGTGCCGGTCGCCACGGTGGCGGGGGTCTCCCTGTTCGCGGCGATCATGCGGCCCACCCAGCGTTCGCTGCGGCTGCTGCGTGAGGAGGCGGCCATGCGCGCCGCCGCCGAGGCCGCGATGGCGGCGGAGAACTCCGAACGCACCCGTCAGCTGGCCCGGCTGGACGCGGTGGCGCGCCCGATCCTGGAACGCATCGCCGACGGCGCGGAGCTCACCGCGGCGGAGCGGGAGCAATGCAGGCTCCTGGAAGCCGAACTGCGCGACGGCCTCCGGGCTCCGCACCTGGCCACCGATCAGCTCAGCAGCGCCGCTCGTGGCGCTCGCTCCCGCGGCGTCGAAGTGATCTTGCTCGACGACGGCGGCTTCGCGGGCGTGCCACATCACTTGCGCAGGCAAGTGATCGACGCCGCCACCCGGGAGCTGGACGCCGCGAACGACGGCTCGGTCACCGTCCGTATCCTGCCCGCCGGTCGCCGCATCCTGGCCACCGTCCTGGCCACCGCGTCCGACCGAGACCGCCGCACCGAGATCGACACCACCGGCACGGTCACCGTCTCGACCTGACGTGTCGGTGGGTCGTGGCATCGTTGCCTGCTATGCGGAAGATGGGTGCCGCGGCGGCACGGCGAACGGCTTTGGCGGCGCAGGGTTTCGGGGTACGCAGGTCTGGCCGCGCGACGCGGCGGACGGTGCTCGGTGTGCTGGACCGGACCAAGCTACTGCAACTGGATTCGGTGTCGGCGGTGGTGCGAGCGCACTACGCGCCGGTGTTCAGTCGCATCGGGTCCTACGATCGCACGCTGCTGGATCAGGCCGCCTGGAGCAACGGCGCGCGGCGCCCGCGCACGCTGGTCGAGTACTGGGCGCACGAGGCCGCGCTCATCCCGGTGGAGGACTGGCCGCTGCTGCGCTGGCGGATGCGGCGGTACGAGCACGGGCGCTGGTCGGGCATGCGCAAGGTGGTCGAGCGCAATCCGACGTTGGGCAAGGACATCCTGGATGTGATCACGTCGGTGGGCGCGGCCACCGCCGGTGAAGTGGAGCGCCATTTGGAGCTGGACAAGCCGCGGCCGAAGGGCTCCTGGTGGAACCTCAGCGATACGAAGATGATCTGCGAGCAGCTCTTCGCGGCGGGCGCGCTGTCGGTGGCCACGCGCGTGGGATTCACCAGGCACTACGACCTGACCGAGCGGGTACTGCCCGCGGAGGTGCTGTCCCGCGACGTCGCCGAACCGGACGCCGTCCGTGCGCTGGTGCTGCGCGCCGCCACCGCGCACGGCATCGGCACCGAAGCCGATCTGCGCGACTACTACCGGCTGCAGCGCGCCCAGACCGAACCGGCCATCGCCGATCTGGTGGACGCCGGAGAGCTGATCCCGGTGCAGGTGGCGGGCTGGGAGAAACCAGCCTATCTGCGGGCGGGCGCCCCGACGCCGCGCCGCGTCGAAGGCGCCGCGTTGCTGTGTCCGTTCGACCCGCTCATCTTCTTCCGCGCCCGCACGGAGCGCATCTTCGACTTCCACTACCGCATCGAGATCTACACCCCTGAGCACAAACGGGTGCACGGCTATTACGTCTTCCCGTTCCTGCTCGACGGTGAACTGGTCGGCCGTGTCGATCTGCGCGCCGAGCGCGCGAACGGCCGGTTGTGGGTCCCCGCCGCGTTCGCCGAACCCGGATACGACACTCCGGCCACCGCGCACGCCCTCGCCGGCGCGCTGCGCGAGATGGCCGATTGGCTCGAACTGGACGAGGTCGTCATCGGCGAGCGCGGCAATCTCGCCGCGTTGCTGTAGCGCTAGTGGGTCAGCTGTCGCGTTTGGGCCCGTACCCGCGCATCTGGTCGCGCAAAGCCCCGTGGACGGCGCTGGACAGCCACGAGTTCAGGGACTGACCGCTCTGTGCGGCAGCCTCTTCCGCACGCGCCTTCATCTGTTCCACCAGTCGCAGCGTGACCCTGCTGATGTCTCCGGTCATCTCCTCGAAAGTGGGCTGCTCCTCGCCCGCCGTGCTCTTGCGCACATCGATGGACGCGTCGGTGCCGTCGACCGAAACGTGCACCGTTCGGTCGCCGAGTGCGGCGCTGACCTCGGCGGCGAGGTCCGACAGCGCGGCGAGCAGTACCAGGCGGGCAGGCCCTTCCGTCGCCGCGGCCAGTGCCGCCGCCGTGGCCTGCGTCTTCTCGTCGCCGAGCGCCGCGGCGGCGATCAGGTTCGCACGCAGTTGGCTGGTGTACTTGTTCAAATCCATGACGCCAGTCTGACGTCATTCTTGATGTCGGGCAAGCGGCACGATGGCATCATCAGGTTGTCATCGAGATGGATTCGCGTCTTTGTTGCGGCCTGATCGCCGACGACGGTGTCGAGGGCGTGTCTTCGACCGGGTAGCCTTTCTGACCATGAAGAACGGTGAATCGACGCCAACGGAGCTGCGTGCGTCCGGCACGGTAGGTGTCGCGATGGTGACCCCCTTCAGCGCCGACGGCAAGCTCGACGTCGATGCCGGGGTCGCGCTCGCGGCCCGCCTGGTCGACCGCGGCGTCGACCTGCTCGCGATCTCTGGAACCACCGGTGAATCGCCGACCACCACCGAGTCGGAGAAGGCCGATCTGCTGCGCGCCGTCGTCGACGCCGTCGGTAAGCGCGCGACCGTGATCGCGGGCGCGGGCACCTACGACACCGCGCATTCGATCGAACTCGCGCGCAATGCGCAGCGGGCGGGTGCACACGGTTTGCTCGTGGTGACGCCGTACTACTCCCGGCCCTCCCAGGAGGGGCTGATCGCGCATTTCACCGCCGTCGCGGACGCCACCGACCTGCCCGTCACCCTGTACGACATTCCTGGGCGTTCGGTGGTGCCGATCGCCAGCGACACCGTCCGCAAGCTCGCCGAGCACCCGCGCATCGTCGCGGTCAAGGACGCCAAGGGCGATCTGAACATGGGCGCGGAACTGATCGCGAGCACCGGCCTGACGTTCTACTCCGGCGACGACGCGCTCAACCTGCCCTGGCTGTCGGTCGGCGCGGCCGGATTCATCAGCGTCATCGGACATCTCGTGCCCGAACGATTGCGCGCGCTGCTGGAGGCGTACACGGCGGGGGAGGTGGTGCGCGCCCGCGAGATCAACACCACGCTGCTGCCGCTGCACGCCGCGATGGCCCGGCTCGGCGGCGTCGCGATGAGCAAGGGCGGCCTGCGGCTGCTGGGCGTGGAGGTCGGCGAGCCGCGGCTGCCGCAGCTGATGCCGACCGGTGAGCAACTGGAAGTGCTCGCCGCAGACCTGCGAGCGGTTGGAGTACTTTCGTGAGCGAACCGCTATTCCGCCGCCGCCGCAGCGCGTCCCGCCCCGCGGGAGCGCCGGCTCCCACCACTCCGGCGGAGCAGGTGACGCCGTCCCCCGCGTCAGCGGAGACCGTCGCACGGCCCGTACCGGCTCTGGACGAGACGACGGCTGAAGCCCCTCCCGCGGTCACGACCGAGGAGCTCGCGCCCGTGCGGGCGCGCCGGGAAGGCAAGGGCCAGAACGCGGCGTCCCGGCGAGGGGGCCGGGGACGCGGGCAGTCCGGCGCCCGGCGGGTCGAAGAGCCTCCGGCACAGGCGGCCCTGGTCGCCGCGCACGATCGGCTCGGCGCTCCGCCGCCACTGCCCCAGAACGGCCTGCGCGTGTTCGCGCTCGGCGGTATCGGCGAAATCGGCCGGAACATGACGGTTTTCGAGTACGGCGGCAAGCTGCTGATCATCGACTGCGGCGTGCTGTTCCCGGAGGACCAGCAGCCCGGCGTCGACCTGATCCTGCCGGACTTCCGCCCCATCGAGGACCGGATCGATGATGTGGTGGCCGTCGTGCTCACCCACGGCCACGAGGACCACATCGGCGCGGTGCCGTTCCTGCTGCGGTTGCGGCCCGATATCCCGGTCGTCGGATCGAGGTTCACCCTCGCGCTGGTCGCCGCGAAGTGCCGGGAACACCGCCTGCACCCGAAACTCATCGAAGTGACCGAGGGACAGCACACCACCCACGGCCCGTTCGGTTGCGAGTACTTCGCGGTCAACCATTCCATTCCCGACGCGCTCGCCGTCGCCATCCGCACGCCCGCGGGCGTCGCTCTGCACACCGGTGACATCAAGCTCGACCAGCTCCCGCTGGACGGGCGGCTCACCGACCTGGCCGGATTCTCCCGGCTCGGGGACGAGGGCGTCGATCTGTTCCTGGTGGACTCCACCAACGCCGAGGTCCCCGGCTTCGTCACGCCGGAACGCGAGATCGGCGGCGTGCTGGACACGGTCATCGGCAAGGCGAACGGCCGGGTCATCGTCGCGTCCTTCGCCAGTCACGTGCACCGCATCCAGCAGGTCGTCGACGTCGCCCAGAAGTACGGCCGCCGTGTGTGTTTCGTCGGCCGCTCGATGGTCCGCAATATGCAGATCGCCCAGGACCTGGGCTATCTCACCATGCCGGACGGCGTCGTCGTCGACCTCGACGTCGCCGCCACGCTGCCCAGCCACCGCCTGGTGCTGATCTCCACGGGTTCGCAAGGTGAGCCGCTGTCGGCGCTGTCGCGAATGGCACGCGGCGACCACCGGCAGATCAACATCCGCCCCGACGACCTCGTGGTGCTGGCCTCCTCGCTGATCCCCGGCAACGAGAACTCGGTGTTCGCGGTGGTCAACGGCCTGGCCCGGCTCGGGGCCACGGTGATCACCCAGCAGAACGCCAAGGTGCACGTCTCCGGGCACGCCTCGGCGGGAGAATTGCTCTACCTGTACAACGCGGTGCGGCCGACCAATGCGATGCCGGTGCACGGCGAATGGCGCCACCTGCGCGCGAACGCGGCGCTGGCGGTGGCGACCGGCGTGCCGCAGGAGCGAGTGGTGCTCGCCGAGGACGGCGTGGTGGTCGACTTGGTCGACGGCATCGCTTCGATCGTCGGGCGGGTGCCGGTGGGCCACGTGTACGTCGACGGGCTGTCGGTCGGCGATGTCGGGGAGTCGACGCTGTCGGACCGGCTGGTGCTCGGCGAGGGCGGTTTCATCGCGATCACCGTCGCCATCGACGAGACCACCGGCAAGGCTGTGAGCACCCCGGAACTGAGCGGGCGCGGCTTCTCCGACGATCCCACCGCACTGCTCGACGCGGCGGAACTGGTTGAAGCCGAACTGTTGCGCCTGGCCGGCGAAGGCGTCACCGACACCCACCGGATCGCGCAGGGTGTGCGCCGCGTGGTGGGTCGATGGGTGGCCGACACCTATCGGCGTCGTCCGATGATCGTGCCGACCGTCATCGGCGTCTGACCATCCAGCCGACGAAAAGCGCCGGGCAGCTCAGCTGCCCGGCGCTTTCCACGCGGTAGCGGGTTACTCCTGGCAGGCCGCGGACTCGATCTTCGCGCTCTTGACGATGTTGCAGGCGAAGGTGTGGTCGACCTTCCACTGGCCGCCCTCGGACACGAACTGGATGAACGCGTCGTCCACCGGGGTGCCGTCGATGGTGACCTTGGCGTCGGCCTTGAGCTTGCCGTCCTTCGGGTCACCCACGTTGATGACCTCGACGGTGACCTTCTGCTTCTTCGCGGCGTCGACGAGGTTGGCGACCAGGTAGGGATCCTGCTCGGCGGCCTGGATCCAGCTGATCTTCTCCGTGTTCGGCACGTTCGGATCGAACGCCTTCTGCAGCCGCTCGTTCAGCTGCTGTACGGAAGGCTTGGCCAGGGCGGGCGAGGAGGGTGTGGTCGGCGCCGAGCCGGCCTCCTTGTCGCCCTTGTCCGAGCCGCCCTCCAGCTCACCCGCCGCGTGGCTGGGGTTGGCGCTGGTGCTCGGGGACGAGGAGTCGTCGTTGGAGGCGCAGGCGCTCAGCGAGCAGGCCAGTGCGGTGAGGACGACGGCCACGGTGGTCCGGAAAGTGCGGTGCTTCACGTTGTTTCCTTCGACTCGAAGTCCGGGTATCAGCCGTGGTTGGACGTGCAGTTCCAGTGCACGATGTAGGCATCGGAATCGTTGTGCGCCAGCGCCTGGCCCTGCGCGCTGCGCCGCGACGAGGCATATCCCCAGCTCCAGGTGCCGGTGCCGCTGGAGTACGCCACGGCGCCGCAGCCGTTTCGGAACCAGACCACCGACTGGCAGTCCGCCGCGCCGCAGGAGCTGATGGCGCGCTGCTGTGCGGCAGACGAGTTCGGATAGTCGTAGGAATACCCGATCAAACCGGTGGAGGTGGACAGCGCGATCGCGCCGTAGTTGTTGGTGTAGGCGTTCGCGGCGGGCGCGCTGACAGCCAGCGCGGTGCCTGCCGCCGCGAGCGCGGCCACACCGGTAGCAAACTTCTTCACGAGGATTTGCCCCTTCTTGTCATATGGCCCACGACCCGATGGACCGAGTGACAAGGTACAGAGCCGACCTTCATTACGCTAGCCGGAGATTTCCCGGCAGCGGGAGACGCGAACACCGTGATAGGAACGCGCGTTGTCGGTGTAGAGCCCAGTGTGGCCCACGGCCGCGCCGCCCGCAACCGGGGGACAGGGGGTTGCTGCCGCCCATATCATCGGTGAATCTCGGTGAAGCGCAACGCATTGCGTATGGGTCGGTGCGAAGCCGGATAACGGCACGTCCTCGGCTGTCGTGGCCGGCCTCGTGTCGCCGGAGACCTCCTCCCGTGGACCCGGGGTAGTGCGTCGGTTGCGGTGACCGCAGGGCGTCGTGCCGCCCGGCGTCGACGCCGGGCGGTCGGTATGTTCGGGGGGTGACTATGGCACAGCGGGAACGCCGCGAGCTCGTCGATGCGATGGACGCGGCGGGTCCGGACGCGCGCACGCTCTGCGGTGCGTGGACGGTGCGGGACTTGGCCGCCCACTTGGTGGTTCGCGAACGGCGGCCCGATGCGGCGCCGGGCATCCTGCTGAAGCCGTTCGCGGGGTATCTCGAGCGGGTGCAAGCGAAGGCGGCGCGCAAGCCCTTCCCCGAACTGCTGGAACAGGTGCGGACCGGTCCGCCGTGGTGGTCGCCGCTGCGTCCGGTGGACGCGGTGGTCAATCTGTCGGAGATGTTCGTCCATCACGAGGACGTGCGCCGCGCCGAGCCTGGTTGGCAGCCACGCGAACTGACCGCCGCCGACGAGGACCAGCTGTGGTCGGTCCTGCGCAAGATGGCCGGGATGGCCTACCGCAAGGCGCCGGTCACCGTCGAACTCGCGACGCCGGACGGCAGGCGCACGGTGGTGCGGTCCGCGTCCGAGGAGGTCGTCACGCTGACCGGAAAGCCATCGGAACTGGTGCTGCACGCCTTCGGCCGGGACGAAGTCCGGCTGGAGACCGCCGGCTCCCCGGAGGCCGTCCGAGCGGTACTCGAAGCGGACCGTTCGGTCTGATAACCACCCGTCTTCCCCGGTCACAACGGCCGACGGGCGAGGAAAAGCCGCCAGCGGCGCGACGGTGCCAGTGTTGCGGATGGTCCCGATGGGGCGATTGCGGCTAGCCTGGGGCCATGGCAGGTAAGTCCCGCAGCACCACGACGACTCGGGCGCGGGCGGGATCGGCGCGGGGGAGGACCACCACGGCGCGGTCTCGCGCGGCCACGCCCCGCACAGCGGCGCCCAGAACGACCGCCACCCCACGCAGGCGCGGCGCCCCGGCCCGGCGTCCGGCGCGCCGTCCATCGAACACGGCTCCGCTCGCGGTCGTCACACGCGGTATCGGCAGCGGCTGGACCATGCTGGCCCGCGGACTCGGCGCGACCACTCGAACGTTGAGCAGGGCGGGCGAGATCGAGCACGGGCATCGGCGCGACGGCATCGCGCTGGCGCTGATCGGCCTGAGCGCCGTGATCGCGGCGGCGGTCTGGTTGTCGGCAGGCGGGCCGGTCGGCCACTGGGTCGAGGACGTGATCCGCGCGATCTCCGGATCGGCGTCCGCGGCACTGCCGTTCGTCGCCTCCGGGATCGCCGTCGTCCTGATGCGAACCGAACCGCGCCCCGAGATCCGGCCGCGGCTGGTGCTCGGCGGCCTGCTGATCGGCTTGCCGATCCTCGGACTGTGGCACATCGCCGCGGGCGCCCCCACCGACGCGCACGGGCGTTCCCGCGCGGCCGGTTTCGTCGGCTTCGTGGCCGGCGGGCCGCTGACCAACGGCCTCACCGCCTGGCTCTCGGTCCCGATCCTGCTGCTGGCCATCGTCTTCGGCGCGCTGCTGGTGACCGGGACGACGGTGCGCGAGGTGCCTGCCAAGCTGCGGCGCTACCTCGGCGCCGAGACCGGTGGCGACGACTACGGCGAATTCGACGATTACCGGGACTACGATCCGGCCGACTACGACGCCGACGGCTTCCCGGTGCGCCGTGCCACCGCCAAGCGGCGCGGCCGCACCCCCGCCGAGAACTATCCGCCCGACGAATTCGGCGACCCCGACGCGGTCACCGAAGCGCTTGGTGAACCGCCGCTGCGCGACGCCAAGCAGATCGCGGTCGAAGAACCCGCACCGAAACCGAAGCCGAAGAAGCAGCGTCCCGCCGCGGTGGTGGAGGATCAGACGCCACCGCCGCCGCAGCAGCTGGAGTTCGTCAACGATCGCGAGGTCGAAGGCGATTACACCCTGCCGCCGTTGTCGCTGCTGACCGATGGGGATCCGCCCAAGAAACGCAGTGCCGCCAACGAATCGATGATCGAGGCGATCACCGAGGTACTGGTGCAGTTCAAGATCGACGCCGCGGTGACCGGCTTCGTGCGCGGCCCGACGGTCACGCGCTACGAGGTCGAACTCGGGCCCGGCGTGAAGGTCGAGAAGATCACCGCGCTGGCCCGCAATATCGCCTACGCCGTCGCGACGGAGAACGTCCGGCTGCTCGCGCCGATCCCCGGCAAGTCGGCCGTCGGCATCGAGGTGCCCAATGCCGACCGAGAGCTGGTCCGGCTGGCCGACGTGCTCAAGGCGCCCAGTACCCGCACCGACCACCATCCGCTGGTGATCGGCCTCGGCAAGAACATCGAGGGCGAGTTCGTCTCGGCGAATCTGGCCAAGATGCCGCACCTGCTCGTCGCGGGGTCCACCGGTTCGGGTAAGTCCAGCTTCGTGAACTCGATGCTGGTGTCCTTGCTGCAGCGAGCGACGCCGGACGAGGTTCGGATGATCCTCATCGACCCGAAGATGGTGGAACTCACCCCGTACGAGGGCATTCCGCACCTGATCACGCCCATCATCACGCAGCCGAAGAAGGCCGCGGCCGCGCTGGCCTGGCTGGTCGAGGAGATGGAGCAGCGCTACCAGGACATGCAGGCCAACAAGGTGCGCCACATCGACGACTTCAACAAGAAGGTGAAGTCGGGCGCGATCACGGCCCCGCTGGGCAGCGAACGGGTGTACCGGCCCTACCCGTACATCCTGGCCATCGTCGACGAGCTGGCCGATCTGATGATGACCGCTCCGCGCGACGTCGAAGACGCCATCGTCCGCATCACCCAGAAGGCCCGTGCGGCCGGGATCCATCTCGTGCTGGCTACGCAGCGGCCGTCGGTGGACGTGGTGACCGGTCTGATCAAGACCAACGTGCCCTCCCGCCTGGCCTTCGCGACCTCGTCGCTGACCGACTCCCGCGTCATCCTCGACCAGCCCGGCGCGGAGAAGCTGATCGGCATGGGCGACGGCTTGTTCCTGCCGATGGGGGCGGGCAAGCCGACCCGGTTACAGGGCGCGTTCATCAGCGACGAGGAGATCCACGCCGTCGTCGACTTCACCAAGAACCAGGCCGAGCCGGAATACCAAGAGGGTGTGACCGCGGCGAAGCCAGGCGAGAAGAAGGACGTCGATCCCGACATCGGCGACGATCTGGACGTCTTCCTGCAGGCGGTGGAACTCGTGGTCACCTCGCAGTTCGGCTCCACGTCCATGCTGCAGCGCAAATTGCGGGTCGGCTTCGCCAAGGCGGGACGACTGATGGACCTCATGGAGACCCGCGGCGTGGTCGGCCCGAGCGAGGGCTCCAAGGCGCGCGATGTGCTCGTGAAACCCGATGAGCTGGAAGGACTGCTGTGGTCCATCCGCGGTGGCGGTGAGGACGACGGCTCGGAGCCGAAGGCGTGATCCAGGTGGTTCCCTCGGCGAGATTCGAACTCGCATCTCCCGGAATCTAGGTCCGGCGCCTCTACCGATTGGGCTACGAGGGATCGGGTCGGGTTTCGACCGCACGAAAAAGGGGTCACTCCCGGCGGTTCGCCGCGGAGTGACCCCTTTATAGGTCTGTGAAAGACACGATCTAGGGGCGGCTCCGCGCGCTCATCCACCACGAGATGAACGAGAGCGATAGCACGGCGTGGGTGCGCGCATGCCGGGCATCGCTCGGCAACTCTTGCCGTAGCGTTCCGGTCATCGTCTCGCCTTCCTGTGATCTGATCTTCGTCGGCTCAGAAGATAGCACCGGATACGGTGCCGGGAGCCGTATTTCCCTCGCCGACGACCCTACCCGGCCGGGTTCTTCCGTGCCTGAAGGGTATAGCTCGACGGCAGCCGCTTCGAGTACCGGGTCGGTCGCCACTCGCCGTCCCGTACCGCCCGCCATGAGGCCGAGCAGCGCGTTGGCGCGGTCGAGCGTGGCGGTGATCGTCGCCGCGAACGACTGTGGCACGAACGGGTGGGTGAATGCATGTGGAATTATGGTCGGCAATCACCCCGCTATCGCACGGCAACGGACAAATCGGGCATTATGGACATCATGATCTTCGCTCTCGATCGGCACACCGCATGCACGTAACCGCACTCGAATGGGTGATCACCGTCGTGGTGATCCTCGGATTGTTCGTCTTCGACTTCTTCGCCCACGTCCGCACCCCGCACGAACCGACGTTCCGGGAATCCGGTTTCTGGTCCGCGGTCTACATCGGGCTGGCGCTGCTGTTCGGCGGCGTGGTCGCCTGGCAGTGGGGTTCGACCTACGCCGGGGAGTACTACGCGGGCTTCGTCACCGAGAAGGCGCTTTCGGTGGACAACCTGTTCGTGTTCCTGATCATCATGTCCACCTTCGCGGTGCCACGGATCCACCAGCAGAAGGTGCTGCTGATCGGCATCGTGCTCGCCCTGGTCATGCGCGGTGCGTTCATCGCCGTCGGCGCGGCCGCGATCAGCGCGTTCAGCTGGGTGTTCTATCTGTTCGGTCTCTTCCTCGTCTACACCGCCGTCAAGTTGCTGCGCGAGAGCGGCCACGAGGTCGAGGTCGAGGAGAAACGAGACAGCCGGATCGTCGCGTTGGCCAAACGGGTGCTTCCGACCACCGACGAATACGACGGCGACAAGCTGGTGACCAGGGTCGATGGGCGCCGGGCGGTCACGCCGCTGTTGCTGGCGCTGCTGGCCATCGGATTCGCCGACCTGCTCTTCGCACTGGACTCGATCCCGGCCATCTACGGCCTGACCGAGCAGCCGTACCTCGTGTTCACCGCCAACGCGTTCGCGCTCATGGGTTTGCGACAGCTGTACTTCCTGATCGGCGGGCTGCTCGACCGGCTGGTGTACCTGTCCTACGGGCTCGCCGCGATCCTCGCGTTCATCGGCGTGAAGCTGGTGCTGCACGCCCTGCACGAGAACACGCTGCCCTTCGTCAACGGCGGCGAGCACGTCGCGGTCCCGGAGATCTCCACGCCCGTCTCGCTGGGCGTGATCCTCGGCATCCTGGTCCTCGCGACGGTCGCCAGCCTGCTCCGTACGCGCGTGCGAGCGGACCGGTAGCCGGTCAGGACGCGAAGGCGCCGAATACCGGCGCCCACTCCACGGCGCGCACGTCGTCGATCAGGTTCTCCCGTGCGAACGGGTCCTGGGCGAGCAGGTTCTTCAATTGCCCCGCGTCCTCCGAGCGGAAGATCAGCAGCGCTCCGGACCCGTCCGGGTACGGGCCGCTGCTGAGCAGGGCGCCGGACTCGAGCAGGCCGGCCAGCCAGCCGCGGTGCTCGGGACGGTGGACGTCCCGGTCCGCGGCGGTGGCCTGGGAGTAGACGTAGTGGACGGCGAATATCGGCACGGGTATCGCTTCCTGTGGAACGGACTCAGAGCGTCAGCAGCATTCGAGTATTGCCGAGGGTGTTGGGCTTCACATAGCTGAGATCGAGGAACTCGGCCACACCGGTGTCGTAGGACCGGCACATCTCGGCATACACCTCGGCGGTGACCGGCGTGCCGTCGATCTCGACGAAGCCGTGTCGGCCGAAGAACTCCACTTCGAAGGTCAGCACGAACACCCGTTCCAGCTCGAGTTCACGGGCGACCGCGATCAACCGCTGCACGATGAGTTTGCCCACACCGGAGCCCTTGACGTCGGGGTGCACCGCGACCGTGCGCACTTCCCCGAGGTCGGCCCACAGCACGTGCAGCGCGCCGCAGCCGACGACCCGGCCGTCCAACTCCGCGACCCAGAACTCCTGCACCGCTTCGTAGAGGGTGACCAGGTTCTTCTCCAGCAGGATCCGGCCGGCATAGGCGTCGACGAGGCGTTTGATCTCGGGCACATCGGAGGTTCGCGCGCGTCGGACAACCGGGAGGGAACTCCGCGCGGCCGAAGCCGCGCCCGGATGCGCGTCGCTGGTCGAACCACCTAGTGGTCCCCGAGAGGTCATGGGGTGCACAGTAGTCGGCTCGGCTACCGATAGTCTGAACGTGTGCCGCAGATCCACTCGTTCAGCTCACCGCATCGCGCCGATCGGCGCGCCGCGGTGCCGAGGCGGCCGTGACCGAGCCGATCGCCGGTGAGGCGAAGGCGTGAGCGGTCAGGCCCGGAGGCGGCAGCGGAGCGTGACCACGCAGGGCCCCGCTCATGCCGGAAGGGGCAGAGCATGAGCGTGCAACCCGACGAGGCGGACCGCCCTTGGGTGGCGCCCGCACCCGCCCGGCCCGGCTTCGCGCCCGCGCAGGCCGAGACCGGGCCGCCGCTGCTGAACATCGCGAATGTGCTGACCATGCTGCGCATCGCGATCGTGCCGCTGTTCGTCGCGGCGTTGTTCGTCGGAGGTGGCCACGAGACCGGCTGGCGGATCGCCGCCGCGGCGCTGTTCGGCCTCGCCGCGATCACCGACCGGTTCGATGGGCAACTGGCTCGCAAATACGGCCTGGTGACCGATTTCGGCAAGCTGGCCGATCCCATCGCGGACAAAGCGCTGATCGGGTCCGCGGTGATCGGGCTGTCCCTGCTCGGTGATCTCGCCTGGTGGATCACCCTGGTGATCTGCGGGCGCGAGATCGGTGTCACATTACTGCGCCTGCTCGTCGTGCGACGCGGCGTCATCCCCGCCGGGCGCGGCGGCAAGCTCAAGACCCTGGTCCAGTCGCTGGCCATCGCCATGTTGCTGCTGCCGCTGTCGGGCTGGGTCGCCGGTGTCGGCATGTTGCTGATGTACCTGGCTGTCGCGCTGACGGTGGCGACCGGGCTGGACTACGTCGGTCAGGCGGCCCGGGTGTGGTTCGCGGGTGGCCCGGGGCGGACCCGCGGCGTATGAGCGATCCGCTGGTGGAAGGCGTGCAGGCCATCGATCTGGTCCGTGCGCTGGTGACCGTGCGGCAAACCGTGGCCACCGCCGAATCCCTGACCGCGGGCTTGCTTGCCGCGACCATCGCCGGGGTCCCTGGCGCCAGCGCTGTGCTGCGTGGCGGCCTGGTGGTGTACGCCACCGATCTCAAACACAGCCTCGCCGGTGTGGACGCGGAGGTACTCGCGACCGAGGGGCCGGTGGCGGCGAGCACCGCCGAACAGCTGGCCGTGGGCGCGCGCACCCGATGCGGCGCGGACTGGGGCGTGGGTCTGACCGGCGTGGCGGGCCCCGATTCGCAGGACGGGCACCCGGTCGGCACGGTCTTCCTCGGATTGGCAGGTCCCGGGCATACCGAAGTGATGCGGTTGAAACTCCCCGGCGACCGGTGGACGATCAGAATCGGTGCGACGCGCACAGCGGTATCGGAATTGCTGCGGTGTGTGCGGGAGGCGGGCACGGGCCCGGCCGATCGCGTCGGGTGGAGCGGCTGAGGTGCCCCCGGTGGGAACCAACCGCCCCGGCTCGGACGTTGTGCCAGAAAGAACGGCATGCGTGGGGTCGAGAATCGCCTCGGCCCGGCGACCGGGAGCGAAGGAGAACGAGATGACGCTGCTGCGAGAGGCGATCGGGGACAGTCTGCGGCGTGCGCGTCTCGCCCAGAACCGGACCTTGCGCGAGGTGTCGACCTCGGCGCGGGTGAGCCTGGGCTATCTCTCCGAAGTCGAGCGCGGTCGCAAGGAGGCTTCCAGTGAATTGCTGGCCGCCATCTGCGAAGCGCTGGACGTGCCGCTGTCCCGGGTGCTGTGGGATGTGAGCACGATCATGGCCGGCGCCGACGGGCCGACCGCCGATGCGACCGCGAGCGACGCCGCGGCCGCGACCGCGGCGTCGGAGCAGACGGCCGCCGAGCCCGCGGCGCAGGACGAACCCGCGGCGGCGACCATGTCGGTGGCCGACGCGGCCGCGCGGCCGCTGCCGCTGGCGGAGGACACCCGGATCGTCATCCCCGCCCCGCGCTCGGACATGTTGGTCCTGGTGAAGGGCGTGTGACGGGCAACGAGACGCGGCCACGGCGGCAACGCTGCGGGCGGGTGCGGAAAGCGGATAGATTCTCCTCTAGGCGTCGGTTGAGCCGGGTTCGCCCGGCTCGGTGCCACATGGTGGAGGATAGGCACATATCGAGTGCGTGACGGTCGCGCACTGGAGTCGCGCCCGAGCGCGGCATGTCAGATGGAGGCGGGATCAATCGATGGCTAATCCGTTCGTCAAGGCCTGGAAATACCTGATGGCCCTCTTCGACGCGAAGATCGAGGAGCACGCGGATCCGAAGGTCCAGATTCAGCAGGCTATCGAGGAAGCCCAGCGGCAGCACCAGGCCCTTTCACAGCAGGCCGCGTCGGTCATCGGCAACCAGCGCCAGCTGGAGATGAAGCTGAATCGGCAGCTGGACGAAGTCGAGAAGCTCAATGCCAACGCGCGCCAAGCTGTCCTGCTGGCCGACCAGGCCACCGCCGCGGGGGACACCGAGAAGGCGATCCAGTACACCAATGCCGCCGAGGCGTTCGCGGCGCAACTGGTCACCGCCGAGCAGTCCGTCGAGGACCTGAAGGTCCTGCACGACCAGTCGCTACAGGCGGCCGCCCAGGCCAAGAAGGCCGTGGAGCAGAACGCGATGCTGTTGCAGCAGAAGGTCGCCGAGCGCACCAAGCTGCTCAGCCAGCTGGAGCAGGCCAAGATGCAGGAGCAGGTCTCCGCCTCGCTGCAGCAGATGGATTCGACGCTGTCCGCGCCGGGCAGCACGCCGAGCCTGGACGCGGTGCGCGAGAAGATCGAACGCCGCTACGCGAACGCGCTGGGAGCCGCGGAACTCGCGCAGAACTCGGTGCAGGGTCGCATGCTCGAGGTGCAGCAGGCCAGCATCCAAATGGCCGGGCACAGCAAGCTGGAGCAGATTCGCGCGTCCATGCGCGGGGACCAGTTGCCCGCCGGTGGCGCCCAGTCCGCCATCAATCCGGCGCAGGCGCAGCCGCAGATGAACAAGGGGCAGGCCGCGCAGCAGTAGCCGAGGACGGGCGTTCGGCGACACGTGTCGGTGGGGGCTGGTTCACTGGAAGACAAGGCGTGGGGACCCGACCGGCCGGCCGTCGGCCGAGTCGGGTCTCGGCCTGTCCGAAGTGTGCAACCGGTGGGAGAGAAGGTATGAGCGGCAAGGTATTCGGCGAGCGGCAGCTCGACGCGCGGCGCCTGCGCGGCACGGCGATGATCCGGGCACAAGCCGCGCTCGCGCCACAGCCGGGCAGCCTGCCGGACAGCCTTCGCGAGGCCGGGGAGAACGCGCTTGTGGCCGTGCGGCGCTGGGCCGATCCGCGGGAGCGTGAACTGCGCCGCCGGCGCAGGGCCCGGCGCCGAAGCTTCCAACTGGGCACCGTATCCGGCCTCACCACAGCGGGAACCGTTGGCCTCGTTGTCCTTTCGGCGCCCGTCTGGGCCGTGGTCATGGTCGGCGGCGGCGCGGTCGCGCTGGTGACGGGCGCGGCGCTGAGCACTCGGCGTTATCTGCGGCTGCGCGGCGCTCCCCTGCCGCACGCGGCGTTCATCCCGCGCAGGCAGCCGCCGTTGTGGTCCAACGCGCGCCCGGCCATCGCGCGTCTGGTGCGGGCGGAGAAGGCATTGCACGGGATGGGCGTCCAGATCGCTCGCTCGCACCGGCTGCCGCAGGACGAACTGGCCGACCTGCTCGAAACCGCCGCTTCGGGCGCGGAGGCGCTGCACGCGCTGGCCGCGGACATCACGGCGATGGAACAGGGCCTCGGCGCGATGGGGAGCGCTGATTCGCCCGCCGCGGTGGCGCTCACCGAGAACCTCCGGTTGATTCTGGCCAGGCTCGATGCGGGCGTCGGGGAGTACGAGCAGGTCGTAGCCGCGGCAGGCCGGATCCTCGCGGTTGGGGAGAATACCGTGGTACGACACAACTTCGACACCATCGTGGCGGATCTGCGCCACGCTTCCGATCGGCTGGACGGGTGGGCCCAAGCCCTCATCGAGGTGGCCGACAAATCGGTGCCCGCGTCGCCGCGGCCACCGATCTGACGCCGGCCGGTTCAGCTCGACCGGTCCCTGCGGCGGAGTTCCTCGGCCCTGGCGCGGAACGCCGCGCCGACCAGTTCGCGGCTCTCGGCCATGAGGTCGAGCACCTCCCAGGACGCCTTGCGGGCGGCGGATCCGACGATCCCGGCGATCGCCGAGCCGTGCCGCCGCGCCGCGGCCGCGAGTTCTTGTGCCAGCTCGTTCGTCTGTTCCATCGAGTCCCGGCCGTTACGTGCGGCTCAGTGCATGACTGTGTGCTGACCGGTGTGTCTCCGTCATTCGATCATCCCTTCCCTCTTGTCGCGCAACGTCACTGTGCGTCGAAGATCAGAGTACATCCGTGCACTGAACTGGCCTACGATCCGGTCGTCCCCGCGCATGGCGGGATCCGTCGAGCGCGTCGGCCGGGCCTCGGTGCGTGATGGTCGCCGATCCGGCGCGTACGTGGTCGGTAGGCTGCGGCGATGGGGTTTCTCTCGGCTCGTCGGCGTGACGGTGGGATGGTCGGAGTGACGAACAGCCTGGATCGGTGGCTGTTCGGCCGCAGTGCGCGCGTGCGGGCCACCCCGGCGGACCGGGCGCTGAAGGCGTTGAGCACCGCCGCCGACAAGAACCGTCTGTGGATAGCCCTGGGGGCGGTCCTGTTCGTCGCCGGAGATCGCTCGACGCGGCGCGGCGCGGTGCGCGGGCTGCTCGCACTGAGTATTGCCAGCAGCGTGGCCAACGGCGTGGCCAAACCGCTGTTCCCGCGCCGTCGTCCGCCGGACGAGTCCGTTCCGTTCGTGCGCAGGCTGGTCGCCCCGCCGGTCTCGTCGTCGTTCCCGTCCGGGCACTCGGCTTCCGCCGCCGCCTTCGCGACGGGCCTGGCGCTGGAGTCGCCCGTGGCGGCCGCCGCCGTGGCCCCCGTCGCCGCCGCGGTCGGGTACTCCCGTGTCCACATCGGCGTGCATTGGCCGTCCGACGTGGTCGTGGGCGCGTTGTTCGGTGGCGCGGTCGCGCTGGTCACCCGGCGGTGGTGGGCGGTGCGCGACGACGAGCCCGCCGCCTTGGGCCCGGTCGAACACATCGATCCGCTGCCGGACGGCGCCGGATTGTTGCTGATCGGCAATCCGCACGCGGGATCGGGCGACGGCGACAACGCGCTGGCCGCCCTGCGCGATCGGCTGCCCGCGGCCGAGGTGCTCGAACTCGGCGGCGACGACGATGTCGAGGCGCGAGTGGGCGAACTGCTGCGACGCGACGACATCGTCGCTCTCGGCGTGGTCGGCGGAGACGGAACGGTGTCGGCCGTCGCGGAGTACGCGGTGCGCCACCGGGTGCCGTTGGCGGTCTTCGCGGGCGGCACGCTGAACCACTTCGCGAGGGATGCCGGAGTGGAGGACTCCGACATCACCCTCGCGGGGTTGGCAGCGGGCGAAGCGATGCGCGTCGACGTGGCCGAGGTGTGTTTCGACGATGCCGAGCAGCGCGTCTTCGTCAACACCGCCAGTCTCGGCGGTTATCCCGACTTCGTGCGGGTACGGGAGCGCTGGGAGCGCCGGATCGGCAAATGGCCCGCGGCGGGACTCGCCATGGTGCGCGTGCTCTTCCGCGCCCAGCCGCTGCACGTCACCATCGATGACACCCGCACCGCGCTGTGGATGCTGTTCGTCGGCAACGGCGTCTACCATCCCGCCGACCAGATCCCCATGTCGCGCCCGGAGTTGCACGGCGGCACCCTCGATGTCCGTTACCTGCGCGCCGACGTCCCGTTCTCACGGCTGCGGCTGGTCTTCGCGACGTTCACCGGCACACTCGCGTATTCGCCCACCTATCGGCACCGCCGGGTCTCCCGTCTGACCGTGCGGGTGGCCGAGGAGCCGGTCTCGTTGGCCACCGACGGAGAGGTCGATCATCGCGGCAAGGACTTCCGATTCGCCAGCGGGCCGTCGGCACTGACGCTGATCAGAAGCGGAGCCAGGTAGGCCGGGTGGCCCACGGTGGGCCGCGGCGTGCCCAGTGAAGATAGCTGATTGATAACTAGAATGCTGGAGACGCTTCGGTGAGTCCGCGAATTCTGGTAACTGAATGGTTTGACCGCGGTATGTACGGGTAGTTGCCACGGTGTAGCTGATTACTTCCTGCCTCGACTGGGGGCGGGAACATGCACTACAGGGCAGGAGCACGTCATGCTCGATGTTTCCTACCGTCTATCGCTGCTCGACCAGGACACGCAGCGGCTGGATGTCAGCCGGTACTTCGCGTGTGACACCGCCGAGGACCCGGTGCGGGCGTCGCGCAGGACGCAGCGCGTCGCCGACGGCTCCGACGCCACCGATCGACCCGCAAGCGATTGAACCCTTTCTCAGCACGCGCGGTGCCCAGCCGCGTTCTGCCGGGCTGCGCGTCGCAGGGACGAACCGCGGAGGAACCCATGACTGAAATGCTGGAAACGCTCATCGGCAGCTCGGTGTACGGCCCCGAAGGCGAGAAGATCGGCAAGGTGAAACGGGTCTATGTCGACAACAACTCCGGATCCCCCACCTGGATCGCGGTGTCCACCGGCCTGTTCAGCACCGACGCCTTGGTCCCGCTGGCCGGGGCCGAACATCGTCCCGAGGCGGGAGTGTTGCAGGTCCGGGTCGGGAAGGAGGCGGTGAAGGCCTCGCCGCAGCTGGACCACAACGGGCAGATCAGTCCGCAGGCCGAGCAGGAATTGTTCGATCACTATCAGATCGACCCGGAGCAGGCCGCCTGGGATGTCTACGGCAGGCAGCCGGTGCCGCAGCCGCGGCGGGCCCGCCCCGCGATGACCCGCCCGCCGGAAGAGCGCGCCGGTGAATCGGGCGACGTCGCCGCGGCCCGGCGGCGCCTCTATCCGGGCAGTGAAGAGGAGACGCTCCGGATGCCGCGCGGCGGCGATCGGTCGCCCATGGGGCGTGAGCAGATGATCGACCCCTACGCCGTCGACACGGCCGATCTCGGCATGCGGCGCCCGGACGGCGTGCCGGACGACGATCCGTTGGCCGAAGACCTGCCGGACGCCGAGCGTCCCAGGAGCTGACCGGGCGGGCTCGTCCTCGACGATGGTGTGCGCGTCCCATCCGACGCGCACACCATCGTTGTGCTCCGGTAGCGAGCGGGTCGGCATTCAGTCCGGAATCGTTCGGGTGGTTGCGCGGGAGGACCGGTCCGGCAGCGCGGTCGAGGACAGGAATCGCCAGGCGCGCGTGGCCGCTTGCAGGGTGAAGCGGGTGTCGACGTCGCGCAGATCGAATCCGGTGAGCTGCCGGATGCGGCCGAGCCGGTAGCGCAGGGTGCTGCGATGGATGTGCAGGGCAGCGGCGGAATCGTCGTAATTGCCACCGCATTCGAGGTATTGACTCAGTGTGTACACCAGGTCGGCGTTGCGGTGCCGGTCGTAGTCGAGCAGGATGCCGAGCCATTCCCGGATGAACCGCTCGACTCGGCCGTCCGCGCGCGCGGCGTCGATCAGGCGGTAGAAGCCCAGATCGTCGTACGCGGTCGCGCCGTCGGGCCTGGGCGATCGCAGGCGGATGTCGATCGCGTGGCGCGCGTCGTCGAACGCCCGGACGAAATCGGCCGGTCGCGTGCAGCGGCCGCTGATGCCGATGGTCACCGGGGCCGTGTCGAGGTGCGCGCGGATGGTGTGATGCAGCGTGTCGGGGTCGGGCCTGCGGTCGGTGATCAGCACGGCCAGGCCCGAACGGCGGCCGTGCAGGAAGGGTAGTTCCAGCGCCGTTGCGGCCCGGGCGACCGCCTCCATCCGCGTGCTGTCGACCCCGTGCACGAGCACCACGTAGTGCTCGCCGTGCAGGTCGTAGCCCAGGGCCTCGGCTCGAGCGAAGGCGCTGTCGCCGTCGGCGCCGGACAGCAGGTCGTCGACCAGTTCGCGGCGCAACCGCAGCTCGATCTCGGCAAGGTTGCGCTGGTGCGCCAATTCCAGGGCGAGCATCGTGCCGGCGTAGGTGAGCGCGAAGATCTCCGCGTCGAGCGCCGTATCGTCCGGATCGATCAACGCGAGCGTGCCGAGTATCTCCGTACGCGGCTTCACCAGGACGATCGCCCGGTCGCGCACGCGCAGCGGGCCGTTGTGGGCGGCGAGACGGCGCAGCAACTGTTCACGTTGCCGCGGCGGCGCTTTGGGATACGGGTCCGGTCTGCCCGGCCCCGACCAGGCCCGCAGATTGCCGAACGGGTCCTCGACGGCGACCGGCAATCCGGTCAGCTGCGCCAGCGCGTCCGCGATGGCTTGTTCACCGCTGCCGTACGCGGCGGCGTCGGAGAGCACTTCGTGGACGTGGGTGCGGCGCCGCAACCACAGCACGGTTGCCGACAGGCGCTCGTTGGCCGCGGTCAGGTCGCGGGCCGCCACGGCAGCGCGCTCGCGCAGCACGCCATCGGCCAGCGCGGCGCTCGCCAGCCGAGTCAGCGCGGTGAGCAGGAACATCTCGTCCTGCGACGGTTCGCGGTCGGCGCCGACGACGATCGCGCCGACCACCCCGGACCGGTCGCTCAGGGGTAGCGCCCACGCCCACCGGCGGCCGGGCAGCCGGAGGCGCCCTGCGCCGTTCTGCGCGCGCAGTTGCGCGTCGAGATCGGGCGGGGCGGACTGGCCGGTGCCGAGCCGGTATTCGCCCCCGAGGAGTCGATAGCAGCCCAGTGCGTCGCAGCATCCGGCGGAGGACACCGCCTCCGCGGCGATCCGCAGGATGTCCGGTTCACGGTGATCGCCCGATAGCAGCGCCGACGCCGATACGGGTGCCGGTGCGTCGTCGACTTTCGAACTCGCGTACTGGGTCATGGACTCCGGTCCGTAGCCGTCGAGGTCGTGCGCCGATATCGCGGGCTCCGATGCCGGGCGCCCGATGGGTCGATCGTTCTACCGCGCGTCCGGCCTGGTCCGATCGCGTATCGACATGTACTGCAGCAGGCAGACTCGACGCTACACCGCTGACGTGACCTGCGCCGGGGGAAGCGATGACCCGGCCACCGGATGTCATCGTGACGAGCGGATGCCCGGGTGGCACGCACCGAGTGGGAACCCCCATCGCCGGGAGCTGTAGGAGGCCCTGGTGTCAGGGGGAACCCTGATTTCCACCCCGGTATCCCGCTTCACCTGGTGATTCCCGCCCACCCGAGTGTCATGCTCGAAGCACAAACGGACTTCTGGGAGGCATCGGAATGTTGTGGAAGATCATCGGCATCGTCGCGGTCGTCTGGATCGCACTGGCCGTCATCGGCGCACTGATCAAGGGTCTGTTCCCGATTCTGGTGATCAGCGCCATCGTGTTCGGGTTGTACCTGTTGTACAAGGCGGTCTCGGGTTCGGACAACTCGACGGTCAGCAAGCTGTAGAGGCGGACGGGCGGGCGGACTCGGTTGCACCCCCGCCGCCGCAATGCGGGTGTGATCGGCCCTGTGGCAGGCTAGGCGAATGCGAGTAGCCGTCGTCGCAGGGCCCGACCCCGGTCACGCGTTCCCCGCTATCGCGTTGTGCTTGCGATTGCTGGATGCCGGTGACGAGGCGGTCCTGTTCACGGGTCCGCGCTGGTTCGACGCCGCACTCGCCGCCGGAATCGGGGTACGCAGGCTCAAAGGCTTGGCGCCGCGGCCGGTGGACGACGACGCGGACGCGGGGCAGCGCATCCACGAGCGGGCGGCGCACATCTCCACCGAGATCCTGCCCGAACTGAGCGCGATGTTGCCCGAACTGGTGGTCTCCGACGTGCTGACCGCCGGTGGCGGGATGGCCGCGGAGCGGCTCGGCGTCCCCTGGGTGGAACTGTCCCCGCATCCGCTGTATCTGCCGTCGAAGGGGTTGCCGCCCATAGGAAGCGGACTGGCCCCCGGTGCGGGTCTGCGCGGGCGGGTGCGCGACGGTGTATTGCGCGGCATGACCGCACGCGCCCTGCGGAACGGGCGCCGCCAGCGCGAGCGGGCGCGCGAGAGCGTCGGCCTCCCGGCTGTCGATCCCGGCCCGGCCGCCCGACTGGTCGCCACCCTGCCCGCGCTCGAGGTGCCGCGCCCCGACTGGCCGGAATCCGCCCATGTGATCGGGCCGCTGCTGTGGGAACCGACCGACGCGATCCTGGACCTCCCGCCCGGTGACGGACCGCTCGTGATGGTCGCTCCGTCGACCGCTCACACCGGTGTGGCGGGCATGGCGGAGACCGTTCTGGAGGCTTTGGACGGAACCGGTGTCCGCGTGGCCATTTCGATGCTGGACGCTGCGCCGGCCGATCTTCCCCCGTGGGCCACGGCGGGGCTGGGGCGGCAAGACGCACTGCTGACCCACGCGTCCGTCGTCGTGGGCGGCGGCGGTCACGGCCTGCTCGCCAAGACGCTGTCCGCGGGCGTCCCGATCGTCACCGTTCCCGGCGGCGGCGACCAGTGGGAGCTGGCCAATCGCGCTGCCCGGCAAGGCAGTTCGATCGTCGTGCGGCCGCTGTCGCCCGCCGCGGTTCGCGCGGCGGTCCAGGAGATCCTCGCCGATCCCCGCTACACCGCCGCGGCCCGGCAGGCTGCCGCCACGCCCGAGTTCCCGGATCCCGTCAGCCTGTGTCACCGGGTATGCCACGCGGTCCATCCTTGACCGACCGGCCGGGTGTGCCACTGACCAGGGAACTCGCGGCATGGGAGTAAGTTCGGGACGGTGCGATTGACCGAGTTTCAGGAACTGTTGCATACCGAGTTCGGTGTGGCCCGGGGCGACGCCCTGCTGACCGACCACGTCATCCCCGATCTGGGCGGGCGCACCGGCGCCGATGCCATCGAGGCGGGGGTCGACCCCCGCGACGTCTGGCGTGCCCTGTGCGCCGAATTCGACGTGCCCAAGGCGCGCTGGTGAGCGCCGCGGGGCAAGTGGAGCGGGACGAGCCGCTGTACCGGTTCGACGAGCGGCAGCGGATGATCCCGCACGACCCGCAGCGCTTGGCCGTCCGGGTGGCACAGGCCCGCCCCGACGACTTCGCGAGCTACCGGCAGACCGGCATCGAGTTGATGCTGCTCGGCCGCTACGACGACGCGCTGGATCACCTCGATCGCGCGCTGGAACTGGTGGACACCGAGCAGCGGCGGATCAGCGTGTGGATCAACTTGGGCGACGTCTATCGCTACCGCGGCGACGCTGACACCGCCGAGACGTTGTACCGCCGTGCGGTGGAACACGCACGGACGGCCGCTCCGCAGGTTCTCTCGTTCGCCGTGCAGCACCTGGGCAAGGCGCTCGCCGAGCGGAATCAGCCGGCCGAGGCGCACGCGCTGCTGGCCGAGGCGATGCGGCTGCGTGTCGCCGAAGGCGATCCCGAGGAGATCGAATCGACTCGCGCCGCGCTGGAAACTTTGGGCGAGCTGGCGATCCCGTTGCCGCCCACGGTCGCGACGCTGTTCGGCGAGTCGCCGACGTGGTCGGACGCGCATGAGGGCCGCAGCGGCGCAGTGGTGTCCGTCAACGGCGCCTACTGGCTCAAACGCGGACCGAAGGCGGTCGCCGAGTACCAGCGGCTCACCTGGCTGCGCGCTCGGGGGATCGCCGTGCCGGAGGTCGCGGCGTTCGAAGACGACGTCCTGGTGCTCCTGGACGCGGGCACACCCAGCCTGGCGACGCGGACGACTTCCGGCAGCGCGCACGCGGCTTCGATCGGCACTGTGCTCGGCGGGCTCCTGCGGCGACTGCACAGCATTCCGGTCGCCGACTGCCCCTTCGACGGACGGCTCGACGTCGTGCTGGCGCAGGCGCGCCGCCACGTGGTCGAGGGGCTCGTCGACCCCGACGATTTCGATGACGACAACTCCGGATCCACCCCGGAGGAGGTGCTCGCGCGATTGCAGGCGCAGCGGCCGGACGGTGAGGACCTGGTGGTGGCGCACGGCGACTTCACCCCGCCGAATGTCCTGGAGAACGAGGTCCTGCTCGATGTGAGCGCGCTCGGCGTGGCCGACCGCTACCGCGATCTGGCACTCGCCGTGCGCGATCTGCGCGCGGACTTCGGCGAAGCGGAGGTGGCGGCCTTCTTCGCGGCTTACGGACTGGCCGAGCCGGACGAGAGTCGCTTGGCGTACTACCGGCTGCTCGACGAATTGTTCTGAGCACTAGACTTTCCGCGCGTAGTGGCGGGCCGCTTTGGTGCGGTTGCCGCAGGTCGCCATGGAGTGCCAGCGCCGGGTTCCGTTCTTCGAGGTGTCGTAGAAGAACAGGACGCACTCCGGATGCGCGCACTGACGTATTCGATCGGGCGCGGTCCGCAGCAGTTCCAGCAGGTTGTCGGCGGCCAGCCAGGCGGGCAACCAGGCCGGATCCGCGACGTCCGCCAGGTCCGCAGGGCCCGGCTCGGTCAGCGTGCGGCGGATGCGGCCGTGGTCGAGCACCTCGTTGAGCCCCGCGTGCGAAGCGTGCACGACCACGTCGTAGATGGCCGTCCGCGCGGCCAGCGTCGCCTGCAAGGTCGCCTCGTCGGCGGCGGCGCGATTGGAGAGTCCCGCCGACGTCAGCCAGGTGCGCAGCCCGGTGACGTCGGTGAGCAGGTCCTGGGGTCCCTGCTCGATCCATCTCGTGTTCAGCAGATCGAGCGCCAGGGGTTCACCGAGGTGGGGGCGTGGATCGGGCATGCCCGAGGGTATCGAGTGCGCGTCGCCGTCCACAGCGGCCACCTCCCCTATAACTGTTCAAATTAATTTTACCGGTTGACACTGGGGTTCCGTTGTTCGTATCGTCTAACCCATAAAACCGCAGAAGACAGTTAGACATTCCGAGGAGGAATCATCATGACCACGGTCGCCGCCCCGCAGCTCGCCACCGGGCACGTCGGACTGAACGTCTCCGACCTTGATCGCTCGGTGGACTTCTATCGCCGCGCGCTCGGTTTCGAACAGCTCGCCGCGAGCACCGACGACCAGCGCCGGTGGGCCTTCCTCGGTGCGGACGGCACACTCGTCGTCACGCTGTGGGAGCAGAGCGACGGCGCGTTCTCCACCGACACCCCCGGATTGCATCACCTTTCGTTCCAGGTGGGCAGCATCGACCAGGTGCGCGCGGTGGAACGGGTGCTGCGTGAACTCTCGGTCACCTTCGCGCACGACGGCGTGGTGGCGCACGGCGAGGGCGTGCCCTCCGGCGGAATCTTCTTCAGCGATCCCGACGGCATCCGGCTGGAGGTCTACGCGCCCAGTGGGGCCGAAACCGCTCCCGCGCCCAGTGGCGCCGCCCCCACCTGCGGCTTCTTCTGATCGGATCGTCAGCGCACCGAAGGGAGTCATCGTGCGGGAGACGTTTCACCGCGGGGAGGTCGCCGTCCAGCGCCGGATGGGGCAGGCGGACATCGCCGAACGGGTCGGTCGCATGATTCGCCCCGATATCCCGGCGGTCGCCGCGGGCTTCCTGGCCGAACAGCGGATGGTGGTGCTCGCCGCCGCCGACGCGGCGGGCAGGTTGTGGGCGAGCGAGCTGGTCGGGCGGCCCGGTTTCGTGCGAGCGGTGGACGACCGGACGATCACCGTCGAGACCCGGCCGGCCGCCGCCGATCCGCTGCACGAAGCGCTGGCGCATGCCTCCCGCGTCGGCATGATCGCCCTGCAACCACAGCGGCGCAGGCGGATGCGGGTCAACGGTAGGTCGACGCCGGAGGGTGCGGGCCTGCGCATCGTCACCGATCAGGTGTACTCGAACTGTCCCAAGTACATCTCGCGGCGCGATATCGAGAGCTATGCGCCCGCGGCCGGATCACCGGCGGTGCGGCGCGGCGTCGAACTCGACGCGGACCAGCGGGCCGCGATCGCCGCAGCCGACACGTTCTTCGTCGCGACGGCGGACGCGGAGGGCAACGCCGACGCCTCCCACCGCGGCGGGAATCCCGGATTCCTGCAAGTGCTTTCGCCCACCCGTCTGCGCTGGCCGGACTATCGGGGCAATTCGATGTTCATGACACTCGGCAATCTCGAGATAAATCCTCGTTGCGGAATTCTGATCCCGGATTGGTCCACCGGAGCCACGTTGCAGCTCACCGGCACCGTCGAATTGAACTGGGCGCCCGAGACATTCGCCGCAGGCTCGCAGTGCTCCCTGGACTTCACCGTCGAGGAGGTTGTGGTCCGGTCCAGTGGAGCACTGCGGTGGGGCCACCCAGAGCTCTCGCCCGTCAACCCCTGAAACTTCGAGGAAAGGAAACCATCCCATGCGACCTCCGTTACCCCCGTTCGATACGGAATCCGCCGAGGCCAAGGTGCGAGCCGCCGAAAACGCCTGGAACACCCGCGATCCGAAGCGGGTCGCCGCCGCCTACACCGAGGCCTCGGTCTGGCGCAATCGCGACGAGTTCTTCACCGGCCGCGACGCCATCATCGAGTTCCTCACCCGGAAATGGTCGATCGAGAACGGTTATGCGCTGCGCAAGGATCTGTGGGCCTTCGAAGGCAACCGCATCGCGGTGCGCTTCCAGTACGAATGGCATGACGAGTCCGGCCGGTGGTTCCGCAGTTACGGCAACGAGCAGTGGGAGTTCGCCCCGGACGGCCTGATGTCCCGGCGTGAGGCCAGCATCAACGATGTCCGGATCGAGGAATCCGAGCGGCGCATCTTCGGGTCGCGTGAGGCGGGCGACGAGTCGGTGCTGCCGCAGCGTTAGTGCTCGGCGGGGATCGCACGACCACCGCAGACGGCGGCGCCCGGCCGGCCGCCGCCGTCTCGTACGCCGGATCGCGCTCAGGCGGCGACGGCCTGCCGCTCGGCTTCGGCCGATCCGGCATTCGCGCGGCGCCGGGGGAACAGCGCGAACGAGATCACCCCGAATCCGACGCCCACGGCCGCCGCGACGCCGAACGCGGCGTCGAGCCCCGCGACGAAGTGCGGCAGGGTCATCGGATGCTCGCCGGTCGCCACCCCGCGGAACACCGTGCCGAGCACCGCGACGCCGAGCGCCAGGCCCAATTGCCGCGCGGTGTTCACCGCACCCGCGGCCGTGCCGGCCTGCTCCGGGGCGACGGCCGCCATGCCGACCGAGACCAGCGCGGGAGCGTTGACGCCGATCCCGAGGCCGATCACCACGAATCCGGGGACGAGCGCGACCCAGGAGGACTCCGCGTCGACGAGCATCAGCAGCCAGCTGCCCAGGCCCACGACCACCAGTCCTCCGCCGATGGTCCACTTCGGCGCGACGTCGTGCAGCACCTTTCCGAACACACCCGCCACCACGAACGCGGTCGCGGCCATCGGCAGCATCGCCAGCCCCGCGTGCAGGGGCGACATGTGCCGTTGCTGCTGCAGCCACAGCGAGATCAGGGGGCTGCTCGCGAACGCGGCGAACGTCTGCCCGGACGCGCCGAACAGGGTCGCGCCGAAGTCCCGGTTGCGCAGCAGCACCAAGGGGAACATCGGGGCGGCACTGCGCATCTCGGCGGCAACGAAGATCAGCGCCGCGGCGGCGCCCAGCGCGAACGCCGTCACCGCGGCCGCTTCCGTCCAGCCGTGCTCGCCACCGCGGATGACGCCGTAGGTGACCGCGGTGGCCGCCGTCGCGAAGGCCAGCATGCCCGGCACGTCCACGGCTCGGCCCGGCCGCCGCCGAGCGGGCGGGAACACGGTGGCGGTCAGGCCGATCGCCAGCACGGCGATGGGCAGGTTGACGAAGAAGATCCAGCGCCACGACAGCGCGTCGGTGAGGACGCCGCCGAGCACCACTCCGATGCCCGCGGCCGCACCGGATACCGCGCCCCACACGCCGAAGGCGACGCCGCGATCGCGTCCGGTGTAGGTCGCGTGCAGCAGCGAGAGCGTGGTGGCGAACATGGCCGCCCCGCCGATGCCTTGCAGCGCCCGCGCCGCGACGAGGGCCGCAGCGGACTCGGCGATGCCGCAGCCGATGGACGCGACCGCGAAGACGACCAGCCCGGCCAGGTACGCGCGCTTCGCGCCGACCCGGTCGGCGAGCGAGCCGAGGACCAGCAGCAAGGCGGCCAGCGCCAGGGCATATCCATCCACCACCCACTGCAAGCCGGACAATCCGGTGTCCAGGTCGGCGGCGATGTCCGGCAGGGCGACGTTCACGATGGTGACGTCGATGAGCAGCATCAGCGTGCCGAGGCACGCGGCGAACAAGGGGAGCCATTTCCTCACGGGAGCCTCCATGGCGAATACGAACGATTTCGACGCCAAGCGTGTGATAGACGGACGGATCTCCCTACCCGAAGCCGCACCGGCGTTAGATTCCTCCGGTGCGAGACGATGACCCGAGAGAATCCTCCGGCCTGGATGTGCTGGACAAGCAGATCGTGCACGGCGGCGATGCTCACGCTGCTCGGCCGGGACGGGCGCGCTCCGTACGCCCAGCTCGCGGCCGCGACCGGGTGGACGGCGCCGCGCGTCGCGCGGCGCATGGCCGAGCTGACCGCGGCGGGCGTGCTGTACTTCGACATCGATTTCGCGATCGAGCGGATGGGTTACGGCGTGCGCGGCGCACTGTGGCTGCGCGTGCGTCCCGCCGACCTGGACGCCGTGGGGCGCGCGATGGCCACGCACCCGGAGATCGTCTTCGTGGCCGCCACCACCGGACCGTCCACGATGTTCGCTTCGATCATCTGCCGGGACACCGCGGACCTCTACCGGTACGTGACCGAGCGGCTCGGCGCGCTGGACGGGATCACCGGCGTGGAGGTGACGCCGTCGCTGCGCGTGCTTGAGCAGGCGCAGACGCTGCTGGATACCGACCGAATCGCGTTGGTGCCTTGATCGCGCGGCGTTCGCCGAGGAGGGTACGGGGGCGCCGGGCGCGTCGCTTGACTCGAACACTTGTTCGTCTAGTCTGGTCGCCAGAACTTGTCGGTGCCGCGCTCTACTGTAGGCGCCAACCACAGAACGAGACTTACCCGTCGAAAAGGGGATCAAGACATGGCACCACAGGCGTACGACCGGGACAAGGCGCTCGAGCTCGCGCTGGCCCAGGTGGAGAAGAGCTTCGGCAAGGGCGCCGTCATGCGCCTCGGCGAGGAGGCGCGCCAGCCCATCTCGGTGATCCCCACCGGTTCGATCGCGCTCGACGTGGCGCTGGGCATCGGCGGTCTGCCACGCGGCCGCGTCGTCGAGATCTACGGTCCGGAATCCTCGGGTAAGACCACCGTGGCGCTGCACGCGGTGGCCAACGCGCAAGCCGCGGGCGGGGTGGCGGCGTTCATCGACGCCGAGCACGCGCTCGATCCGGACTACGCCCGCAAGCTCGGCGTCGACACCGACGCGCTGCTGGTCTCCCAGCCCGACACGGGTGAGCAGGCGCTGGAGATCGCCGACATGCTGGTGCGTTCCGGTGCGATCGACATCATCGTCATCGACTCGGTGGCCGCGCTGGTGCCGCGCGCCGAGATCGAGGGCGAGATGGGCGACAGCCACGTCGGCCTGCAGGCCCGCCTGATGAGCCAGGCGCTGCGCAAGATGACCAGCGCGCTGAACAATTCCGGGACCACCGCGATCTTCATCAACCAGCTCCGCGAGAAGATCGGCGTGATGTTCGGCTCGCCGGAGACCACCACCGGTGGTAAGGCGTTGAAGTTCTACGCGTCGGTGCGCCTGGACGTGCGCCGTATCGAGACGCTCAAGGACGGCAGCGACGCGGTGGGCAACCGCACCCGCGTGAAGGTCGTGAAGAACAAGGTCTCCCCGCCGTTCAAGCAGGCCGAGTTCGACATCCTCTACGGGCACGGCATCTCCAAGGAGGGCTCGCTCATCGACATGGGCGTCGAGCAGGGCTTCATTCGCAAGTCCGGCTCCTGGTACACCTACGAGGGCGATCAGCTCGGCCAGGGCAAGGAGAACGCCCGCAAGTTCCTGCTGGAGAACGTCGACGTCCGCGACGAGATCGAGAAGAAGATCAAGGAGAAGCTCGGCATCGGCGCCGACGTGACGGCCGATGCGGCCGCGGAGGTGCCCGCCGATTTCTGAGCCGACGAACCGGCGCTCGCCCGGGACGGCTCCGGCCGACTCCGGGCGGCCACGGGCCGACGCGGTGCAGGAGATGCGGCGTCGATTGGAAGAACTCCTGGCCGGCTCCGGTTCGCCGGAAGGCGTCCGGGTACCCCAGCAGGATTCCGAGCTCGTCCGGAGAACCGAAGGTGGTTCGGTTGCGCCGGGCATCATGGGAACTCGGCCGGATGCGTCCGATCCGCAGCGGGCGCGTCCGGCTGGGTCCCGTCGTGGGCGCCGGGAGGCGCGGGGGCGTCCCGGCTCGTCCTCGACCGACTCCGGTCGGCCCGAAGGCCGGTCGGCGGATCCGGTGGCGGCCGGGTCCGAAGGCGGGACGGTCGAGCAGGCGAAGGAGGCGTGTCTCCGCTTGCTGGCCGTCCGTGCCCGCAGCCGGGCAGAGCTGGCCCAGCGTCTGGCCGCCAAAGGGTACGCGCCCGAGGTGAGTGAACGCGCGCTCGACCGCCTCGGCGAAGTGGGCCTCATCGATGATGCCGCCTTCGCGGAGCAGTGGGTGCACTCCCGCCATACCTTCTCCGGCAAGGGCAAGCAGGCCCTCGCGCAGGAACTCCGGCGCAAGGGCGTCGCGCAGTCGGATGCCGCGGCCGCCCTCGACGCCATCACCACCGACGACGAGGAGGCCCGCGCCACCGAGTTGGTCCGCCGCAAACTGCGCTCGCTCCCGCGAGAACTGGACCACGAGAAGACCATTCGCCGCCTCGTCGGCATGCTGGCCCGCCGTGGTTACGGTCAGTCCGTGGCGTATCGGGTGGTCAAGACCGAATTGGCCGAGCGGGGGATCGAGGGCGACTTCGACGAGTCCATCGATTGAACTCGGCGGCTCAGGTGGCTTCCGGCGATAGGGAGCCGTGCCCGGTCAGTTCGAGGCGCTCATATGCCGGCGGTCGTCCACCCGCGCGACGTCGTGGGAGTTCGTCGGCGGCATCGACTTCACCCGGATCGGCGCCTCGTCACCGCTACCGAAGCCATGCGTGGTCATCCCGGAGAGCGCACCCGGTCCGCGCCGAATGGATCCAGCCCGTGCGGGCGAAAGTCGCATCCCGCTCACGACTGCGCTCTACGCCGGTCGGCTCGGCGGGATACAGTTGCCCGGTGCGCGGCTACCTGCTCGGGCGGCTCGGCGCCGCTGCCGCGCCGCAAGCTCCCGTGGTCAGCGGAATCTCGGGCGACTACGACGTTTCCGGTCGGTTTGCTGGTTGTCGCTGCTCGGACAGTCGATCGGGGCTCGGCCCGCGGCCGTTGAGCTCTGTACCCTTCGTACCGCTGCGGCGGACGTGCAACGCTGTGCGGGTTTCGGGTGCGGCATCGTCGGTCTACACCTCTCCTGTGTCGGCGGATAGACCGGCGGCCTCGATGCCTTCGGCGACCGTGGTCACCCAGGTGGCGAAGGGCAGTGGGGCGGCTCCGCGCCCAGCGATCTCCCGGCTGGAGAAACCTGGGCCGAGTTCGCCCGAAGCACTCGTGGCCGAAAGCAGCGGCCGCAGCGTGTCCGAGGGGTCCTGGCGTTGTAAGGCCACCAGAGGGCAGTCAGGATCGAGCACCGCGCCGGTCACTTTGGTCGGCGCGTGGCCCGCGTACCCGGGGTGGCCCATCGCCCCGGGGAAGACGAAGGAGTCTTCGAATTGGCGGTCGGAGGTACGGCTGGTCATCGATCGTCAACTTTCGCGGGTACGAAGCACTGATGACCGTCCCACCGGTCGGCTACCGGGGATCGGTGTGTCTCTACGAGATTGACGCCACACCGCGGAGGGCACGAGTGTTGCGCTCAGCTCGAGCGCAACCACTCACGAGGGTTGTGGACCTACTCCGCGCAGTACCGAATCCGTGACCGATCGAAGATGTTTGAGTCCCGACACCGTATCTCGACCCGGCAGCGACCGCTGCGGAGAGGCGATGTAGATCAGTCAGTGGTCGGAAAGGTAGATCACCCATTCGCCGCCTTCGTGAACGCAACTGTAGTTGCGGACCCAGGCAGTATGCTGCAGCGAGTATTGTCCCCAGCCGTGGCAATCGTTCTCGGATTTGAAACCGGGAAACCTGGTCGGGTCATCCGCTAGAGCAGTCCCGGTGGTGCTCGCAAAAATGCCGGCGAGTGCAATGGTGACCCCGGCTGCGCTCTGTACAAATTTCATATTCAGTCCCCGATGTGAACGTGTCGTTTCGTGTGAAATAGGAGAGAGAGCTACCGCACTCTGCCCATTCGTGGCCGCTGCATCGCTCGCCGGAACTCGACGCCGCATTTGCTTCTGCGACGATGCTGTCCAGCCGTCGGACACTCATTCGCACACGGCTGGCGGCGCTGCGAGATGTGATCGCTATCAGCTCGAATACGGAAATAGTTCGATCGTGTTCGGTCCCCCCGCCCCCGGTTTGTAACGAACGAATCTCAACACGTAGCGCCACGGAATGTCAAGAGGATCAAGGCATTCAGCGTGTCTTGGTCAGATCCATACCGGGGGCCGCATCGGTGATGATGGAGGACGCGGCGACGACGGCTCTGCCGCGCTTGCGCGTGCGCAGGCGGCGCTCCAAATAGGTGGCGAAGGTGGTGAGCGAGTAGTTGAGCGCGATCATGATGGCGGCGATGACGATCAGAGCCGGGATGACATTCTGTTCGGCGGCGCCGAGTTGCTGTCCGGACCGAACGATCTCGGTGTAGGTGATCTGGTATCCGAGTGCCGAATCCTTCAACGCGACGACCATCTGCGACACGAGGGCGGGCAGCATCGCGGTGATCGCCTGCGGTAGCAGGATGATCCGCATGAACTGACCCTTGCGCAATCCCAGCGCGACGGCCGCTTCGGTCTGGCCCTTGGGTAGTGCGCGAATGCCCGAGCGCACGATCTCCGCGATCACCGAGCCGTTGTAGATCGTCAGCGCGGTCACTACCGCACCCAAGGCGAGCTGGTCGGACGGGAACACTTTGTAGTCGGCGTACACCGAGAAGAGGAAGATCATCAGAATCAGCACCGGGATGGCCCGGGCGAACTCGACGATCGTGCCCGCCGCCACGCGGACGGCCCGATGATCGGACAACCGGAGTACGCCGAAGATCATCCCTATTACCAAGGCGAAGACGATCGACAGGACGGCGGCGACGACGGTACCGCGCAAACCGGGCAGCAGGTAGGTGTTCCACACCTCCTGCTCCACGAATGGTTTCCACTTCTCGGCCTCGAACTGCCCCTTGTCGGCGAAGCCTCGGTAGACGAACCATCCGACTGCGACGATCGCGGCGACGAACACCACCGAGTAAATGTTGTTGCGCAACCGCGCCTTCGGCCCGGGAGCATCGAATAGGACGGACGCACCAGAACTCATCGGGCCACCTCGAAACGCTTGGCCAGCCAGCCGAACAGCAGGCCCATGGGCAGGGTCAGGATCACGAAGCCGAGCGCGAAGATGGCACCGATCTGCAGCGGTGCGGCTTCGGTTTCGTTCATGCCCGCCATCAGCAGCGCGGCCTCGGCCACGCCGATCGCGGAGGCGATGGTGGAATTCTTCGTCAGCGCGATCAGCACACTGCCCAGGGGGGCGATGACCGCGCGAAAAGCTTGCGGTAGCACGATGAGGCGCAGATTCTGGCCGAACGTGAGGCCGAGCGAGCGACCCGCCTCCGACTGCCCGAGCGGCACCGTGTTGATTCCGGCGCGCAGTGATTCGCAGACGAACGCCGCGGTGTACACGCTGAGTCCGACGAGCGCCCAGCGGAAATTATTCTCGGCGATGTCGTCCCTGCCACCAGAAGCCAGCTTGAGCCCGAGCGTGGTGCTCAACCCGAGCGAGCAGAAGACGATGATCAGCGTCAGCGGCGTGTTGCGGAAGACGGTCACGTAGGCGGCGCCGATCCAGCGTGCCACCGGTATCGGCGATACCCGCATAGCGGCCACCACGGTGCCCAGGACGAGCGCCCCGATCGCCGACACCACGGTCAGCTTGATGGTCACCCAGAATGCGTCCAGCAACTGGGATTGATAATCCGAGATCAACTCGAACACAGTGGCCGCGTCCCTTTCCTCTCGAGGGGAGAGTCTGCCGCCGCAGCGGGACCCCGGTCTGTCCGGAACCCCGCCGCGGCACGGCGACTCAGTACCGCTCCACCTGCGGCGGCGCCGGGATCTGATAGCCGGTGGCGGCGAAGTTCTTCTCCAGTGCCGACTTCCAGGCCCCGCTCTGGATCATCGATTCGATCGCGTCGTTGATCTGGTCCCGGGTCTGCTGATCGCCCTTCTTCACCCCGATGCCGTACTTCTCGGTGGTGAACGGTTGCCCCACCACCTTCAGCGCATCCGGGGCCTGGGCGGCGAAACCACGCAGAATGACGTCGTCGGTGGTGACCGCGTCCACGTCGCCGGCTTTCAAAGCCTCGACGCACAACGAGTACGTGTCGTATTCCTGCAGCTGGACATCCTTGGCGTACTTCTCCTTCACGTTCTGCGCGGGAGTGGAGTTCTTCACCGAGCACAGCTTCTTGTTGCCGTTCAGCGATTCCACGCCGGTGATGTCGGTGTTGCCGCTCTTGACGAGCAGGGATTGACCGGTGATGAAGTACGGGCCGGCGAAGTCCACCTTCTCCTTGCGCTTGTCGGTGATGGAATAGGTCGCGACGATGAAGTCGACCTGCCCGTTCTCGATCAGCGTCTCTCGCTGGGGCGACGGCGCCTCCTTGAACGTGACCTTGTCCTGCTGCACGCCCAGCTTCTCGGCGACGTAGCGGGCGACGTCAACATCGAAGCCGCTGTAGGACCCGTCCTTGTTCCGCAGGCCGAGGCCCGGCTGGTCGAACTTGACGCCGATGGTGAGCTTGCCGTCCTTGGCGTGGTCGAGGGCGGACTTGTCGTCGCCGCCGCCGCACGCGGTGGCGGTCGCGGCGGCGAGTGTCAGGGCGATCGCTCCGACACCGATGCGCAGAGCGCGATTGATCCTCATCGAGTTCCTTCTCCCTATCCGTGGGTGTGCTGGCCGCTGTGTCCGGCAGGTCAGTGGCTCAAGATCTTGCCCAGGAAGTCCTTCGCGCGCTCGGACTTCGGGGCGGTGAAGAAGGCGTCCGGCTGCGCATCCTCCACCACCTGGCCATCGGCCATGAACAGCACCCGATTCCCCGCGCGGCGCGCGAAGCCCATCTCGTGGGTGACGACCAGCATCGTCATCCCGTCCTTGGCCAGCGACACCATCACTTCGAGCACCTCGTTGACCATCTCCGGGTCCAGCGCGGAGGTCGGCTCGTCGAACAGCATCACCTTCGGGTTCATCGCCAGCGCCCTGGCGATGGCCACGCGCTGCTGCTGGCCGCCGGACAGCTGGGCCGGGTACTTGTCGGCCTGATCGGCGATGCCCACCCGGTCGAGCAGCTCCATCGCGCGGGTGCGGGCGGCGTCCTTCTTGACTTTGCGGACCTTGACCGGCGCGAGCATGACGTTCTCGACGATCGTCTTGTGCGCGAACAGGTTGAAGGATTGGAAGACCATGCCGACGTCGGCGCGCAGGGCGGCCAGCGCGCGGCCCTCGGCGGGCAGCGGGATGCCGTCGATGGCGATGTCGCCGGAGTCGATCGGCTCCAGCCGGTTGATCGTGCGGCACAGCGTCGACTTCCCGGAGCCCGAGGGGCCCAGCACGATGACGACCTGCCCTTTGGGCACCTCGAGGTTGATGTCCTTGAGTACGTGCAGGTCGCCGAAGTGCTTGTCCACTTTGCGCATCAAGATCATCGGCGGTCCGCTTGTAGCGGCGTTGACGGCCCCGGCAGAGGCGTCCCCGGTCGTGGCGGGCGCGGCGTCGTCGTCGGTCATGGTCATGACCTTAGGCAAAAATTGGAAATTTGCCCGACTTTCCGCGACACACCGTCCCGCCGCGCCGATCGGACACTTCGGCGTAACCTCCCGGTTGCTCCGCAGTCGGCCGAAGACTGCCCCGGAGCCTGCGCCGATGCCCGCGAAAGCCACCGTCACCCGCCCCGTACCCTGGACGGGTGGATTCGATCGGACAGGCAGTGTTGGCTCCCGCTCCCGCCGAGGGCACAGCACGCAGTTACGAGGTCCGCACCTTCGGTTGCCAGATGAACGTGCACGATTCCGAACGCTTGTCGGGCTTGCTGGAGGACGCGGGCTACGTGAAGGCCGCGCCCGGCGCGACGGCCGACCTCGTCGTCTTCAACACCTGCGCGGTGCGCGAGAACGCCGACAACAAGCTCTACGGCACGCTCGGACATCTGGCGCCGGTCAAGGCGGGCCATCCGGGCATGCAGATCGCCGTCGGCGGCTGCCTGGCGCAGAAGGACCGCGATGTCGTGGTGCGCAAGGCGCCGTGGGTGGACGTGGTCTTCGGCACGCACAACATCGGCTCGCTGCCCGTGCTGTTGGAGCGGGCCCGCCACAACCGGGAAGCCCAGGTGGAGATCCTGGAGTCGCTGGAGGCGTTCCCGTCGACGCTGCCCGCCAAGCGCGAGTCCGCCTACGCGGGCTGGGTCTCCATCTCGGTCGGCTGCAACAACACCTGCACTTTCTGCATCGTTCCGGCCCTGCGCGGCAAGGAGGTCGACCGCCGCCCCGGCGACGTGCTCGCCGAGGTGCAGGCGCTGGTGGATCAAGGCGTGCTCGAGGTGACGCTGCTCGGCCAGAACGTGAACTCCTACGGCGCGTCCTTCGCCGATCCGAACGAGCCGCGCGACCGCGGCGCGTTCGCCAAACTGTTGCGCGCGTGCGGGCGCATCGACGGCTTGGAACGGGTCCGCTTCACCTCGCCGCACCCGGCCGAGTTCACCGACGATGTGATCGAGGCGATGGCGGAGACTCCGAACATCTGCCCGCAGCTGCACATGCCGCTGCAGTCGGGTTCGGATCGGGTGCTCAAGGCGATGCGCCGCTCGTACCGTAAAGCCCGCTACCTCGGCATCATCGACAAAGTGCGCGCCGCGATGCCGCACGCCGCGATCACCACCGACATCATCGTGGGCTTCCCGGGCGAGACCGAGGAGGACTTCCAGGACACCCTGGACGTGGTCCGGCAGGCGCGCTTCACCAGCGCCTACACCTTCCAGTACTCCAAGCGGCCCGGAACGCCCGCCGCAGGCATGCCCGACCAGCTGCCCAAGGCCGTCGTCCAGGAGCGCTACGACCGGCTCATCGCGTTGCAGGAGGAGATCTCCTTGGCCGCCAACCGGGAGCTGATCGGCACCGAGGTGGAGCTGCTGGTGGCCGAGGGCGCGGGCAAGAAGAACGCCGCGACCGCGCGCATGAGCGGCCGCGCCCGCGACGGCAGGCTGGTGCACTTCCGCCCGGGCGGTACCGCCGATCCGATCCGCCCCGGTGACCTGGTCACGGTCGACATCACGGCCGCGGCGCCGCACCACCTGGTCGCCGATTCCGCGATCAAGACCCATCGCCGCACCCGTGCCGGTGACGCGCACGAACGCGGTGTGACGCCGAAGACCGCGCCGATCGGCGTCGGTCTGGGGCTGCCCCGTATCGGCGCGCCCGCCCCGGAACCGGCCGCCGCGAGTTGCTCCACCGGCTGCGGCGCATGACCACCCGCCCGGACGACAACGACGACGCCGCCCGCGGCGCCGAAGGTGCCGCGTCCGGCGACGACAAGCGCCGCGCGTCCGCGGCGACCCCGGGGCACGAGCCCGCGAGCCCCGCTGGCGACGAACGAAACGAGGACTCAGTGAGCTCGGTCGAGAGCACCGGCGATTTCGAACAGTTCCGCGACGATCTGGACGCCGTCGAGCGCAGAATCGCCGGCGAGATCGATCCGGGCGTCCGCGCCATGGTTGTGGCCGGCGCGGTATTCCTGCTGCTGGCGTCGCTGGTCCTGTCGCACGCGGGCGCGGCGCGCGGCTTCGACGTGCTGTTGAACACCGACGTCGCGCGGGCCGAGCACATCGGGCTGCCCTCGCGGGTCTTCGTCTGGTTCCTCGTGGTCTTCGGCATCGGGTTCTCGATGCTGGCGCTGATGACCCGCCGCTGGGTGCTGGCCTGGATCGCGGTCGCGGGCAGCGCCGTGGCGAGCGTGTTCGGCGTGCTCTCCATCTGGCACCGCCAGACGCCCGGGGTCGGCAACTACATCGGCGCGGGCCCCGGCATCGGGCTGATCCTGGGCGCGATCGTCACCGTCGTGCTCACTTTCCATTGGATCCGCGTGGTGTGGAGCCGCACCGCGCTGCATTTGGCCGCTGAGGAGCAGCGCCGCAACGCCGCGGCGGCCGCCGAGGAACGCGACCGCCGCCGCCTCATGGGCGATTCCTGACCAGGACGATCGAACCCCGCCCGGCTTGGGCCGGGCGGGGTTCCGTCGTCACCGGTTGCTGACGGCGCCTTCGGCGGCCTCGGCCCACTCCCGCCACTGCTTGGCCTGCTCCAGCGCCTTCTCCGCATCCCGGGCATTGCCGGCGGCCTGCGCTTTCGCGGCCTGCTCCTCGAACTGCGCCACGCGCTCCCGGAACTGCGCGGCACGCGCCATCGCCTCCGGATCGGTGCGCCGCCATTGCGCGTCCGCGGCGTCGCGCACGCGCTTCTCGATCGCGCGCAGTTTCCCTTCCAGTTCCTGCATGCGCTCGCGCGGCACCTTGCCGATGGCGTCCCACTTGTCCTGGAGCTCGCGCAGTGCGCTGCGGGCCGTTTCCAGATCGGCGGACGGATTGATGAAGGCGTAGGCGCTCAGCAGTTCCTCTTTGGCGGCCGCGTTCTGCTCGAACTCGGCGTCGCGCTCGGAGACGGCGGCGTTGCGGGCGGCGAAGAAGACGTCCTGCGCGCTCTTGAAGCGCCGCCACAGCGCCTCGTCGGCCTCGCGCGGCGCGCGGCCCGCGGCCTTCCACTCGGCGAGCAGGTCGCGGAAGACGCTCGCGGTGGCCACCCACTCGGTGGATCCGGACAGCTCCTCGGCCTGCACGCACAGCTCTTCCTTGCGCGCTTTCGCGGCGGCCCGTTCCCGGTCCAGCTCGGCGAAGTGCGCGCCGCGGCGGCGGTTGAACGCCTCGCGCGCCTTGGAGTAGCGCTTCCACAGCGCGTCGTCGACCTTGCGGTCCACGCCGCGGATGGATTTCCACTCGTCGAGGATCTCGCGCAACCGATCGCCCGCGGCCTTCCACTGGGTGGACTCGGCGGCGATCTTCTCCGCCTCGGCGGCCAGCGCCTCCTTGCGTTCGGTGTGCTCGTGCCGGGCGCGTTCCTTCTCTTCCTTCGCGTGTGCGGCGGCCTCTTCGGAATGCTCGGCGATGGCCTGCAAGCGCCGGGCCAGGCCCTCGATGTCACCGATGACGGCGGCGGTCGGCAACGACTCGGCCAGCGCCATGGCGGCGGCCTTGGTCTTGCGGGCGTCCGCCCCCGCGGCCAGCCTCGCCTCCAGTAGGGCGACCTCGGTGGCCAGATCGTCGAACCGGCGGCCGAAGTGCGCCAGGCCTTCCGTGGCGTCACCGGCCTGCCACGAGCCGACCTGCCGTTCGCCCTCAACGGTCTTCACCCAGGCGGTACCGTCCTCGTCGACCCGGCCCCACAGGCTCGGATCGGAGACGGTGGGCACGACGACGGGATGGGGATGCTGCTGGGCCGGGCCAGGGGCGGGTTTGACCGCGTGCGGCTTGGGCGGTGGAATCGAGCGGCCCGGTTTCGGGGCACCGGAAGAACGGGGCATCTTGCCGGGGCCGGCTTTCGCGGTTCCGTTGCTGTCGGTCATTTTTCCTCGTCCCTGCCGCGCGTCACGGCTGCCTGATTACGCCCTAGCTCATCCCATTCAACCCGGTCCGAGCCCTTGTGACCATCGACCCACGCCTTCCCGAGGAGGAATCCCGGGGGTTTTCAACCCCTGATGACCTGGGTTGTAGCTCCTCGAACACTATCAATCCCGGCGGTGTTTCCGGGAGAGACACTCGAAGCCGGGCGGTACCGGTGGTCCCGGCAACGACTACGGTTACGACGTGTTCTCCGTCGCCGCCCTCGTTCCGTCGCCGCCCGTGCTGGTCCCCGAGCTGTGCGGCGGCGTGGCGGACGAGGCGGGAACAGGCGATCCGGACCCGCGCGCGGTGCTGCGGTCCGCCGTGCTCGACGCCGTGGGCGTCGTCGCGGCCGCGGCGGACCGCTGGACGGTGATCGGCGTCGGCGCGGATGAGCGGACATTCGGTCCGGAGACCGTCGGCACGTTCCGCGGATTCGGCGCGGACGTGCGGGTCGGCCTTTCCGGTGCGGCGGTCGCGGGACCAGGGCGGGCCGACGTCGACCTGCCGTTGGCCGTGCTGATCGGCGGCTGGCTGCGCGGACAGGTCGCCCCCGGCGCGATCGCCGAGGCGCGAGTGATGCCCGTGGACGCGACGCCGGAGCACTGCCGCGAGTCCGGGGCGAAGACGCGTGTGGCGCTGGACGGCGACGTCGCGCCGCGCGGTGTGCTCGTCGTCGCCGACGGCGCGGCGACACTGTCCACCGCAGCGCCCGGCTACCTGGACGAACGGGCCCGTCCGGTGCAGGACCGCCTGGACCACGCCTTGGCCACGGGCGATCGCGCCGCGCTGTGGGCGCTCGATCCCGGCCTGTGCGGCGAGCTGGGCATCGCGGGACGCGCCGCCTACCAGGTGCTGGCCGGGCTGTTCCGCGCCGACCCGCTGGTCGAGACGCGCTACCGCGACGCCCCGTTCGGGGTCGGCTACCACGTGAGCCTCTGGCGGCCCGCGGGAGACGATGCGTCGTGACGGACTCCATCACGCCGATCGCGGTGGTCGGCCCGACTGCCACCGGCAAATCGGATCTCGCGCTCGACCTGGCCGAACGACTCGGCGGCGAGATCGTGAACATCGACGCGATGCAGCTGTATCGGGGCATGGACATCGGCACCGCCAAGCTGCCCATCGAGCAGCGCCGGGGTATTCCACACCATCAACTCGACGTGCTGGAGGTGACCGACACCGCGTCCGTCGCCGCCTATCAAGCGGCGGCCGCCGCGGACGTCGTCGCGATCATGCGGCGCGGCCGGGTGCCTGTCATCGTGGGCGGGTCGATGATGTACGTCCAAGCGTTGCTGGACCAGTGGGAGTTCCCGGCCACCGACCCGGCGGTCCGGGCGCGCTGGGAGGCGATGCTGGCCGAGGAGGGCGTCGCCGCCGTGCACGCGGCACTGCGCGCGGCCGATCCGGTGGCCGCGGCCACCATCCTGCCCACCGACGGCCGCCGGATGGTGCGCGCGCTCGAGGTCGTGGAGCTCACCGGACGGCCGTTCGCCGCCTCCGCGCCGACGATCGGGCAGCCGCGCTGGGGCACCGTCGTCATCGGCGTCGACCGGGAGACCGCGGCCCTGGACGCGCGCATCGAACGGCGCACCGCCGCGATGTTCGAGGGCGGGCTGGTGGAGGAGGTGCGCGGCCTCATCGAGCGCGGCCTGCGCGATGGCGTGACGGCCCGCCGCGCCATCGGCTACGCACAAGTCCTGGCCTATCTGGACAACGAATACGACCTGAACCACGCTCAGGAACGCACCCTGATCGGCACCCGGCGCTACGTGCGCAGGCAACGCTCCTGGTTCCGCCGCGATCCTCGGGTGCGGTGGGTGGACGGGGCCGCCGCCCATCCGGCCGCGACGGCGCTGGCCCTGCTCGACGAGAAAGAACGGACCCCGCAGTGACCCGACGTGTGAGCACGCGCAACGCCTCCGTCCAGGTGTGGCAGGCCTACCTCAACAACCGCACCAAGCGTCATCGCGACGGCCGCTTCCTGGTGCAAGGGGTCCGTCCGATCACGCAGGCCATGGCCAACGACTGGCCGCTGGAGACGCTGCTGTACCGGCTCGGCGGCCCGGAGCTGTCGAGCTGGGCGCGCGAAGTGCTGGACACCAGCGGCGTGCCGCAGGTCGGCTTGGTCCCCGAGCTGATGGCCGAACTCGGCGAGAAGTCGGGGGGAATCCCGGAACTGGTGGCGGTCGCGGAGTCGCGGCAGCCGGAGCTGGAAACTTTCGAGCCGGGTGAGCCGGGTGAGGACGCGCCGGTGGTCGTGGTGTTCGACCGGCCGAATTCGCCGGGTAACCTGGGCACGCTGATCCGCTCGGCGGACGCGTTCGGCGCCAGCGGGGTCGTCGTCACCGGGCACGGCGCCGACCAGTACGACCCGCTGGCCGTGCGCGCCTCGACCGGTTCGCTGTTCGCCGTGCCGGTGTTCCGCGCCGCCGGGCCCGCGCAGGTGCTGGAGTTCCGCAACCGGCAGGTGCGCCGCGGTATCCCGACCCGCATCGTCGGGACCGACGAGCACGGCAGGCACGCCGCCTACGACTACGACTTCACCGAAGCGACCGTTCTCGTCGTCGGCAACGAGACCAGCGGGATGAGTTCCGCCTGGCAGGCGGCCTGCGACGACCTGGTGCACATTCCGATGGGCGGCACGGCCAGTTCGCTGGGGGCGCCCTCGGCCGCGGCGGTGGCGCTCTACGAAATTTCCCGGCAGCGCCGGACGTTTGCCAGATGACGACGAGATAGGGAGACATCACCCGTGCCGGACATCGAGTTCACCAAGGGCCACGGCACCCAGAACGACTTCGTCGTGCTGCCGGACGCACAGGCCGACCTGGCGCTGACGGCCGCGCAGGTCGGTGCGCTGTGCGATCGCCGCCGCGGACTCGGCGCGGACGGTGTGCTGCGAGTCGCGCGCGCCGGCGCGCTGCTGGCCGCCGGTGTGCTCGCGGAGATTCCGGAGGAGGTCGGCGCCGACGACTGGTTCATGGACTACCGCAACGCCGACGGTTCGATCGCCGAGATGTGCGGCAACGGCGTGCGCGTGTTCGCCCACTACTTGACCGCGACGGGACTGGAGACCCGCGACAGCTTCGTCGTCGGCAGCCGCGCCGGGGCGCGCCCGGTGACGGTGCACGCCGGGAACTCGGTCACCGGGGACGTCACCGTGGGCATGGGGCGGGTGCGCGAACTCGGCGCCTCCACCGCGACCATCGCGGGCTGGGCGCTGCCTGGAATCGGCATCGATGTCGGCAATCCCCATCTGGCCTGCGTCGATCCGGGGATGTCCGCGGACGCGCTCGGCAAGCTCGATCTGACGGTGCCGCCCGGCTTCGACCCGGATCTGTTCCCGCACGGCGTGAACGTCGAGATCGTCACCGCGCTGGACGCCGAGAGGTCGGTCGATATGCGGGTCTACGAGCGCGGCGTGGGCGAGACCCGTTCCTGCGGAACGGGAACCGTCGCCGCGGCCGCCGCGGCGCTGGCCGCCGACGGCTTCCGGATCGCCGAGGACACCGGCCGGGTGACGGTCCGCGTGCCAGGGGGCGACCTGACCGTCGGCCTCGAGCGTGGCACGGCCTGGCTGCGCGGGCCGTCGGTGCTGGTCGCCACGGGCCGCCTCGCCGGATCGTGGTGGAACGGACTGTGAGCGGCACCGCGCGCCGATAACCGGGTGCGTGCTGCGGTGATGTCGTGGCAGCATGGATGGTGTATGAGGAAATCAGAGACGTATGAATTCACTCCGGCGGACGCGCCTGACGCCGCCGCCGCGGCGGACGACGCCGTGACCGGCGACGACAACGCGACCGGCGCGGACGCCGTGACCGGGGACGTCGTCGCGGAGCACAAAGCCAGGATGGACCGATCGGGCTGGTCGGCCGATCCGACGGTGGGCGAGCTCCAGTTGGAGGACCGCAGCTCGTTACGACGGGTCGCGGGTCTGTCCACCGAACTCGCCGACATCACCGAGGTCGAGTACCGGCAGCTGCGCCTGGAGCGCGTCGTGCTGGTCGGTGTCTGGACCACGGGAACCGCCGCGCAGGCCGAGGCGAGCATGGCCGAACTGGCGGCGCTCGCCGAGACCGCGGGATCCGAGGTGCTGGAAGCGCTGATCCAGCGCCGCGACCGGCCGGATCCGGCCACCTATATCGGCTCGGGCAAGGCCGACGAGCTGCGCTCGGTGGTGCTGGAAACCGGCGCCGACACCGTCATCTGCGACGGCGAGCTGACCCCGGCACAGCTGACCGCTCTGGAGAAGGTGGTCAAGGTCAAGGTGGTCGACCGGACCGCGCTGATCCTGGACATCTTCGCCCAGCACGCCACCTCCCGGGAGGGCAAGGCGCAGGTTTCGCTGGCACAGATGGAGTACATGCTGCCCCGGCTGCGCGGCTGGGGTGAGTCGATGTCCCGCCAGGCCGGTGGTCGCGCGGGCAGCAACGGCGGTGTGGGTCTGCGTGGTCCCGGCGAGACGAAGATCGAAACCGATCGTCGCCGCATCCGCGAGCGCATGGCCAAGCTGCGCCGGGAGATCCGGGAGATGAAGACGGCGCGCGACACCATGCGGGCGCGCCGTACGTCCAGCGGCATCCCGTCCGTAGCGATCGTCGGTTACACCAACGCGGGCAAGTCGAGCCTGATGAACGAGCTCACGGGCTCCGGCGTACTGGTGCAGGACGCGCTGTTCGCCACCCTGGATCCGACCACCCGCCGGGCCGAGCTGGACGACGGGCGCGAGGTCGTCTTCACCGACACCGTCGGCTTCGTGCGGCATCTGCCGACCCAGCTGGTCGAGGCGTTCCGCTCCACCTTGGAGGAGGTGACCGGCGCCGATCTGCTGCTGCACGTGGTGGACGGCTCCGACGCGCTGCCCGCCGAGCAGATCAAGGCGGTCCGCGAGGTCATCACGGACGTGATCAAGGAGTCCGGCACGACCGCCCCGCCGGAACTGCTGGTGGTGAACAAGACCGACGCGATGGGTCCGACCGAGCTGACGAACCTGCGTGCGCTGCTGCCGGACGCGTCGTTCGTCTCCGCGCACAGCGGCCAGGGCATCGACGCGCTGCGCGAGCGGCTCGCCGAAATGCTGGGCGGCTTGGATGTGGAGATCAGCGTGCTGCTGCCGTACACGCGCGGCGACCTGCTCGCCCGCATCCACGCCGACGGGCGCATCCTCGGTTCGGACCACGAGGAGGGCGGAACCCGCGTTCACGCACGCGTCCCGCATGCCCTCGCTGCCGCTCTGTCGGAGTACGCGCATGCGGGCACCACCGGGACGCAGGAGTAGGCGAGCCGGCGTTTCATGAGCCGTGACTTCTGCCGCGTATTCGCGCGCGCTGGTTTGCGAGCGCATCGTGCGCGCCGCCATCGACCCCCCGACAGACGTTCGCGCGGAACGAGGGCGGCGCTTCGCAGCCAGGGCTGACGAAAGATGACCCGGATGCCTGGCGGCGTCGGCTCCGCGGCGAGACTGCGCGCTGGTTGTGGTGTGGCCGCCTCGGTCGCCGAGTCGACGGAGCCCGCGCCCGGCACGTGCGATGGGGCGCCGGAGGCGTCGGCAAGAGTGAGGACGGTCCTGCTATGTCGTGGGATCGCCGAACTCTGCGTCGCTCGGGGTTCCGCGGGGTGTGGGCGGGCATCGGAGCGACGCGCCGACGGCCCCGCTCAGCGCCTGGGGACTGTGCGTTCGCGACGGGCTTGCCCTGGACGGTGAATGAGCTGGTCGTTCGACCGGGTCAGGCGTGTCGTGACGTGACGCGCACATCCGATGCGACGCAGTCGATTTCGTTGCGCTATCGTCATCGAATCGACACCAGGAGGGTTCATGTCGGACGCCCGCTCCGATTCCCGCACCCGGCGCTCCGGCGCCGCGAACAGCGCCGACCCGGCGCTCACCGACGGAGCGCCGCTGTCGGTTTCGCTGACCGACACCGATCTGCGGGTGATCGACACCGTGCTCGCCCCGCTGCGGGCGTGGACCAGTCCGCGTTTCTACGGCCTGGAGAACATCCCGGCCGACGGCCCGGTGCTGCTGGTCGGTAACCACAACCTGCTGGGCGGCATCGACGCGCCGATGCTGCTGCCCGAGGTGCTGCGCCGCCGGGGCCGCCTGATCCGCGGGCTCGCCGAAAACGTGCTGATCAATGTGCCCGGTGTCCGGCACTTGCTGCACCACTACGGCGCGGTGCGCGGTACCCGGTCCAACTGCCTGGCCCTGCTGCGGCGCGGCGAGGCCGTGATGGTGTTCCCCGGCGGCGGCCGGGAGGCGGTCCGCCGCAAGAACGAGAAGTACCTGCTGAAATGGGAGGGCCGCAGCGGTTTCGCGCGCATGGCCATCGAAGCGGGTGCGCCCATCGTCCCGGTGGCGATGATCGGCGTCGACGACGCCTTCGACATCGTGGTGGACGGTGACCATCCGCTGCTGCGCCCGTTGCGCTGGACCGTGGAAGCGCTCGGGCTCAGCCGTGACCTCACGCCGCCGCTCATCCGCGGCGTCGGCCCCACCGTGATTCCCCGCCCGGAGCGCTTCTACTTCTCCGCGGGCGCGCCCATCGACCCGGCGCCCTGGCGCAACGCCGGCGATATGCACGCCGCCGCCACGGAGTTCCGCGACGTTGTACGCAAGGCCCTCGAGGAGGAGATGAACTTCCTTTTCGCCGAACGCGCGCGCGACGAAGGCCGCACTTTGGTGGGCCGCTTGCGCGGCTGGCTGACGCGCTGACAGCTCCGGCGGTCGTCGCGAGGGCTCGATCGGTGAACGTCGGCGCGGTGCTGCGAGCACGGCTCGTCACGTAGTGGCGATCAGCCGTCGGCCAGTTCATGGCTCGACCGTTTCCTCGCTCGATCAGCGTCCTCCGCGAAGAACTTCCCGGCGACACGTCACCGCCGTGAGCCGGGATTTGCGCGGTGTCGGCAGGCCGAGTCGTCGGAACGGGTTCGACGGCCGCATCTTTTCGCGGCATGAGTTCGGTCGTACCGGCGGAGGTTCGGCCGGCTGTTACGTACACCGAGGCCGCGGACTCGCGCACGACCGGGATCGTTGGGCCCCGCTGGGCCGGACTGCTCGCACCTACTTCGATCACCACCGGCCCACGCTGCCACCGCCGCAATGCGGATCACCAGGGGCCGCTGACCGGCATCACTTACACCGACGCCGACAGCGCGGCCCGCGCGGTCGCCACCACCTACCGCCCGTTCGCGCCCGCCGATGACGGCGACGACGCGGTCGCGTTGGCGCTGGTACCGACGTGCCGACGGGTGATCCCGCGCAACGGTTGTGAGCGGTGAGCCGTGCCGACGCGGCTGTCGGCGCTTCGCCCGGCTCGGCTTCGGCGGTTGTCGATGGTCGCCCGCGAATCGGCGGCCTTCGGCATCACGTCTGCGGGTGCTCGCTCCCAGCCGTCCGGAGCCTTACCCGTTTGCCGGGAATCTCGTCCGCTGATCTCGACCCGGTTCGCCGCTCCTGGTGAGACCATGATTCTGGCCCCAGAAGTGAACAGAGATTCTCCTTCCGGGTACGGTATGGGGCAACGACTGGTCGGTGTGGACCGGCCGGTGTGGTCACTAGGAGGTTGGCGTGGAACGCACACTGTTCGAACCCGAGCACGAACTGTTCCGGGAGTCGTTCCGCAAGTTTCTCGATCAGTACGTCGCGCCGAATCACGCGAAGTGGGAGGAGCAGGGCATCGTCGACCGGGAGGTCTGGCTCGAGGCGGGCAAGCAGGGCTTCCTCGGCATGGCCATGCCGGAGCAGTACGGCGGCGGCGGGGTGAAGGATTTCCGCTACAACGCCATCGTTTCCGAGGAGTGCGTGCGCGGTCAGTACTCCGGCCTCGGCTTCTCGCTGCACAACGATGTGATCGCGCCTTACTTGCTCGAGTTGGCCAACGACGAGCAGAAGCAGCGCTGGTTGCCCGGCTTCTGCGCCGGCGAGATCATCACCGCGATCGCGATGACCGAGCCGGGCACCGGTTCGGACCTGCAGGGCATCAAGACCCGCGCGGTGCGCGACGGGGACGACTGGATCCTCAACGGCGCCAAGACCTTCATCACCAACGGCATCAACTCCGACATCGTGATCGTGGTGGCGCAGACCGACCCGGAGAAGGGCGCGATGGGCTTCAGCCTGTTCGTGGTCGAGCGCGGCATGTCCGGTTTCGAGCGCGGCCGCAACCTGGACAAGCTCGGCCTCAAGGCCCAGGACACCGCTGAACTGAGCTTCACCGACGTCCGCGTGCCCGGCAAGAACCTGCTCGGCACCGAGGGCATGGGCTTCATCCACCTCATGCAGAACCTGCCGCAGGAACGCCTGTCGATCGCCGTCATGGCGGCGGCGGCGATGGAGTCCTGCCTGGACATGACCGTGCAGTACGTCCGTGACCGCAAGGCGTTCGGTAAGCCGATCGGCGCGCTGCAGAACACCCGCTTCGTGCTCGCCGAACTGGCCACCAAGACCACCGCGGTGCGCCTGATGGTGGACAAGTTCATCGAACTGCTCAACGAGGGCAAGCTGACCGCCGAGGACGCGGCGATGGCCAAGTGGTGGAGTACCGAGGAACAGCTCGACCTGATCAACCGCTGCCTGCAGCTGCACGGCGGATACGGCTACATGAAGGAATACCCGATCGCCAAGGCCTACATGGACGCTCGCATCCAGACCATCTACGGCGGCACCACCGAGATCATGAAGGAAATCATCGGGCGCAGCCTGAAACTGTCCTGAGCCGACGGCGATTCCGGCTCGGGCCGACATCTGCCGCCGGCCCGGGCGTCGTCTGCGGCACAATCGCCTCCCGAGGTGCCGGCGGATTCGTCGTCCGTCCACGGCCCGGAGCGGAGGAGATGTGATGCCGAGTCTGGCCAACCAGGTCGTGCGCGGATATCTGAAGGCGACGCGCGCCAATCGTGTGTTCGTCGATGCCGACGCGGCGCGCGAGCGAGTCCGCGACCTGAGCGTGCGGCCACGGCGCTATGGCCCGCCGCGCCGGCTGCGCGCCGATGTGGCGATCGCGGTGGACCGGCGCGGCGGCTGGCCGGTCTACACGCTCGCTCCGCGCGGGCGGCCGCCGCGGGGCAACGTCGTCTACGCGCACGGTGGCGGCTGGGTGCACGAGATCGCTCCGCAGCACTGGGCGCTGTGCGCGGCCGTCGCCGCCGACACCGGTGCGGCCGTGACGGTGCCGATCTATCCGCTGGTCCCGTTCGGGACGGCCGGGCCGGTCGTGCGCGGCTTCGCGGATCTGGTGCTCGCCAACCGGGAAACGTACCGAAACGTCTGCCTGGCGGGAGATTCCGCCGGTGGGCAGATCGCTCTGTCGACCGCGCTGGTGCTGCGCGACGAGTCCTCGGTGCGACTGCCGGGCACCGTGCTGATCGCGCCCGCTCTCGACCTCTCGCTGACCAACCCCGAGATCGCTGTGGTGCAGCCGCGGGACCCGTGGCTGGGCGTCGCGGGATCCCGGGTGTTCATCGAGCACTGGCGCGGCGATCTCGGCATCGCCGACCCGCGGGTCAGCCCGCTCGCCGCCGACCCGCGCGGGCTGGGGCCGTTGACGGTGTTCTGCGGCACCGACGACATCCTGTACCCGGACACCCGCCTGCTGGTGGAGGCGGCTCGCGGCGCCGGGGTCGCGGTGGATTATCACGAGGGCCCCGGCCTGCCGCATGTCTATCCGCTGACCCCCACGCCGGAAGGTCGCGCCGCGCGTCGGGTCGTCCTGAACAGTCTGCGCAGCGCACTTGCCGGTTGAGCGGCGGCCGCACGAGTCGTGGCATGGCGCCGAAACTCGTAGCGTGCCCGGGTTCACTCACCGGCCGCGGGCAGCGTGACCACGAAGCGGGCGCCGGGTGCCGCATCGGTGACGTGAATGGTTCCCCCGTGGCGTTCGACGACGTCGCGGACGATGGCCAGGCCGAGACCCGCGCCACCCTCGTCGCGGCTGCGCGCGTCGTCCAGGCGGACGAAGCGCTGGAAGACGCGGTCGCGCTCGGCGGGCGGCACACCCGGGCCGTCGTCGGCGACCGACAGCACCACCCGCCCGTCGGCGTCGCGGTCCACGGCGACGCGGACGGTGCTCGCGGCATGCCGTTGGGCGTTGTCGACGAGGTTGCCCAGGACGCGAGCCAGCTGGGTACGGCTTCCGATCACCGCTACGGCCTGCTCCGGCGTCGCGATCTGCACCGCGACCCGGTCGCGGACGCGGTGCTCCAACTCCTCGCGGACCAGAACGGTCAAGTCCACCCGATCGGCGCGCGGTTGTTCGCCCGCGTCGAGCCGGGCCAGCAGCAGCAGGTCGGCCGCGAGATGTTCCAGCCGGATGGTGTCACCGATCAGCCCGTCCAGTTCCAGCAATTCGGGATGTGCTTGGGCCACCTCGAGCTGGGTGCGCAGGCTCGCGATGGGGCTGCGCAACTCGTGGGCGGCGTCGGCGATGAACCGGCGCTGGCGTTCGGTGGATTCCTCCAGCGCGGCGAGCGTGGCGTTGGTGGTGCTCGCCAACCTGCCGATCTCGTCGCGAGAGCCCGGTTCCGGCACGCGCCGGGAGAGATCGCCGTCCACGATCTCGGCGAGCTGCCTGCGGATCGCCTCCACCGGGCGCAGGGCGCGCCGGGTGACCAGCCAGGTCACCAGGGCCACCACCGTGAGCAGCGGCGGCAGGCCGATCAGCATCGCCTGCCGCGCGTCCGCCACCGCGCTGTGGGCGGTCTCCAGTGAGGAACCCGCGTAGACGGTGGCAGGCTGCCCGCCAGGGGTTCGCACCGCGAGGGCGGCGACGCGGAACGGGTGTGGTCCGTCCTCGGCGTCGACCGTCAGCCATACGTCGCCGAATTCGGGTTCGGCCGAGGAGGGATCCATGGGCGGCGAGGAGCTTTCGTCGTCGTCCTCTTCGTCCTCGTCGTCTTCTTCGTCTTCCTCTTCCTCTTCTTCTTCCTCGTCCGCAGCGCCCTTCGAATACGGTCCGAAGTCGGCCATCGGCGGTTTCCCCGCGAGGTCGTCGTCGGCGGCGAGAACCCGGCGGTCGAGCGAAACGATCTGCACCGGTTCATTTTCGGCGTCGGGAAGTCGCAAGCGAGCGGGATCCGCGCCCGCCACGAGCTGGGCCGCCACGTCGTGCGCGGTGGTTTCCGCCTGCACTTCCGCGCTGTGGATCAAGTTGTGCCGCAGCACCGCCAGCACCGTCAACCCCGCCGCCGTCAGCGCCACCGCCACCACAGCCGTCGCCGCCACCGTGGTGTGCGTGCGAACCGAACGCCACCAGGTGCGCCTGTTTCGCTCAGGCACGGTCTGCTGCCAGTCGGTAGCCCGCGCCGCGGACGGTGGTGATCGAACGGCGCCCGAACGGCGCGTCGATCTTGCGGCGCAGGGTGCTGATGTAGACCTCGACGATGTTCGGATCGCCGTCGTAGGCGAAGTCCCAGACGTGGTGCAGGATGTCGGCCTTCGACACCACTTCTCCGGCGCGCACGGCCAGGTGCTCGAGCACGGCGAACTCCTTGGCGGTCAGCGTCACCTCGTCCGCGCCGCGGCGGCAGGTCCGGGTGCCGGGGTCCACGATGAGGTCGCCGACGCGCAGCACCCGTGCGCCACCGCGGGTTCGGCGGCGCAACAGGGCCCGGATGCGGGCCAGGAGCACCAGATAGGAGAACGGCTTGCTGAGGTAGTCGTCCGCCCCGGTGTCGAGGCCCTCGGCTTCGTCGTACTCGCCGTCTTTCGCCGTCAGCATGAGCACCGGCGTCTCGTGCCCCCCGGCGCGCAGCGCGGCGCAGACCCGGTAGCCGTTCATGCCGGGCAGCATGATGTCGAGGATGATCAAGTCGTAGTCGGTGGTGGTCGCCAGATGCAGGCCTTCGGCGCCGTCGTGCACCACATCCACGGCGAAACCCTCGGCGGACAAGCCTTTTGCCAGTGTGAGAGCCAAACGTTTCTCATCCTCGACGATCAGCAGACGCATCCACCAAGAGTGGCAGACCGATCCTGAAACCGTCTTCAGGTCGCTTCAGCGGACCTTCAGCTCCGTGCGACAAGGTGAACGCATTCCGAAGCAGCACTCCCGCAGGAGGTTTCCCATGACAACCGTATTCCGCCGTGCCTACGCCGGGTTCCGCTGGCTCCTCGTCGGCACGGCCGTCGCGGCTGCCGTCGTCGGCCTGAGCGTCGTTCTGGCCACGGTCGCCACCGGTGGTCCGGACGACCACACCGTCGCCTTCCGCTCGTCCGCGGGGGACTGGTCGCTGGTCGCCGACACCGGCGTCAGCAGGCAGCAGGCCATCGACAAGGCGCTCGAGGCCGTGCCGGGCGGGCGCGTCCGGTCCGCCGAATTCGACACCGAGCGCGGCGTCCCGGTATGGGAAGTCGAGGTCGTCACGCCCGCGGGCGTGGCGCACGACGTGACGATCGATGCGAACAGCGGCGCGGTCCGCACCGCGGTCGACCACGACTGAACCTCCCACCCGTTGCCGACGACGCGGGTGTGCCGGATCGGTATCGGTTCACGGGTAAGCGCATGAGATGTTCGCTGCCGCGCGTCGGGGATCCGGAGGGAGGTCCCGGCCGCGGCTTCGCCGGCGCCCTGACGTGCCGATGAAGCATCGACGTTTCGCCTCCCGAATATTTGCCCAGGAGTAGCCTCAAGATTGTCCACTCGAGGAATCGAGGTCGGGATGCACGAGATGGCCATCACGCACAGCGTCATCGACGCGGTCTGTGAGCACGCGGCGGGCCGACGGGTCCACTCCGTGACCGTCGAGGTCGGCGCGCTGTGCGCCGTCGTGCCGGATGCCATGCGGTTCTGTTTCGAGGTGGCGGCCGAGGCGACCGTCGCCGAGGGCGCCGAGCTGGTCCTGGTGGAGATTCCCGGGGTCGCGGCCTGCCGGACCTGCGGCGCCGATTTCCGCCTGCGAGACCCGATCCTGCTGTGTCCCTGCGGCAGCGCCGACGTCGAGATCCGCTCCGGGCGCGAGCTGCGTATCCGATCCATGGAGGTGAGTGAGGCATGTGCGCAACCTGCGGGTGCGGCGACGACGCCGCCGCGCTGATTCGCGTCCCGCACGACCATCGGCACGCCGACGAGCATGAGCACGCGCACGCGGCGGAACGACACCACCACCATCCGCACGAGCACGAGCACGAGCACGAGCACGAGCACGAGCACGAGCACGGCCCGGACGCCGATCACGTGCACCTGCCCGTCACCGAGACGGTCACCCTGGAGCTGAAGGTCCTGGCCAAGAACGACGAACTGGCGCAGCGCAACCGGGCCTGGCTGGCCGAGCGCGGCATCGTCGCGCTCAACATGACCAGTTCGCCGGGCGCGGGCAAGACCACGCTGCTGGAACGCACCATCCGTGAATCCGGTCAGTCTCCGGTCGCGGTGATCGAGGGTGACCAGGCCACGCTGCTGGACGCCGAGCGGATCAAGGCCACGGGGTGTCGCGTCGTGCAGGTCAACACCGGGGCGGGATGCCACCTGGACGCCGAGATGATGTACCGCGCGCTGGAGGCGCTCGACCCCGCGCCGGGCACGCTGCTGTTCGTGGAGAACGTCGGCAACCTGGTCTGCCCGGCGCTGTTCGACCTGGGGGAGCGGGAGAAGGTGGTGGTCGTCTCGGTGACCGAGGGGACCGACAAGCCGCTGAAGTATCCGCACATGTTCCAGGCGGCGGGACTGGTGCTGGTGAACAAGATCGACCTGCTGCCGTATGTCGATTTCGACCTGGACCGATGCCGGGAATACATCCATTCGATACACCCCGGCGTCGAGGTCCTCCCGCTGTCGGTGAGCAGCGGTGCGGGCCTGTCCACCTGGTACGACTGGCTGGTCGCGCGGCGCGGCGCGGCCGGTCCGGCGGCTCTTGAGGATGCCGCCGGGCACGCTTAAGGTGAAGTGATCAGGATCACATCTGCGGGTGACCCCTTCTTCGAGAAAGGTGAGATTCGGCCCCCGGTGGTCCGCTGCGGAAAGGTGGCGAGAATGCCCACTCAGGAAGCAGTACGAGCCGAAGAAACGCTGATCCACGTGCTCTGGATCAACGCGGGACTCAGCTGTGACGGTGACTCGGTCGCCTTGACGGCGGCTACGCAGCCGAGCGTGGAAGAGATCGCTCTCGGCGCCCTCCCCGGTCTGCCCAAGATCGCCGTACATTGGCCGCTCATCGACTTCGAGTGCGGTCCCAACGGCGGCGCCGACGATTTCCTGGAGTGGTTCTTCAAGGCCGACCGCGGGGAACTCGAACCGTTCGTTCTGGTGGTCGAGGGCTCGATCCCGAACGAGCAACTCAAGGAAGAGGGCTACTGGTGCGGGTTCGGCAACAATCCCGCCACCGGCCAGCCCATGACGACCAGCGAATGGCTGGACCGTCTCGCGCCGAAGGCCACGGCCATCATCGCGGCGGGCACCTGCGCGACCTACGGCGGCATCCACGCGATGGCGGGCAACCCGACCGGTGCGATGGGCGTGCCGGACTATCTCGGCTGGGACTGGAAGAGCAAAGCGGGCATTCCGATCGTCTGCGTGCCGGGTTGCCCGATCCAGCCGGACAACATGTCCGAGACGCTCACCTATCTGCTCTACATGGCGACCGGGCAGGCGCCGATGATCCCACTGGACGACGCGTTGCGGCCCAAGTGGCTGTTCGGGGCGACCGTGCACGAGGGCTGCGACCGCGCGGGCTACTACGAGCAGGGTGAGTTCGCCACCGAGTACGGCTCGCCGAAATGCATTGTGAAGCTGGGCTGCTGGGGCCCGGTGGTCAAGTGCAACGTGCCCAAGCGCGGCTGGATCAACGGCTTGGGCGGCTGTCCGAACGTCGGCGGCATCTGCATCGGCTGCACCATGCCGGGCTTCCCCGACAAGTTCATGCCGTTCATGGACGAACCGCCCGGCGGCAAGTTCTCGTCCACCGCATCGGGGCTCTACGGATCGGTGATCCGCAGCCTCCGTCACATCACCGGACGCACGGTCGACAAGGAGCCGCATTGGCGGCACCGGGGCCGGAAGCTGGAGACCGGCGCGACCCGCACCTGGTAGGAGGATCTCTGATGACTCAGATCATCCCGGAGCCGTCGCACAAAACGATCGAGCCGGATCGTCTCGTCGAGATGGCGTGGGATCCGATCACTCGCATCGTCGGCAGCCTCGGCATCTACACCAAGATCGACTTCGAGAATCGGGAAGTGGTCGAGTGCCACAGCACCTCGTCCATCTTCCGCGGCTACTCGATCTTCATGAAGGGCAAGGACCCGCGCGACGCGCACTTCATCACCAGCCGCATCTGCGGCATCTGCGGCGACAACCACGCCACCTGTTCGTGCTACTGCCAGAACATGGCCTACGGCGTGCGCCCGCCGCACCTCGGCGAGTGGGTCGTCAACCTGGGCGAGGCCGCCGAGTACATGTTCGACCACAACATCTTCCAAGAGAACCTGGTCGGCGTGGACTACTGCGAGAAGATGGTCTCCGAGACCAACCCGGGCGTGCTGGCCAGGGCGGAGAACACCGAGGCTCCGCACGCGGGCGACCACGGGTATCGCACGATCGCCGACATCATGCGAGCGCTCAACCCGTTCACCGGTGAGTTCTACCGGGAGGCGCTGCAGGTCAGCCGGATCACCCGGGAGATGTTCTGCCTGATGGAAGGCAGGCACGTGCACCCGTCCACGCTGTATCCCGGTGGACCGGGCACGGTCGCGACCATCCAGCTGATGACCGACTACCTGTCCCGGCTGATGCGCTACGTGGAGTTCATGAAGAAGGTCGTGCCGATGCACGACGACCTGTTCGACTTCTTCTACGAGGCGCTGCCCGGCTACGAGAAGGTCGGCCTGCGGCGCACGCTGCTGGGTTGCTGGGGTTCGTTCCAGGACCCGGAGGTGTGCAATTTCGAGTACAAGGACATGGCGGACTGGGGCCGCAAGATGTTCGTCACCCCCGGCGTCGTGGTCGACGGCAAACTGCTGACCACCTCCCTGGTCGACATCAACCTGGGCCTGCGGATCCTGCTGGGCAGTTCGTATTACGAGGACTGGACCGATCAGGAGATGTTCGTGAAGACCGATCCGCTGGGCAATCCGGTGGACCGGCGTCACCCGTGGAATCAGCACACCAATCCCCGGCCGCAGAAGCGGGACCTGGACGAGAAGTACAGCTGGGTGATGTCGCCGCGCTGGTTCGACGGCACCGACCACCTCCCCCTGGACACCGGCGGCGGCCCGCTGGCGCGACTGTGGGCGACGGCGCTGGCCAATCTGATCGACATCGGTTACGTGAAGGCGACCGGCAACAGCGTGCAGATCAACCTGCCCAAGACCGCGTTGAAGGGCCCGGTCACGCTGGAATGGAAGATCCCGGTGCACGGCAGCAACACGCTCGAGCGCAACCGCGCGCGCACCTACTTCCAGGCGTACGCGGCTGCCTGCGCACTGCATTTCGCGGAGAAGGCGATGGCGGAGATCCGGGCCGGCCACACCAAGACCTGGGAGAAATTCGAGGTTCCCGAGGAGAGCATCGGCTGTGGCTTCACCGAGGCGGTGCGCGGCGTGCTGTCGCATCACATGGTGATCCGGGACGGCAAGATCGCCAACTACCACCCGTATCCGCCGACCCCGTGGAACGCCAGCCCGCGCGACAGCTACGGCACACCGGGACCCTACGAGGACGCGGTGCAGGGCCAGCCGATCTTCGAGGAGAACGATCGCGAGCACTTCAAGGGCATCGACGTCATGCGCACCGTGCGCAGTTTCGATCCCTGCCTGCCGTGCGGCGTGCACATGTACCTCGGCAAGGGCAAGACGCTGGAGCAACTGCACTCACCGACGCAGACGCTCACCCCCGAGTGAGGCCGCGTCGGACGAAGCGACCGGAGGTGACGGTGGAGGATCGCCCGGACGACCAGGACGACGCGACGCTCGGTGACGCCCGGTGGCGGGAAGCCGGTGACCGCATCGAGACCTTGCTGGAGGCGAGTTCGGCGGGCGGTGCGCTCGCCCGCGACCGCGCCGAACAGCTCGTGCGCGAACTGGTCGAACTCTACGGCGCGGGCCTGACCCGCGTGGTCGGTCTGCTCGGCCCGGAGGCGGTCGAGCGGTTGGCCGGCGACGATCTGGTGGCGAGCCTGCTGCTGGTGCACGGGCTGCACCCGCACGATGTGACCACCCGGGTGCGGACCGCGCTGGACAGCGTGCGTCCCTACCTCGGTTCGCACGGCGGCGACGTCCACCTGGTCGAGATCGTCGACGGGGTGGTCCGCTTGGAACTGGCGGGCAGTTGCAAGAGCTGCCCGTCCTCGTCGGTGACGCTCGAACTGGCCGTCGAGGACGCCGTCCGGGCGGCTGCGCCGGAGATCGAGTCGATCGAAGTCGTCGCGGCGCAGACGGAGTCGGCGGGGGTGATCTCCGCCGACTCGCTGTTCTCGCGCGTGCGCACGGACGGCGCACGGTCCGGTAGCTGGGTCGCGGTCCCCGAACTGGCCGAGCTGCGCGCGGGTGAGGTGGGCGGCTTCGCCGTCGCCGGGTCGACCGTGCTGGCCTGCCGGGTAGGCGAGGACGTGTACGTCTACCGGGACCACTGTCCCGGCTGCGACCGTTCCCTCGCCGGAGCGGCGCTGGAACGGCGGCTCGGATTCCCGGCCGGTGACGCGGTGCTGCGGTGCCCGACCTGCCGGGCGCACTACGACGTGGTGCACGCGGGCGCCCGGGTCGACGGCGAGGGGCATCTCGAGCCGCTTCCCGTGCTCGTGCGTTCCGGTGAACTGTCGGTGGCGGTACCGGTGGGGGTGCGCGGGTGAGCACACCGTTCCGCGCGCTGCAGCGGATCGCCGCCGACCGCAGGCCCGCGCCGCGGCCCGGCGAACGGTGCGAGATGTGCGCGGAGCCGATCGCCGACCAGCACCAGCACGTCGTGAACGTCGAGGGCAGGCAGCTGATGTGCGTGTGCCGCGGTTGCTATCTGCTATTCGTCGACCAGAACGCGGAGCTGCGCTATCGCGCGGTGCCGGACCGCTATCTCGCGTTCCCCGAGTTCACGATCAGTGCGACGGAATGGGACGCGCTGGAGATCCCGGTGAACCTGGCGTTCTTCTTCCGCAATTCCGCGCTGGGCCGGACGGTGGCGTTCTATCCCGGGCCCGCGGGTGCGACCGAATCGGAATTGCCGCTGGAGCAATGGAATGCGGTCCTGCACCGGCATCCCGAATTGGACGTGCTGGCTCCGGACGTGGAAGCGCTGCTCATCCGGGTGCCCGACCGCAGGACCGAGCAGGCGGCGTGTCTGCTGCTGCCGATCGACGCCTGCTACGAGTTCGTCGGCCGGATGCGGCTGCTGTGGCATGGTTTCGACGGCGGCCAGGACGTGCACCGGTATCTGGAGCAATTCTTCGCCGACGCGTCGGCGCGCGCGAAATCCGGTGGTGCGGCATGAGCCCGGTGTACTCGACGACGTTCGCCGTGCTCGAGATGAAACCCGAGCCGTACGCCGTCGCGCCGATCCTGTCGGCGCGCGTCGGCATAGCCGCGCTGGCGGAGGAACCCGTGCACGCCATCGCCTTGCGCGCGCAGGTGCGCATCGAACCGTTCCGCCGCGGCTATTCCGACGAGGAAGCCGTGGGGCTGGTCGATCTGTTCGGCCCGCGCGAGCGATGGCACGAGACCCAGCGTTCGTTTCTCTGGATGCACTGCGCCACCATGGTTCCGAGCTTCACCGGCGGCGCCGAAGTGGATCTGCCGATGCCGTGCACCTACGACTTCGAGGTTTCCGGGTCGAAGTACCTGCACGCGTTGCGCGACGGTGTCGTTCCGCTGCTGTTCCTGTTCAGCGGGACCGTCTTCATCCGGGGCAGCACCGGATTCGCCATCCAGCAGATCCCATGGGATCGCGAGGACAAGTTCGAGATGCCGGTGTCGGTGTGGCAGAACCTGATGGCCGCCTACTTCCCGAACTCCGGGTGGGTGCGGCTGCACAACGACACCCTCCGGGCGCTGGCGGCCTACAAGTCCGGCCACGGCCTGCCCGGCTTCGACGACGCGGTGACCCGGCTGCTGACCAGCGCCGAGGAGACGTCGTGACCACCGCGCGAGACCGCGCCCGCGCCGTGGCCGACGCGGTGCTGTACGAGGGCTACCTGCTCTATCCCTACCGGGCCGACGCGCGCAAGAACCAGTCGCGCTGGCAGTTCGGTGTGCTCGGGCCGCCCGGGGCCGCCGCCGCGGGCCTCGGCGAGGAGTCGACACTGTCGGCGCAGTGCCTGATCGAGCCGGACGAGCATCCGGAGCTCACCCTCACCGTTCGTTTCCTTCAACTGCAGCGCCGCCAAGTGGTGAACGGGGACGGCACGCCCGTCGTGGAGCTGACCGATGGCGAGCGGTCGTGGCTGTCCTGGGACGAGGCGGTCGAACGGGAGGTCGCCGTCGGTCCGCTCGCGCCCGGTCGCCTCGTCCGCCCGCTGGACATACCGGGCGGCTCCGACATGGAGGAGATCGCCACTACCGCGCAGGGCACCTTCGTGCGCAGCAGGCTGCCCTTGGCGGGCGAACTGGAACTCGCCGCCGACCGGGACGACGGCTTCCTGCGGCTGACCGTCGTCCTGCGCAATGTCGGCGCGCCCGCGGCCGACCAGCGCGACGCCATCGCCCGCTCGCTGATCGGCGCGCACGTCATCGCGGAAATCACCGGTGGCGAGTTCGTCTCGCTGCTGGAGCCGCCGCCGGACGCGGTGGCCGCCGCCGCCCGCTGCGATCGGCACCGCTGCTTCCCGGTGCTCGCGGGCCCGCCCGGCGACTACAGCATGCTGCTGATCTCGCCGATCATCCTCTACGACCACCCGGAGATCGCGCAGCAGAGCGAAGGCGCGCTGTTCGACTCCACCGAGATCGACGAGATCCTCACGCTGCGGATCCTCACGATGACCGACGCGGAGAAGGCGCGGGCGCGCGCCACCGATCCGCGCGCGGCGGAGATCATCGACCGCTGCGAAGCCATGTCGCCCGACGCCATGCGGCAGCTGCACGGGGTCCTGCGCGATCCACATGCCGAGGGTCCGGGGCTGATCCCGGAGATCCCGGAGGGCGTCGACTGGTGGGACCCGCTGGCCGACGGCGCCGTCCGCCCGGATGTCGACGCGGTGCCCGTCGCGGGCGTGCTCGTGCGCAAAGGCAGCCGGGTCCGGTTGCATCCGTCGCGCCGAGCCGACGCCCAGGACCTGTTCTTCGACGGGCAATGCGCGCGAGTCGTGTCGGTCCACGAGGACGTGGACGGGCAGGCCCACGTCGGGGTCGTGCTGGACGACGATCCAGCGGCCGAGTTGCACGAGTGGTACGGCCGCTACCTGTATTTCGCGCCCGACGAACTGGAGCCGCTCGACGGCACCGAGGAATGAAAGGAAATCCGCTATGGAAACCGTGGGAGTGGTCTCGACGACCGTCGTCGCCGTGCTGGTGGCGGCGGGAGTGTATCTCGGCGTGCGGTCGATCCCGGATCTGCGGCGATACCTGAAGATCCGGCACATGTAGCGGGGACCGGAAAGGAGCATCATGGGTGAGCATCGCGAAGAGCCGCAGTCGGCACGTGGCGCGCCGGGTTCGCGCGACGCGGGCGCAAGCGTCGCGGCGGGAGGCCCGGCCGAACGGAAGCCGGGGCACATCGATCACGAGGAGATGACCTCCACGCACTCGGAAGACGCCAAGAAGGAGACCGAGTTCTCCTCGGAGGCCCCGCCCGCGACGGAATCGGCGGTGCCTCCCTACGACGAGCGCAAGGAGACCGCCAACGCCCCTGCGGAGACGGCGACCGGCAAGGTCGACGACGCGCGTGTGGGCGGGGCGACGACGCCCACCGAGAAAGAGGGGTGACCCGACGGCCGCGGTGCTGGTCGCCGGGATCGGCAACATCTTCCTCGGCGACGACGGATTCGGACCGGAGGTGGTGCGGCGGCTGCCGCGCCACCCGGACCCGGGCGTGCGCGCGGTGGACTACGGCATCCGCGGCATGCATCTCGCCTACGACCTGCTCGATCGCTGGGACGCGCTGGTACTGGTCGACGCGCTGCCCGACCGTGGGGCGCCCGGCCGGGTCGAGGTGTTCGGCGCCGCGCCGGAGAACACCGGCCCCACTCCGCTGGACGCCCACGCGATGAGCCCCGACGCCGTCTTCGCCGGAGTACGCGCGTTGGGCGGCGTGCTGCCGCCCACCGTGGTGATCGGCTGCCAGGTCGCGTGCGCCGAAGAGGGCATCGGTCTATCGGAGCCGGTCGCGGCGGCGGTGGACGAGGCGGTCGCGGCGGTGGGCGACGTGGTCGCCGCGCTGCTCCCGCGGCCAGCGGCAGGACAGGAGGACTGACCGATGTGTCTGGGCATCCCGGGACGGGTGACGGCGATCCCTGACGGCTACCACGACCAGATCGCGCTGGTCGACGTGTCCGGCGAGCAGCGGAAGGTGAACATCGGCCTGCTCGACGACGATCCGGCGCGGCCGGGTGACTGGGTGATCATCCACATGGGCTTCGCGGTGGAGAAGACCGACGAGGCAGGCGCCGCGGCGGCGCTGGACGGACTGCGCCTGTTGCAACGCGGGGACCAGCTATGACCCCGGAGCGGCTACGGCGGCGTCTGGTGGTGCGCGGTGTGGTTCAAGGGGTCGGCTTCCGGCCGTTCGTCTACACCACCGCCGCCGAACTGGCGCTGTCCGGCAGCGTCGGCAACGACAGCAGCGGCGTCGTCATCGAGATCGAGGGAGCCCCCGCGGATCTGGACGAGTTCGCCGCGCGGCTGCGCCTGCGGCCGCCGCCGCTGGCGGTGGTCGAATCGGTCGAGCAGGCCGACATCCCGGCGCGCGGCGGTACCGGATTCCACATCGCGGGCACCACGCGGGACGGCGGCGGTCGCACACTGGCCTCGCCCGATGTCGCCCTGTGCGCCGACTGCGAACGCGAGTTGCGCGATCCGGGAAACCGCCGCTATCGCCATCCGTTCGTCAACTGCACCAACTGCGGTCCGCGTTTCACCATCATCGCGAGCCTGCCCTACGACCGCGAGCGGACGTCGATGGCCGACTTCGCCATGTGCGACCGGTGCGCGCGGGAGTACACCGATCCGGCCGACCGCCGTTTCCACGCGCAGCCGATCGCCTGCCCCGAGTGCGGTCCCACGCTCGCGTATACGGGTCCGGGAGGCGGTGAACCGCTGGCGGCGGCGCGGCAACTGCTGCGGGCGGGCGGCATCCTGGCGGTCAAAGGCATCGGCGGCTACCACCTCGCCTGCGACGCCACCGACGAAGCGGCCGTGGCCGAGCTGCGCAGACGTAAGCGCCGCGGGGACAAGCCGTTCGCGGTCATGGTGCCGGATCTCGCCACCGCACGGGCGGTAGCCGCCGTCGACGACGCCGCCGCCGCCGCACTGTTGACCAGCCCGGCCCGCCCGATCGTGCTGCTCGCTCGCCGGCTCACGCCCGAGCGGGCCGCCGATTCCGGATACACCGCCGAGCCCGGTGGAGAAGCTGTGCCGGGCGTCGGCGCGGCGCAGTCGCACTCTCCGGTCCCCGCTCCCTCGGTGGCGCCCGGCAATCCGGACCTGGGCGTCATGCTCGCCTATACGCCGCTGCACCTGTTGCTGTTCGGTCTGCCCGGCGATCCGCCCGGACCGCAGGTGCTGGTGATGACCTCGGGCAATCTCGGTGGCGAGCCGATCTGCTATCAGGACGACGACGCCCGCACCCGCCTCGCCGGGCTCGCCGACGGCTGGCTGTCGCACAACCGGCGCATCCTGGTGCCCTGCGACGACTCGGTGGTGCGTGCGCTCGGCGGCCGCGAACTGCCGGTCCGGCGCTCGCGCGGGTACGCGCCGCTGCCGCTGCTGCTTCCGGTGCCGCTGCCGCCGACGCTCGCCGTCGGCGCCGATCTCAAGAACACCTGCGCGATGGCCGACGGCCGTTACGCCTGGCTGAGCCAGCACATCGGCGACATGGACGATCTGGCGACGCTGCGCTCCTTCGACGCCGCGCAGCGCCATCTCGGCGAACTCACCGCGGTACATCCGGTCCAGCTGGTCGCCGACGCGCATCCCGGGTACCGCTCGGCCGCGTGGGCGCGCCGGAACGCGGGCGAGCGACCCCTGTACACCGTCCAGCACCATCACGCGCACATCGCCGCCGTCATGGGCGAGCACGGGCTCGGGGCCACCGAAGAGGTGGTCGGCATCGCTTTCGACGGCACCGGATACGGGCCGGACGGCGCGGTGTGGGGCGGCGAGGTCCTGCTCGCGGGCTACAAGGGCTATCGACGCCTGGCCCATCTGAAATACGTGCCGCTGGCTGGCGGCGATCTGGCGGTGCGCAGGCCCTACCGCATGGCGCTTGCTCATCTGCGGGCCGCCGGGATCGACTGGTCCGAGGACATCCCCGCGGTCGCGGCATGCCCGCCGGCCGAGCGTTCGGTGCTGTCCCACCAGTTCCGGACCGGTCTGGGTTGTGCGCCCACGTCGAGCATGGGCCGGTTGTTCGACGCGGTGTCCTCGCTGTGCGGCGTGCGGCACGTCGTCGACTACGAAGCCCAAGCGGCGATCGAGCTGGAGGGACTGTCCCGCTCCGGTGCGGAAGGCGCCACCGGCTACCGGTTCCCGCTCGGCGACGGCGATCCCGCCGTGATCGATACCGCCCCGGTGCTCGCGGGCGTGGTCGCCGACGTTCGCGCGGGCGAGCCCGCACGAGTGGTGGGCGCGCGGTTCCACGCCGCCGTCGCCCGGCTGGTGCTCGAACTCGCGGCGCGCTACGCCGCCCCGGCGCAGGTCGTCGCCCTGTCCGGCGGCGTTTTCCAGAACGCGCTGCTGCTCGCGCGATCGTGCGCGCTGCTGCGCGACAACGACTTCACCGTGATCACCCATCACCGGCTGCCGCCCAACGACGGCGGCCTCGCGTTCGGGCAACTCCTCGCGTGCAGCGAGGGATGAGCGAAGGAGAGCAACGATGTGTCTTGCGGTACCAGGCAAAGTGCTCAGCCTGCACGAGCGGGACGGCACGTTGATGTCGGTCGTCGACTTCGGCGGCGTGCACAAAGACGTGTGCCTGCAATACATCCCGGACGCCGCGGTGGGTGACTACGTCGTCGTCCACGTCGGCTTCGCGATCCAGCGACTGGACGAGGAATCCGCGTTGCGGACCCTGGCCGAGTTCGAGCACCTCGGCGTACTGAACGAGGAATTCGGCGACGGTTTCGCCATCGCCGCGAAGCAGGCGGGTCTGGACAATCCCGCCGCCGAGTCATCACGCGAGGAACCGGAGGCCCGGTCATGAAGTATCTGGACGAATTCAGCAATCCCGAGCTGGCCCGGCGCCTGCTCGACCGCATCCGCGCCACGACCAGCCGCCGCTGGGCGATCATGGAAGTCTGCGGCGGACAAACCCATTCGATCATCCGCCACGGCATCGATCAGCTGCTGCCCGATCAGATCGAGATGATCCACGGCCCCGGTTGCCCGGTCTGCGTCACCCCGCTCGAAGTGATCGACAAGGCGCTGGAGATCGCCGCGCGACCGGGCGTGATCTTCTGCTCGTTCGGCGACATGCTGCGCGTGCCCGGCAGCGCCAAGGACCTGTTCCGGGTGAAGAGCGAGGGCGGTGACGTCCGGGTGGTGTACTCGCCGCTGGACGCGTTGAACCTGGCCAAGCAGAACCCGGACCGGGAAGTGGTGTTCTTCGGCATCGGTTTCGAGACCACCGCGCCGGCCAACGCGATGACGGTGTACCAGGCGAAGCGCCTGGGGATCCGGAACTTCTCGCTGCTGGTGTCGCACGTGCTGGTCCCGCCGGCCATAGCCGCGATCATGGAATCGCCGACCTGCCGGGTGCAGGGGTTTCTCGCCGCCGGGCACGTCTGCACCGTGATGGGCACCGAGGAGTATCCGCCGCTGGCCGAGCAGTACAAGGTGCCGATGGTGGTCACCGGGTTCGAGCCGCTGGACATTCTGGAGGGCATCCGCCGCACTGTGCTGCAGCTGGAATCGGGCAGGCACGAATTGGAGAACGCCTACCCGCGCGCGGTGTCCGCGGCGGGCAATCCCGCGGCGAAGGCCATGCTGCAGGACGTCTTCGAGGTCACCGACCGGGGTTGGCGTGGCATCGGCGTCATCCCGCGCAGCGGCTGGCGGCTGTCGGACCGCTATCGCGAGTTCGACGCCGAACGCCGCTTCGCCGTCGGCGATCTGCACACCGCCGAGTCGACCATCTGCCGCTCCGGCGAGGTGTTGCAGGGCTTGATCAAACCGCACGAATGCGCCGCCTTCGGCAAGGAGTGCACGCCGCGTAACCCGCTGGGCGCCACCATGGTGTCCTCCGAAGGCGCGTGCGCCGCCTACTACCTGTACCGGCGCCTGGATCTGCCCGCGGAGGTGGCCCATGCCTGAGGAAGGCGCCGCCCCCGCGACGATCGACATGGAGGGCTGGGTCTGCCCGATGCCGCTGCGGGACTCGCCGAACATCGTGATGGGTCACGGCGGCGGCGGAGCGATGTCCGGCGAGCTGATCGAGCATCTGTTCCTGCCCGCCTTCGGCCCGGCCGCGCACGCGGACCTCGGCGACTCCGCGGTGGTCACGCTGGACGGCGCGCGGCTGGCCTTCTCCACCGATTCGTTCGTGGTGAAGCCGATCGTGTTCCCGGGCGGCACCATCGGCGAACTCGCGGTCAACGGCACGGTGAACGATCTGGCCATGGCAGGCGCGCGCCCGATGGTGCTGTCCACCGCGTTCATCCTGGAGGAAGGCACCGCGCTGGCCGACATCGCGCGCATCGCGCAGGCGGTCGGCACCGCCGCCCTGGCGGCGGAAGTCCAGCTGGTCACCGGAGACACCAAGGTCGTGGACGCCGGACACGGTGACGGGATCTACATCAACACCGCCGGAATCGGTGTGGTGGCCCCCGGCGTGGACATCCGGCCGCAGCGCGCGACACCGGGCGATGTGGTGCTGGTCAGCGGCGACATCGGTGTGCACGGCGTCGCGGTGCTCAGCTGCCGCGAAGGTCTGGAGTTCGGCACCACCGTGCTCAGCGACACCGCGCCGCTGTACGGCTTGGTGGCGGCGATGCTGGCCACCGGCACCGACGTGCACGTGTTGCGCGATCCCACCCGCGGCGGCGTCGCGGCATCGCTCAACGAGATCGCCCGCGCCGCACAGGTCGGCATCTCGCTGGACGAGCGGCAACTCCCCGTGCCCGACGGCGTGCGCGACGCCTGCGGACTGCTCGGTCTGGACCCGATGTACGTGGCCAACGAGGGCAAATTGCTGGCGTTCGTACCGCCCGAGAACGCCGATTGCGTGCTCGCGGCGATGCGGGAGCACCCGCTGGGCGCGCAGGCCGCGGTGATCGGCCGGTGCGTCGCCGAACATCCCGGCATGGTGGTCGCCCGCACGGCGCTCGGCGGGACGCGGGTTGTGGATCTCCCCGCGGGCGAGCAACTGCCGCGGATCTGCTGACGGCGGAACAGGATCGGTGCTGAGCCGGAAGGCGAGGTGGGGATCATCGTTCGGATCGCGGACACCCCCGCGGCGGCCCGCGGCCCGCTGGACGGACGGCAGCGGCGCGGCGTCGCGGGGATGGCGGCGGTCGTCGTCGTCCTGCACGCGGTCGGGTGGTCCGCGCTGCTGCTGCTCGTGGTCCCCGGCGGGTACCTGGTGGACGGCGCGGTGTTCGGCGTCGGCCTCGGGGTCACCGCCTACACGCTCGGGATGCGGCACGCGTTCGACGTCGACCACATCGCCGCCATCGATAACACCACCCGCAAGCTGGTCGCCGACGGGCGCAAGCCGCTGTCGGTCGGGTTCTGGTTCTCCCTCGGGCACTCCACCATCGTTTTCGTCCTCGTGGCGCTGCTGGCGTTCGGCGTCAAGGCGCTCGCGGGAGACCTGCGCGACGACGACTCCGGGCTGCACCGCTGGACCGGTGTGTTCGGTACCGGTATCTCGGGAACGTTTCTGCTCGCGATCGGCCTGTTGAATCTGGTCTCGCTGATCGGCATCTGGCGGGTGTTCCGCGGGATGCGCCGCGGAATTTATGACGAGGCCGCGTTGCGGCGGAGGTTGGACGACCGAGGCGCCCTGGCGCGGGTGATCGGGCCGCTCACCCGGGCCGTGCGGGCGCCGTGGCAGATGTACCCGGTCGGGCTGTTGTTCGGGCTCGGCTTCGACACCGTCACCGAGGTGAGCCTCCTGGTGATCGCAGGCGGCGCGGCGGCGACCGACCTGCCGTGGTACGCGATCCTCGTCCTGCCGGTGTTGTTCTCGGCGGGGATGACGCTGTTCGACGCGCTGGACGGCGCGTTCATGAACTACGCGTACGGTTGGGCCTTCGCGGGGCCGCTGCGCAGCGTCTACTACAACATCGTCGTCACGGGCCTGTCGGTCGTCGTGGCCCTGGTGATCGGGGCCCAGGAGATGATCTCCGTGCTGACCGACGAGTTGGGCATCGCCGACGGGCCACTGGCGTGGGTCGGCGGATGGGATCTGGGCGCCATGGGGTTCGTCATCGCCGGCCTGTTCGTGCTCACCTGGGCGGTGGCGGTCGCGGTGTGGCGCTTCGGGCGGCTCGAGCAGCGGTGGTCCGTCGAGCACGCGGGCGAAAGGCCGAGCAGATGACCGGCAGCGGCGCGGAGATGTTCGCCCGGTACGCCTACGCCCCCAATCGGCTCGGCTACTGCGGTCCGCCCGACGCGGCCGCGTTGCGGGACGGGTCGGAGGACCAGGTGCGCGCGGTGGCGCGCCGCTTCACCGGCGCCTGGCCCTACCTGCGTGTGATGGCGCGGATGACCGGCATCGCCGATCCGCTGGACCGCCGTCTCGTCGAGTCCTATTGGCTGGGCGGTGGCGTCGGCGCGGGACTGGATCCGGGCGAGTTCACCGCGGAACTGCTGGCGCTGCTCGGCCCGGTGGCCGGCGGGTACTGGACGCACCTGACGCCGCAATTGGCGGAGGAGGCCGCCGCGAACCATTGCTTCCACGTCTTCGGCGTGTACCCGTGGTCTCGCTTGCTCCGGCACGGCAACGGACATCCGCTGCATGTGCTCGACAGCTGCCGGATCACCTGGGGAACGGTCTTCGACCGCAGCGGTGCGGAGGTCGCGCTGCGCTGTCGCGCGCTCGATTGGGACGGAGAGCGTCTCGCGCTGCACACCGAAACGGCGCGCACCCTGGCGATCCGAGTGGACGGGTACGCGGCGTTGCCCGACGTCGCGGTGGGGGAGCTGGTCGCGGTGCATTGGGGGCGGCTGTGCGGGCGGCTGGACGGTGCTCAGGTGCGTGCCCTGGAGGCGGCGACGCTGCGTCAACTGGAGGTCACCAACCGGCGATTGGCCGAGCGGCGGAGCCCGGCGACCAGTTGACGGATCGAGCGGCGGCACGGCATGCGCCGCCGTGATCGTCGAAGCCGCGAAGCGGAGCGCGACGCCCTTTATCTCGAAGGCGACGAGGCCAGGTGGAAATGGCTCCCGGCCACCGTATCGGCGAATGCCGCGGCGCTTCTCCATGTTTCGCCTGAACCTCGCGGCGTATAATCGATATGGCTGTCGAGCCCGACCGCGAGGAGTAACACGTGTATTCGCCGGTGGTTGTCGGGGCGAAAAAAATCACCTTTCACCCGGAAATTTTCCGGGTGATTCCACGGCGTACCCGCGTGTTCCTCATCATGGTGGCCGACCAGCCCAGCTGCGCCCCCATGTCTTGCGCGAAGGGAGGTGAACTACCGTGATGGATCAGATGATGGGGATGGCACGGGACTGGTGGAACCGCATGTTCCCCGGCATGCCGATGCCGATGCTGCCGATGATGCCGTAGCAGCGTCACCGACCGGAAAACGCGGCGAGTTCCTGCTGATCGCGAATATGCGATGTGCGATTTATGCACGGCAATACGGATGATTTTGTTATCGACGCAATCGATTCGCCATTCGTCACACCCGGCGCGATATCCGTCACCCGGTATCCGCGCAGGAAATGCTGCCCGTGATGGACGGGTTCGGTGTTCCGTGGTGGTCGGCGAATGGCGACGCGATCCAGCGAGGTGCGCCATGACCGGAGATCCGCGACAGGCGAAGCGGCCGGTCAGTGCCGTGCTGGCCGGTCCGTACGGGCATCCGTTCCATCCCATCCTGGTCACCGTCCCGATCGGTGCCTGGGTCGCCAGTTTCGTGTTCGACCTCGCGTCCCGATTCGTCGATGATCCGGACTTCCTGGTCGAGGGATCGTCGTGGTTGATCGCGATCGGCGTGCTCGGCGCCTTGGCCGCCGCGACGATCGGGTTCCTCGATCTGCTCGCGATCCCCACCGGTACGCCCGCCTTCCGCACCGGCTTGCTGCACATGACCCTCAACCTGCTGGTGACCGCTGTCTACGCGGCCGGCTTCGTCTGGCGGCAGGGCGCCGACAAGACGGTCGCGGTCCAGGCGGGGCCGTTGGTGCTGTCGGCGGCAGGTCTGATGATGTTGGCGATATCCGGGTATCTCGGCGGCAAGCTGGCCTATCACTACGGTGTACGGGTCGCCGACGAAACCACCCAGGCCGGCGGCTTCACCCACTGAACCCTGCTCACCTGTCAGGAGGCACACCATGGGCATCGCCGCATTGATCTTCTGGCTCCTCACCGCGGGCGGCGGTTTCTTCCTGCTCGGTACGTGGATCGCCCGGGGCGGCACGCATCAGCCGAATTCGACCCAGCTGCCGCCGCCGGTCCTGTTCGGTCACTTCGCGCTCGCCGTGGCCGGTCTGATCGTCTGGATCGTGTACCTCGTCGTCGACAGCACGGCACTGGCGTGGACCGCGTTCGTCTTGCTGATCCCGGTCGCGCTCCTCGGTTTCGCGATGCTGCTGCGCTGGATCCCCGTCTACCGGGACCGTTCGGCCGGCACGGTCGAACCTCCCGAAGGACACTTTCCCGTTGCCGTGGTCGCGGGTCACGGCGTATTCGCCGTGACGACCGTCGTGCTGGTGTTCCTGACCGCACTCGGCGTCGGGAGCTGACCCCGTCCGGACGCCGCCGGCCGCGTCAGCATGGCCGGCGGCGTCTCGGCGTGTCCGATCGTCAGATCTTGCGGATGACCGTGACGACTTTGCCCAGGATCTGGGCGTCGTTGCCGGGAATCGGCTCGAATACCGGGTTGTGCGGCATCAGCCAGACGTCCTTGCCCGTGCGCTTGAAAGTCTTCACCGTGGCCTCGCCGTCGATCATCGCCGCGACGATATCGCCGTTGTCGGCGACGTTCTGCTGCCGCACGACCACCCAGTCGCCGTCGCAGATCGCCGCGTCGATCATGGACTGACCGACGACCTTCAGCAGGAACAGCGAACCGTCACCGACCAGTTCGCGTGGCAGCGGGAAGACGTCCTCCACGGCCTGTTCGGCCAGAATCGGGCCACCGGCGGCGATGCGGCCGAGCACCGGGACGAACGTGGGGACGGGACGGTCGACCTCGACGGTGATCTCGCCGTCGTCGACCGCGGCGACCGGCAGGCTGGTCACCGACCGCACCACCTCGTCCAGGCCCCGGACGTCCACGGCGCGGGGTCGATTCGGATCGCGGCGCAGGTAGCCCTTGCGCTCCAGGGCGCGCAGCTGATGAGCGACCGACGAGGTGGACGTGAGGCCGACGGCGTCACCGATCTCCCGGATGCTCGGCGGGTACCCGCGCTCGCTCACCGAGGTGCGGATCACCTCGAGCACTTTGCGCTGACGCACGGTGAGATCCGCCCCGCTACCCGCCGCGTCGGCGCTGCTTTCGGCCTCGTCACCCGTGTCGCCCGTCTGCCTCACCGCAACCGCCCTTTCCTGCTGTGCCAGGCCGGTCCGTGCCCGGCATCTGTCTCGATGGCCCGTCGAATCTTCGGTTCTTCGAATCTAGTCCGGTCGCGCCGCTGGATCAAACATCTGTTCGACGCATGTCGGGTGTCGGTGCTGACTTTGTCGCCGAGCCGTGGTAGAAATCGAACACCAGTTCTTCGAACACATGAGCGAATCGGCTCGGAACACATGTTCGAACAGCTCGAACGGCGACGGAGCACCCACCACGGAGGTTTGTCCGATGAGCACTGTGATCAGCGATGTCACCCTGTCCCGCGGCGCGTCGGTCGCGGAATCCGCGCGCCGCGCCGCCGATTCCGGCCCGGCGCGAGACGAGCTCGGGTACGAGACCGCGCGGCGATTGGTGTGCGATGGTGCGCGCTCTCGCGCGCTGACGCCCGCGCGCCGGTCCGCGGTCGATCGACGCCCGCCCGGCGCGCGTCCCGGTGCGGGCATGGTCGCTTACGGCCGCGGGTCCCGCGCGTTCGCGCATCGGCGCGCCCGCGGCGAACATCCGATGCAGCGTGTCGAGCAGGCGCAGGTCGGCTTCGCGGTCCTCGCCGTCACCGCGCTGATCACCGCCGTGATCGTCGTGGGGCTGATCGCCATGGCGCATGTGCGCGCGGGCGAGTGGGGTGGCGAGTCCGTCCGGCCCGCGCCTGCGGTGGTGGAGGGCTCGGGGGCGCCCGGTGGCGGCAATTCACAGTGATCGCAAGCAAATCCGGCCATCCCGAGCGGCCGTAATTGTGGATCCGAAAACTAGAACGTGTTGCTAACGTGCTGAAAACCTGATCCGGGCAACACCGCCCGAACGACGCCGGGACCTTTCAGCACATGACTTTCCGCACCTCGGACCGCACGGTTCGCGGCTACTTCCGCGTAACGGCCTTGTTCCTCTGTCTCGTCTTCGCTGCGGGCGCAGCGTCCACAGCCCGCGCCGAACCCGCGTACACGGCATATCTCGACCTCCCTTCCGTCAACGGTGACGGTTCCGGAGCGGGGGGACTCGATCCCGCTCTGCCACTGGACGAATCCGGCCTCATCGAGGCGCTGGGGCAGGCGCGGGCCGACGGCGTGGCGCCGCGCCGGTACGCGACGTTGCTGCATCAGTACTGGCTGGTGGTCGCCACCCGCAACGCCGAGATCGACCTGGCTGCTTGGGATCCCGGTCGCGGCCCGCATGCGAACGAGCGCATCTTCAACCAGGTGTACGTCAATTATCTGCGGCTGGCCACGCAACATCCGGAGTTCTACTGGGCGGGGCTGGCCGGTATCGCGGGCGGATCGTTCGCTTCCGGATTCTTCGACATGGGCGATGTGGGCGTCGTGCTGGACGTGCCGGGCATCCGTCAATTCGGCGACGCCGTCGCGGATCTACTGCGCGCCACCCCACCGGAATTGGCGCGTGCGCTGCCGGAGGACATCCGGCTGCTCGCTACCGAGGGCTCGCGGCTGAGCGCCGCGGACGTCGCCTGGTACCAGACGCGCCTGATGATCATGCAGAAGCACATCTTCACGGATCTGGTGCCGATGCACGAGGCGTACGTCGCACTGGGCATGCGCGGAATCGAGGAGATGTATGCGGCGGGCCTGCTCGACGACGATCTGCGAACCGCCTGGCGGTCGATCGCCTCGGGCACCAGGGACGGTTACGTCGACGCGCTGGTCCGGATGACCGACCGGGAGCAGAACCACATCGTCGCCGACCAATGGGACGAGACCTCGGCGGGCCGGGCTCCGATCGGCCGCGTGCTCACCTACCTCAGCACCGTGGCGGGCAAGCCCGCAGTCCCGGGCGTCCGTGCGCCCGGCGTGTTCGCGCCGACGGTGGTCAGCGCCGACGTAGGGGGTCGCAGCCTCGCGCTGCGCGTCCCGCTGCCCCGCTTCAACTGGGCCGACCGCGATGCACGGTGGAGCTACATCACCGGTGACCTGGTGCCCCGTCACATCGATCTGGAGACCGACCCGGCACTGGCCGGCGCCGTGCTCGGCGAGGCGTTCTGGGGCAAACTCGCCCGCGGCCGCCTTGCCGCGCGGTTGCCGGATCTGCTCGCCGATCTGACGACGCACTGGCAGATCTCCGGATGATCGCCCGCGTCCGATAGCCGGGTGAGTGCGACAATCCGGAAACTCGGACGGGTATCCTCGAGGTGTTATGCAGGTATTCCGCGTGTCGTGCGAGGAATACCTGGTGCCGGGGTATAGACCTCTGTACACGGGCTCGCCGGACCGATCGCCGAGATCGGTGCCCGGTCCGGACGCGAGCACGCGCATCGACGAAGGATTTCTCGGATGCATTGCCCGTACTGCCGACACCCCGACTCCCGGGTGGTGGACTCGCGCGAGGCCGACGAAGGCGCGGCCATCCGCCGCCGTCGCGCCTGCCCGCAGTGTGGGCGGCGGTTCACCACGGTGGAGACCGCCATTCTGTCGGTGGTCAAGCGCAGCGGCGTCACCGAGCCGTTCAGCCGCGAGAAGGTCATCCGGGGTGTGCGCCGGGCCTGCCAAGGTCGCGAAGTCGACGACGACGCGCTGAACCTGCTCGCACAGCAGGTGGAGGACGCGGTACGGGCCAAGGGATCGCCCGAGGTGCCCAGCCACGAGGTCGGCCTGGCCATCCTGGGTCCGCTGCGTGACTTGGACGAGGTGGCCTACCTGCGGTTCGCGTCGGTCTACCGATCGTTCACCTCGGCCGAGGACTTCGAACGCGAGATCCAGGAGATGCGCCGGGCCCGCGCCGAAGCGCTGTCGGCCGCCGACTGACTCAGCGCCGGACCGCGGCGATCGCCTTCTCGATTCGCTTGACCGACACCGGAAAAGGAGTACCGAGCTTCTGCGCGAACAGGCTGACGCGGAATTCCTCGATCATCCACCAGATCTCGGTCACCGCGGGCGCCTGTCTGCGGTTCTCCGGCAGCGACTCGACCAGGCGATCGTAAGCGGCCAGAACCCGGTCGAGTTCGGCCATGCCTTGGCGATCGCGAACCGCCGAGCCGGGCAACGCTTCCAGTCGTGCCGCCGCGGCTTGCAGATAACGTGGCAGTTCGCGCAGCCTGGTCGCGCCCGTCTCGGATACGAAGCCGCGAAAGACCAGGTTGTCGAGCTGATGACGGACGTCATCGGCGATGTCGCGCTCGTTCGTACGCTCCAGCGCCGCCGAAACCTGATGAGCGCCGGCCAGGATCGGCACGACGAGGCGCACGTAACGAGCGACCGTTGCGGCGAAATCGGGACGGATCCGGGAGATGAGCGCGTCGAACTCCGCCGGATCGAGCACCGGCCCGCCCGCGGCCGCGAGCAGTTCGTCGGCGGCGGCCGCGCGGCAGTCCTCGAGCAGCGCCTCCAGGGAGCCGTACGGATTCTGGCTCAGCGCAAGGCGATCGGAAGGCGACAGGCCCGCGGTGGCGCTACGCGCCGAAGCGGGCAGCGCGTGCAGCAGCAGTGCTCTGGTGCCGAGTCGCATGGCGGCGGCCTGCTGCGCGGGGGAGCTGAGCACCCGGACCGCCACGCCGTCGCCCTCCGCGACGAGCGCCGGATACCCGGTGACGGTCTGTCCCGCCACCTCGCGCCGCACCGTAGGCGCGAGGGTGCCCAGCGATTCGGAGGTCCACACCGTGGCCGGCGGTCGCTCCGCCCCCGCGGTAGCCCGGGCGACCGATGCGGAAACCTGCTCGGCCAGCTGTGTTTTCAGCGCGGCGAGGCTCTTGCCCCGGGCGAGCGTCGCGCCGTCGGCGCCGACGGCCGCGAAAGTCATGCGCAGGTGGTCGGGCAGTGCCGCGACGTCGAAGTCGGTGGGGGCGATCGAAACCGAACCGAGCCGGGACAGCTCGCGCGCCAGCCCGGCGCGCAGCGGCTCCGCACGCGGAGTGAGCGCCGCCAGGGCGGCCGCCGCGAAATCGGGGGCGGGAACGACGCTGCGCCGCAGGGTTTTCGGCAATGTCTTGATCAGCGCGGCGGCCAGTTCGTCGCGCATGCCGGGCACCAGCCAGTCGAAGCCGACGGCACGAACGTGCGCGAGTTGTTCCACCGGGATCCGCACGGTGACGCCGTCGTCGTCGGTGCCCGGTTCGAATTGATAGGAGAGTGGGAAGCTGAGCTCGCCCTGGCGCCAGGAATCGGGGAAGGCCGCCGGGTCGAGTGCGGTCGCGCCTTCGTTTACCACGGTGGAGGTGGTGAAGTCGAGCAACCCGGGGTCTTCCCGGCGCGCGGAACGCCACCAGCTGTCGAAGTGACGCACCGAGACGATGTCGGCGGGCAGACGTTTGTCGTAGAACTCGAACAGCACCTCGTCGTCGACCAGGATGTCCCGGCGGCGGGCGCGGTGTTCCAGATCGGCGACGTCGTCGAGCAGCGCGCGGTTGCGGTGGAAGAACTCGTGCCTGGTCTGCCACTCGCCCTGCACCAGGGCATGCCGGATGAACAACTCGCGCGACAGCTCGGGATCGATGCGGCCGTAGTCCACGGGCCTACCGGTGACCAGCGGGATCCCGTACAACGTCACCCGCTCGTAGGCACGCGCCGCCCCCCGCTTGGCCGACCAATGTGGTTCGGAGTAGGTCCGCTTGACGAGGTCGCCGGCCAGCCGCTCGGCCCATTCGGGCTCGATCTTCGCGGCCATCCGGCCCCACAGTCGTGAGGTCTCGACCAGTTCGGCGGCCATCACCCAGCGAGGTGGCTTCTTCGCCAGCGAAGAACCGGGGAAGATCATGAACTTGGCGTTGCGCGCGCCGAGGAACTCCCGGGATTCCGCCTCTCGGACGCCGATGTGCGAGAGCATCCCGGCCAGCAGTGCTTGGTGGATGGCCGTGGAATCCCAGGGGAGTCCCTCGCCGTCCGCGACGGCCGCCGCGGTGGGGGACCGGCCTCGATCGGCGCTCGAGCGTCCGCGTGCCGACCGGCCTCGGCCGGATCGGTTGCCGGATTTGCCATCAGCTCCGTCCGTTTCGGCTCGATCCGGTTCCGCCGCGTCCGCCGAATCACGCGACCGCGTGGACCAGCCGAGGCCCTTGGTGATCGTGCGCAGCTGGCCGTGCAGATCCTGCCACTCCCGGATCCGCAGATAGTGCAGGAACTCCTCCCGGCACAGACGACGGAACTGATTGGACGACAACGACTTGCGCTGACCGCCGAGGTAGTCCCACAACCGCAGGTAGGCCAGGAAGTCGGAGCCCTCGACCGTGAACCGCGCGTGGTGGGCGTCGGCCGCCTGCTGTTGCTCGGCGGGGCGCTCCCGGACATCCTGGATGGACAACGCCGCGACGATGACCAGCACGTCGGTCAGGCAACCCGTACGCTGCGCCTCCACCAGCATCCGTGCCATCCGTGGATCCACCGGCAGCTGGGCCATCTCGCGGCCGATCGGCGTCAGCGACAGAGCGGTGGCGTCCTCACCGGCCCGGGATCCGCCGTCTCGTCGCGCGAGCGCGCCGAGTTCCTCCAGCAGGGCGATGCCGTCGCGGATGGCGCGGCGGTCCGGCGCCTCTACGAACGGGAAGTTCTCGATGTCACCGAGGCCGAGCGCGGTCATTTGCAGGATGACCGCGGCGAGGTTGGTGCGCAGGATCTCCGGATCGGTGAAGGCAGGCCGGGATGCGAAATCGTCCTCGGAGTACAGCCGGATGCAGATGCCGTCGGCGACGCGACCGCACCGTCCGGATCGCTGCCGCGCCGAGGCCTGCGACACCGGTTCGATCGGCAACCGCTGCACTTTGGTCCGCATGGAATAGCGCGAGATCCGCGCTGTGCCCGGGTCGACGACGTACCGGATACCCGGCACCGTGAGCGAGGTCTCCGCGACGTTCGTCGCCAGCACCACCCGGCGCCCGGTGTGCGGGGCGAACACACGGTGCTGTTCGGCGGCGGACAGCCGTGCGTACAGCGGGAGGATCTCGGTGCGCGGCAGCTTCAGGTCTCGCAGCGCGTCCGCGGTGTCGCGGATCTCGCGTTCGCCGGACAGGAACACCAGCACGTCGCCGTCGCCCGCGGCGAACAACTCGGTGACCGCGTCACCGATGGCGTCCACCGGGTCCCGGTCGACGATGCGGGTGTCCTCGTCGTCATCCGTGGCGGCGCTGGGCTGCTCCAGCGCGAGCGGCCGGTAGCGGATCTCCACCGGGTAGGAGCGGCCGGAGACTTCCACGATCGGCGCGGGCGTACCGTGCTCGTCCGCGAAATGCCGCGCGAACAGCTCGGGATCGATGGTCGCCGAGGTGATGATCACCTTGAGGTCCGGCCTGCGCGGCAACAGTTGCTTCAGATAGCCGAGCAGGAAATCGATGTTCAGACTGCGTTCGTGCGCCTCGTCGATGATGATCGTGTCGTAGCGGCGCAGCAGCCGGTCGCGCTGGATCTCCGCGAGCAGGATGCCGTCGGTCATCAGCTTGACCAGGGTGTGCTCGGAGGCATGGTCGGTGAACCGCACCGTGTAGCCCACGACGTCGCCGAGTTCGGTGCCCAGTTCTTCGGCGATGCGCTCGGCCACGGTGCGCGCGGCGAGCCTGCGGGGCTGGGTGTGCCCGATGGTGCCGCGGACGCCGCGGCCCAGTTCCAGGCAGATCTTCGGAATCTGGGTGGTCTTGCCGGAGCCGGTCTCGCCCGCCACGATGATCACCTGGTGTTCGGCGATGGCCGCGGCGATGTCCTCGCGGCGGGCGGTGACCGGCAGCTGCTCCGGATAGCGGATCTGCGGCACCGCCGCGCGTCGCGCCTCGACGCGGAGTTCGGCGGCCGTGATCTCGGCCTCCACGTCGGCCAGGTCGCCGCCGCGCGCCTTGTCCAGCCTGCGCCGCAACCGGTGTTCGTCACGAAGGGAGAGATTCGCCAGGCGGGTGCGAAGTGCGCGGGAATCGGTGGCGGCTGTCCTGGTCATTGCATCGACCAGCGTAGCGAAATCCGCCAGCGGATTTTTCCACCAGGCGTCGCGGCCGGTAGCCGGGCGGCTGCCGAAGCCGCGCGGCGGCCCGAAGGCAGACGCCGATATGCGAGGATCGGGGGAAGAACGAAGATGCCGACGGCGCCGCCGGACGGTCGGCGTCCCACCACGGTGCGCTACGGCATTGCCCGGGGAAGCGCCGGTCTCGGTGCGCAATGATTCGCCGGAGTCGGGCGGGTACGAACCGACCCCGGGAACCGGTAGAGGTGGACACATGAACGCGCTATGGCATGGCTTCGCCGACATGGGCGCCGTCGAGCGGGACGGAGCGTTCGTGGTCGCCCGCGGGGACGGCGTCTACGTCTTCGACCGAGCGGGCAACCGCTACCTCGACGCGACCGCGGGCCTGTGGTTCGCCAACGTGGGTCACGGACGCGGCGAGATCGCCGACGCGGTGGCCGCCCAGCTGCGTACGATCGCGCACTACTCCAATTTCGGCGACATCACCGAGCCGGCCACCCAGGAACTCGCCGAGCGGCTCGCTCGCCTCGCCCCCGTGCCCGGCAGCAAGATCTTCTTCACCTCGGGCGGCTCCGACTCCGTCGACACCGCGACGAAGCTGGCCAGGCGCTACTGGCACGAAGTGGGCCAGCCCGGCAAGACGATCGTGGTCGGGCGGCGGATGGCCTATCACGGCATGCACGTGGCGGGCACGGCGCTGGCGGGCCTCCCGGGGAATCGGGAAGGCTACGGCGAACTGATGCCCGCGGCCAGGACCGTCGAATGGGACGACGCGAAGGCTTTGCTCGCGCTGATCGAGGAGGTCGGCGCCGAACGGATCGCCGCGTTCTTCTGCGAGCCGGTCATCGGTGCGGGCGGTGTGTATCCGCCCCCGGCGGGCTACCTCGCCGAGGTACGGCGCATCTGCCGCGACCATGACATCCTGTTCGTCGCCGACGAGGTGGTGACCGGTTTCGGCCGCATCGGCGGCGCGTGGTTCGCCTCGTCCCGTCTCGCGCTGGAACCCGACCTGATGACCACCGCGAAGGGGTTGACCTCCGGCTATCTCCCGATGGGCGCGGTATTCGCCGCCCCGCACGTGGCGGAGCCGTTCTTCGCGGGCGGCGTCTGGTGGCGGCACGGCTACACCTACGGCGGTCATGCGGGCGCCGCGGCCGCCGCGCTGGCGAATCTGGACATCGTCGAGCGGGAAGGTCTGCTCGACGCGGCCCTGCGGCTGGAGACCAGCTTGCACGAGCAGTTGGCGGTACTCGCCGCTCATCCTCGGGTCGCCGAGGTGCGCAGCGGGTTCGGCGCCGTGGCGGCGATCCAGCTGGCCGACCCCGCCGAAGGGCTGCCGCTGGTGCGGACCCTGCGTGCGCACGGCATCTCGAGTCGCGCCGCGGGCCAGGGAGCCATGCAGGTCTCTCCGGCGTTCGTGATGACCGACGACCAGGTCGCCGAGCTCGTCGACGGCTTCCTTCGCGCACTGAACGACGTGTGATCCGCCCTCGGGGAGGACGGCGGGCGGCCGGTGCCGGAGCGGGGCCGCTCAGGTCGTCGGCGACGCTGCGCAGACGACCGCTGTCCAGCTCGGTACCGAACCGATCGGTGAGAGCCCATCATGGCGGAGGAACCGGCTCGCCTGCTGGGGCGGCGGCATGGTCGCAGCGCAAATCCTGGCCCGATGGCAGGCCGAGCTGTCTGCAGACCTGCCATCGGGTCATGTGGCGCACGGGCGGCCCCTGAGTGTCGCGAATCAGTTGTCGCCGAGCCGATCTCGACAGTGACGTGGCGGAACCGCCCGTCGAGTCGTGCTGTCGGTGCGGAATCGCCCGTCGACGACGGTAGCCACAGTCGGTCGACGCTGTGAGCCAACCGAAAACGGACATCCTGACCGTCTGGGGATGCGAGCATGGAAGGGCGACGACCGTGGTCGCCGTGCTGAGAGGTGGTGGGGTGTGGCGGAGTTCGTGCAGGAGTATGCCGCTGTGCGGTGGGTGATGGTAGCGGCGTTCGTGGTCGCCGCGGTGATCGTGCTGTCCCGGGTGACGGCCCCCGCGGCAACGACCGCCCATGCCACCGAAGGGCTGCCGGAATCGCCCCCGCCGCAGGAGCTCACAGCCGGACACTCCGAGTCCGACGCGGCGCACCTGGTGATGTGCCTGGTCATGCTCGGCATGCTGCTGTTTCCCTCCGGCGCGAGCCCGCACGCGCTGCGCGGCGTGCTGACCGCGATGGCCGTGGTCTTCGCCGGCCTGCTGACGATCCGCGCCGCGGAACACGCCGCCCAGGGGCGACCGCTGCCGATCGACCGGCTGGTGCCGCTCGGCTACCACATCGTGGCCGCCGCGGCGATGCTCTACGCGATGTCCGGCCACACCGCCTCCGGGCACGCGGGTGGCCCGGCCGCCGGTCCCGCGTTCGGTCTCGCCGCGCTGTTCGTCCTCGACGCGCTGCTGGTCGCGTTCGCCGCCGGCACGGAATGGGCGCAGGTGCGGGCGCAGGGGCCGCTGGGGCTGCTGGTGCGTTCCGGTGGCTGCGTCGCCGCGCTCACCGGCCCGGCGAAACCGTGGGCGGCGGTGCCGCATGTGGTGATGGACGCCGGCACCGCTTACATGCTGGTGCCCGTGCTCATTCGGTGACCGCGACCAATCCGGTTCCCAGCGCATACCGAACCCCTGTGCATGCAGGCACGGGATTCGGCCATGAGCAACGAACACGGTTCTGCTTCACCCCGACGGCCCGGTGATCCGGCACGCACGAGGAAGGAATCCGATGATCCGGCGCTCGCGTGCCCGCTGCCCACCGGCTACGACCGCGCGCAGGCCACCCGAACGAGCCGTGAACTCGCGGCGCTGCTGGCCGCAGCCGGTGCGGGCGACCGTGGCGCGTTCACCGAGTTCTATCAGCGGACCAGCCCGCGAGTGTTCGGTCTGACGGTGCGGATCCTGCGCAGTCACGCCGCCGCGGAAGAGGTGACCCAGGAGGTCTACCTGCAGGTGTGGTCGATGGCCGACCGCTACGACGCCACACTGGCCAGCCCGGTCGGCTGGCTGATGATGCTGGCCCATCGCCGTGCGGTGGACCGGGTCCGCGCGGAGAGCTCGGCCACCAGCCGGGACCTGGTCTACGCGCACGAGCATCTGGGGCGCGACCACGACGTCGTCGCCGAATCGGTCACCCAGCGCATCGAAGAGCAACAGGTGACCGCGTGCCTGAAGAACCTGACCCCCACCCAGCGCGAAGCGATCGCGCTGGCCTACTACAGCGGGTGGACCTACCGAGAGGTCGCCGATCATCTCTCGGTGCCGCTACCCACGATCAAGACCCGCATCCGCGACGGGCTGAAAAGATTGGAGAAGTGTTTGTCCGGGGAGTCCACCGATGGTTGACACATCGCCGCGGTCGGAGGCGGACCTCATCGACCTCGCCTACCCGTGTGCGCTGGACGCGGTGGCCGATATCGAGCGCAGGCATATCGATGCCCGCCTGGCCGCCGCGGACCCGGACGTGCGGCGAGCGTTCTCCGAGACCGTCTGGCAGGTGCGCGACGTCATGGGGCGGCTGGCCGTGCTCGATGAGCTCGCGCCGCCACCGGAACTGGAACGCCGCATCCTGGCCGCGTTGCCCGACCCTTCCCCGGCCCGGTCGATCCGGCGGAGTGCGACGTGGCGGCGGTCGCTGCGCTGGACGGTGCCGATCGCGGCCGCGGCGTCTCTGGTGATCGGTGGCAGCGTGCTGACCGCGCAGTTCATCGGCAACCCGTCCGAACCGGCCGCCGCCGACCAACAGCAGATGCACCCGGAGGCTCGGACGGTCAGCGGATCGTTCGCCGGCGGCGGTCTGCTCGTGGTGGACGTCTCGCCGGAACTCGGGCGCGCGGTCGTCGTATTCGACCAGGTCGCGCCGCCGCCCTCGGGGCAGGTGTATCAGGTGTGGCTGGTCGGCTCCGATGGACGACCCCGCTCCGTCGGGGTGCTGAGCGACCTGCCGTCGACCGTCCGGCCGTTCGTCACGGGTTTCCGGTCCGGTGAGGTGCTCGCGGTGAGCGTGGAACCGGACGGCGGCTCGGACGCGCCGAGCGGTGATCCGGTCGTGGGTGTGACGCTGCCCTGACGGGCGCCTAGATCTCCACCGGCTGGTCGGCGACGACTCGGCCACCCAGGTGGACCCACCCGTCGGAATCCCACCGGGTGAACAACTGCGAGCCTTTGCCCTGGGTGATGACCAATCCTTTGCGCAGCAACGCCGTCAATGCCACGGCCGCGGCTCCGGTCGCCTCGTCCTCGGTGATCCCCATGGTGGGAGCGAACATGCGTGAGCGCAGGGCGGCGCGGTGTTCGTCGGTCCACGCCCACAAGTAGTGGGGGCCGCCGGGGAACTCCTCCGGTTGCAGGGTCGCCAGTTCCTCGGCGTCCTCCAGCTGATGGAAGGTGAACGGGGGCGCCCATTCGCCGCGAGCAGTGATCCAGGTCAGGCCCTCTGTGAGCTCCACCGCCACCGGACCGGCCGGAACGTCCAGTACCCGCACCGGGATGCCCTGCGACGCGAGCCACCATGCCGTTCCGACCGACGGGTGCCCCGCGAAGGGAAGCTCTATCGTGGGGGTGTAGATCCGCACCGCTACGGTGTCGTGCACCGGTTCCTCGACCACCACGGTCTCGCTGTATCCCGCTTTGGCCGCCAACCCCTGCCGATCGACCGCGGCCACGTCGGCCGCCCGCGCGATGCCCAGTTCGTTGCCGTACCGTCCGGCGGCGTCGGTGAACACTCGCACCACATCGACCTGTGTGCCCATGCTCGCCGAGCCTACCCGGATGCCGTGTGCCGAGCTGTCGGCCGGATCACATCGGAACGCGAAAGAGGCCCCTGCCGCCGGACAGGGGCCCCTTTTCCACCGAAATCAGATCGCGGCCGGGCTGAGGGCCTCGGTCGCCTGCACCGCCTGGCCGACACCGGCCACGATGGCGGCGGCACGCAGCGATTCGAAGATCACTTCGCGCGACACGCCCGCTTCGCGCAGCGTGTGCTCGTGCGCCTCGAGGCAGTGCGCGCAACCGTTGATCGAGGAGACCGCGAACGACCAGAGTTCGAAGTCGGCCTTGTCGACGCCCGGCGTGCCGATGATCTGCATGCGCAGCCCGGCCCGCAGGTCGTCGTAGCGGCCGCCGAGGAACGCCTTGCCTCGGTAGAACACGTTGTTCATGCCCATGATCGAGGCGGCGCCGAGCGCGGCGTTGTACGCCTCCGCCGACAGGACGTCGGCGGCTTCCTCGGCGATCTCGCGCAGCGTGGTCGTCGACCGGGTCGCGGCCGCCGACGCCAGCAGGGTGCCCCACAGCTGCTGCTCGTTCAGCACGGTGGTGCGCGCGAGGGATGAAAGGTTGAGCTTGAGGTCCTTGGCGTACTCGGGAAGGGAGTTCTTCAGGTTCTCAATGCTCATGCGGCGATTCCTCTACTCGATCGGTCCCCTGCGGGACCAGGGCGGTTTTCGATGGTGTGGTGGCGGTGACGGGCGATGTTCAGACGCTGGCGGCCAGAAGTTCCGCGGCGTTGATGGTGGGATCGCCCTTCTTCCAGTTGCAGGCGCACAGTTCGTCGGACTGCAGCGCGTCCAGCACCCGCAGCACCTCGTCGACGTTGCGGCCCACCGAACCGGCGGTGACCGAGACGAACTGGATCTCGTTGTTCGGGTCGACGATGAAGGTGGCGCGGTCGGCGACGCCGTCGGCGTTGAGCACGCCGGTGGCCGTGGCCAATTCGCGCTTGAGGTCCGACAGGATCGGGAAGGGGAGGGTCTTGAGGTCCTCGTGCTGCGCGCGCCACTGGAAGTGCACGAACTCGTTGTCCACCGACGCGCCGAGCACCTGCGCGTCGCGGTCTTCGAACTCCTCGTTGAGTTTGCCGAACGCGGCGATCTCCGTCGGGCACACGAAAGTGAAGTCCTTCGGCCAGAAGAAGACGATCCGCCACTTGCCGGCGTGGTCGTCGCTGGTGATCCGGGTGAAGTAGTCGTCGGGCTGCTGAGCGTCGACCTTCGACAGGTCACCGCCGATGACCGCGGTGAGGTTGTATGCCGGGAATTGGTCGCCGATGGTCAGCAGGGCCATGCTCTCTCCTCGTCAGTGGGTTGCCAACTGTGTTCTGCGGTATTGCGAGGTCTTTGCGGTTATGTGAGCCACCGCCTCGGACCCGACTCACACCGCGGGTGAAAAGCTCACGGGCGATCTTGCCCAAGGGGTGCTGAAAGGTAAAGGTGATCAGTCGCACTACACTGATAGGAGTGACTGATCAGACTTATCAGCCCACCCTGTCACAGCTGCGTGCGTTCGTGGCGATCGCGGAATATCGCCATTTCGGCACCGCGGCCGCCCGTCTCGGTGTGAGTCAGCCCACGTTATCGCAGGCGCTCGCGGCCCTCGAACAGGGGCTCGGGCTCCAGCTGATCGAGCGCAGCACCCGACGGGTGCTGGTGACCGCCGCGGGAATGCGCTTGCTGCCCAAGGCGATGGCGACGCTGGAGGCCGCCGACCGCTTCGTCGCGTCGGCGACCGGGGACGGACTCGGCGGCACGCTGCGCATGGGCATCATCCCGACGGTCGCTCCCTATGTGCTGCCCGGGTTGCTGCCGGAGCTGCGCAAGCGGCTGCCCGAGTTGCGCCCGCAGATCGTCGAGGACCAGACCGCTCGGCTGCTGGACGGGTTGCGCACCGGCGTGCTGGACGTCGCGTTGCTGGCGGTGCCCACCGAGATGCCCGGTCTGGTCGAAATCCCGCTCTACGCCGAGGAATTCGTGCTGGTCACACCGCGCGGTCACGAGCTGGCCGGGCGCACCGACCTCGCGGCGGCGGTGCTGGACGCCCAGCCGCTGCTGTTGCTGGACGAGGGCCACTGCCTGCGTGATCAGGCCTTGGAGGCGTGCCGCTCGGCCGACGTGCACCCGGCAGCCGTCGGCGACACCAGAGCCGCGTCCCTGGCCACCGTGGTGCAGTGCGTTGCGGGGGGACTCGGGGTGACCCTGATTCCGCAGATGGCCGTCGCGACGGAAACCGCGAGTGGCACATTGGATGTCGCCCACTTCGCGACGCCCGCGCCCGGCCGCACCATCGGCCTGGTGTTCCGTACGTCCAGCGCCCGCGCCGAGGATTACGAGTATCTGGCCGCCATCGTTCGGGCTCAGCGGCCGATGTGAAGCTGTGGGGGCGAGATGGTGACAGGTGAGAGGAGCGGCGAAGTGGAACCGGCGGCGCTGGGAGAAGGGCGGCTGAGCGGCCTGATCGGGATGGACCACGCGCTGTTCGCCTATGGCACGCTGCAGTTTTCCGAGGTGCTGGAGACGCTGCTCGGGCGCGTTCCCGTGCTCGAACCAGCCGAGTTGACCGGATGGCGCGCTGCCGCGCTGCCGCGACGGCTCTATCCGGGGCTGGTCGCCGCGCCGCGGGGACGCACCCGCGGCGCTGTGCTGAGCGGTCTCACCGCTGCGGAATGGGCGATCCTCGACGCGTTCGAGGACGACGAGTACGACTTGCGCCGAGTGCGCATCGGTGGCCGGGATACTCCGGTGTGGACCTATGTCTGGACCGTGTCGGCGGATCCTGCGGATTGGGACCGGGATCGGTTCGCCGCCGTGCACCTCGGGGATTTCGCCGCTCGGTCCGCCCGATGGCGGCAGGACCCGGAAAGCTTCGGCGGTTCGGCCGGGCCGGGATGGGCGGGGTCCCTCGGATGAGGACCGTCCTTGTGATTTCAAGACGACCGGTCGTATATTGAGCGCATGGCACGACCCAGGCGCAGTACGGACACCCGGCGGCTTCTCGTCGAAGAGGGTGCCGCCGGGTTCCTGACCAACGGTTACCACGGCACCGGAATCAAGCAGATCCTCGACAAGGTCGGCGTACCGAAGGGTTCGTTCTACAACTACTTCGACAGTAAGGAGAGTTTCGGGCGCGCGATCATCGAGCATCATTCCCAGTGCGTGCAGCGCAATCTGACCGAGGCTTTCGGTGCCGCCCCGGATCCGGTGAGCGCCCTGCGGGCGTTCTTCGCGCGGTTGATGGACGATTTCGTAGCGGCAGAGTTCACCGGCGGCTGCCTCATCGCGAATCTCGGGGCCGAACTCGAAGGCAGCGATCTCTTGCGGCACTCGCTGTCGGCGGCGTGGAACGCGTGGCGCGATCGCGTCGCCGAGCAACTCGCGCAGGGCCAGCGCCTCGGCATGATCCGCGCCGACATCGACGCGGGTGAGCTGGCCGATCTGCTGCTCGAAGCCTGGGAGGGCGCGGTGATCCGGATGAAGATGGAGCGCACCCTCGCGCCGCTGCACAAGTGCCTGGACCGCTTGCTCGGCGACTACTTCCTGCCCTGATTTCGAGGCGGCACACCCATCCGGCGTCTCGGCTGACAGTTCGAAGACGACCGGTCGTATAGAGAAGGGATGGACATGGCGAAAACGGTCATCGTGACCGGATCCTCCAGCGGGATCGGTCGCGACATCGCGCGGGCGTTCGCGGAACGTGGCGACAACGTCGTGCTGAACGGGCGGGACGAGCAGAAATTGGCGCGGGTGGCCGCCGAGTTGGGCGCGCCGCAGCGAGTGGCCACGGTGGCGGGTGACATCGGCGCAGCCACGACCGGCGCGGCCTTGGTCGGTATCGCCGTCGAGCGATTCGGCGGGGTGGACGTGCTGGTCAACAACGCGGGCGTCTTCGGGGCGAAACCATTCGTGGACGTCACCGAGCCGGACCTGGACGGCTATCTGAACGGCAATCTCAAAGGCACCTATTTCACCACGCAGGCCGTAGTGCGGAGGTTCCTGACCCAGGCGCGCGGCGGCAGCATCGTGAACATCGGCACGGTCCTGATCGACCATGCCCTCGCCGGGCTGCCCGCTACGGCGGCCTTGGTCAGCAAGGGCGGCGTCCACGCGCTGACCACCAGCCTCGCCGCCGAACTCGCGGCCGCCAGGATCCGGGTCAACGCGGTCGCTCCGGGCATCATCCGCACCCCGCTGTTCGGCGACGGAGACGAATCGGCCTCGGCCGGACTCGCGCTGTTGAACCGCATCGGCGAAGTCGCCGAAACAACCGCCGCGGTGCTGTATCTGGCCGACGCGGAGTTCACCACCGGACACATTCTCCCCGTCGACGGCGGGTTCATCTCGGGAAGGGCGGCTTGAAATGCCTTACGTCAACATCAAAGTCACCGATGACGGCGTCACTCGCGAGCAGAAGGCACGGCTGATCAAGGGCGTCACGGATCTACTGCAAGAGGTGCTCGGCAAAGCGCCGGCGAGCACGTATGTCGTGATCGACGAGGTGCCCCTGTCGAACTGGGGTGTGGGCGGGGTCGACGTCGAACAGTGGCGCGAGCGGCAGCGTTCCTGAACCGCGAACGAAACGGCACGGTGTTCGGGCCCAGCGACGAGGAACCGAAGCAAGCCGCAGCACCACAGCCGCCGCCGGACTCGGCACGGCTGCGACCGGAGAACGCCGAATGCGCCGGTTCGACCGGAACCGGCGCACTCGGCGTCGTCGCCTAGACCCGCAGGGCGTGCGGTTCGATCGCGCCGCGCACCAGCGCCCGCGCGTCGATGGTCTCGGGCTGGTAGGGCAGCAGCGCCAGGCGATCGGTCATCGCGCCGACCGGGTCCTCCACCGCGTCCACCAAGCCGAAGAGGAACGACCACTCGTGCTCGTCGCTGCCGTAGTGCACGACGGTGCCGAACTGCTCGTGGAAACGCTGCCAGGACCGCTTCAAGGTCTCGTTTCGCCACATGGTCGCACACCCGGCCTGGGCGCACAGCACGCCGCCGGCCGCGAGCAGCGCACGACATCGGGACAGGAACTCCGCCTCGTAGAGGCGATTGTGCTGCGCGTCCTCCACACGCTCGTCCGGCAGGTCGATCACGACCACGTCGTAGCGGGTGCCCGCCTGCTCTGCCGTGGCCAGGAAGTCCCAGCCGTCGGCGTAGTGCACCTTGATCGGCCCTTCGCCCTTGACGGCGGCGGCCAGTTCGTCGGTGGAGTACCCGTAGGGCAGGTGCTCGGCGCACAACTCCACCTCGAGCTGGTCGATGTCGACGTGGTCGACGCGGGTGGCGCCCGCGGCCACCGACATCTGACTGGCCACGCCCTCGCCGGAACCGATGATGAGCACCTTGTCCAGCTTCTCGGCCAGCACGAAGGCGGGCACCATCATCGCCTCGTGGTAGGTGAGCTGGGAGAACTCGGTGGACTGGCGGTCGTCGTCGGAGAACAGGCTGATGCCCTGCTCGGTCCGCGCGATGACCATGTGCTGGTAGGGGGTGTGGGTGTCGACGATTACCTCGTGCAGGTCCCAGATGCGGGTCAGACCCGCGCCCACCGGCTCCTCGATCCGCTGGCTACCGTGCCCCCTGCGGATGACCTGCATGCGAACATCCCTGGGAGCCAACGCGTCCCGAAGCAGCTCGACCGCCTTCGACGCGCCCGCGCCGATGCTGCCGCAGGTGAACACGTCGACGAAGATGTCGCCGGACTCCGGATAAGTGTGAATCGAGGCGTGGGACTCCGACAACAGCGCGAGGACGGTCACCCCCTGCGGTTCGAACTTCTTGTGTACGACATCGCAGATAGTGACGCCCGCCGCGATCAGAGACTCACGCAACGCCGATTCGAGTCGTTCGAGATCGTCGCAGAGATCTGCGTCGACACCACCGAACTCGGCCAGCACATGCCAACCGGTGAATTCCGCCGTCATGGGCAAACTCACTCTCGCTCAGCGCCCGAGACATGAACGGTCAAGGGCGGAAAACCATTGAAGGACACCGACGAATAGCTCGCGGTATAGGCACCGGTGTCGAGGATTCGAACGCGATCACCGGCTCGCAACGTGGTCGGTAGGAGGACTCGCGTGCGTTGATACAGTACATCGTCGCCGTCGCAGGTCGGACCGGCCACCACCGCCTCGTCGACGGGGTCGCCGTCGCGGTCGGTGCGGAACCGGTAGGCGATGTACTCGTTCTCGGTCTCGGCCATGCCGTTGTAGCGGCCGATGTCGAGATACACCCAGCGCCGACCGTCCGGCGCGGTGCGGACGCCGACGACCTCGGCGTGAATCGTGCCCGCCGAACCGACCAGTGCCCGGCCCGGTTCGACGACCAATCCGGTTGTCCCGGAAAGGAATTCGGCCGCGGCGTGCTTGACCACCGCGGCGATCTCGCCCAGCGCGGGCGCCGGGTCGGCGTAGGAGATCGGCAGCCCGCCGCCGATGTTCACCGAGCTCACCGCGATGTCCTTGTCGGCCAGTGCCTCGGCGATCCGGCCCGCCTGCTCGATGCCGATCCGCCACGCGGTGGGGTCCAGTTGCTGGGAGCCGACGTGGAAGTACGGCCCGGCGACGACCAGCCCCAGATCCCTGGCCCGGACCAGCAGCCGGAACGACTCACCCGGGCTGCAGCCGAACTTCGTGCCGAACGGCGTGCGCGACTCCGGCGCCGAGGCGAGGAAGCGGCATTCCACCTCGGAGCCGGGTGCGTGCTGCGCGATCCGCAGCAGGTCGTCCTCGGTGTCGAAGGCGTAGCGCCGCACCCCCAGCGCGTAGGCCCGGGCGATGTGCGCGGCTTTCTTGATCGGGTTGCCGTAGCACAGCCGCTGCGGAGCCACACCCAGCCCGAGGCACAGGTCGATCTCACCGATGCTGGCGACGTCGAATTCCGCGCCTTCCTCGTCGAGCAGGCGCACGATTTCCGGCACCGGGCTCGCCTTCACGGCGAAACGAATCCTCGTCGCGGCGCCGTCGCCCGTGGACAGGGCGGCATCGAGCGCGCGGTAATTCCGGCGGACACGCTCGGGATGGATGACAAGGTACGGCGATTCGGGCATAGTCGATCTTTCGCTTGGGCAGCGGGGGAGAGAGTATCAGCGGCCCGTACCCAGAAACGAATCCGTCGAAACCTGGGTTCGCCACATGGTCGCGCACCCTCGTTTTGCTGGCACGAAGGAGCCGCTGACCTGCGTGGATACGGGATCGCTGGCGGATGCTGGCTCAGCCGGCTGACACCGTGACGTCGTCGAAGACGACCTCGCCCGCGGCGTCGGACTCGGCCAGGTCGACCACCGCGTCGATCGACCAGCCGTGGTCGCCCGCCGGGTCGTCGAGCACCTGTCGCACATGCCAGAATCCGGGTCTTCGTTCCACCTGGAACAGTTGCGGGCCCCTGGCGTCGGGGCCCGTGCCGATCCGCTCGTATTCCGCGTAGTAGTCGGCGAAAGCCTCCGCCCAATCCGGGCCGGGGCCGAGCTCGGCCAGTTCGTCCCAGCGCCGCAACGCGGCCAGTTCGACGCGGCGGAACATCGCGTTGCGGACCATGACCCGGAACGCGCGCTCGTTCGCCGAGATCGGGCGCACCGTCTCCGCGCCGAACGCGACCTGGTCGGCGTCGGTCTCCGCACCCGGGTTGGTCAGTTGCTCCCACTCGTCGAGCAGGCTCGAATCGACTTGGCGGACAAGCTCTCCCAGCCATTCGGTGATGTCGTCGAGTTCTTCGGTGCGCGCCGCATCGGGCACCGTGCGCCGCAGCGCGCGGTAGGCGTCGGCGAGATAGCGCAGCACCACGCCCTCGGAGCGGGCCAGCTCGTAGAAGGAGATCAGCTCCGCGAAGGTCATGGCCCGTTCGACCATGTCGCGGACCACCGACTTCGGCGCGGGCGCGAACTCCGACACCCAGGGGTGCCCCGCGCGATAGGTCTCGTAGGCCGGTTCGATGAGCTCGGCCAGCGGCTTGGGCCAGGTGACCTCTTCGAGCAGCTCCATGCGCTCGTCGTAATCGATGCCGTCGGCCTTCATCTCCGCGATCGCCTCGCCGCGCGCCTTGTGCTGCTGGGCCATCAGCAACTGGCGCGGATCCTCCAGGGTGGATTCGATGAGCGACACCACGTCGAGGGTATAACTCGGGGATTGTTTGTCCAGCAGGTCCAGCGCGGCCAGCGCGAACGGCGACAACGGCTGATCGAGAGCGAAATCACGCTGCAGGTCGACGGTCAGGCGGGCGCGACGGCCGTGGGCATCGGGTTCCGGCAGTTGCTGCACCACCCCGGCGTCGCGCAGCGCGCGGTACAGCCGGATGGCACGCAGGATGTGCCTGCGCTGGGCGGGACGCGGCTCATGGTTGTCCTCCAGCAGGTGACGCATCGCGGTGAAGCAGTTGCCCGGCCGGGCGATCACGTTCAGCAGCATGGCGTTGGTCACCGCGAAACGCGACACCATCGGCTCCGGCTGCGCGGCGACCAAGCGGTCGAAGGTCTCCTCGCTCCAGGAGACGAAGCCTTCCGGCGGTTTGCGCCGTTGCACCTTGCGCTGCTTCTTCGGATCGTCGCCCGCCTTGGCCAGCAGCCGGGTGTTCTCCACCTCGTGTTCGGGAGCCTGCACCACGACGGTTCCCATGGTGTCGTAACCCGCCCGCCCGGCGCGGCCGGCGATCTGGTGGAACTCCCGCGCCTTGAGCCTGCGGGTACGCACGCCGTCGAACTTGGTCAGCCCGGTGAGCAGCACCGTACGGATGGGCACGTTGATGCCGACGCCGAGGGTGTCGGTGCCGCACACCACCTTCAGCAAGCCGTCCTGGGCGAGTCGCTCCACCAGGCGCCGGTACTTCGGCAGCATGCCCGCGTGATGTACGCCGATGCCGTGCCGGATCAGCCGCGACAGGGTCTTGCCGAACCCGGCGGCGAACCGGAAGTCGCCCAGGGCGTCGGCAATCGCGTCCTTCTCGGCGCGCGTAGCGAAATTCACACTGGTCAGCGCCTGGGCCCGCTCGAGCGCGGCTGCCTGGGTGAAGTGCACCACGTACACCGGGGCCTGATGGGTGGTGACCAGATCTTCCAGGGTCTCGGTGATCGGCGTGCGGGCATAGGAGAAGGTCAGCGGCACGGGGCGCTCGGTGCCCGCGACGACCGCGGTGGAGCGCCCCGTCCGGCGCTCGAGGTCACGGGCGAAGAAGTCGACCTCGCCGAGCGTGGCCGACATGAGCAGGAACTGGGCGCGGGGCAGTTCGAGCAGCGGAACCTGCCAGGCCCACCCCCGGTCGGGGTCGGCGTAGAAATGGAATTCGTCCATCACGACTTGGCCGACGGCGGCGTCCGCGCCTTCCCGCAGCGCCAGGTTGGCCAGGATCTCCGCGGTCGCGCAGATGATCGGCGCCTCCGGATTCACCGCGGCGTCGCCGGTGACCATGCCGACGCGTTCGGCCCCGAACACCTCGCAGAGGGCGAAGAATTTCTCGCTCACCAGAGCCTTGATCGGAGCGGTGTAGTAGCTGCGCACCCCTTGGGTCAGCGCGAACAGATGCGCGCCGACCGCGACGAGTGATTTACCGGAACCGGTTGGGGTGGCGAGGATGACGTTGGATCCGGAGGCCAACTCGAGCAGTGCCTCGTCCTGCGCGGGATAGAGCGGCGTGCCCTGCTCGGCGGCCCACATCCCGAACGACTCGTAGAGCGCGTCGGCGTCGGTCCCCGGGATGTCGAGCAGTTCGGTCAAATCCACTCCGACCACCCTACGGCCTCGCCGGTGGGCACGCGTGCAGGGGCGATCGGGACCCGGCGCGGATCAGTCCTGCTCGTCGTCGTCCTTGTTGCGGCTCTGCTCGGCGAGAAATCGCTCGAACTCCGCGCCCAGCTCGTCACCGCTCGGCAACTCGCCGTCCCCCACCAGCAGGCTCGACTGCCGTTCCTGCGCGGTGACGAAACTGTCGTACTGCCGCTCCAAGGCGTGCACGACCGTCTCCACCTCGACGTTGCCCGCGATGTGCTCGTTGACCTGTTCGCGCACCCGCGCGGCGGCCTCGCCCAGCGCGGCCAGCGGGAACTCCAGGCCCGCGTTGTCCGCGACGTTCTCCAGCAGCGTCTGCGCGGCCTCCGGGTAGGCGGTCTGCGCCAGGTAGTGCGGCACATGCACCGAGAACCCGACCGACTCGTGCCCGTGCTGCGCCATGCGGAATTCCAGCAGCGACGACGCGCTGCCCGGTACCTGGAGTTCGCCCGGCCACCGCTGATGGTCGGAGATCAGGTCGCGGTTGGAGGAATGCGCGGTGACGCCGAGCGGGCGAGTGTGCGGGATCGCCATCGGAATGGCGCTCAGGCCGATGCTGCGGCGCACGCCCAGCTGTTCGGCGAGCAACCGCACCGCCGTGGTGAACTTCTCCCAGCGTAGGTCCGGTTCCAGACCCGCGAGCAACAAGAACGGAGTCCCCGAGGTGTCGCGCAAGGCCCAGAGGTTGAGTTCCGGCTCGGCGTACTCGGAGAAGTGATCGGTCTTGAAGGTCATGAGCGGACGCCGCGACCGGTAGTCCAGCAGCTCGTCCACATCGAAGGAGGCGACGAGTTCACTCTCGAGGCTCTCGCGCAGATGCGTGGTCGCCAAACGCACCGCATGCCCGGCGTCGGTGAAACCTTCCAGCCCGTGCACCAGGACCGGGCCCGCGCCGTCGGCCGACGACAGCTGCGGAGCGGGGAACTCCAATTCGTACATTCGCGACTCGTAGTCCATCGCGTACTCCTTCCTGCGCGGCTCCTGCGGCCCGGACGCGTACCGCACGCGCCAGTGTGGTTGCCTGCCCGGTCGTTCACCACCGCTGGTGGTGGTGCGAGCGAGCGGGTCGTCCGAACCGGGGACCACTGTCCATTGTCCCCCATGCCGTGGCGGTCACCGCGCACGGCCGGACACCGACCCATACTCCGAGGCAACAGCATCGGTGGCTCGCGCATTCCCGGCCCGGCGGCGTGGCATCGCCGACTGGACACCAGGAGTTTGGCACAGTGGGGGTGTGACCGTGGCGGATTCGAAGCGCATGCGGCTGGCCCGGGTGGCGCCGCTGGTCTGCGCGGTGCTGCTGGCAGGCTGCGGGTCGACGGTATCGGGGCGCCCGGTTTCGTCGGCGCCGACCACGGTGACCAGGCACGTGAGCGCAGAACTGCCGACTCTGCTGCCGGATCCGGCGCAGTTTCCCGCGCCGTACACGGCGGTGGTGCTGCCCCAGGAGGCCGTGGCACAGGCGGCGGGCGACCTGGACGGCATGGGCCGCGGTGCGAACGTCCAGCCCAGCAGGTGCGTGCCGCCGAGCCAGGACTTCGGACCGGATCACACCGCGATGGCGGTCGGCACAGACGACGTCACGCGCGCCACACTGACCGTCGAATTGACCCGCACCGGCGAGCCGTTGACGGCGCTGCGCGACCGGCTGGGGCAGTGCGGATCGGTGCGGGTGAACCGCGCGGGCGCCGCCACCACCGTGACGACCGAGTTGAAGTCGCCTCCGCCGATCGACGCCGACGACGCCCTCTCGCTGCGCAGGACCGTGCGGCCGGAATCCGGTGGCGCGCGGCTGACCCAATCCATGCGCACCCACGTCGCGCAGTCCGGGGATGTGCGGATCACGGTGACCTATATGTCTTTCGCCGAGGACGAACCGGATATCCCCGCGCTGGATGCGCTGTTCGCCACCGCTGTGCGTAAAGTGCGCGAACGATAGCGGGACGGCACGGTAGCAGGCGGCACCGACACGAGTCGCGGTCCGTGCGCGGTGTCGCCGAGTGGTGCACAGCGCGAATCGATCTCCCCAGGGCGGGTGAACGGCCAGGTCGGCGTCCGGGTCCGGTGACCGGCGCCCCGCATCGTCGGTGCATGACAACTTCCTCTTCCGAACCGGGCGACGCGAGAAGTGCGGGCATGGACGGCGTCCTCCGGCTGGGCGCGGTCAGAGACGCTCGATCGACCCGCGGCGCTCCGCCGGCGGCCACGGTGCAAGTCGCTGGGGCCGAAGACACTGGGCCGGAATCTGTTTCGCACGCGGCGAACGGGCCGACTGTGGGGCACTCCAGCCGGCCGGCGCGGCATGTCCGCTGCCGCGACGATCCTCCGCCGTTCCGGAATTCCCCGGAACAGGCCGTGTGTGTGGACGACCCGGCGGAGTTGATCGCCGCCGTGCCCGCGATGCTGGGCTTCACCCCGGAACGGTCGGTGGTCGTGCTCGTCCTACGGCACGCTGCGGGCGGTGGTGCGATCGTCGACGCGGTGGTGCGGTTCGATCTGGATTCGCCCGGCGGCCGGCGGGTACGTGGCGCGACCTTGGCGTCCGCGATCGCGCGGATCTGTGCGCACGACGAGGCGGCCGAGGTCCTGGCCGTTCTCGTCGACGAACGCGCCGTAGAGCCCGAAGCCGGCGTCGACCGGCCCGCGTGCGCGGCCGGTCGATTCGACGTGCTGGTCGGCTCGCTCGGCAGGCGGTTGGCCGCGTGTGACATCTCGCTCGCGGGAGTGTGGGCGGTGCGGTCGATCACCGCTGGGCAGCGCTGGTGGACGGTGACGGGACCGCGACGGCGCGGGGTGCTGCGAGACCCGGCGGCCTCCCTGGTGACGCTGACCCACGTGCTGGACGGCAGGCCGATCCGCGGTTCACGCTCCGAGCTCACCGCTCTGGTCGCGCCGGATCCGGCCGCGCAGGCCGAGGTGGCGGCGCACTTGGCGGACGCGGTCGCGCGCGCACGCGAGCGCTACGCGGTGGCGGCGCGTCGCGGTGATCCGATCGGATACAGCAGGCAAGCGCTCGAGCACATGTTGTGGCAGATCGCCAACACCGCCTCGGGCGCCGAGCTACTGGCGCCGGAGTTGGCCGAAATGGCCGCGGCCCTGCGCGATCGGGCGGTGCGGGACACGATGTTCGCCTTGGCGGTGGGCGACCACGCCGCCGCGGCCGAGGCGGTGTGGGCGGCGCTGACCCGCGCGCTGTCGGGCACGGACCGCGCCGAGGCGGCCGCTCTGCTCGGATACAGTGCCTACGTCCGTGGCGACGGGCCGCTGGCGGGCATCGCGCTGGACGCCGCGCTGGAAGCGGATCCGGGTCACCCGATGGCACTGCTGCTGGACACTTCGCTGCGCCTGGGCATGCGTCCGGAACAGATGCGGCGGCTCGCGCACAGTGGCTATCGGACCGCCGCCGGTCTCGGCGTCGACCTCGGCACACCGTCGTCGTGAAGCCGGAGACAAGGGTCGGCGGTGGACAGTCGGCGGTGGGCAGTCCGATTCCGAACGGCTCCGGAGACTTCGCGAGGCAGAGTGCCTTCGCCGGGCACACGGCGTCGCGACGATCCTGGCTCCGGTGCGGTGACGCGGTCTCGGCGGCCCGAGTCGGTGCGGAACCGACTCGGGCGCGGTGGAGCCGGTTACTTCGCGCTGTGTGCGCGGGCGCCGAGCGACTGAAGGAAAGCCCAGGCGTCGGTGACGATCTCGTCGAGATCGTTGTGCTCGGGGCGCCAGCCGAGTTCGGCGATGGCACGCTCGCTGGAGGCGATCAGCGTCGCCGGGTCACCGGGGCGGCGGGGCGCGTCCTGCGCGGCGATCGGCAGGCCGGTGACGCGCTCGCAGGCCGAGATCACCTCGCGAACGGAGAATCCGGTACCGCTGCCGAGATTGTAGATCCGGTGGGTGCCCGCTTCCGCGGTCGCCAAGGCCAGCAGATGGGCCTCGGCGAGATCGCGGATGTGAATGTAGTCGCGCACCGCGGTGCCGTCGTGGGTGGGCCAATCGGTGCCGAAGACCGAGATCGCCTTGCGGTGCCCGGCAGCGACCTGCAGCACGAGCGGGATGAGATGTGTTTCCACCACTCGGTTCTCACCGAGCCCGCCGTAGGCGCCCGCGACGTTGAAATATCGCAGGCTGGTCGCCGCCAGCCCGTGCGCGATCGCGTAGGAGGTGATGGCGTGGTCGATGGCCAGCTTCGACGCGCCGTACGGATTGGTCGGGCGGGTCGGGGCGTCCTCGGTGATCGGCACCTGTTCCGGTTCCCCGTAGACCGCCGCGGTGGAGGAGAAGACCAGCCGCGGCGTGCCCGCGAGCCGCATGGCCTCCAGCAGCTCGAACGTCTTCACCACATTGCCGTGCCAGTACTTCTCCGGCTGCTGCACCGACTCGCCGACCAGCGATTGCGCCGCGAAATGCAGGACGCCGTCGAAGGGTTCGGAAGCCAGCAGCGCGGGCGCGGCGACCGCCACGTCACCCTGGACGAACCGGGCGGCGGAAGGGACGCCGTCGGCATTGCCGGTGGACAGATCGTCGACCACGACCACCTCGTGGCCGGCTTCCAGCAGAACCTGGGCGCAGACGCCGCCGACGTAGCCCGCGCCCCCTGTGACGAGAAGTTTCACGTGTCAGGCCAGCTTCACCTGGACGGCGTGCGCCATCTCGTCGGGCAGTTCGAAGCCGTCGTGGCCGGGCACCGTGATGACCACCGAACCGGCCTTCGTCTCCACCGTGACGCGGGCGTCGGGCACCACGCCCGCTTCGCGCAGCCGGCCGATGACCTCGGGGTCGGTCTGGATGTGCTCGGCGAGCCTGCGCACGACGACGGCGTGCTGCTGGCCGTGCGGCAGGTCGGACAGGCGCAGCAGCGTCTCGTCGGCGGCGGCGGGCGGAATGACGCCGAGTTCGTCCAGGCCGGGGATGGGGTTGCCGTAGGGGGAGGTGGTGGGGTGGTTGAGCACCTCGACCAGGCGGCGCTCGACGTCCTCACTCATGACGTGCTCCCAGCGACAGGCCTCCGCGTGCACGTTCTGCCAGTCGAGGCCGATGATGTCGACGAGCAGGCGTTCGGCCAGCCGGTGTTTGCGCATGACGGCGACGGCCATGCTGCGCCCCTTCTCGGTCAGCTCCAGATGACGGTCGCCGGCGACCAGCAGCAGACCGTCGCGCTCCATCCGGGCGACGGTCTGGCTGACGGTGGGGCCGCTCTGTTCGAGGCGCTCGGCGATCCGGGCGCGCAGGGGCACCACGCCCTCCTCCTCGAGGTCGTAGATGGTACGGAGATACATCTCCGTGGTGTCGACCAGATCCTTCACCTGTTACCCCTTCGTCGGCACGAATTCTACCCACGCGCGACGGCACCTCCGTGTGCCGGATCGTGTCGCTCCACGCTGCGCACGACATCTCCGGCGGCATTGCGGGGCCCGATCGGCGCACGGCAGGCGGCCGCGAGCGTCTTTCTTGTATTTGTACTGCATAGGAACGTTTCGCGGGGTTGCTTGCTTCCCGCTAGCGTTGCGATCATGGCCACTGCACCGCGCGGCGAACCGCGGACGCCGATCCCGCCCGCACCGAGCAGGCCCGCGACGGTCGTCTGGACCGAACGGTTCCTGGATTACGCCTGGACGCCGGAGCATCCGATGCAGCCCGCTCGCCTGAAGTTCACCATGGCGCTGGCGCAGAGCCTCGGCTTGCTCGAGGGTGTCGAACTGCTCGAACCCGCCGAGGCAGGCCGCCCGGAGCTGCTGCGCATCCACACGCCCGACTACCTCGAGGCGGTGGAACGCGCCGTGCCGCCGGTGGGTTCGCCGGCCGCCCCGCCCTACGGCCTCGGTTCCCCGGACAATCCGGTGTTTCCGCGCATGCACCAGGCCGCGTCCACGATCGTCGGCGGCACCCTGGCCGCGGCCAGGGCGATCGCGGAGGGGCGCAGCAAGCGAGCGGTGAGCATCGGCGGTGGCATGCATCACGCGATGCCCGATTCGGCGGCGGGTTTCTGCGTGTACAACGACCCGGCGGTGGCCATCTCCTGGCTGCTGGACCACGGTTTCGACCGGATCGCATACATCGACGTGGACGTGCACCACGGCGACGGCGTGCAGCACGCTTTCTACGCCGACCCCCGGGTGCTCACCATCTCGCTGCACCAGCATCCGGCCACCCTGTGGCCCAATACCGGTTGGCCGGAGGAGACCGGCGTGGGCGCGGGGGAGGGCACCGCGATCAATCTGCCGCTGTTGCCAGGCACCCGGGATGCGCAATGGCTACGCGGTTTCCACGCCGTGGTGCCCGGCGCGGTGGCGGCGTTCGGGCCGCAGATCGTGGTCAGCCAGTGTGGGGTGGACACCCATCGCGAAGACCCGCTGGCCGATCTGGAACTCACCGTAGACGGACAGCGCGCGGCCTTCCTCGCCATGCGCGACCTCGCCGATCGGTATGCCGAAGGTCGCTGGCTTGCCGTCGGCGGTGGCGGGTACGGCCTGGTCCGCGTGGTGCCGCGGGCCTGGACCCATCTGCTGGCCACCGCGTTGGACCGGACCGTCGACCCCGCGACGCCGATACCACAGGATTGGATCGACACGATCCGCGCGGCGGCGCCGCGAGCCGACCCGCCGCGCACGATGGGCGAGGGCGGCGACGTCGCTTACCGTCCGTGGGACGGCCCCGGCGGCACCGGCGAGACCGGTGACGCGCGGGTCGACCGCGCCCAACGTGCCGTCGACATGGCCGTGCTGGCCACCCGCCGAGCGACTTTCGGGTTGCTGGGACTGGACCCGGAGGACCCTCGTGACTGACTTTCCCGATACTGCGGACACCCCTGCGACCCCCCCTCCGCCGCCGCAGCACTGGTTCGCGGACGTGCTGGCCTCCGACGGGGGCGTCGTCCGGCTGCGGCCGATCACACCGGACGACGCCGAGCGCCTGCAGGACTTCCACAGCGCGCTGTCGGATCGCACCAGGTACCTGCGGTATTTCGGGCCGTATCCCCGGATTTCGCCGAAGGACCTCTACCGCACCACGCATGTCGACTATCACGACCGGGTCGGGCTGGTGCTGGAACTGGGTGAGGCGATCGTGGCGGTGGGCCGCTACGAACTGCTGGAGCGGGACGGGCCGCGCGCCGCGGAGGTCGCGTTCGTAGTGGCCGACGGGCACCAGGGGCGCGGGCTCGGCTCGATCCTGCTGGAGCACTTGGCCGGCGCCGCCGCCGAGAACAAGATCGAGACCTTCGTCGCCGAGGTACTCGCGGAGAACACCGTGATGGTGACGGTGTTCCGGGACGCGGGCTATCAGGTCGAGCGCAGCAGGGACGGCTCGGTGCTGCACCTCGAATTCGCCATCGACCCCACCGAAGCGCTGCTGTCGGTGCGTGATTCGCGCGAACGCGCCTCGGAGGCGCGCAGCGTGGGCAATCTGCTCACCCCGCGGTCGGTCGCCGTGATCGGGGCCACGCCGGCGACGGGGCGCGTCGGCGGTGCGGTGCTGTCGAATCTGCTGTCGGGCCTGTTCCAGGGGCCCGTGTTCCCGGTGAACCCGAACCGCAAGTCGGTGCGCGGGGTCCGGGCCTACGCGACGGTCCGGGAAATACCCGACGAGGTCGATCTCGCCGTGGTCGCGGTGCCGCCCGCGGCGATCGGATCCGTGCTCGACGACTGCATGGCCAAAGGGGTCAAAGGGCTTGTGGTGCTGACCGCGGGTTTCGGCGAGACCGGCGAGGAGGGTTCGGCAGCCGAACGGGAACTCGTGGCGGCCGCGCGTGGTCACGGTATGCGCGTGGTCGGGCCGAGCGCGCTCGGCATCGCGAACACCGACCCCGCGGTCGCCATGAACGCGACGCTCGCCACGGTGCTGCCCGGGCGCGGGCGGATCGGATTCTTCTGCCAGTCCGGACCGCTGGGCGCGGCCATCCTGGGTGAGGCGGCGGCGCGCAATCTCGGGTTGTCGACGTTCGTGTCGGCGGGTAACCGCGCCGACGTCTCCGGAAACGACCTGCTGCAGTACTGGGACAGCGACCCGGACACCGATGTGGTGCTGCTCTACCTGGAGAGCTTCGGCAATCCGCGCAAGTTCTCCCGGATCGCGCGCCGGGTCGCCCGGACGAAACCGATCGTCGCGGTGAGCAGCGGCCGCTCGGTCGCCCAGCCCGCGGGGGACATGGACCGTTCGATCGTGCGGGATCTGTTCGCCCAAGCGGGCATCGTTCAGGTCGACTCGATCTCCGAACTGTTCGACTGCGCAGCCCTGCTGGGCTACCAGCCGCTGCCGCGCGGCTCACGGTTGACGGTCGTCGGCAACAGCACGGCACTCAACTGGCTGGCCGTCGACGCGGCGCAGGGGGAGGGGCTCGAGGTCGCCGAGCCGGTCAACCTTGGACCGCAGGCGACGCCGGGCGCGTACCTGGACGCACTGGTCGCGGCTCTGCGGTCCGACGAGACCGATGCCGTGATCGTGGTTTTCGCTCCCCCGGTCCCGCTGCCGACCGCCGGTTTCGCCGACGCCATCCGCGCGGCGGCGGCCGCGGTACCCGAGGCGGGGAAACCGATCCTCACCACGTTCGTGGCCGAACAAGGGATTCCGAACCTGCTCGCCGTGCGCGGCCCGGGAGCCGCGACGGCGCACGGGTCGATACCGTCGTATCCCGATCCCGAACGCGCCGCACGGGCTCTGGCCCGGGTCCGGCGCTACGCCGAATGGCGCACCAGACCTGTGTCGCCGGTGGTGCGGCCGCAGGGTATCGACACCGACCGCGCGCGCCAATTGGTGGCCGACTGGATGGCCGGGTCGGGTGGTCGCCGGCTCACCGATCTGGAGACGGTGGAACTGCTTGCCTGCTATGGGATCTCGGTCGTGGAATTCCGGGAAGTGCGCAATGCCGAGGAGGCGGTCGCGGCGGCGGAGGAACTCGGCTATCCGGTGGCGGCCAAGGCGACCGGCGAACACTGGCGGCGCAGACCGGATCTCACCGGTGTCCGGCTCGATCTGTGGCGACCGGAAGCGGTGCGGCAGGGATACGCGGACCTGGCGGAGTTGTGCGGTGACCCCGTGTTGCACATCCAGAAGATGGCCACCAAGGGTGTCGGCTGCATCCTGCGAGTGCAGGACGATCCCTCGTTCGGCTCGGTGATCGAGTTCGGCTTGTCCGGGCTGATCATCGAGTTGCTCGGTGACCGCGCCTATCGTGCGCTGCCGTTGACCGCCGACGAGGCGACGGCCCTGATCGACGCACCGCGGGCCGCGCCGCTGCTGTCGGGGACCCCGGCGAGCCCCCGCGTGGACAAGGCGGCCCTGGCCGAACTGGCCCAGCGCATTTCGGCTTTGTTCGATGATCTGCCGGAGATGCGGGAGTTGTCCTTCGACCCCGTGCTGGCCTCGCCGACTTCGGCGGAGATCCTCTACGCACGCGGCCGTATCGGCCCGGAGCCGAGCCGGTTCGACACCGGTCCGCGTCGGCTGGGGTGAGTATTTCCGGTCCCACGGTATGCCACCAGGTGGGTGGCGCGGCTGAGCCGTCGGCTCGCACACGTCACCTGGGGGACGGTCGCTAACGGACGATCGCGCTCAGCACGATCTGGGGATGCCACATTCGTCCTGGAAGGAAGGCCGTCTCGCACATGAAAATCCGTAGCCTCGCCCTGTTGTCGCTGCTCGCAGCGGCGCTCACCGCGTGTTCGGTGAGCATCGGCACGCCGAAGGTGCAGGAGGCCGACCTGGAGAAGTCGGTCAAGGACTCGCTCACCGAGAAGGTGGGGCAGGAGCCCGACTCGATCGATTGCCCCGGCGATCTCACCGGGAAGGAAGGGACGACCATGCGCTGCACGCTGACCGCCGGTGGCGACACGCTCGGTGTGCTGCTCACGGTGACCTCGGTCGACGGCGAAACCGTCAAGTACGACATTGCGGTGGACCAGAGCTGAGCCTGCACGTCAGGGGAGACAACACCGCGCCTGCACGTCAGGGGAGACAACACCGCGCCTGCACGTCAGGGGAGACAACACCGCCGACCGGCTCGCGCGACACCCGGAGGGGACGGGTACGCGCGCTGACCGGTCGGCGCGGGAAGGTGACCCCGGCGGAAGGGTCACCGAGCCGAACACCGGCGCTGTCTGGGAGCGTCCGGCGCCGGGAGGTGATCAGCTGGCGTAGGCGCGGAGCCGGTCGGCCCGCTCGCCCTTGCGCAGCTTCGCCATGACTTCACGCTCTATCTGACGCACCCGCTCGCGGGACAGACCGAAGAGCTTGCCGATCTGGTCCAGCGTGCGCGGCTGCCCGTCGTCCAGGCCGAAACGCAGCCGGATGACCTGCTGTTCGCGCTCGTCCAAGGTGGCGAGCACACTGCGGACATCGTGGTGCAGCAGACCGGCGATGACCGCGGACTCGGCCGAGGTCGCCTCGGAATCCTCGATGAAATCGCCCAGCGGCGCCTCTTCGTCGTTGCCGACGGGCATATCCAGGCTCACCGGGTCGCGGCTGTGGTCGAGCAGATCGGAGATCTTGTCGACCGGAATGCCGGATTCGGTGGCCAATTCCTCGTCGGTGGCCTCGCGTCCGAGCTGCTGGTGCAGTTCACGCTTGATCCTGGCCAGCTTGTTCACCTGCTCGACGAGGTGGACGGGCAGCCGGATGGTGCGGCTCTGGTCGGCCATGCCGCGGGTAATGGCTTGCCGGATCCACCAGGTGGCGTAGGTGGAGAACTTGAAGCCCTTGGCGTAGTCGAACTTCTCCATGGCCCGGATCAACCCGAGGTTGCCCTCTTGGATCAGGTCCAGCAGCGGCATGCCGCGGCCGGTGTAACGCTTGGCGAGCGAGACAACGAGACGCAGGTTGGCTTCCAGCAAGTGGGACCGGGCGGCCTGACCGTCGCGCACGATGATCGCGAGATCACGCTTGCGGGTCGCCGACAGTCGCTTGCCGGTCTCCAGCAAATACTGCGCGTAGAGGCCCGCCTCGATGCGCTTGGCCAGCTCGACCTCGTCCGCAGCGGTGAGCAGCGCGGTGCGGCCGATCCCGTTCAGGTACACGCGTACCAGGTCGGCGGCAGGGCTCTGAGCGTCGATGTCCGAATCGCTGGTGCGCACACGAGTGGTGGCGGGGCTTGTCATGACTTGCCTCCTGTCGGTGGTGTCTCACTCCGATAAACGGACCCGACAGGAAGAAAGTTCCCCGTTACGGCTCGCGTAAACCGCTCTGAGCAGCGGTTTTCGCCCCTCTCGTCTGAGAAGTTCCTGAGAAGCACCGCAGTGGGGGGACGTTCCCCGGCCAGGGCCTGCACCGGCCGGCGCGCGGTTGTCGTGCGCTCACACGGGCTCGATCAACCCGTGCCGCACCAGCCCGGTGACCACGGACAACGCGTCGGCGGCGAACTCGGCGCCCACCTCGTCGGATCCGTGGGCGAGCGCCAGCAGTTCGATCAGCTCGTACAACGGCAGGCCGTCGGCGCGCATTCCCGCCAGCAGCGAGATAGTGACCTCATCCACTTCGTGCTGCCAGCGGGGCCCGTCGCCGCGATGCAGCCGCGCCACCTCGGGCGTCCACCCCTCGACGCCGGGCAGATACACCCGCTCCAGCGCGGTCGCCGGGTTCACGGCGAAACGTGAAGACCAAGCGAGGTTTTCGTCCGCGGCGACCGCTCGCAGCCAGGCCGAGCGCTCGAAGTACCGCACGGCCTCCTCGCCGAGCGGATCGTCGAAACCATGGGTGAGATCCTCGGCGAGCAGTTCGGTCGGCCCGTCGATGGCGCGCAGGTAGACGAACCCGAATCCGATTCCCTCCACCTCGGCGGCCTCGAAGGCGTCCAGCCAGCGCTCGGCGCGAGCCTGCGCGTCCGGATCCCGCGGGTCCGCGCCCGCGTCCCGCAGCCAGGTGCCCACATACAGTGCGGGGTCGGCCACGTCCCGTTGCACCACCCAGGCATCCACGCCGTGCGCGGGCAGCCAAGACGAGACCCGTCCGCGCCAGTCCTCGTCCTCGACATGGGCCCACGCGGCCAGCATGGCCGCCGTGCCACCTGCGACGAGCAGGTCGGCGGCTTGGGAGATCACCAACTTGCTCGCGCCGTCGAGCGCGAGGCCGGAATCGCGATAGGTGTGCTCGATACGCCCCGGGCCCACCACGAAAGGCGGATTGGCCACCACCTGGTCGAAGCGCCTGCCCCGCACGGGCTCGAACCAGGAACCCGCCACCAGTTCGACGTCCAGCTCGTTGAGCGCCGCGGTGGCCTCGGCCAGCCACAACGCCCGGGGGTTCACGTCGGTGGCGGTGACGCGCTGTGCGTAGGAGGCGGCGTGCACCGCCTGCACACCGCAACCGGTGCCGAGGTCGAGCACGGTGCCGACCGGCCGGGTGGGCGTGGCCCGCAGCAGCGAGAGGGAGGCGTGGCCGACGCCGAGGACGTGATCCTCGGTCAGGGTGCGGCGGCGCATCGAATCGTCGAGATCGGACAGGACCCAGCGCGTGCCCGCGCCCGCGTCCAGCGGCCGCAGGTCGAGCGCCGCCCGCACCTGGTCGCCGTCGCGATCCAGCAGCCCCGCGGCGACCGCATGGTCGATTTGTACGGGCGCCAGCGCCGTGGCGACCTCCCGCTCGGGCAGGGCGTCGCCGAGCAACAGCAGGCGGATCAGCGTGCCCAGTTCGCCGGCCGCGCGTGCGGCTCGCCGTACCGGCACCGGCTCCGAGCGCCCCAACGCCGCATGCGCGTCGCCCAGTGCCGCGAGCAGGGTGTCGGCGTCGTAGCCCACCCTGGTCAGTGCGGTCCGCAGATCCGGGCACAGCGCGGTGAGCAGCGATCCGGTGGTCGTCGTTCGGTTCGTAGGCACACCGGTACTCTGCCACCGCTGCCGCCGGGTGCCGATCGGGTGGCCGCGGTGTCCCGGCCGCGGACGGGTTCGATCAGACTCCGCTGGGGTCGCGGCCGGTGACGCAGTACAGCGCGTCCCCCGGATCGCTGAGGACGATCCAGTGCTCGTGTCGTTCCACCACGGTCGCGCCGAGCGACTCGTGCCATGCGGCGGTCGCTTCGACATCGCTCGCGGCCAGGTCGACATGGGCGCTCGTCGGGCGGTCCTCGCCGAGGCGCTGCAACAGCAGGTGCGCGGGAAGCTGGGTGTCCGCGGAGCGCAGCCGGGCGAATTCCGGCCGCCTCCCCGGTTCGTAGGTCCATCCGGTCAGCAGCTTCCAGAAGCGGGTCTCCACCTCGTGGTCGGTGGGGCCGATATCGAGGCACACCTGGTCCAGCCGCGACAACGTGCCGTCCGGGGCACGCACCGCCGGCGCGGGCGTGCTCGTCGCGCGACCGCTGGGCGTCAGGCAGAACGTCTGGCCGCCGGGGGAGCGCAGCACGGCGTAGTCCGGATGGTTCGCGACCAGTTCGGCACCCAGGCCGAGTGCGGTGCGAACGGCAGAGGGGATGTCGTCGACGTCCAGGTCGAGGTGCACACCGCCGAGCCCGGTCACCGCCTGCATCTTGACGCCGGCGGCGGCGAACAGCGCGGGGTCGGGCAACAAGGTGAGGAATTCGTCGTTCGCGCCGCGCCGAGCGGAGAGCTCGGTGCCGGTGACCGTGGACCAGAACTTCGCGCAGTCGTCGAAACGCTGCGTCGGGCGGTCCAGGAAGACCCAGATCCACCGAATCATGTTCACTCCTCTCTTGTCGCCCACGACGAACCGGGTCCGATCGGTCGGGTGCGCGAGGCTCGATGCGACCCTAGGTACGCGTGCCCGCGTTGTCGAGAAAATACCGCCGCGTCCGCGTTTGGCAGGAATTCGGCGGTATGTGACATTCCAGCCACTCGTTGCGTGAGCATGATTCCGGCACGCTCGTCGGGTGACCGAACTGCAGACGCCACCCCTGATTCCCCTCGACGCCGCGCCGCGCCGCCGCTTGCATCCGGCGTGGCTGGTCGCGGGCATCGGCTTCGTCGCGCTGCTGGGCGCTGCCGGATTCCGGTCGGTGCCCAGCGTCCTGATGGATCCGCTCCACGACGAGTTCGGCTGGTCGCACGCAACGATCGGGACCGCCGTCTCGTTGAATCTCCTGCTGTACGGGTTGATCTCGCCATTCGCCGCCGCGCTGATGGATCGGTTCGGCATCCGCCGGGTAGTGGCCTGCGCCCTGCTGCTGGTCGCGGCGGGCAGCGGGCTGACGGTGTTCATGTCCAGGCCGTGGCACTTGGTGCTGACCTGGGGGCTGCTGGTCGGAATCGGCGTGGGATCGATGTCGATGCCGTTCGTCGCCACGATCACCGGCCGGTGGTTCGTGCGGCAGCGCGGTCTGGTCACCGGCGTGCTCACCGCCGCGGGCGCGACCGGACAGTTGATCTTTCTTCCGGTGGTGTCGGCGCTGGCGCAGGCGCACGGCTGGCGAATGCCGTCGCTGATCGTCGCGGGCGCGGCGCTGGCCGTGGCGCCGCTGGTGCTGCTGTTCGTCCGGGACTATCCGAGCGACCTGGGCGTGCGCGCGTACGGCGCCGCGCCGGACAGCGCAGTGGGTCTCCGGGTCCCCGCCGCCGGTGGCGCGTCGCGCGCGCTCACGGTGCTCGCCGCGATCGCCCGCCGTCCCGGATTCTGGCTGCTCGCAGGCGGATTCGCGGTCTGTGGCGCGTCGACCAACGGGTTGGTCGGTACCCATTTCGTCACCGCCGCGCACGACCACGGCATGCCGCCCACCACCGCGGCGAGCTTGCTGGCCGTCGTCGGCGTCTTCGATGTCGCGGGAACCATCGCCTCGGGCTGGCTGACCGACCGGATGGATCCGCGCTACCTGCTGATCGGCTACTACACGCTGCGCGGGCTGTCGCTGCTGATCCTGCCCGCACTGCTCGGGCCGGACACGCGGCCGAGCCTGTGGGTGTTCATCGTCTTCTACGGCCTGGACTGGGTGGCCACGGTGCCGCCGACGGTCGCGCTGTGCCGCGAACTGTTCGGCGCCGACGGTCCCGTCGCGTTCGGCTGGGTGTTCGCCGCCCACCAGATCGGCTCCGCGGTGGCGGCCACCGGCGCAGGCGTCATTCGTGACGTCCACGGCGACTACGACCTCGCCTGGTACGTCGCGGGCGGCCTGTGTGGCGCCGCCGCTGTGATGTCGGCAATCATCCGCCGTGTTCCGGCACCGGCCCCTGGCGTGCGGTGAGCCGGCCTCGCCGGAGCCGTCAGTTGTCGATGGCGTTGTGCGGGCGCGACTCGATGGCCGTGCGCGGCCGGTCCCAGCGGCTGGGTTCGTCCTTTCGGCGCGGCGGGCGATCGTTCGCGATCAGCACCGCGATCCACGGGAGCGGGATCGACGCGACGATGATCAGGATCGACAACAGGGGATTGCCGAACGCGCTGTAGGCGACCGCGGCGAGGACCAGGCACGGTATGCGGAACGCCATGATGATCGTGTATCGGCGCACGCGAGCGCGGTGCTGATCCTCCAGCGAAGGCGCCGCCTCGGTGATCAGCGCCGGATGTTTGTCGTCATTGCCTGGGAAGTATCCGGGGGAACGGCGGGGCTGCGTCGGCATCGTCACGTCGGGGTGCTCTTCGCGGTCGCGGCCGTCGGCGGATGGGGAATCGCCGTTCTGCTGCATACCCCGAGTCTTCCACTCGTGGTCCGGGTGCGCACACTCCGCGGTAGGGTTCCGCTCCGGAATCGTTGGTGACCCGGGACGCGCCACCGTGGTCGACCCGGTTTCTCCTGATGGGGCATCATGGAATGCGTGAGCACCGACACCATGGTTCGCCCCGATACGACGACCGACGAGACGACGGGCGACGACACCCCGAAGTTCTTCCACTACGTGAAGAAGGACAGGATCGCCGAGAGCGCCGTGATGGGCACCCACGTGGTCGCGCTGTGCGGCGAGGTCTTCCCGGTGACCCGCTCGCCCAAGCCCGGTTCTCCGGTGTGCCCGGAGTGCAAGAAGGTCTACGACGGCCTACGCAAGGGCGACTGACGGGTCCTACTCGCCTGGCGCGGACCCCGCTTTTCGCAGATCGAGCACGGCGCGCGAGCCGTGGGACCCGGCCTCGCCACGGTCCGTGGCGGCCTCGTCCGGGCCCGCCGCGTCCTCGTCGTCGGCGCCGTTCTCGCCGCGTACCTGGTTGGCGATCCATTCCTTCACCTGCTCCATGCGCGTCGCCCGGGCGGGCCAGAACTCCTGCACTGCCGCGTTGAACTCCGCGCCCAGGATCACCGCGAAACCCAGAAAGAACGTGAACAGCAGGAACGCGATCGGCGTCGCCAGCGCACCGTAGGTGACGCCCGTGCGGGTGACCCAGGACAGGTAGCGGCGCAGCACGTCGCTGGCCGCCATGAAGAAGACCCCCGCCACCAGCGCCCCGCCGAAGAGACGGTGCCAGGGCAGCGAGGTGTGCAGCGCCAGCTTGTACAGGGTGGTCAGCCCGACGATCAGCAGCAGGCCGACGCCCGGGTAGTAGAAGAAATCGAGCAGTTGCAGTCCGGTCGCCCGCCACGCGCCGGGCAGCACCCGCCCGATCAGCGTCGGCCCCAGCGCCACCAGCGGCAGGATGAACACCGCCGCCACCAGGAACAGCACGTACAACAGCAGGGCGAAGATGCGCTGCCACACCGGGTGCCGTGCGTCCTGCTGGTCGTGCGCCTCGACGATCGAGTCGACGAAGGTGGCCATCGCCGACGAACCGGCCCACAGCGACAGCACGAAACCCACCGACACCACCGCGCCGCGCCCGCGTCCGAGGACGTCCTGGACCGTCGGCTCGATCAGGTCGGACACCACGTTGGCGCTGAACAGGTCCCGGCTGAACGCGATGATCTTGGACTCGACGATCTGCACCGTGTCCGGGCCGAACCACCCGCCGACGTAACCGAGGCTGCCGAGCACCCCGAGCAGCAGCGGAGCCAAGGAGAGCGTCTGCCAGAACGCCGCCGCGGCCGATTTGGCGAAGATGGAATCCGCCCAGGCCTTCTGTGCCACGCGCACGATCAGCTCCGCGGCCCGTTTTCCCGCCACCGAGGCCCGCGCGCCCACGCGGTCGGCCCATCCAGGGGTGCGCACGGCGGCGGCGCGGGTCGACGGTGCGTCGGTCCGCGGCGGATCGCCCGGGAGGGCGCGGTGCTCGGTCATCGTGCTTACAGCATCGCGCACTTCGGCGATCCGCATCGGGCTGTGCACGCGACGTGTCGGTGCGCGTCGGGTGAACACCCAGCATCCCGGCCGGCGGCTGTGTGACGCCCATCGCGACCGCCGCGTCGGTTTGGCGACACGCCGTGCCGGGCCGCTAGGGTCGTCTGCGTGACTGGGTCGGGTGGCGCCGCTGTGGCGGGAGAAGCGGAGACGCCGGGCGATTCGACAACGGTGAGCACCGCCGTCGGCGGCTCCCTCCGCGCCTGGCAGCGACGTGCGCTGACGAAGTATCTGGCCACCAAACCGCGGGACTTCCTCGCCGTGGCCACCCCCGGCGCGGGTAAGACCACCTTCGCGCTGCGCGTGGCCGCCGAACTGCTGGCCGACCGCACGGTGGACCAGATCACCGTGGTCGCGCCGACCGAGCACCTCAAGCACCAGTGGGCGCAGTCCGCCGCGCGGACCGGTATCGCGCTGGACTCGCGGTTCTCCAACTCGACCGGCGGCACCTCGGGGGACTATCACGGTGTCGTGGTCACCTACGCCCAGGTCGCCGCGCACCCCTCGCGCCATCGCGTGCGCACCGAGAATCGCCGGACGCTGGTCATCCTCGACGAGATCCACCACGCGGGAGACGCGAAGAGCTGGGGTGACGCGACCGCCGAGGCGTTCGGCGACGCCACCCGCCGCCTCGCGCTGACGGGTACCCCCTTCCGCAGCGACGACAGCCAGATTCCGTTCGTCGTCTATGAGCCCGACGAGTCCGGTTTCCCGAAGTCCCGCGCCGACCACACCTACGGCTACGCCGAGGCCCTGGCCGACGGAGTGGTGCGGCCGGTGGTCTTCCTGGCCTACTCCGGCGAGGCGCACTGGCGCGACAGCGCGGGCGAGGAGTACTCCGCGCGCCTCGGCGAGCCGCTGAACGCCGAGCAGACCGCGCGGGCCTGGCGAACGGCGCTCGACCCGGCGGGCGATTGGATCTCCGCCGTGCTGCGCGCCGCCGACATCCGGCTGCGCCAGAAGCGCGCCTCCGGCATGCCCGACGCGGGCGGCCTGGTGATCGCCACCGACCAGGACCGTGCCCGTGACTACGCCGAACTGCTGGAACACATCTCGGGGGAGAAGCCCGCGCTGGTGCTCTCCGACGATCCGGCCTCCTCCAGCCGCATCGCCGAGTTCAGCAGGAGCACCCAACCCTGGATGGTCGCGGTCCGCATGGTGTCCGAGGGCGTCGACGTCCCGCGCCTGGCCGTCGGGGTGTACGCGACCAGCGCCTCCACCCCGCTGTACTTCGCGCAGGCGATCGGGCGGTTCGTGCGCGCCCGCAAGCCCGGCGAGACCGCGACCGTGTTCCTGCCGTCGGTGCCGGTGCTGCTGGATCTGGCCGCGCAGCTGGAGTTGCAGCGCGACCATGTCATCGGCAAACCGCACCGGGAGAAGAACGGCCTCGACGACGAACTGCTGATCGAGGCGAACAAGCAGCAGGACGAGCCGGGCGAGCAGGAGAAGTCGTTCGTCGCGCTGGCCGCCGACGCCGAGCTCGACCAGGTGATCTACGACGGGTCCTCGTTCGGCACCGCGACCTTCGCCGGCAGCGACGAGGAAGCCGACTATCTGGGAATCCCGGGGTTGCTGGACGCCGAGCAGATGCGCGCGTTGTTGCGCGAGCGGCAGGCCAAGCAGGTCGTCGAGCGCAGCGTGCCCGCGCCCGTCCCCGATCCCGGCGCCCAGGTGGCCGGCGCGGCGGAGCGCGTCGCCACAGCCGATCGGCTCGGCGAACTGCGGCGCGAGCTCAACAGCCTGGTGGCGATGCATCACCATCGCACCGGCAAGCCGCACGGGGTGATCCACGGCGAGCTGCGCCGCGAGTGCGGCGGGCCGCCGACCGCGCTGGCCTCGGCCGATCAACTCAACGAGCGCATCGCCGCGTTGCGCCGGAAGTAGCCCGCGTCAGCCGGCCGGGGCGGGCCAGGCGGCCATGGCACAGTCGATGGACGCGGTGAGTTCCGCCGGCGACGCCCCGTCCCGCGCCTGGATGGACAGTCCGTAGAGGACCGTGGTGTAGAAACCGGCCAGCGCCGCGCTGTCGGTGCCTTCCGGGAGGTCGCCGTCGGCGACGCCGCGTTCGAGCCGTCGCCGGATGTCTTCGGTCGTCGCTCGGCGCTTGTCGACCAGGAAGTCGCGGATGCTGGTGTTGCGTGTGGTGTAAGTGGAGCCGGCGAGCACGACCATGCATCCGTGCGGCTTGTTCTCCTCGGTGTAGGCCCTCGCGTTGTCGCGCAGCATCGCCTCCACAGCCGCCCGTGCGGTCGGCTCCTCGCGCAGCGCGCGGGCGGTGTAGCCGCCGTCGGTATGCCCGTAGAGTTCGACCGCCGCGCGGAACAACTCCTCCTTGCCGCCGAACGCGGCGTAGAGACTGGGCGAGTTGATCCCCATCGCGGCGGTGAGGTCGCTCATCGAGGCGCCCTCGTAGCCGTGCTCCCAGAACACCTCCATGGCGCGGCGCAACGCCTCGGCGCGATCGAAGGCGCGCGGTCGTCCACGTCCAGCCATCCCGACCCTTTCTGTGTCGATCGTTAAATATACCCCTTGACATCGGTGCGGCGAATGCGCTTGGCTATTTATGTATTGATCGACACAAAATTTGAGGAGTAACCGATGTCGGAGCTGATGGGCAAGGTCGCGCTGGTCACCGGGGGTAGCCGCGGGATCGGAGCGGCGATCGCGCGCCGCCTCGCCGCCGCGGGCGCGGACGTGGCGCTGACCTACCAGCATGCCGAAGGGCAGGCGAAGACGGTGGTCGGAGAAGTCGAGGCACTCGGCCGCCGAGCCGTCGCGATCCGGGCCGACAGCGCCGACGCCACGGCCGTACGCGCCGCGGTGGACCGTGCCGCGTCCGAACTCGGCGGGCTGGACATCCTGGTCAACAACGCGGGGATCTTTCCGGCGAAGCCGTTCGAGGAGTTCACCGTCGCCGAGATCGACAACGCGCTCGGCGTGCACGCCCGTGCCGCGTTCGTCGGCGCGCAGGCCGCGGTCGCGCACATGACCGACGGCGGACGGATCATCAGCATCGGCACCAACCTCACCGATCACGCGCCCTTCGACGGTGTGACGCTCTACAACCTCAGCAAGTCCGCCCTCAACGGCTTCACCAAGGCGCTGGCGCGCGAACTGGGCCCGCGTGCGATCACGGTGAACCTCGTGCAGCCCGGCTCCACCGACACCGACATGAACCCCGGGGACGGCGCCCACGCGCAGCGGCAGCGGGAGTTGACCGCGCTGGGCCGCTTCGGCGCCGCCGACGATGTCGCGGCCACGGTGGCCTTCCTGGCCGGTCCGTCCGGGCGCAGCGTGACCGGCGCGTTCCTCACCGTGGACAGCGGCACCAACGCCTGATCAGCCGCTGAAATACCGTCCCGGCGAGACCCCGACGGACCGCCGGAACGCCGCGACGTAAGCGCTCGGCGTCCGGTAGCCGACCCGGCCGGCGATCCGGGCGATCGGCAGGCCCGCGGCGAGCAGCGGCAGGGAAGCGGCAAGCCGGATCTGCGTGCGCCAGTGGGCGAAACCGAGACCGGTTTCCGAGACGAACAACCGGGCCAGGGTGCGCGGGCTGGTCGCGACGTCGGCGGCGAATTCGGCGAGCGTCCTCGGGTCTGCCGGGTCGGCGGCGAGGGCGTCGGCCACCCGCCGCGCCCGCGGATCGGCCGGTAGGTGGGCGCCGATCGGGATCACCTCCACTGGCTCCAGCAGATCGAACACCACCGCTTCCGCGCGCGCCCGCCGCTCCCGGGTGGTGTCGGCCGTGGTGAGCAGGTCGAACAGTTCGTGCAGGAGCCGGGTCACGCGCAACATGGTCGGCGCGCGGAAATCCACCGCGCACCGGCCGGGGTCGAGGAAGATGCCGCGCATCGCCGCGCCGTCGGACGTGCCGGTGCGGTGCGCGATGCCCGCGGGGATCCACAGCGCCCTCGTCGGCGGCAACACCCAGCGACTGTCGTCCACCTCGACCGCGAGGACCCCGCGGGAGGCCCAGGCGATCTGGTGTTGCGGGTGCTCGTGCAAGCCGAACCAGTGCCCCGCGGGCAGCACGCCGACCCCGAACACCATGGCCGTCGCGCCGGTCGGGGCGGGATGGACCTCGGCGTGGCCGTTCTGCGACACAGTTTGTCACCGTAGCTTGTCGTGCCCGGCGCGATCCGTTCCTAGCGTGGCAGGCATGGCGATGAACATCTTTCACCGATTGCTGTGCCGCTCGTCGATGTGGGAGAAGACCAGCGCGACGCGCATTGTGCCGTGGGCACTGTGCGGCCTCGACCTCGGCTCCGACACTGTGGAGATCGGTCCCGGTTACGGCGCGAACGTGTCCGCGTTGCTGGCTCGCACCTCCGCGCTCACCGGTGTCGAGATCGATCCGGTGCTGGCCGCGCGGTTGCGCGACCGACACGGCGCGGCGATGACGGTGATCGACGGCGATGGAGCCGAGATGCCGCTGCCCTCGGGCCGATTCGACTCCGTGGTCTGCTTCACGATGCTGCACCACGTGCCGACGCCCGGTAGGCAGGACGCGGTGTTCACCGACGCTCTGCGGGTACTGCGCCCGGGCGGCGTGTTCGCGGGCAGTGACGGGCTCGACGGCCGGATGTTCCGGCTCATGCATCTCGGCGACACGTGCGTGCCCGTGCCACCGGAGACGGCCGCGGACCGGCTGCGCCGGATCGGCTTCACCGACGTGGAGATCGACACCGGCGCAGCGAGTTTTCGCTTCCGGGCACGGCGGCCGGAGTGAGGTCCTCATGGGGCGTACGGGATCGCCGTTCAGCCGGGCGTCGTCGTGAAGAAACGCTGCGGATCCAGCGCACTGATCGGCGTCCACCGTGCCTGTGGTGCGGACGCGTCCGCATCCCGGGGCACGGCGTCGAAATAGCCCTGAATCGCCAACCCTAGTCGCGGATCCGCGTCGACTTGCCGAGCCATCTCGTAACAGACGGCCAAGACGTGCACGCACCGTGCCTTGCGTGCAGTGCACGAGCAGTCGGCGCCCGCGAGAACGGGCGCGAGCGAGATCCCGGCCGCCGTCATCGCGTGGTGCATGTCGTCGGTCAGCACGGTCGTGTCCGGCGCGATCCCGGCGACGGCGGTGATCGTCTGCCGGGACAGCGGCGCGACCTCCACGTGAGTCACCGACGCCTGCCCGCCGCGGTGGATGGTGGCTCGCACCACCCGGCCCTCGACGGTGGCCCGAACGCCGTTGTTCCGGGCGATGCTGCGGGCGCGGGGCAACAGCGGGTCCGGCCTGGTCTGGCGCAGCGGCTCGGCCAGCCGCACCCAGTCCATGCCCCACGCTGTGTAACCGAATTCGTTGTCGGCCATCAACTCTCCCTCTTCCGGCGCAAGATCTCGAGCAACTGGTCGTCGTCCAGCGCGGCCAGCGCCGCGATGCCCGCCGCGTCGCCGAGGTCGCGCAGCGCGGCCTTGCGGTCGTGCATGCCCGCGATGTGCTCCTCCACGGTGGTGGTGGAGGTGAGCGTGGTGACGGTGACCGTGCGGGTCTGGCCGATCCGGTGCACCCGATCGGAGGCCTGTGCCTCCACCGCGGGATTCCACCACCGATCGAAGTGGACGACGTCGGCCGCGCGGGTCAAGGTGAGCCCGGTGCCCGCCGCGCGCAGGCTGAGCACCAGGACCGGTGGCCCGTCCTCGGCCTGGAACCGGGTGACGATCTCGGCGCGCTCGGCCTGCGACAGCCCACCGTGGAAGAACGGCGCGGTCACCCCGAACCGGTCGGCCAGATGCCGGACGAGCAACTCACCGGTCTGCCGGTACTGGGTGAAAATCAAGGTGGGACTGTCGGTTTCGAGATTGGTGGCGATGATGTCGGTGCACAGGTCGAGTTTTCCGGACCGGCCGGTCAACTCGTCGAGGTCGCCGGTGATCAGGCCGGGATGGTTGCACACCTGCTTGAGCGCGGTCAGCGTCGCGAGCACGCGGCCGTGGCGCTCGATGCCCGTGCCGAACCCGTCGTCGACGGCTTTGTCGAGTAGCTGGTCGTAGAGCCGCTCCTGCTCGGCGGTGAGGTCGCAGAGCAGGTCACTGTGGATCTTCGCGGGAAGGGCCGCGGCGACTTGGCTCTTCGTCCGGGCCAGCACAACCGGTTCGATGGTGTCGCGCAACCGCGCCGCGGCGGCCGCCGACCCCTCGTGGATCGGTCGTACGAAACGCCGCCGGAACTGCGTCCGGTGCCCGAACAGCCGGGGTGCCACCAGGTGCAGCAGGGCCCACAACTCGTCGAGATGGTTCTCCACCGGCGTGCCCGTGAGCGCGACCGTCGCGGCCGCGCCGATCCCGCGCGCGGCCTTCGCGACCTGGGTGCGGGGATTCTTCACCGCCTGCGCCTCGTCGAAGACGGCCGTCGCCCAGTCCTGCTGCGCCAGCCCTTGCCCGTGCAGCCGCAAGGTCGGATAACCGGTGACGACGACGGTGCCGGCGTCGGCGGCGACGGTGCCGCCACGCCAGACGACCACGCGCAGCCCCGGCGCGAACCGGCCGATCTCGTGTGCCCAGTTGCCGACCAGCGAGGTCGGGCACACCACCAGTTGCGGGCCTGCCGCGGCCCGGTCGAGCAGGAAACCGATGGTCTGGACGGTCTTGCCGAGACCCATCTCGTCGGCGAGCACCGCGCCGCCGTGGGCGGCCACCGTTTCGCGCAGCCACCCGACCCCACGGGCCTGGTAGGGCCGCAGCCGCGCTTTCAACGTCGCCCGCAGCTCCGCGGTGACCGCCTCGGTGTCGTGCAGGACGCGCAGCGCGCGTTGCGCGGAGACGACCGCGGTGCCGGACGCGTCCGGCACCGCGTGCGCCGCGATGGGCAAGGCGACGGCATCCGTGTCGAGCGGATCCCCGTCCGGATCGGCGAGTACGGATCGCACGATCCGCTGCCAGGACAGGACCGACTCGCCGGGCTGCTCGGGCGTCGAGTCGGCAAGCGTCTCGGCGTCCACCAGGACGGCGTCGACCTCGGCGACCGCGAGGGCTCCGTCCGCGGCCGGGACGGCCAGCACGACGGTCTCCGGGTCCCCCGGACCGGCCGGGAGCGGGCCGGTGGTGGTTCCCGTCCAGGACCAGACCGCGAACATGTGCCGATCGGGCAGGTATGTGGCTTGTGTGCTGGGCAGGACGCACCCCTCAGATCAACGTATGGTGTACGGAGTACTGTAACAACGTACACCGTATCGAATTGATTCCGAGGAGCCGGTGAGCGAGGACAGCACACTCGACCAGGCCAGGCGGCTGATGAGCCTGCTGTGGCGGCGCGAACTTCCACCGCGTCCGGTGGGACGCGGTCCGAAGCAGACCGTGAGCGTCGACGCGGTGGTCGCGGCGGCGGTCGCACTCGCCGACCGCGAGGGCTACGACAAGGTCTCCATCCGCACGGTCGCCGCCGAACTCGGGCTGCGGCCGATGGGTCTCTACACCTATGTGCCGAGCAAGGACGCGCTGACGGTCCTCATGGTCGACGCGGTCGCCGACGAGGATCCGCCCATACCCGGCGATCTGCCGCCGCGCGAGCGGATGGCCGCCGTGGCCAGGCAGGTCCGCGCGGAACTCGTCGCACACCCCTGGCTGCTCGACGTCCCGCCGTGGCGGCTGGTGCTCGGGCCGGGGCGGATGCGCCGCTACGAACGGCAGCTCGCCGCGATCGACGGACTCGGCCTGCCGGACGTGGTGATGGACCGGGTGATCGCCGTGCTGGCGGAGTTCGCCACCGGGAACGCCCGCATGGCGGTGGCCGCGGCGAGAGAGACCGGGCGGATGAGTGACGCGCGGTGGTGGGAGGTGCACGGCCCGCTGCTGGCCGAGGTCATGCCGCCGAGCCGTTTCCCGCTGTCGTCACGCGTCGGCGCCGCGGTCGGTGAGCTGTACCAGGCGCCCGCCGACCCCGATGGCGCCTTCGAGTTCGGCCTGGCCAGGCTGCTGGACGGCATCCTCGGCGCGGTGCCGGGAAACTGAACGCCCCGGACACGCCGGCAGCGGGCGACCTATGGGTCGCCCGCTGCCGGTGGAAACGGTGTTCTGTTGTCCGATGCTGTTGTGTCAGGACGCGAGGAGCAGATCAGAGCGTGGGAGCGGACTCCGTGTCGATCACGGCGTCCAGCTCACGCAGCCGATCCATGTGTTCGTTCGCGTGGTGCTGGCAGAAGAGCAACTCTCCACCCGCGGGCAGTACGGCGCGCACTCGAGCGGCCGCCCCGCAGCGGTCGCAACGATCGACCGCGGTCAGTGGGGTGCTTGTCAGGGTTCCTGGCATGACTCCTCCGTCCTGGCTCCCGGTCCCGACGACCGTTCACCTGGTGTGGGGCCCGTGGTCACTCACCACGAGCTCGCTACCGCTACTTCCCAGCAGGGGTATGACTACTCTGTCAGACGTTCGGGACGGGGGACTTTGTTCCCGCGTATGAAGCAGTGTGTTTTCGATAACACGACCAGGGATTTCGCTACGGGCGAACGCCACAGGTCATGCCGTCGATGTGCACTGCGTCACACCCTCGATCGACCGATCCAGTTGTCTACCGGGAGATTACCCGTGACCTATGACACTCACACGCTTGTTCACCTATGCACTTTGGACGAATGGCTTTCCGCTCGGCAAACGGGGGAGTACCGTGCGCCCTCGCTCACCGAGGCAGGGTTCATCCATCTCTCCACGCCCCAGCAGGTGCACCTGCCCGCAAACCGCTTGTTTCGCGGACGGCGTGATCTCGTGCTGCTGCGTATCGACGCCCGCCGCGTGGGTTCGCCCATCGAATGGGAGCCGGGCGTCCCCACCGACCCGGAATCGATGCTCTTCCCGCATCTGTACGGCCCCTTGCCGGTGGCCGCGGTCACCGGAGTCGAGGAGTACCCGCCCGAGCCGGACGGGAGTTTCGCCCCACGCACGGCGTGATCATCGGTCCCGGATCTCGCGCGCCACGATGGCGGCCTGAACCCGCGACCGCACACCGAGTTTCGACAGCACCCGGGACACGTGCGTCTTCACGGTCGTCTCGCCGATGAACAACCGGCGCGCGATCTGCGCGTTGGACAACCCGTCGCCGAGACAGTCGAGCACTTCGCGTTCTCGTTCGGTGAGTCCGTGGAGCCCCGCGGGAGCCGGTCGCGTGCCGGTGCCGTTCGACGAGGCGAACGCCGCGATCACCGCTCGCGTCACTTCCGGAGCCAGCACGCCGTCACCCGCCGCCACCGCGCGCACCGCCTCGACCAGGGCCCGTCCCGACGTCGATTTCAGCACGAACCCCGAAGCACCCGCCCGCAGCGTGCGAAAGACGTAGTCGTCCAAGTCGAAGGTGGTCAGAATCAACACCGCGGCCAGACCGTCCGCGGTGATCCGCTCGGTGGCGGTGATGCCGTCCACCCCCGGCATCCGCACGTCCATCAGCACCACCTGCGGCCGCAGCGCTTTCGCCTGCGCCACCGCGACATCGCCGTCGGCCGCCTCGCCGACCACCTCGATGTCGTCCTCGGCCTCCAAAATCATCCGCAGCCCGGCGCGGATCGCCGCGTGGTCGTCGGCGATCACCACCCGAATGGTCATGCGGCGTCCATGGATCCGAGCGGCAGTCTGGCCAGAACTTCCCAGCGGCCGGAATCCGTTCCGGCATGCAGGCTTCCGCCGAGCGCAGCGGCACGCTCACGCATATTGGCCAGACCACGCCCGGCTCGATCCGTCGCGCCGGATGGCCGCGGCCCGATCCGGTTGCGAACGGATATGGTGAGCATCCCCTCCTCGGTGCGCACGTCGATGCAGACCTCCTGTCCCGGTGCGTGTTTCATGGCGTTGGTCATAGCTTCCTGAACGATCCGATAGGCGGCCTGGCCGACCGCACTGGGCAGCGCTGCGCCGGTCGGCGATTCGCGTATCAGCACCGAAACCCCTGCGGCGCGGGCGGCGTCCACCAGGATCGGCAACTGCGCGAGCGTGCGGGGTGCGGCGACCTCCGCCGCGGCGTCGTCGCTCCGCAGCAATCCGATCATGGTGCGCATCTCCTCCAGCGCACTGACGCTGTCGGCCCGGATGGACCGCATGATCCCGGCCACCGCGGGGTCGGCTGTGCGGCGGTCCAGTATTCCGAGCGCCGCCTCCGAGTGCAGCGCGATGGCCGACAGGTGCCCGGCGATCACATCGTGCAGGTCGCGCGCCATCGTGGTGCGCTCGTCGGTGACGGCCGCGCGCCGGTCGAGTTCGGCGACCAGGGTCAGCGCCTGGGCGCGGGCGCGCTCGGCGTGCGCCATCTCCTTGTGCGTGCGTACGGAATTCGCCCACCAGATCGGTGTCGCGACGAAACTGAACACCGCCACCAGGGCGAGCGACACCGCACGCGGGTCGCCGGTCAGCGCCAGAACCAGGACAACGAGGACGCCGGAGAGCGCAAACCAGGACAGTGCCGTGATCCGCGCGTTCCGGCGCCCGGAGTACAGCACAGCGGCGTAGATCAGGTCGGCGTAGATGATCCACACCGACACGGTGGCGCCGAGGCGGATGTCCATCGCCAAGGGGACCAGTCCGCCCAGCATGGCGGCGACCGGTGCGCGGCGCCGGGCGAACGTCGCCAGGCACAGCACGGCGAGCACACCGAACCGCACCCACAACGACACCTGCTCGCCCCGGTCGGTCATCGTCGACAGGCCGGTGAGATAGAGCGCCGCGCCGCCGGCGAACGCGATCACCGCGCCCAGCGCGTCCCGCGTCCGCTCCGGCAAATCCGACCACCGCCGCACGCCTCCATCACAGCACAGCGCATGCGACGCGCCATCGGCCGAAGTGATGACCGATCCGTTCGCGCACGCGGTGATCCGGCTAATCTGGAGGGCGTGAACGTCGACGTCACCGCACTACCCGGCATCGGGGTCCGTAAGGACTTCGAAGTGCGTTCCGGTCGCCGAATCGGCGTGGTCGCCCACCGCGACGGTGATATCGACCTGATCGTCTCCAAGCTCGACGATCCCGACGCCTGTGCCGCGCAGATCCCGCTCACCACCGACGAAGCAGCGGTCCTGGCCAACCTGCTCGGCGCGCCGCAGTTGGTCGCCAAGCTCAACGACGACCACCGCGACATGCCCGGGATCACCACGCGCCAGCTGCCGATCGGGGACGACTCGCCGTACGACGGCCGCACCCTCGGCGAAACCGAGATGCGCACCCGCACGAAGGTCTCCATCGTCGCGGTCATGCGGGCCGGGCAGTTGCATCCCTCGCCCGGCCCCGATTTCACCTTCACCGCGGGCGACCTGCTCGTAGTCGTCGGCACTCCGGAGGGCTTGGATGCCGCCGCGAAGATCTTGACGCACGGCTGACGTGACGGACACCGCGCTCGCCCTGATCGAGCTCGGAGCGGTTCTTTTCGTTCTCGGCATGCTGGGTCGTGTCGCAGGCCGTGTCGGGATGTCGCCCATCCCGCTGTACCTGCTCGGTGGTGTCGCCTTCGGTCAGGGCGGTCTCATCGAACTGCGGGCCGCTCATGACTTCGGCCACGTGGCCGGTGAGATCGGCGTGGTGCTGCTGCTGTTGCTGCTCGGCCTGGAGTACACGGCCGCGGAGCTGGTCACCGGGCTGCGTCGTTCCTGGCCCGCGGGTGTGGTGGACATCGTGGTCAACGCGTCGCCCGGCGCGGTGGTGGCGCTGATGCTGGGCTGGGGCCTCCCCGGCGCGATCACGATGGCGGGTGTCACCTACATTTCGTCGTCGGGCATCGTGGCGAAAGTCCTCGACGATCTCGGCCGTCTGGGCAATCGCGAGACGCCGGTGATCCTGTCCATCCTCGTATTCGAGGATCTGGCGATGGCGGTCTACCTGCCGATCCTCACCACGGTGCTGGCCGGCCTGAGCTGGATCAGCGGGCTGCGCGCCCTGGCGGTGGCCCTGCTCACCATCACGCTGGTACTCGCGGTGGCGCTGCGCTACGGGCGGTATGTGTCAGCGATCGTGGACAGCGCCGACCGCGAGGTGTTCCTGCTCACGCTGCTCGGCGCCGCGCTGCTGGTGGCGGGCGCCTCCTCGGCGCTGAGCGTATCGGCCGCGGTCGGAGCGTTCCTGCTCGGCATCGCGATCTCCGGTTCTACCGCGCACGCGGCGGCGAAAATGCTCGAGCCGCTGCGCGACCTGTTCGCGGCCATCTTCTTCGTGGCCTTCGGGTTGAACACCGACCTGCGAGCGATCCCGCCGGTGCTGGGCTGGGCGATCCTGCTGGCGGTGATCACCGTGGTGACCAAGGTGGCGACCGGGTGGTGGGCCGCCGCGCGCGAGGGCATCCGGCCACTGGGCCGGGCCCGCGCGGGTGCGGCCCTGGTCGCGCGCGGCGAATTCTCCATCGTCATCGCGGGACTGGCAGTGAGCGCGGGCGCGATGGACGGTCAGCTCACCGCGCTCGCCTCGACGTACGTGCTGCTGATGGCGGTGCTCGGCCCGATCGCGGCGCGCGTGGTCGAGCCGGTGGCCGGGGTCCTGCAGAGCCGTGGCCGCCCCGAACCGCAGGTTTCCTGATCAGTCCTGGGCGGCCTTGCGCGTCGCGATCCGTTCCAACCGGTGCCAGAACAGGGCGGCGATCGCGCCGACCGCCAGTCCGATGGCGGCGGCGCACAGATGGCCGTAGTCGGTGAACGTCGGTTCGATCCACAGCGCCGCACCGAGCGCGACGAGGATCGCCGCCGCCCACACCAGCCGTACCCTGCCCCGGAACCGGAACGCCAGCGCCGCGAGCACGGCCGAGAACCCGTAACTGGTACCGACATCCGCGGCGACGGCCACCCGGAAGGGGATGACGCCGCGGTCGATGGCATGGGCGATGCCGGTGACGGTGAGCAGCGTCGCCCCGATATGCCCGGTCGCGAACAGCAGAATCCAGCGCGCCGTGCCCAGCCAGCGCTCCGCATAAGCCATGACGACCAGGAAACCGGCGATGGCCGTCCAGGGAAACCCGCCTTCGGTCCAGAACGCGGACGCGACCAGCACCTGAACCGGGTTGTGCCGCATGTTGTACAGATTGGTCGACGCCGAGAAGATCAGCCTGCGCTCGACCGAGTCCCCGACCCCGCGCAACGTCCACCACGTGACGAACAACGTGAACGCGTAGGCGGTGCTGGCGGGCGCGGCGCCCAGATGGGCCCGGATCGCAGGCAGCATCCGCCGCGGCAATCCAGGACGGCGCAGCCAGGCCAGGGTGTCACGCAACTCGGCGCGCAGGTCGACGGTCCGCGTCCAAGGTGAGCGCGGCACGCGCGGAGTCGAGGTCGAGGCAACCACTCCGCAAGTCTGCCGTGCCTGGTGCGAGTTCGCCGTGCCCCTGCCGACAGGGCCGCCCGTCGGGCCGAGAATGCGGGCCGGAGTCTCGACACCCACGCGCGGAGCAGGCTTCCCGGAAAAGCGCGACGCCCGCATTCGCCGGCCGCTGGAAAGATTCGAGCGGCACGACGAAGGCGGGCGTCGAGGCGAGGCGACCTAGTCGAGGTAGTCGCGCAGGACCTGCGAGCGGCTGGGGTGGCGCAACTTGCTCATGGTCTTGGACTCGATCTGGCGGATGCGTTCGCGGGTGACCCCGTAGACCTGGCCGATCTCGTCGAGGGTGCGCGGCTGGCCGTCGGTGAGACCGAACCGCAGCCGGACCACGCCCGCCTCCCGCTCCGACAGCGTCTCCAGCACCGACTGCAGCTGATCCTGCAGCAGCGTGAAGCTCACCGCGTCGACGGCGACCACGGCTTCGGAGTCCTCGATGAAGTCACCGAGCTGGCTGTCGCCCTCATCGCCGATGGTCTGGTCCAGCGAGATGGGTTCACGCGCGTACTGCTGGATCTCCAGCACCTTCTCCGGCGTGATGTCCATTTCCTTGGCCAGTTCCTCCGGCGTCGGCTCGCGACCGAGATCCTGGAGCAGCTCACGCTGGATGCGGCCGAGCTTGTTGATGACCTCCACCATGTGCACCGGGATGCGGATGGTGCGGGCCTGGTCGGCCATGGCGCGGGTGATGGCCTGCCGGATCCACCAGGTGGCGTACGTGGAGAACTTGTAGCCCTTGGTGTAGTCGAACTTCTCCACCGCGCGGATCAGACCCAGATTGCCCTCCTGGATCAGGTCGAGGAACGCCATGCCGCGGCCGGTGTAGCGCTTGGCCAGCGAGACGACCAGGCGCAGGTTGGCCTCCAGCAGGTGGTTCTTGGCCCGGTTGCCGTCGCGGACGATCCAGTTGTAGTCGCGGCGCATCGCGACCGGCAGCTTCTCGCCCTGCTCGGCGAACTCGCGCACCTTCTCCGCCGCGTAAAGGCCGGCCTCGATCCGCTTGGCGAGTTCGACCTCCTCTTCGGCGTTGAGCAGCGCGACCTTACCGATCTGCTTGAGGTAGGCGCGGACCGAGTCGGCCGAGGCGGTGAGCTCGGCGTCCTTGCGGGCCTGGCGCAGCGCCTCGGACTCCTCTTCGTCCCAGACGAAATCGCCGGACGCCTTGTCGGCCGCCGTCGGCTCGTCGGCCTCCTCGCTCTCGGCTTCCTCGGTTTCGGCTTCCTCGGCGACGTCGACCAGTTCGTCACCGTCGGCGAGGTCCTCCTCGGAGACTTCCAGATCGCCCAGATCGTCGAGATCGAGCGACTCGTCCTCGATCGCCTCGTCGGCGCCGGGCTCGCCGTCGGGGCCCGCCTTCTTGGTGGTGGCCTTCTTCGCGGGAGCCTTGGCCGCCTTCGCGGCCTTCTTGGCAGGCGCCTTCTTGGCGGCGGCCTTCTTCGCCGGAGCCTTCTTCGCGGCAGCCTTACGGACCGGCCGTGCTGCGGTTACATCTGCGGAGTCGGCATCGGCCGATTCGGCGGTCTGACGGGTATTCGTGGCTACCACGTACGCCCTTTCGTGACGGTCTCGTGCGGCGTCACGCCAGAGTGGGTTTCCGGCGGAGCGATCTGTCGGGTTTCACCGGCGGAGGGCCGGTCGGGGTTTCTCCGGCTCAGCCGGGCACGTTCCATTGTAACGATCTAACCAGGGTACCTACGGCACGATGCCGGGAACGGCATCCTCGCGGTTCCCGCGCGCCTCACGGTGCGACGCCCCCCGCGATCGCCATGGCGGCGCCGACGATGCCCGCGGTGTTGCGCAGGCGGGCCGGGATGACCGGCGTCCGGTTGGTGAGCAGGGGAATCCACTGTTCGGCCTCCCTGCTGATGCCCCCGCCCGCGACGAAGACGACCGGGAAGAACAGGTTCTCCAGCCCCGTCAGCACCAGACTGACCTGCGCTGCCCACTGCTCGTAGCTCAGGCCGTCGCGTTCCTTGATCGAGGCCGCCGCGCGGTGCTCGCTCTCCATGCCCTGGATCTCCAGGTGTCCCAGTTCGGTGTTGGGCACCAGCGTGCCGTGGTAGAGCAACGCCGAGCCGATGCCGGTGCCGAAGGTCAGCAGTATGACCAAGCCCGCGAAATTGCGCGCCGCGCCGAAGTGGTCCTCGGCCATGCCCGCGGCGTCCGCGTCGTTGAGTACGGTGACCGGACGGCCGCCGAGCGCGGCGGAGAACAGCGCCCGCGCGTCGGTGCCGATCCAGGACTTGTCGATGTTCGCCGCGGTGCGCGCCACGCCGCCGATCACCACCGAGGGCAGGGTGAGGCCGACCGGCCCGGTCCACTTGGCCTTGTCGACCAGTTCGGCGACCGCCTCCGCCACGGCGAATGGTGTCGCCGGGTGCGGCGTCGCGATCTTGATCCGCTCGTGGACCAACTCGCCGGTGGCCAGATCGACCGTGGCGCCCTTGACGCCGCTGCCGCCGATGTCGATGCCGAATGCGTGCCCCCGAGCGGACATGACTAACCCCTCGTCTCCCTGTGCTGGCCGGTGTGATGACAGCGCTGCACGGGGCCCGGGACGCCCATGGCGAGCGTGCGAATGGGATGCCCGACGACGGCGCTGTGTCGTGCACGACAAGAGTAATGGGCCCACGAGGCTGGGTGTTCGGCGAGGATGTGTGATGCGATAAGGGCGTGCCGGAAACCTCATCGTCAGTGTCCGACTACACCCCCGACTCCTTCGTCTCGATCGTCGCGCGCGGCGACGAGGCCGACCTGCGCCGCGTCGCGGTCGACATCGCCGAGACCGCTGCCGCTCACGTCCGCGCCCGCCGCCCGGAGGTGTTCGGGCCCGCGGGAGCGCACGCCGAGGGCGCGGTGCAGTCCAAGAGCCACGAAACCGACCCGGTGACCATCGTGGACACCGAGACCGAAGAGCTGATCCGAAAGCTGCTCGCCGAACAGCGCCCCGGCGATCCGATCCTCGGCGAAGAGGGCGGCGGCAGCATCGATGACGCGAGCGCCGACACCGTCCACTGGGTGGTGGATCCGATCGACGGCACCGTCAACTTCCTCTACGGCATTCCCGGCTACGCCGTGTCGGTGGCCGCGCTGCGGGGTGGGCGGCCGGTCGCGGGCGCCGTGGTGGATGTCGCGCGGGCGGCGACCTACAGCGCGGGGCTGGGGCTCGGCGCGCTGCGCGTCGACGCCGAAGGCGCGGTGGAGCACCTGCGCTGCACGCCGGTCGAATCGCTCGGCATGGCGTTGGTGGCCACCGGGTTCGCCTATGGCAGGCATCGCCGGAGCAGGCAGGCGGAACTGATCGCGCAGGTGCTGCCGCATGTGCGCGACATCCGCCGTTTCGGTGCGGCGGCGCTGGATCTGTGCCATGTCGCGGCGGGTCGGGTGGACGCCTACTACGAGCACGGCTTGAACGCCTGGGACTGGGGTGCGGGCGCGCTGATCGCCGCGGAGGCGGGCGCGCGGCTGACGCTTCCGCCTGCGACGGCGCCGGGCGCCGGCGGCGACCTGGTGGTCGCCGCCGCGCCCGGCATCGCCGACGAACTCGGCGAGTTGCTGGCCCGGGTCGGGGCTACCGAGCCGATTCCGGATCGCTGATCAGCAGCGGGCCTGACGCGCGGCGTCGAGCAGCTTGATATCGATGGAGGTGGAGTTGCCCGGCGCCGGGTTCTTCAGCGAACGCAGCACCTCTTCGGCGTCGTTGCTGGGCCGGATGTCGCGGAACAGCGAGCCCAGCACCAGATCGACGGTGTCGTCGCCGCGCTGATCCTCGATCAGCTCGGCGCACGGCGCGACCAGTTGCACCGCGGCGGCGGCCGGGCGGCCGTTGACGCCGAAGCGGATCTGGCCGGTGCATTCCAGGTCGCCGTTGACGTATACCGAATCGTTGCCGTATTGCGTTCCGGGTGCGCTCGCGAAGCCGAGGTCGCCGAGCTGGGCGGCGACGTGCGCGGCTTGGCCGCGCTGATTGTTCGCGTTCAGCACACGCACCTTGCTCGCCGCCAGCGCGGCGGGTTCCACGTCCTGCAGCCGGCTCGCCCCGACTCGCTGTCCGAGCGAAGGGGCTTGCGGCGCACCGGGATCCGCGGCCGGACTCGGTGAGTTGCACGCCATCGCGGTGCGGTCGGTGTCGTGCGTCGTGAGGGCTTTGACCCAGACGATCCCGCAGATGAGCGCGAGAACGCCGAGCATGATGAGCCAGGGCTGGGGCCGGCGGCGCACGAACGGCCGACCTTGCGAATCCGTCGGAGTGCCTTCGGTGATCAGTGAAACCACCAGCACACTCTACGAAAATGTGGCGGTGTCGCGGCGCAAGGTCTCGGTGCGTTCCCCGGACGGTGTCGATTGGCCCTCATTTTCGACTCGTGTGTGTTTTGATTGCGACTTTTGCTCCGGGGTCCGCTATTGTCTGGCGGCCCAGATCGAATCACCGGTGCGGAAGTCAGTGGTCGGTCGCGGGAACAAGAAGGGCATGTCCTGCGTTTACCCAGCGCTATCGGGAGTGGATCGGCCTGATCCGCCCTGATAGGCGACCGGTGTACGTGTGACGTGCACCACCGGCGGGGCGGTACCGGTCGCGGCGGTTCCGGCAGGAATCGGGTGTGAGCGGACCGGTCCGGGATATACGGAGTTAGGACGAGGGGAAGACGACATGGCAACCGACTATGACGCACCGAGGCGCACCGAATCCGACGATGTGTCGGAGGACTCGCTGGAGGAGCTGAAGGCTCGTCGTAACGAGGCACAGTCCGCCGTCGTGGATATCGACGAATCCGATACCGCGGAGTCGTTCGAGCTTCCCGGCGCCGACCTGTCCGAGGAAGTGCTGACGGTTCGGGTGATCCCGAAGCAGGCCGACGAGTTCACCTGTTCCAGCTGTTTCCTGGTTCATCACCGGAGCAGGCTGGCCAGTGAGAAGGGCGGCCAGATGATCTGCATGGATTGCGCCGCCTGATCTCGACGAGATCGAGCAGAGTGTCAGCCCGCGCTCGGTAGACCGAGCGCGGCGAGGACCCGTTCGGGCCGCCGCGTACTGACCAGCCAGTACGGCGTCGGATCGTCCGGGTCGTCGAGCACGAGCAAGACCATCGGCCCGACCCAGGGTCGATGCTGGACATAAGCGGCGGGGTCGAGCTGGCGACCCAGCGCCGCGCTTTTCGCGGTGGGGGCGACGGCCGCCGCGCGGGCGACGAAATTCACCGGTAGATGTGCGCGATCGGCGCGCAACTCCGGTGTGCCCTTCGCGTCCGGCGCCACTTCGACGCGGTGCCGGCTCAGCCACAGCAGCACCCAGACCGGCACCGGGAACAACAGCACATACGGCAGCCACGCCCGCAGACCCGGCGCGCCCATGTGGATCTCCGCCGCGAGCAAGCCGGTGATGGCGAAGGCCACCGGCCACCACCACAGCGGCACCCACAGACGCTCCCGGTAGTGGTGCGCGCGCTGCTTTTTCTCGTCCGTGGTCATGGGATTGGGCTGGTCCGACACGAGTCAACACTAAGTCACGAGGGCAAACAGCCTACGCGTAGGCTCGTCCAACGTGAGCGCACTTTCACCCATACCCTTGCTGCGGCTGGACCCCGGCATACCCGTGCCCACACGCGCCCATACGGGCGACGCGGGCGTGGATCTGTGCACCACGCAAGACGTCATCCTGGAGCCGGGAGAGCGGGTGCTGGTCGGCACCGGCGTCGCGGTCGCGCTACCGGTCGGCACGGTCGGCCTGATCCATCCGCGCTCGGGTCTGGCGGCCAAGACCGGGCTGTCGGTGGTGAACGCCCCCGGCACGGTGGACGCGGGGTATCGGGGCGAGATCAAGGTGTGCCTGATCAACCACGACCCGCGCACGCCGATCGAGTTGCGTCGCGGCGACCGGATCGCGCAACTGCTGGTGCAGCGAGTGGAGCTGGTGGATTTCGTGGAGGTCGACTCGCTCGACGAGACGACCCGGGGGGCGGGCGGGTACGGCTCCAGCGGCGGTCACGCGAGCCTGACCGCACAGACGAACGGGGTGGGCCGGGCGGCCGGCAAGGAGGCATGACGGGAATGTTCGGAAAGCGAAAGAAGTCGAGCCGGGCCGAGGACGACCGGTACGACGAGGCGGAGGACTACGGCGACTACGAGCCCGCCTACCAAGACGAGTACGACGACGATTTCTACGACGACGCCCCCACCGACGAGCGCTCGTACGAGGGCGTGGATCTGAACGCCGACCGTCCGCACGGACGGCCCGGCCCTTACGACTACGACGAGGTCGCAGAACTGCTCGACGCGGTGTCCGAGCAGCGGCTGGATCTGGGGTCGGTGCTGGTGCCGGTGCCGCCGGGCGGTCAGTTGCAGGTCGAGATGACGCCGGAGGGCCAGCCGCAAGCGGTGCACCTGGCCACGGAACACGGCCGAATCACCGTCGCGGCTTATGCCGCGCCCAAGACCTCGGGTCAATGGCGGCTGGTCGCCGCGGATCTGGCCGACTCGCTGCGCAAGGACGGCGCCAGGGTGTCGGTGGAGAACGGGCCGTGGGGCCGGGAGTTGCTGGCCCTCACCGAGGGAGCCGACCTGCGTTTCATCGGTGTGGACGGTTATCGCTGGATGGTGCGGCTGGTGGCGGCGGGTCCGTCGGGCGCGGCGAACGACGGCACCCCGCTGGTCAAGGCGGCGCGGGCGGTCTTGAGCGAGACGGTCGTCCGGCGTGGCGAGGACCCGCTGCCGGTGCGCGAGCCGTTGCCGGTGGTGCTGCCGCAGCAATTGGCCGAGCAGCTCGCGGCGGCTCATCAACAACAGGTCGAAGCCCAGCAGCAGGCGATGGCCGCGCAGGTGGCGGCGCAGACCGGCGCGCAGCCGGTGGTGCCGCGGATGCCGCAGGGGCCGCGCCGCGGCGCGGACGGATCGGCCATGCAGCAGCTCGGCCTGAACTGAGCCGGGCAACTCCAACTCACCCGAAGGCGCCGAGGCCCGTGTGTCCGAGGATCGCGGGATCGGCGCCGAGTTGGTCCAGGGTGATCCGGTGCAGCTGCGAGCGCGGGGCCAGCGCCGCCCACTCCTCGGCCACCGCGGGCGGATGCACGGGGTCGTCGACCGCGGCTATCACCGCGAGCGGCGGCTCTAAGGTGGCCAACAGCTCGGCGGCGGGCCACTTGTAGTCGGCGGCCTCCTCCAGCGCCCGCGGAAGGTCCGGCCACTGCGCCCGCCACGATTGGGTCAGCGCGTCCGCCAGCCACCGGGGGCTGCTTGCCCGCATCCGGTCGATCACCGGGGCCAAGCCGTCGGCGCGCAGTTGGGCCGCGGTGGCCGCCGCGCTCAGCGCGGCCGGGCAGGCGGCGGTGTCGGATCCGGTCCAGGCTGGCAGCGCCGCCACCACCCCGGCCACGCGGTCCGGGTGCTCCGCAGCCCATTCCAAGGCGATCGCCGCGCCGAGCGAGATGCCCGCCACCAGGACCGGGCCGGCGTCCGCCGCCGCCTCCAACGCGGTCAGGCAGCTCGCAACGATCTGGCGCGGGTCCGGTTCCACCGCGACGAAATCCAAGCCGCGTGCGGCGCTGGCGGGCCCGAAAGCACGCCGCGCGAAGTCGGCGTCGGACCCGGTGCCGGGCAGCGCCACGACGCGGGCGGAGTGTGGGGAGTCGAACATCGGTCCGAGCGTAGCGGGGGTGGCCCGGCCCATCTACAGTGGCGTTGTACGGCCGCAGCAGGTCGTGCGGATCGGATCCCTCACGATGGTGTGCGACCCACGCCATCTGCTCTATGCAGGAGAGCGTGCACAATGTCATCCGCAGCCTCAGGGTATTTTCGACGACTGGGCCGCAGGCTGACCCAGGACCTCCATCAGCTGGACGCCGAAGAGCTGGCCGAGACGTCCGAGGCCTCGGGCGCGTCGCACGCGTCGGAGTGTCGGCGCGGTGACGAGGCCACCATGCTGGGTAGGCTCCGCAGTGTCGAAGCATGTCCGAAGTCCGCGGGCGCCAGCGTCCAGGCGGAGTTCTTCGACGGCACCGACGCCGTCACACTGGTCTGGATCGGGCGCAGGCGCATTCCCGGCATCGAGCCGGGGCGGCGCATCCTCGTCCGTGGCCGGGTCGGCGACCGTGACGGACGCAAAGTGATCTTCAACCCCTACTACGAATTGCGCGGGAACAGCTGACGTATGACTTGGAGCGATGACAACGCAGGATCGGACGACCGCACCGGGCGCGACGTGCCCGACCGTGACGAGGAACGTGCCGAGCAGACCCTCCTCGAACAACTCGGCGGTTTCAGCGGCCTGATCTACTCGACGCTCCCTGTCGTAGTCTTCGTTCCCGTGAACAGCTTCGCGGGGCTGGCCGCCGCGATCTGGTCGGCCCTCGGAGTGGCCGCCGCCATACTCCTGTGGCGCCTCGTGCGGCGCGATCCTGTCCAGCCCGCCATCTCCGGGTTCTTCGGCGTAGGCATCTGCGCTTTCATCGCCTACCGGATGGGCGAGGCCAAGGGGTTCTTCCTCTTCGGCATCTACACCAGCCTCGTGTACGCGGGGGTGTTCCTCGCGTCCATCGTGGTCCGCAGACCGCTGGTCGGCGTGATCTGGGGCGTGCTGAACGGCCATGGCTCCGACTGGCGGTCGGATCCGCGCTCGGTGCGCCTCTACGACCTGGCCACCGCCACGTGGATCATGGTGTTCGGGGCGCGCTACCTGGTGCAGTCGCAGCTCTACGACACCGACCACACCGGCTGGCTGGCCTTCGCCCGCATCGCGATGGGCTGGCCGCTGACCGCGGTGGCGCTGGGGGTCACCATCTGGGCGGTGCGGCGGGCGGGCCACCTGCCCACCAAGTCTGTGGCCGCGGCCGGGTCGGCCTGAGAGGCGACCCGCTGCTCGCGCCCGGCGAAACCACGGGGGTGGGAGAAGTCCCACCGCCGAGGTGAATGCTTCCCCACCCTGGGGTGCCTGGTCGCTCTCCCGAGTTCGTCAGACGATCAATGCGTACCGAAAACACGCACTGATCGGCAAGAAAGGACTCGGACGTGGCTACCGAGCACAACACCGCGGCGCTGCCCAAGACCCACAACCCCGCTCTCTCGGAGAGCCGGCGGGTATCGGCCGAACTGGACAAGCTGATCGGCCCGGCGGCCGCGGGCGATCGCCAGGCGGTCGCCGAGATCATCCGGATCGTGCACCCGCTGGTACGGCGCTACTGCGGCGCGCGCCTGGGCAACACGGCGCATCTGCAGGTCACCGCCGACGACGTGGTGCAGGAAGTCCTGCTGGCCACCGTGAACGCCATTCCGCGCTACCGCGATCAGGGCAAGTCCTTCCTGGCCTTCGTCTACGGCATCGCGGCCAACAAGGTCGCCGACGCGTTCCGCCGCTCGCAGCAGCACCCCGCCTACCCGATGGCCGACGTGCCGGACTACGCGTCCTCCGCCGCCGGGCCGGAGGAGTGGGCGCTGGCCTCCGAGCGGCGCGCCGCCACAAAGGAACTGATGAAGGTGCTGGCCCCCGCGCACCGCGAGGTGCTGGTGATGCGCATCGTGCTCGGCTGGTCGGCGGCGCAGACCGCCGAGGCCATCGGCACCAGCCCGGGCGTGGTGCGGGTGATGCAGCACCGCGCGCTGAACAAGCTGCGCGCGGAGCTGCGACTGGCCGCCTAGTGCTCCGGCGGCGCTTCGCCGACGACCCGCGTCCGGCCGTATACGGGGAGTTATGGCCTGATGCCGTAGTTGGCGAGCTCCAGCCGGAGGTCTTCCTCGGCCTCCACCGAGGTGACGAACAGCAACTCGTCGTCGCCTTCCAGCGCGTCGTCGGGCTGCGGGACGATCACCCGGCCGCCGCGCAGGATGGTCACCAAGGCGGCGTCGCGCGGCAGGGTGAGCGTGCGCACCGGTTTGCCGGCCAGCGAGGTGTCCGCGGGCAGCGTCATCTCGACCAGATTCGCCTGGCCCTGGCGCAGCGTCATCAGCCGCACCAGGTCGCCGACGGAGACCGCCTCCTCGACCAGGGAAGCGAGCAGCCGTGGCGTGGACACCGCGACGTCCACACCCCAGGAACCGTCGAAAAGCCATTCGTTGCGCGGATCGTTCACCCGCGCCACCACCCGGCGCACCCCGAATTCGGTCTTGGCCAGCAGGCTGTGCACGAGGTTCGCCTTGTCGTCACCCGTGGCCGCGATGACGACCTCGTAGGTCTCCAGGCCCGCCTGCTCCAGCAGGGCCAGTTCGCACGCGTCGGCGTGTACCCACACCGCGTCCGGGATGGCGGCGGCATCGATGTGCTCGAGCTGACGCTCCAGCAGCATGACCCGGTGCCCGCCGCGCAGGAGTTCCCTGGCGATCGATCGGCCGACAGCGCCCGCTCCGGCGATGGCCACTTTCATGTTCAGTCCTCGCTCGCTGGGGGCTTCGCGGCCAGGGCGACTGCCTCGCCCACCGCGCCGGATGCGGCGGCCACATAGACGATGTCGTCGGCCTGGATGATGGTCTTCTTGTCGGGCAACAGCGCCTGGCCGAACCGGATGATGAACGCGACCCGGGCCGCGATGGTCTGCTCCAAGTCGCGCACGGTGCGGCCGTACCACTCCTCGTGCAGCGTCAGCTGGGTCACGGCAACCGTTCCGGTGGGGTCACGCCAGGTGGTGGTGCCGGTGTCGCCGATGAGCGCGCGCAGGAAGCGGTCGGTGGTCCACGGGACCGTGGCGATGGTCGGGATGCCGAGCCGCTCGTAGACCGCGGCGCGCTTGGCGTCGTAGATGCGGGCGACCACCCGCTCGACGCCGAACATCTCCCGGGCGACCCGGGCGGAGATGATGTTCGAGTTGTCTCCGGAGGAGACCGCCGCGAACGCGTCGGCCCGCTCGATTCCGGCCTTTATCAGCACATCTCGATCGAATCCGACCCCCGTCACCCGCTCACCGGGAAAGTCGGACCCCAGCCGCAGGAAGGAACTGGAGTCCCGGTCGATCACGGTGACTTCGTGACCTACGCGGACCAGGGCATGGGCCAGCGACGAGCCGACGCGCCCGCACCCCATGATCACTACGTACACCGTGCAACCTCGTTCCTGGAACCATGGTGTTCGGTCTGCTTTGCTGTTCGGTCGAACGCTACCCGTCGAATGATTCCACCGGCCACGTTCCCCCTCCAGTCGGCGAGCAAACCTGCGAGCCACGCGCGCGATCCCCCGTGCGGGGGCCTATGCTCGCTCCAGTGTCCAAGTTGACGACGGCAGCGAAGCGAGTGCTGCTGGGCAGGCCTTTCCGTAGCGACTCGCTGGGTCACACGCTGCTGCCGAAGCGAATCGCGCTCCCAGTGTTCGCCTCCGATGCCATGTCATCGGTGGCCTACGCCCCCGAAGAGATCTTCCTCGTGCTGTCGGCCGCGGGGGTGGCGGCGTACCTGTACGCCCCGTGGGTCGGCTTGGCGGTCGCCTTCGTCATGGCGGTGGTGGTGGCCAGCTACCGGCAGAACGTGCACGCCTACCCCTCCGGCGGCGGCGACTACGAAGTGGCCACGACCAACCTGGGACCCAACGCCGGCTTGACCGTCGGCAGCGCGCTGCTGGTCGACTATGTGCTCACCGTCGCGGTATCGATCTCCTCGGCCGCGTCCAACATCGGCTCGGCCATTCCGTTCGTCGCCACGCACAAAGTGCTGTTCGCCGTCGTGGCCATCGCCCTGCTCACCGCGATGAACCTGCGCGGCGTACGGGAATCGGGCACCATGTTCGCCATCCCGACCTACGCGTTCATCGTCGGCATGTTCGTCATGCTCGGCTGGGGCCTGTTCCGGATCTTCGTACTCGGTGAGGAGTTACGGGCCGAATCGGCGGGGTTCGGTTTGATCGCCGAACACGAGCACCTCTACGGGCTGGCCTTCGCCTTCCTCATCGCGCGCTCGTTCTCCTCCGGCTGCGCCGCGCTGACCGGTGTGGAGGCGATCAGTAACGGTGTGCCCGCGTTCCGCAAACCCAAGTCGCGCAATGCCGCCACCACGTTGCTGATGCTGGGCACGATCGCGATCGTGTTGCTGATGGGCATCATCATCCTCGCCCAGAAGATCGGGGTGGTGTACGCGCACAACGTCGAGGATCTGACCGGCGCACCGTCGGACTATCACCAGAAGACACTGATCGCGCAGCTCGCCGAGACCGTGTTCGAAGGGTTCCCGCTCGGGTTCTTCTTCATCACGACGGTGACCGCGCTGATCCTCGTGCTCGCCGCGAACACGGCGTTCAACGGGTTCCCGGTGCTCGGCTCGATTCTGGCCCAGGACCGTTACCTGCCGCGCCAGCTGCACACCAGAGGCGATCGGCTGGCGTTCAGCAACGGCATCCTGTTCCTGTCCGGCGCGGCCATCGCGTTCGTGGTGCTGTTCGGCGCCGAGGTCACCAAGCTGATCCAGCTCTACATCGTCGGCGTGTTCGTGTCGTTCGTGCTCAGTCAGACCGGCATGCTGCGGCACTGGACCCGCCTGTTGCGCACCGAGACCGACCCGGCGCAGCGCGCGCGGATGAAGCGCTCGCGGGTGATCAACGCGGTCGGGCTCAGCGCGACCGGAGCGGTGCTGGTGATCGTGCTGATCACCAAGTTCTTCGCGGGCGCCTACATCGCCATATTCACCATGGTCGCGATCTTCGTCGTGATGAAATTGATTCGCAGGCATTACGATTCGGTCGCGCGGGAGCTGGACGAGCACGAGTGGGACGGCGTGCTGCCCAGCCGCTCGCACTCCATCGTGCTGGTATCCCGGCTGCATCTGCCGACCCGCCGCGCCCTCGCCTACGCACGCGCCAGCCGCCCGGACACGCTGGAGGCGGTGACCGTGAACGTCGACGAGGCCGACACCAGGGCGCTGGTGCGGGAGTGGGAGAACAGCGACATCACGGTGCCGCTCAAGGTGATCGAATCGCCCTATCGCGAGATCACCAAGCCGGTGCTCGACTATGTGAAGCGGGTGCGCAAGGACGCCCCGCGTGACGTGGTGACGGTGTTCATCCCCGAATACGTGGTGGGCCACTGGTGGGAGCAGCTGCTGCACAACCAGAGCGCGCTGCGCTTGAAGGGCAGACTGCTGTTCGAGCCGGGTGTGATGGTCACCAGCGTGCCGTGGCAGCTGAGCTCCTCCGCGCGGGCCAGGACGCCCGGAGTGGTGAACGCGCCGGGCGCGGTGCGGCGCGGCTACGAGGACCGGACATGACGCTCGGGGAGTATTCGGCATGAGCGATCGGCGGACCGGCACGTTCGAGGTGCGGCTCGGGCCGCCCGGGCACGGCGGCTTCTGCGTCGCACGGCACGAGGGACGTGTGGTGTTCGTCCGGCACGGTCTGCCCGGCGAGTTGGTGCGGGTGCGGGTCACCGAGGATCGCGGCGGCTCGTTCTGCCGTGCCGACGCCGTCGAGGTGCTCGAGCCGTCCTCTGATCGGGTACCGGCCACCTGCCCGGTGTCCGGTCCGGGTGGCGCCGGGTGCTGCGATTTCTCCTTCGCCACACCGGTGGCCCAGCGCGCGCTGAAGGCCGCGGTGGTGGCCGAACAGCTGCGGCGGCTGGCCGGGATCGAGCGGGAAGTGCTGGTGGAGCCGATCGGCTCCGGTGACGTGATCGGCGGATGGCGCACCCGCGTGCGGCTCGCGATCGACGCACAGGGTCGCGCGGGCGTGCACCGCTACCGCAGCACCGACGTGATCGCGGATCTGCGGTGTCCGCAACCGGTCGCGGGTGCGCTGGACGGGATCGCGGACCGGCAGTGGACGCCCGGCGCCGACTTGGTGATCGCGGTGGACGGTGACGGAATCCGGCATGTCGTCGAGCTGGCTCCCGCCGCCGAGGCCGAGCCGGGCAGTCGTGGCGGGGAGCGGCGTGGCCCGGGTGGCGGCCGGGAGCCAGGTGGCCGGGACAAGCGTGGTGGCGGGGGAGCCGGTCGACGCGACCGGCCGCACAGTCGCGACCGGCGCGGGGGACGGCGCGGTGCAGGCGGCGAATGGACTACCGCGGAGGGCGCCCGCCGCGACGACCGGCGCGCGGCGTCCGCCCGGCGCGCGGCGGCGCACGCGGCGCGCGACGAGTGGGTGTTCGAGGGCAGCGGGCGGGCGGTCGAGTACGTGGCGGGCCGTCGCTGGGAGGTCGCGGCGACGGGCTTCTGGCAAGCACACCGCGGTGCGGCGCAACGGTATTCGGATCTGATCGCGGAATGGTCCGACCTGCGGCCCGGCGGACGGGCCTGGGATCTCTACAGCGGCGCGGGGGTCTTCGCCGCGCGTCTCGCCGAGCAGGCCGGGCGCACCGGTGTGGTGCTCGCGGTGGAATCGGCCCGCCCCGCCGTGGCCGACGGCGCCGCCGCGCTGCGCGATCTGCCCTGGGTGGAGCTGCGCGCCCAGCGGGTGGAACGTTGGGTGCTCGAACACGTCGGCGGGGCGGCCCCGGATGTCGTCGTGCTCGACCCGCCGCGCGCCGGTGCAGGCAAGGAGGTGATCGGCGCCGTCGCGGCAGGCGGGCCGACGCGAATCGTCCATGTCGGCTGTGATCCCGCCGCGTTCGCTCGTGACCTCGGCCTCTATCAGGCCGCGGGCTACCGGCTCGCCGACCTGCGTGCCTTCGACGCCTTTCCCGCGACCCACCACGTGGAATGCCTGGCACTGCTGGAGCGATGAGCGGTCAGTCCTCGTAGACCGGCGGCCTGCGGTCGCGGCGGGCGCGCATCGCCTCGTCGAAATTGCCGGTGGTGAGGCGGACGTAGAGCTGGGCCGTGCCCTCGTGCTGCATGTGCGATTCGAGTCCGCCCGCCTCCATGCCGCTCCACAGCATGCGTTTGGTGAGCTCGGTGCCCACCCGGCTGAAGCCGATGATGCGTTCGGCCAGGTCGTAGCAGGTGTCCAGCAGTTTCGGCACTGGAACGGTCCGCGAGACCAGGCCGATGCGTTCGGCTTCGGTCGCGTCGACGTCGCGGCCGGACAACATGATCTCGAACGCCCTCGACGCGCCGACCGCGCGGGGCAGCAGGTAGCTGAGGCCGAGTTCGGCCGAGGTGAGGCCGTTGTTGATCCCCGCGGCCCGGAAATACGCGTCGTCGGCGGCGATCCGGATGTCGGCGCCGACGGCCAGGCAGAGCCCGCCGCCGATGGCCGCGCCGTTCACCGCGGCGATCACCGGCTGGTGCATCCGCCGCAGCGTGATCAGCACGTCGTTCAGCAGATCCATCGACCGCCGCGCGACACTGGTGACGGTCAGCCCGTCGACGTCCGGCACCTTTCCCGCGCTGGTCAGGTCAGCTCCCGAGCAGAAGCCGTGTCCCGCGCCGGTGAGCACGACGACCCGGACGTCGTTGTCGGCGCGCACCTGCTCGAGCGCCTCGCGCAGCGGGATCATCACGTCGAACGCCATCGCGTTCATCCGTTCGGGCCGATTGAGCGTCACCAGGGCGATATGCGGCCGTGGTGTGTCGACGAGCACGAACGACATGCGACCTCCCGATCGGTGACGACCCCAATATAGGCACGACGGACCCGGCGCAGCGGTGAATTCGGGCGCGGTGACACCAATCCCGAGCGGGTCCGCGCAACCGTGCAATTAGAGTCACAGCCATGACCGTGTATGTAATCGCCCAACTGAAGTTCACCGACCGCGCCGCCTACGATCGCTACCAGGCGCGCTTCTCGGACGTCTTCGTCCGCTACTCCGGCACGCTGCTGGCCGCCGACGAGTCCCCGCAGACGATCGAGGGCGTCGCCGACCGCGAAAAGGTGGTCCTGATGTCCTTCCCTGACGAGCCTTCCTTCCGTGCCTGGGCCGAATCTCCCGAATATCAGGAGATCTCGAAGGACCGGCACGCCGGAGCGGACACGGTCACCCTGCTGGTGCGAGGGCTCGGTCACGGTTCGTGAGCCGGATTTCCGGCACGATGGAGCGATGATTCAGCACGTCCAATTGTGCTGTCCCGCAGGCGCGGAAGACCGGCAGCGCGGCTTCTACCGCGGAGTACTGGGGTGGACCGAACTCCCGAAGCCGCCGCTGTTGGCCGCCGGATCTACCGTCAGTCCAGCTGCCAGGTGACGCGGATTCCCGCAGAGATCTCGCTCTCGCCCAGCTCGACCGGGACGGCGGCGGCGCGATACGCCTCGAGCGGCGCGGACATCGGCTGTGCGCGCGGGACCGGAGGCGCGGCGGCGGTGTTCTCGGTGATCTCCACCACCGCGCCGAGCGAGCGCTGCGCGCGTCGCGCGTATTGCTCGGCCTTGGCGAGGGCGTTCTCCCACGCGGCGTCGCGGGCGCGGACGAGCAAGGACTCCTGGTCGGCGAAGGCGAGGACGAGACCGCCGAGCCGGACGTCGTCACCGCCCGCCTCGACGCAGTCGGCGATGACGGTGGCCGGGCCGGGATCGGCGTCCTCGCCGATGTCGCGCAAGGCGACCGTCAGCGACGTGCTCGCGAGGTATCCGGTGATGCGGCTGCCCTGTCCCTCGGTCCACACCGTCTCGGTCTGGACCGTCAGCCCGCTGGTGGCGATGTCCGCGCCGTCGACGCCGTCGGAGCGCAGCGATCGCGCCACCGCGGCCGCGCGCTCACCGGCCCGGCGGTAGGCGAGCGCGACCTTGCTCGCCCGCGATTCGACCGAGATCGTCACGCGCAGCAAGTCCGGGGTGGCGCGGGCGGTGCCGTGGCCGTAGGTGGTGACGGTGCCTGCGCGCGAATCGGTCTTCTTGCCCACGGAACTCTCCCTCGTGCTCGCTGTCGCTGCCTGCCGAACCATCGTGCCCGCTTCAGTAGTCGCCCCCGCGCGCCGCGATCGCCCGCACCGCCGCGTCGATCTGTGCGAAGGCTTCGGCGGCGAGCTGTTCGAGCAGGGCCAGCTTCAGCCCGGGCGCACGAGCGGTGAGCCGATCGAACCTTTCGGGGCTCAGCACCGCGAGCCGAACCCCGGTCTCCGCTCTCGCTTCGTTCCCGAACGGCGTCCCGACCAGCATCGGAATCTCGCCGAACGACATCCCGGCCGACAGGCTGAGCAGGCGGTGCGTACGTCCGTCGGCGCCGTCGAAGGTCAGGCGCACGCGCCCCTCGAGGATCAGGTAGAGACCCGAGCGCGGACTCCCGCGTTCGGCGATCACGGCGCCACGGGGGAACGTGCGCACCTCGAACTCGTCCGTCAGGCGGGATCGGTCCTCGTCGGCGAGTCCGGCGAACGCGGGGTGGTTCCCCGTGGTGAAGGACGTGCGGGCAGGCTCCGCGGCGCCGCCATGGTTGGCGAGCACGATGTTCTCGCACCACTCGGTCGCGGTGTCGCGATCGATGAACACCGGCCCGCGCGGATCGTCCGGCTCGATGCCGGAACCCGGATGCCGGAGCCGGGCGTCGGGGTCGACCAACGCCACGCGGGCACCCACCGCGAACAGCTCGTGTCGCAGGTCGTCGATCATGCGCACCGCGATCGCGCTCACCTCGCCCACCCTGCGCACATCGATCGCCAGCGCCTCCAGTTCGGCCGCCTGTTCCTCGATGGTCCGCACCGTGCGCTCCGCCCCCGCGAACAGCAGGTCGCCGTGCAGCTCGTAGACGCGCGCCCGGTGCCCGTGCTCGGCCAGCACGGCGATCTCCTCGGACGGGCGGCGCAGCCGCGAGGGCGCCTCGGCCACCGAGTACGCCGCCCGGATCGCGGCTCGCGCTGCCCGGGTGACGTGCAGGAAGTGCAATTCGAGCTGCCGCGACAGCTCACGGCACGCGGCCACTCCGCGGACGCTGTTGCCGTGGTCGTCCAGCCGGGGGGAGTACACCGCGATCCCGACCTGCCCGGGCAGCACCGCCACGATCCCGCCGCCGACGCCGCTCTTGGCGGGCAGCCCGACGGTGGTCACCCAGTCGCCCGCCGCGTTATACATGCCGCAGGTGGTCATCACACTGAGCACCTGTTCGGTCAGCGCCGCCGAGGCCGCTTGCTCCCCGGTCACCGGATTGCGCCCGTTGTTGGCCAGCGACGCGGCCATCAGCGCCAGATCCTGGCAGGTGACGGTGATCGAGCACTGCCGGAAGTAGCGATCGACGGCTTCGTCCGGGTCGACGTCGAGGATGCCGAAGGAGCGCAGCATGTAGCCGATGGCGCGATTGCGGTACCCGGTGCGCGCCTCGGAGGCGTAGACCGCCTCGTCCACCGCGAGGTCGCGTCCGGCGAAGCTCGAGTAGTAGCGCCGGATCCGTTCGAATCGGTCGGCGCAGTCGCGGCCATCGATCAGCGAGGCGGCGGTGATCGCGCCCGCGTTGATCATCGGGTTGCGCGGCCGCGCGGTCACCGGATCCAGGCTGATCTCGTTGAACGGCTCGCCGGACGGCTCGACGTCGATGCGCTCGGCGACCCCGCCGGGCCCCCGGTCGGCCAGCGCGAGAGCGTAGGTGAACGGCTTGGAGATGGACTGGATGGTGAAGCCGGTGCGGACGTCGCCCGCGCCGTAGATCCGGCCGTCGGCGGTGGCCAGGCAGATCGCGAACGAATCGGGTGGCACCGCTGCGAGTTCGGGAATGTAGTCGGCCGGCCTTCCGGAACGGTCGTCACGGCAGCGCCGGTGGACGTCGTCGACGATCCGCGCCACCACGCCGGGTTCGATCGCCCGCGAGACCAGTTGCTCGGGCTGGGCCACCCTGTCACTCTAGGCCGGGTACCGTATGTCGAGGCTCACATTTCGACGCCATGTGGGTTGGTGTGATCGTTCTCGTGCGGGAGCACCAGCCGCCGCTCCGTAGACTGATCGGATCAGATGCGCTATCCGGAGGGAGCTAGTTCAGGTGGGAGTGCTTTCCCGGGTCGACACGCCCGATGATCTGCGCCGGCTGACCGTGCCGCAGGTGCGCGAGCTGGCGGAGGAGATCCGCGAGTTCCTGGTGCGCAAAGTCGCCGCGACCGGCGGGCACCTCGGCCCGAACCTCGGTGTGGTCGAACTCACCATCGCGCTGCACCGGATCTTCGACTCGCCGGCCGACCCGTTGATCTTCGACACCGGGCACCAAGCCTACGTGCACAAGATCCTGACCGGTCGCAAGGATCAGTTCGACTCGCTGCGCAAGCAGGGCGGCCTGTCCGGCTACCCGAGCCGCGCCGAGAGCGCCCACGACTGGGTGGAGTCCTCGCACGCCTCGGCGGCGTTGTCCTACGCGGACGGTCTGGCCAAGGCGTTCGCGTTGAGCGGGCAGGACCGGCACGTGGTCGCGATCGTCGGCGACGGCGCGCTCACCGGCGGCATGTGCTGGGAGGCGCTCAACAACATCGCCGCCGCGGACCGCCCGGTGGTCGTGGTGGTCAACGACAACGGCCGCTCCTACGCGCCCACCATCGGCGGCTTGGCCGAGCGGCTGACCGCGCTGCGCACCCAGCCCGCCTATGAGCACGCGCTGGACACCGGCAAGCGCATCTTGAAGAGCATCCCCCGGGTGGGTGAATCGGCGTACTCGATGGTGCACGCGGTGAAGGCGGGCATCAAGGACGCGGTCAGCCCGCAGGAACTGTTCAGCGATCTCGGCCTCAAATACGTCGGTCCGGTGGACGGCCACGATGTCGTCGCGCTGGAAGCCGCGCTGCGCCGGGCCAAGGACTTCGGCGGCCCCGTCGTGGTGCACACCGTGACGCAGAAGGGCCGCGGCTACGCGCCCGCCGAGAATCATGTCGCCGACCAGATGCACGCCTGTGACCCGATCGACCCGCTCACCGGCGTCCCGGTCGGCGGTCCGAAGGCACGCGGCTGGACTTCGGTGTTCTCCGAGGAGCTGATCGCGCAGGCGGAGCGCCGCGCCGACATCGTCGCCATCACCGCGGCGATGCCGGGACCCACCGGCCTGGCGGCGTTCGGCGAGCGTTTCCCCGATCGGATGTTCGACGTCGGCATCGCCGAACAGCACGCCATGGCGTCCGCGGCGGGGCTCGCGCTGGGCGGCATGCATCCGGTGGTGGCGATCTACTCGACGTTCCTCAACCGCGCCTTCGACCAGCTGCTGATGGACGTGGCGCTGCTGAAGCAGCCGGTCACCGTGGTGCTGGACCGCGCGGGCATCACCGGCTCCGACGGCGCCAGCCACAACGGCATGTGGGATCTGTCGGTTCTCGGCATCGTTCCCGGCATCCGGGTCGCCGCGCCGCGCGACGCCGCGACGCTGCGGGAGGAACTGGCCGAGGCGCTGGCCGTCAACGACGGGCCGACCGCGCTGCGCTTCCCGAAAGGCAGTGTGGCCGAAGACATCTCCGCGGTCGAACGGCTGGACGGCATCGACGTGCTGCGCATGGCCCGGTCGGACGGCGGTTCGGTGCAGGCGGTGCACGGTGACGTGCTGCTCGTCGCCGTGGGCTCGTTCGCCGCGGTGGCCCTGGAAGCGGCGAATCTGCTGGATTCCGAAGGGGCTTCGGTGACGGTCATCGACCCGCGCTGGGTGCTGCCGGTCTCCGACACCCTGCTGAAACTCGCGGAGAACTACCGGCTGGTGGTCACGCTCGAGGACGGTGGCCTGCACGGCGGCATCGGCTCGACGGTGTCGGCCCGCCTGCGCAACTCCGGGCTGGACATCCCGACCCGCGAGCTCGGAGTGCCGCAACGGTTCCTGGAACACGCCTCTCGCGGCGAGGTGCACGCCGAACTCGGTCTCACCGGTCCCGACATCGCTCGGCGGATCGGCGGATGGCTGGCCGCTCGCTGACGCGGGGACGTCGGCCGGGCCGCCCGGGCGGGCGCTAGCCGGTCGGCGGCAACGCGGCGGCCAGCCGCGGTACGGCCAGTTCGCGCTGCCACGGACGGGCGCCGCCGGATTTCAGGTACCCGTCGACGGCCGAGGAGTCGACCGCGTCGTAGTCGGGCAGCCCGTCCCAGCACAGGCGGCGGACCAGGTCGGGGGCGAGCAGGTTCTCCACCGGTACCGAGTGCTCCGCCGACAGCTCGGCCATGGCCGCCCGTGCCCGGGTCAGGCGGGCCGCTGCGGCTGGGTCGCGGCGTTCCCAGCGGTTGACCGGTGGCGGGCCGTCGAACGGCTGGGTGAGCGGCGGCAGCTCGCTGTCCGGCAAGGTGCGGCCGCGCTCGATCGCGGCGAGCCATTCGCGGGAGTAGCGGCGCTGCCGCGGCCCGCCGAACACCGGCAGGGTGCGCAACTGCGCGATGGACCGGGGCTCGGCCGTCGCGGCCGCGATGATCGCGGCATCCGGGAGGATGCGGGCGGGCGCGACGTCCCGGGCGCGGGCCAGCGCGTCCCTTGTGGTCCACAGTTCGCGCACCACTGCCAGCTGCCTGGTGCGGCGCAGCGTGTGGATGCCCGAGGTGCGCCGCCAGCGCTCGGCCTTCGGCGCGGGCGGGTCCAGGGTGCGGATGTGCTCGAATTCCTGTGCTGCCCAGTCGGATTTGCCCTGATCATCGAGCGCGGCGGCCACGGCGTCGCGCAGTTCCAGCAACAATTCGACATCCAGGGCGGCGTAATTCAGCCAGTCGGCGGGCAGCGGGCGGGTGGACCAGTCGGCCGCCCCGTGCCCTTTGCGTAGCGCGCGGCCGAGCAGCCGCTCCACCATCGCGGCCAGCCCCACCCGTTCGAAACCCGCCAGGCGCCCGCCCAATTCGGTATCGAACAGCCGGGCCGGACGCAAACCGAGTTCGGCCAGCCCCGGAAGGTCCTGGTCCGCGGAGTGCAGAACCCACTCCAGCCCGTTGATCGCGTCGGCCAGCGGACCGAGGGCGTCGGTGATCGGGATCGGATCGATGAGGAACGTGCCCGCGCCCGCGCGGCGCAGCTGGATCAGATACGCGCGCGCCGAGTAGCGGAACCCGGAGGCACGCTCGGCGTCGACGGCCAAGGGGCCGGTGCCCGCGATCAGCCGGGCGGCGGCCGCGCTGATCTCCGCGGCGGTGTCCAGTACCGGTGGCACGCCCTCCACCGGCGCGAGCAGCGGCGTCGCGGCCGAGGGTTCGGATTCGTCTGGTACGGACATGGTGTTGAACTCTACGTGCCGACGCCACGGCGCCGCCGTCCTATCGGCGCATAAGTGTGTCGACGGATCGGGCGCGAGGGGCCCGGTGTACCGGACGACGGTGGTTCCGCGGCAGGTCACACCGCGTCTGCCGGCCTGCTCAGGGGTGCTCGCGGGACAGGCCGGGCGGCACCTGCAGCTGGGTCACCCCGGCCGGCGGTAGTCCGGCCGCGTAGGCCAGCACCTCGCAGAACGCCTCCAGGTGCGGGCGCATGTCGGTGGTGACGGGCGTCCACGAGGCGCGCAGTTCCAGCTGATGGGCGCGCGGTGGACCGGCGATGTCCCCGTAGCGCACCGAGCTGGTCGAGGTCACCGTGCCGCCGAGCGCGGTGAAGGGCTCGGTCCGCGACTCCAGCGCGTCCACCAGCCAGCTCCAGGCCACCTCGGGTAGCAGGGGGTCGGTGGCGAGCGCGGCATCGATGTCGGCCTGGATATAGGCGACCAGACGTAAGGTGCCGTGCCAGGTGTCGTCGCCGTCCGGATCGTGCAGGAGGATCAACCGGCCGAACGCGTCGCCTTCGGAATCGACCGGCACGACAGGGGTTTCCGGATGGGTGACCTCCGCGCCGATGGCGTAGGAGTACGGCGCGAGGCGTTGCGGCGGGCGGATGGGCGCGAGCTCGATCCGAGGGTGCACGGTTGCGGTGCGCATCGCCTCGACCGCGGCGCGAAACTGAGCTGGCTCGCCCTGAGGTCCTTCGGTCGGTGCGGCGCCGTCGCGGAAGTCGAGCGGTGTCACGAATGCTGACGGTAGACCTTGTGCACCCGGCGCAGTCGGAGGCGCGCCGCTACGGGCCGTGCGGCGTCCGCGCGAGCATCGCTGCCGCCACCGCGTCCGCCCCTCCCGCGGGACCCGCATACGATAGCCGTGATGAGCACTCATACCCGCCGCCGGTTGACCGATGCCCCGTTCCTGGCCGCCGCCACCGGCGCGACGCCCAGCAGGCGTCCGGTGTGGTTCATGCGCCAGGCCGGACGCTCGCTGCCCGAGTACCGCGAGGTGCGTGCCGGCGTCGGGATGCTCGAGTCCTGCTTCGACCCGGAACTGGTGTGCGAGATCACCCTCCAGCCGATCCGCAGGCACCGCGTCGACGCGGCGATCCTGTTCTCCGACATCGTCGTTCCGCTCAAAGCGGCGGGGATCGATCTGGACATCGTGCCCGGCGTGGGCCCGGTGGTCGCCGCGCCCGTACGGACGGTCGACGACGTGCGCGCGCTGCCGCGGTTGCGTCCCGAGGAGGTCGGGGCGGTCACCGACGGCGTGCGCCTGCTGCTCGACGCACTGGGGGAGACACCGCTGATCGGGTTCGCGGGCGCGCCGTTCACCCTCGCCTCGTACCTGGTCGAGGGCGGTCCGAGCAAGAACCACGAGCGCACCAAGGCGATGATGTACGCCGACCCGCAGACCTGGCACGCCCTGCTGGGCGTGCTCACCGACATCACCATCGCGTTCCTGCAGGCTCAGCTCGCGGCGGGCGTCGACGCGGTGCAGCTGTTCGACTCCTGGGCCGGCGCGCTCTCGCAGGCCGACTACCGCAGTTTCGTGCTTCCGCATTCGGAACGGGTGTTCGCCGAGATCGCCGACGCGGGAGTGCCGCGCATCCACTTCGGGGTGGGGACCGGCGAGCTGCTCGGCGCCATGGGCGAGGCGGGGGCCGACGTGGTCGGCGTCGATTGGCGGGTGCCGCTGACCGAGGCCGTCCGCCGCGTCGGACCGGGAAAAGCGTTGCAGGGCAATCTTGATCCGGCCGTGCTGTTCGCCGGGCCCGCGGCGGTCGAGACGCAGGCGCGGCGGATCGCACGTGAAGCGGACGAGGCGATCACTCTCGGCGCCACCGGCCACATCTTCAACCTTGGCCACGGGGTGCTTCCGGAGACCGATCCGGGCGTGCTGACCGCCTTGGTGGAACTCGTCCACGAGCTGTAGGCCCCGGCGGAGAACACCGCCCGCAGGCGCTCGGTTCAGGCGCTACTGGTAGCCGGGAGGCGGTACATGCCGCAGTCGCGGGCGGTGTGCCCCGGGTCATCGCAGGCCGACCGTTCGACGGCCGAGGTCGCGGCACACGATACGGTCGAGGCATGCGTATCGCGGTGGTCGGCGGTGGGATCAGCGGACTGGTGGCCGCGTATCGGTTGCGGACGTTGCTCGGGCCGGATGCCGACGTGCTCGTGCTCGATCGCGCCGAACGGGTCGGCGGCATCCTCTACACCGGTGAACTGGCCGGGGAATTAGTGGATCTCGGCGCGGAAGCGTTCGTCGGCCGACGGCCGGAGGTGCCCGCGCTACTGCGGGAACTCGGGCTCGAGTCGCAATTGGTGACGCCGGCCGGTCTGCGGCCGCTGGTGTGGTTCTCCGGCGTCGCGCATCCGCTTCCGGAGGGCACGTTGATGGGGGTCCCGGCGAACGCCGAATCGATGCGCGGTCTGGTCGACGCCGAGACGCTGGCGCGGATCGCCGCCGAACCCGACCGACCGTTGACCTGGGACCCCGGCTCCGATATCGACGTCTACCACCTGGTCGCCGACCGCTTCGGCTCGCAAGTCGCCGAGCGCAGCGTGGATCCGCTGCTCGGTGGGGTGTACGCGGGCAGTTCCCGCTCGATCGGTGTCCGCGCCGCGCTGCCCACCCTCGCCGCTGCCCTGGACGACGGCGCCCCGAGCCTCACCGCAGCCGTCGGCGCCGCGCTGCCGCCGCCCTCGAACGCGCCGGTCTTCGGCGGAATTCGCGACGGGTACCGGGTGCTGCTCGAAGCGCTCGCCGAACGCTCCGGGGCCAGGTTCGTCACCGCGACCCCGGGCACGCGTCTGGCCAGGGGACTGCGGGGCTGGGTGGTGGACCCGATCGGCGCCGTCGACGCCGTGGTGCTCGCCACCCCGGCGCCGGTGACCGCGCGACTGTTGCGGACCGTCGCCCCCGCCGCCGCGGCGGAACTGGCGGGCGTCGAACTCTCCTCGTCGGCGGTGGTCGCGCTGGCGCTGCCCCGTGAGACCGCGCTGCCGCAGAACTCCGGCATTCTCGTGGCGACCGGAGAGCCGTTGCGCGCCAAGGCGTTCACCCTGTCCAGCCGCAAATGGACACATCTGGCGCAACGCGAAACCGCCCTCGTCCGCGTCTCGTTCGGGAAATTCGGCGACGACTCCCCGCTGTCGTGGCCCGATGCGCAACTGGTGGCCGCCGCCACCGAGGACCTGGCTACCGTCGCCGGAGTCGCCGTCGAGCCGATCGAGGCCGTGGTGCAGCGCTGGCCAGGCGGACTCGCCCAGTACGCGCCCGGCCATCCGGCCCGCGTCGCGGCCGTCGAAGCCCAGGTCGCCGCGCTCGACGGGTTGGCGGTGGCGGGCGCTTACCTGCACGGCGTCGGCGTGCCCGCGTGCGTCGCCTCCGGCGCAGCCGCCGCGCAGCGGATCGCGGCGACGGTCGGCGCGGGCAACGCACACTGATCCTGAGCGGGTCATCGCACTCCGGCGCGATACCGCTGTGGAATCTCGGCTTTTCTCGGGCTGTCGATAATCGGCGCACCGAAAATGCGCAGGAATCGGCGTAATCAAGAACACTTCGCCGGCATGCGGAATCAGTGGAATTCGCCGGTAGCTCGAGCATCATGCAGCTCTCGCACTCCACCGATATCGGTCTGCGCACCATCATGCGGCTCGCGGCGGAGGACGAGAAGAATTCCCGAGTGACCACAAACTCATCGCACGACAGGTGGGCGCGTCGGAAAAGCATGTGGCCAAAGCGGTTTCCCGGTTGGTCGAGCTGGGTCTGGTTCAGGCGCACCGCGGACGATCCGGCGGACTACTCATCACCGCGGCCGGGCGCGCCGCTTCGGTAGGTGCGCTCGTCCGGTGTCGCGATCTTCACCGTCGGTTCCGCCGACCCGAACACGGAGTTGCCGGGATTCGCTCCGGGGACAATACGTCTCGGTTGGCGTGCGACTCCCCGACGGTGCGCGCCAGCTGCGTCAGTACAGCTTGGTGGGCAGGCCGGGTGACGGCGTGCTCTCGTTCGCCGTCGAACGGGTCGACCCGCCCGGCGGCTGTCCGGCGGGCGAGGTGTCCTCGTGGCTGCACGAGCAGCTGCGCCCCGGTGATCGGCTGCAGGTCACCCTTCCGTTCGGTGACGTCGTCATCGATACCGCGGCGGAGACACCGCTGGTGCTGATCTCCGCCGGAATCGGCGTGACGCCGACGATCGGCGCGCTGGAATATCTCGCTGCCCACGCCCCGTGCCGTCGCACACTGATCGTGCACGCCGATCGCGCACCGCGCACGCACCCGCTGCGCGATCGGCTCTTGCGCCTCGCGGCCCGGCTCGAACAGGCCGAGGTCGAGATCTGGTACGAGGAACAGGGCCCGGGCGCACGGCGCGGCCGGGCCGATCTCTCCGCACTCGACCTGCCCCAGGACGCCGACGTATACGTCTGCGATCCATCCGGCTTCCTGCGCGAGATCCAGGGGCAGCTGCGGTGCCCTCGGCATCCCGGATGCCCGCGTGCACTCGCGCAGCTCACGCCCGGCGACGAGGGCGCTCCCGGGCGAATGGCACGATAGTGCTATGGCGCGACTCGACTATCAAGCTCTCAACTCCACCATCCGCTACCTGATGTTCTCGGTCTTCCAGGTGCAGCCCGGAGTGCTGGGCGAGGACCGGGACGCGGCGACCAAGGAGGCGAAGGCATTCTTCGACGGTCTCGCCGACCGCGACGTGGTGGTGCGTGGCATCTACGACGTGGCGGGGATGCGCGCCGACGCCGATTTCATGATCTGGACGCACGCCGAGCGCGTCGAGGACCTGCAGGGCGCCTACGCCGACTTCCGCCGTACCACCGAGCTCGGGCGGGCCAGCGCGCCGGTGTGGAGCAACGCGGCGCTGCACCGTCCCGCGGAGTTCAACAAGAGCCACATCCCGGCGTTCCTGGCCGGTGAAGAGCCGGGCGCCTACATCTGCGTGTACCCGTTCGTCCGGTCCTACGAGTGGTACCTGCTGCCCGACGAGGAACGCCGCCGGATGCTGGCCGAGCACGGCAAGGCCGCGCGTGACTACCCGGACGTGCGGGCCAACACCGTCAGCTCGTTCGCGCTCGGCGACTACGAGTGGATCCTTGCCTTCGAAGCGCCCGAACTGCATCGCATCGTCGATCTGATGCGCGACCTGCGCGCCACCGACGCCCGACGGCACGTGCGCGAGGAGATCCCGTTCTTCACCGGTCCCCGCGTGGAGATCGAGCAGCTGATCGCCGCTCTGCCCTGACGTCCACCGGACTTGCCCAGAGTTTTCGGGGCATGCGACGAGCGGTGCGGGATCCGTACGCTGCCGGTGAGCGTCGGGCCTTTACTCCGCTGCGCTGTCCGAGGGGTGCAGTCGCAGAGCGATGGAGTTGATGCAGTAGCGCTTGTCGGTGGGCGTGTTGTACCCCTCGCCCTCGAACACGTGGCCGAGGTGGCTGTGGCAGTTCGCGCACAGCACTTCGACCCGGTGCATGCCGAGCGAGTCGTCCGACCGCAGAATCACCGCGTCGGACGCCGCCGGATCGAAGAACGACGGCCAGCCACAGTGCGAGTCGAACTTCTCGGTGCTGCGGAACAGTTCGGCGCCGCAGGCCCGGCACGCGTAGACGCCTTCGGTCTTGGTATCGGTGTACTCGCCGGTGAACGGCCGCTCGGTGGCGGCCTCGCGCAGCACCGCGTACTCCTCCGGGTCCAGCTTCACCCGCCATTCCTGCGGCGTGAGCCGGATCCGCGGCGCGGGCAGGGACGTGTCGGCTTCGGAGCTCATGGCTCCACGCTAATACGATTCTCCTCGACCGGCGCCGAACCGTTGTTTGGCCTGGAGGTTTCCGCCGGGAAGGTGGTAGCGGCGGCGGGCCGTTGCGGCGCCTCGTCGCGCGAATCCGGTGCGGACTTCATCCACGCGGGATCGATGCCGAACGGCAGCCGTCCTTCCCGCCGCGCGGCCAGATAGCGGTCACCGAGCACACAGAACACGACGATGAGCAGCAGGCCCCAGCCGAAGGTGATGCGCAGGTACTCCAAGTTGCGGCCGATGTGCTGCCAGCGGTCCGACAGCCACTTGTCGTAGCTCATGAACCCGAAGATCGCCAGCCAGGCCGGCCAGTTGCGCAGCACCGAATTGCGCAGCACCACCGTCATCAGGAACGGGAACAGCATCATCGAGTAGTACATCTGCCCGAGCGAGCTGAGCAGGAAGGAGGCGGTGAGCAGCACGCCGGAGGAGGTGCAGACGAAAAACAGTTCGTCCGCGCGGTAGTAGCGGTACAGCAGCCACAGCGAGATCAGCACCAGCGCGCCGAGCACCACACGCATGCCCCAGGTCAGCCACGCAGGCAGCCCGTAGTACTCGCCGTTGCCGACGATCGCGCTGTTGAAGTAGTCGCGGGATTCGAAGAGGTAGGGCGCGGTGCGCGTGAGGAACTTCTCCGGGTCCTTCGACAGCGGCCAGGCGATCGCGGTCAGCGCCAGCGGCACGCCCAGCGCGGTCACGAACACCTTCCATTGCCCCCGGGCCAGCGCGATCAACAGCAGGGGAGCGAGAGTCGGCTTGACCGCGATACTCAAGCCGAGCGCGGCGCCTGCCCACAGATCTCGCCGTTTCAGCAGCAGGTGGATGAAGATCAGCTCCGCCAGCAGCACACAGCCGTTGACGTTGGTGAACACCAGCGTGTTGATCACGGTCTCGGACGTGAACATCGCCAGCAGCAGTGCGGGGGCGGCGACCGAGCTCAGCGTGTACCGGAACAGCCGCAGCAGCAGGTACCAGGCGATGAGGATCGCGATCGCGTTCAGGGCGATGAACAGCCAGCGTGACTTCTCGTAGTCGATGACCGCGATCGGCGCGATCAGCAGGGTGCCGCTGGGCGGGTAGAGGTAGTGCGGGTCCACCGAGTCGAAGTTCGCGGTATATACCGGGCGTCCGTTCAGGAAGTCGAGGGAGGCCTGGTAGACCGGCCGGTAGTCGTCGGTGATGAAGCCGTTGACAGCCTTGATGAAAACCCGGTTCAGCACGGTCATGACCGCCAGCGGCCAGAGTGCGAACTTGATCACCTCGGCGGTGGTGCGAGCGGTCCGGGGCTCGAGCTGTCGAAGGAACACTGGGGCACGGTACACCGGATCGGTTACCGGTGGTTGGCCGGACCTGCCCGACCCGCCGCCCTGGCGGCTGCGCGACGCCTCCGGCTAGGCGGGGCAGGCGGTGCCGTCAGCGGGAAGTTTGCCGTCCTTCAGATAGTCGAGCACCGCCCGCTGCGCGCAGCCGGAATGCGTGGCCACCGGATGCCCGAAGCCCTGCCAGGACAGCGCCGCGTGCCGAGCGCCCGCCGAACCGAGTGCGCCGGTCACCGACGACTGGCCGCCGTTACCGACCACCGGATCCGCGACCCCGCCGAGCACCAGCACCGGAATCCCGAGCTTCTCGGGCAGCGCGGGCGCGGTCGACACCGGCCAGGCCGCGCACTCCATCAGGCCGATGGCCGCCGCTCTGCCGAAGACGGGATACTTGCCCGCCCAGGTGCCTGCCAGCTCGGTGGCCTTGCCCGGCGTCGGCGGCAGCTGCGTGTCGGTGCACCGGTTGACGAACTGGCCGTCGTTCGCCGTGGCCGCGGTTTCCCGGGTGACGAGGTTGCTCAACGGTCCCCGATCCCCGCGACCTGCCGCGGCGAGTACGTCGGACAGCTCCGTGACCCGGGTGGCCTGGTCGGCCCGCGGGCTGCCGAGGAAGCCCGACACCGCGGTCAGCAACGCGTTCGCCGAGATGTCGCCGAGCCCGCCGGTCGCGGCCCGGTTCACGAGTTCGGTGACCGCGGCGCGCGGGTCGGCGCCGAGTGAGCAACCGACGCCGACGCAACGCTGCGCGAACGCCGTCAGCGCCGCCTCGGCGCCTTGCACGGCCTGCTCGGCACGGGTCACCGCATCGGTGCCGACCGGCTCGGGGGAATCCAGTACCAGCCGGGCGAGGTGATCGCCGTACTTGCGGGCGTAACTCAGCGCGACCTTCGCGCCGTTGCCGGTGCCCAGCACCGCGATGTGCTCCACCTGCCACTGCCTGCGCAGTTGCTCGATGTCGTCGGCGGCGTGCGGCGCGTCGAAGGTGCCCTCGTAGGGCTGCAGGAAATCGCGGCAGGCGATGGTGCCGTCCTGGCTCAGCTTCGTCATCCTGGCGACCGGGTCGCCCGGGTCGGACTGGGCGTTGTCGGCCAAGCCGCGACGCACTTCCAGCGGCAGGCAGTCGATCGGCTGCGAGGTGCCGATGCCGCGCCGGTCCACCGCCACGATCGGGTGGGCGGCCAGCAGCGCCGAGGCCGGGCCCGCGGCCAATCCGGCGAGGGTGGCGGAGGAGGAGCGATCCGAACCCGAGGTGAGCACCAGTGGCGGCGCGTCGGCCGGGGTCTGCGCCAGCCTGGCCCGCAGCGCACCGGCCCGGAAATTGCCCAGCACCGCGCCTGTCGAGTCGATCGGGGTGGAGTACTCGGCGCAGTCCAGCACCAGCCCCGCGGGCGCGGGCCCGAGGCCGAGCTGATCAAGGGTCGGCTGGGTGCACTCCCGCCAGCTGAGATCGGTTCTGGGCAGCTCGGCGCTCGGCGGCGAAGCGGGCGCGGCGGAGGTCGTCGCGGTGCCCGCGACCGGCGGGCGCTGCACCGCGACACCGGGACGATCGGACGGTCCCGCGCCGCAACCGGCGGTCACGATCGAGAGGGTGGCGGCAAGCACGGCGGCCCGAGTCCAGCGCATTGCTACAGCCTGCCAGGTTCGGGCGGTTCTTTCATCGACGGGCCCACCGGGTGAGCACCGTGCCGTCGTCGTCCAGCAGGACGTGCGCGCGCGTCATCCGCACGCGGAACTCGTGCGCCGACAGCGAGATTCGCCGTGCCGCACCGCCGACCAGCAGCGGCGCGGTGGTCAGGCAGAGCTCATCGACCACGTCGGCCTCCAGCAGTTCACCGAACAGGTGCGGACCGCCCTCGGTGAGCACGCGCAGCAGGCCGCGCTCGCCGAGCACGCGCAGCAGGCCGCTCGGCGTCACCGCGATGTCACCGGCTTCGATCACCTCGGCGCCCGCGTCCGCCAGACGCTGTTTGCGGTCGGCGGGAGCGGTGGCCGTCGTGATGATCAGCGGCGGCACCTGGGTGTCGGTGAGCAGGCGCGCGTCGGGGTCGATCGCCGCGCTCGCCGTGACCACCGCGATCGGTGGCGGCACGCCGTCGGGATGCCCGCCGATGCCGCGCTCGTGGAACGCGCGGCGGCGTCCCGGGTCGGTGCGCGCCCCGCCGTAGTTCTCCGCGCGCGCCGTGCCCGCGCCGACCACGATCACCTCCGCCAGTTCGCGCAGCAGCATGAACACCGTCCGGTCGGCCGGAGTGCCCAGCCCCTCGGTCAGGTTCCCGCTGGTGGCCGCGCCATCGATGCTGGAGACGAAATTGGCCCGGACCCAAGGCGCGTCGAGTGCGGCGGGGAACGCGTACAACTGCGCGAGGTCGTCAGGGCTCAGCCCTGTGAGCTGGATCGCATTCTGGCTACGCTGCATGAGACCACATCACACCACGTCTTTAGGCTTCGTCCATGCAAGAACGCCTCGTCGATCGTCACCCGGAGGTCCCGGCCGATCAGCTCGTCGCCCAGATGGTGCCTCCGCCCATGTTCGACGAGGTGAGCTTCGCCTCCTACATCCCCGATCCGAAGGAACCGAGCCAGGCGGCGGCGGTTCGCAAGGCCGAAGAGTTCGCCGACCAGGTCGCCAAGATCAGCAAGGCCGCGCACAAGAAGAGTTTCTTCGGCAAGAAGAAGCAGATCAGCGGTGCCGGTCTGTACCTGGACGGCGGATTCGGCGTCGGCAAGACCCACCTGCTCGCCTCGATCTTCCACAGCTCGCCCGCGCCCAAGTCGTTCGGCACGTTCGGCGAGTTGACCAACCTGGTCGGTGCGCTCGGCTTCGCCAACGCTCTGGAGCGGTTGTCGGGCAACAGCGTGCTGTGCATCGACGAGTTCGAGCTCGACGATCCGGGTGACACCATGCTGGTCTCCCGATTGCTGACCGAACTGTCCGCAGCCGGTGTCTCCATCGCCGCCACGTCGAACACGCTGCCGGGCCAGCTCGGCGAAGGACGTTTCGCCGCGCAGGATTTCCTGCGCGAGATCAAGAAACTGGGCGCCATCTTCGAGGCGGTGCGCGTGGACGGGCCGGACTACCGCCACCGCGACCTGCCGCCCGCGCCGGAGCCCACGTCGCCGGACGTGCTGTCCGAACGGGCGGGCAGCACACCGGGTTCTACGCTCGACGACTTCGACGCGCTGCTGAAGCACCTCAGCACCCTGCACCCGTCGAAGTACGGCGCGCTCATCTCCGGGGTGTCGTCGGTGTTCGTCTCCGGCGTGCACCCGGTGACCGATCAGGCCGTGGCACTGCGCATCGTCGTGCTGGCCGACCGGCTCTACGACGCGAGCGTCCCCGTGACGGTGTCGGGGGCGAAGCTCGACGAGATCTTCTCCGCCGAGATGCTCGAGGGCGGATACCGCAAGAAGTATCTGCGCGCCATCTCGCGCTTGCTCGCGCTGTCGCGGTTCGAAGTCGCGGCCTGACGCCGCCGGTCCGACCGCGGCGGTTCGGTGACGACGTGTGCGATTTCCGCGAACTCGATGATTGGAGCAGCCGAATGGCCCCTCGTTTTCGTGCCCCGGTCGCGATGGCGGCCGGTCTGGCCGTCGCGTTCGGACCGGTAGCAGGCATCGCGCGGGCCGAGCCGCCCGCGACCGTCGCCGCCGACCCCGCGCTGCACCTGCAAGGGGTGCACAACGCCCGCGACATCGGCGGGTACCGCACCACCGACGGCCGGATCGTGCGCAGCGGTCTGGTGTATCGCACCGGACAGCTGAACAACGCGACGCCGGACGACCTGGCCGCGCTCACCGATCGCCGCGTGCGCTCCGTCCACGACCTGCGCACGGTCTACGAGCGCGCGCTCGGGCCGGACCGGGTCCCCGCGGGCGCGACAGCGCACTGGGCCGACGTGATCGGCCAGGCTCCACCACAGGTCATCGCCACCACGCTCACCGGAGGCGACGGGCTGTATCGCGCGTTCGTCACCGCTCCCGGCGCGAACGAGGCGTTCGCTTCGGTGCTGCGCGACGTCATCGGCGCGGACGGCGCGGTGCTGTTCCACTGCACCGCGGGCAAGGATCGCACCGGCTGGGCGGCGGCGGTGCTGCTCACCGTGCTCGGGATCGATCGGGCCACGGTCACCGAGGACTACCTGCTGTCCAACCGTTTCCGCAACGCGAGGCACGACGACCCGCTCAACGGTGTCCAGGCGGCGTGGCTCGCCGCCGCCTTCGACCAGGCGAACCAGACCTATGGAAGTTTCGACGCCTATGTCCGGGACGGGCTGCGACTGACCGACGCCGATATCGCCGCCCTGCGGGCCCGTCTGCTGGGCTGAGCGCGGCCTCCGGACCGAACGGCCGCTTCGGCTGTCCGTGGCCGCGGTGTGCACTACGATCCCGGCATGGCGAAGTTTGAGACATGGGACGGCCTGGAACTCAATTACCGGGTCTGGGAGGGCGGGGGCGTCCCGGTCGTGCTGCAACACGGAGTGGTCGCGGACACCAACGCGAACTGGATGAGCACCGGTGTGGTCGCCGCGCTGCAATCCGCCGGGCACACCGTGGTTTCCCTGGACGCACGCGGCCACGGTCGTTCCGACAAGCCGCACGAGGCGGCGCGTTACTCGTGGCATGCCATGGCGCGTGACGTGCGCGCGCTCTACGACGAGCTGGGCTTCGAGGAAGTGGTGCAGGTCGGGTACTCGATGGGCGGCGTGGTCTCGCTGCTGGTGGCCGCGACCGACGAGCGGGTGCGGCGGCTGGTGGTCGGTGGCATCGGGTCGGGCGTGCTGGACTGCGGCGGCGTCGACCGCCGCGTGATCGACCTACCCGATCTACAGGCCGCGATGACCGGAGACGGGGCGGGAGCGTCGCCGACCGCGAAGATGTTCCGCGTGCTGGCCGACGCGGTGCACGCCGACGTGGACGCCATTCACGCGGTGGCGACAGGCCTCGACGATCGTCCCATCGAGACCCTGGCCGACATCACCGTGCCTGCGCTGGTGCTGGCGGGCGACAACGATCCGTTCGCCGCCGAACCGGAGCGGCTCGCCGCGGCCCTGCCGGACGGCGCACTCGCCGTGGTGCCCGGCGACCATCTGATGGCGGTGGTGAACCCCGCCTTCCATGCGGCGCTCGTCGAATTCCTGCGCTGAGTCCGGCCTCAGTCCATTCCTTCCGCCGCTGACGGCGATGCCGGAGTCGCCTACGGCTCGCGCTCGGGGCCGGCGCGGCCTACCCGCCGGTCGACCCTGGTGCGGTGGGCTGGTCCAGTGTTCCCGGACGTGTCCCGTTCGCGATGCGATGAGAGTGGAAGACCCGGGAGAGCGCTAGCAGGGCTACCGCGAACAGCAGGGGGATCACGAATCCCGCGCGGTGTCCCACGCTCGCCGCGACCGCGCCGACCAAGCCGCCGCCCAGCAGGGTTCCCGCATAGTTGAACAGGTTGAGACGCGCGATCAGTGCGTCGAGTTCGCGTCCGGTCGCGAGTTGCCCGGCCGCGCTGAAACACAGCGGTGCGATCACGGGCAGGCCCGCGCCCGCGACCAGAAAACCCGCGATCGCGACCGCCGGACTCGGCGCGGCCACCACGAGCGTGAGACCGCAGACCCCGGTGGCCGCGGCGGCCCGGACCACGTTGCGCGGACCGAAACGGCGCACCAGCGAATCGCCTGCGGCTCGGGCGACCAGCGATGTGCCCTGGTACGCGGCGAAGGCGAGCGCCGCGGTCGCCGAACCGGCGAGCAGGTCGTCGGTGAGATACAAGGCCGACCAGTTGCCCACCGCCAGGTCGACGGCGAAGACGAACGCGGCCGCGATTCCGAACGCGAGGTACGCGCGCAAGGCGACGGCCGGACCGGGCGCGGCGGTCTCGCGAGGACTCGTCTCCGCGTCCCGCACTCCGAGCAGTCCAGGCCCGAGGATCCCGCCGAGCACCAGCACGATCGCCGCGGCCGCGAGCAGCGATGCGCGCAGTGGCACCCCCAGCGCCTCGCACCCCGAGACGAACAACGCCCCCGCTATCGTTCCCGCGCTCCACGAGGCGTAGAACGACGACAGGATGAACGTCCCGTACCCGTGCTGGATGAACACCGCCTGCATATTGGTGCTCGCGTCGACGACGCCGACCGCGATCCCGTAGCAGCCGAGCGCGGCCACCAGCAGCGCCGTGTTCGGCGCGAACGCCGCCGCCGAACCGGTGACGGCGACGAGCAGCAGCCCGATCCGCACCGCCGCGCGGCTGGACCAGCACAGCGCCAGCCGCTCCGCCAGGACGCTGCCGCCGCCCGCCAGCAACGAGATCAGCACCACCGAGACGGCGATCAGTCCGTCCGACAGGCCGAAGCGTGCTTTTTGCTGCGGCAATTCGGTCAGCACGACGGCGAGGAAGAAGCCCTGCGCGCCGAACGCGAAGGAGTTCGCGACGCGGGCGCGCCGCAGGACGGGGGCGATCGAATTCACCGGCGCAGGGTAGCCGGAGGCGCACGACGGCGCGTTTCGATCCGGGCGGGCAACGGTGCTCGCGCGGGACCTCCGCTCGCGCGGCCTGGCAGTGCGCCGTGATCGGTGTCACCATCGAAGGGCCGCAACGACACTCGCGAACCGAGGGGGACCGACCGGATGAGAGAGCTGCCCGCGGATTTCTTTCGCGCGCCACACGCCTTCTACCAGCAGCTGCGCGCCGAGGGGCCGGTGCACCGGATCCGGTTGCGCACCGGCGTCCGCGCCTGGCTGGTGGTCGACTACGACGCCGCCAAAGAGATCCTGCGCCATCCCGGTGTCTGCAAGGATCCGCACAATCCGGTGGGCGCCCACGCACGACGCTCGGCCGCGGGCGGCAGCGGCGTCACGGCGGTCAACCAGCGTCTCAGCCACCATCTGCTCAACGCCGACCCGCCACAGCACTCGCGGCTGCGCAAACTCGTCGTCCCGGCGTTCGCGCCCGCGCGGATGGCGGCCCTCGCGCCACGAGTCGAGGCGATCGCGGACGATCTGCTCGACGCGATCGATCGGACCGGGGGCGGCGTGCCGGTCGACCTGCTCGCGGAGTACGCGTTCCCGTTGCCGATCACGGTGATCTGCGAACTGCTCGGCGTGCCGGTCGAGGACCGCGCGCGTTTCCGGGAGTGGTCGACGGCCGTGGTGGACACGCCCATGTCCACACCGGAGGGCATACGCAGCGCTACCGATGCGATCGTCGGCTACTTCGACGGCCTGATCGCCCGACGGCGCGCAGAGGGGCTGGGCGAGGATCTGATCTCGCAACTGCTACTCGCCACCGAGGAGGGTGACCGGCTCAGCCCGGACGAGCTGATCTCCATGGCCTTCCTCATCCTGGTGGCCGGTCACGAGACCACGGTGAACCTGATCGGCAACACCGTGCTGGAACTGCTGACCGATCCGTCCCGCTATCAGGCGCTGCGCGACGATCCCACGGGTGTGACGCCGCTGGTGGAGGAGATGCTGCGCTACAACGGGCCGGTCAACGTCGCGACCCTGCGCTACACGACCACGCCGGTCGAGTTCGGGGGCAGCGTCATCCCGGAAGGGGAGCTGGTGCTGGTCTCCGTGGCGTCGGCCAACCGCGACGAACGTCACTTCACCGCTCCGGGGATCTTCGACCCGGAACGCGGCGCGAACGGCCACCTGGCCTTCGGCCACGGCATCCATTACTGCCTCGGGGCGGGACTGGCCCGGCTCGAGGCGCGCATCGCGCTGACCCGCCTGATCCGGCGCTATCCGCTGCTGCGGCCCGCGATCGACGACGTGGACCTGCGGTGGCGGGAGAGCATCCTGATCCGCGGGCTGCTCGAGCTCCCAGTGGTCCCCGTGCGTGCGCCCGCGGTGCGCTGACGAGCGGATTCGGTCCACCGACTTTGCTGTGCGCCGTCGGCGACGTAGCCTCTTGCGCATGACAAGCGGAAGCCGCATCGGGATCGTCGGTGCGGGTATCGCAGGTCTCGCCTGCGCGAAAGTATTGCAACAGGAGGGTTTTCCGGTCGAAATCTTCGACCGCGCACCCGATGTCGGTGGCGTGTGGAGTGCGACCCGGCGATACCCGGGACTGCGAACGCAGAACTCCAAGGACACCTACCACTTCTCCGACTTTCCGATGCCGGGCGACTACCCGCGGGTTCTCGACGGGCAGCACATGCAGGCATATCTGGCCGCCTACGCCGAGCGCTTCGGGCTGACCGAGCACTTGCGGCCGCGCACCGAGGTGGTCGCCGCCGATCCGGTGGACAGCGGCTGGTTGCTGGAAATTCGCGACGAGAGCGGAGTCCACCGGGCCTCGTGCGACCACCTGGTGATCGCCAACGGCGTATTCAGTGAGCCCGCCATGCCGGAGTACCACGGCGCCGACTGGTTCCGCGCCGCGGGCGGGCGTCTGTGCCATTCCTCGGAGTTCACCGACCTGGAGTCGGTGCGCGGCAAGTCGGTCGTCGTCGTGGGGTACGGCAAGTCCGCCTGCGACATCGCCACCGCGGTGAGCGAGGTCGCGGCGTCCACCTCGGTCGTGGCGCGGCGGCTGTTCTGGAAGATGCCGCGCAAGCTGGCGCGGGTCATCGACTACGAACGGTTGATGCTGACCCGCTTCGGCGAGGCCCACTTCCACTACCTACGGCCCCGCTGGATGGATCGGTTCCTGGACGGTCCCGGTGAATCCGTGCGGATCAGCAATTTCGATCTGATCCAGGAACTCGTCACCAAGCACTCGAACCTGCGCGAACTCGACTTGGTGCCCACCGGGCGATTCGAGGAGATCGCCGAGAGCACCGTCAGCCTTGTCAGCGACGGCTTCTACGAGCAGGTGGCCAGCGGACGCATCACGGTGCATCGGGACACGACCATCACCGAGATGGGCGGCGGCCAGAAGGCGGCGCCCGGGATCCGGCTGTCCACCGGGCAGGTGCTGCAGGCCGACGTCGTGATCTGCGCGACCGGCTTCCAGCAGCGGGTTCCCTTCCTCACCCCGTACATCCAGCGCAGGCTGACCGACGAGCACGGCAACTTCCGCCTGCATCGGCAGATCCTGCCGTTGGGGGTCCCGAATCTGACCTTCGCCGGCTACAACTCCTCGACGATCAGCACGCTCAGCGCCGAAGTCGCCGCGCACTGGACCGCCGCGTTGCTCACCGGCAGGCTGCACCTTCCGCCCGCCGAGCAACTCGACGAGCAGATCGACGCCCGCCTGCGCTGGATGGAGGAACGCACGCGCGGCCGCCACGCGCACGGCACCGCGGTCGTCCCGTTCTCCATCCAGAACATCGACGAGATGCTCGCCGACCTGAAGTTCCGCCTGCCACTGCACACGCGAGCGGCGCAGGTGTTCCGCCGGATCAAGCCGGAGTCCTACCGGGGACTTGCCACCCGTCGCAAGCCCGGGCCGGGGCCGACGGCGCGCCCGACGGCGCCGATCGAGGCGGAACTGCTGCCCTACGAGGGCGACAGCCGCCGGGTCAGCCACTAGGCGACCGTGACCGGTCCGCTCACTCGGTAGGACGCGCGGCGGACGGGTACCGCACGCCGGTCGCGGTGATCGTCGGCTGCGAGTGGTGTGTGCGCACGTTTGCATCGACTGCCGAAAACCGCGTGTGCCGCCGCGCGACTCCGACAGAGACATCCGATGCTCGACCCGAGTGGGGGTGACGCGGGCGCACCACCGTATCCGGTGCGCGCACCGATGGAGTGCGTCACGGCTCGCCAGCCGACGGTGCCCGGGGTAGATGCGCAGGTCAGCGCGCCGTTGCCAACTCGGGACGGCGTACGGGTGGAAGCGATTGCGGGTGCGACCGCGGACGGTTCCCTCGCTGGGCCCTCCGGCCTTGCCACCCGGGTCGGACTCGCCCCGGGTTATCGCGTGCGCAATACCGGGGGCCGCTGGTTGCGTTGGCGATAATCCAAGGGTGGAAGCGCTGGACATGAATCTCCTCGTGGCCCTCGACGCACTGCTGGACACCAACAGCGTCACCCTGGCCGCGGAGCGCCTACACACCTCGCCGCCCGCGATGAGCCGCACGCTGGCCAAGTTGCGCGGCGTGCTCGGTGACCCGCTGCTCGTGCGCGCGGGCCGCAATCTGGTACCCACGCCACGCGCTCTGGAATTGCGTTACGAGGTCAGCACCCTGGTCGAGCAGGGACGCGCGCTTCTGACACCGCGTAACGACCTCGACCCGGCCGCGCTGCGCCGGACGTTCGCGGTGCAGGCCGGCGATATGGTGCTGAGCGAACTGGCCGGGCCCCTCCTGTCCGCGGTACGGGCCCAGGCCCCGGGCGTGACGCTGCGATTCCTGCCCGACACCGTGGAGGGCACCGCCGCGTTGCGGGACGGCCGGGTCGACCTCGAAGTCGGTGTGATCGACCACACCGACCCGGAGACGACCGTGCGCCGCGTGCTCACCGACCGCGTGATCGGAGTAGCCGCCGCCGACCATCCTTTGGTCACCGATCGCGTCACCGTCGCCGCGTACGCGGCAGCGCCGCATCTGAGCGTCTCGCGCACCGGCCGTTCGCATGGCCCGATCGACGACCGCTTGGCTCTGCACGGCCGCACCCGCCGGGTGGTGGCCACCGTACCGACGCTGGCCAGCGCGCTGTTCGCGGTGCGCGGCAGCGACTTGGTCTGCCCCGCGCCCGCCCTGCTGAGCGCCGCCACATTGCCCGCGATCGGTCTTGCCGCGTTCGAGATACCGCTGCCGCTACCCGAGGTCGCTATCGGGATGGCATGGCACCCGCGCAACACCGCCGACGGGGGGCACCGCTGGTTGCGCGATCTAGTGCAGGAGATGCTGCTGCGTTCTTCGGCGGCGGCGCGTCCGCCGAAGCGGAAGCGCGCCAGAGCCGCTCAGGAAACCGGCGGCGGGCTGGAGAGCCGATAGTCGGCCGGTCTGCGCTGCGCTTCGGTGCGCTCGGACTGATATCCGTTCGTGGTCGACTCGCCCGGCGTGGGCCCGAAGACGTCGGTCCGGCCCAGCGGAGCCGCTGCCGTGCGCTTGAGTTCGTCCAGCATGGCCTGCAACTTGTCCACGTGCGTGTTCTCGACCGGAGTCCGGTCGTCCACGCCGGCGCGGTGCGCGCCGGTGAGTCCCGTGCCCGTGGCGTCGGCTACCGCACCGTTCTCCGAGCCGCTGTGCTTCGTGGTCGCGGCGGAGGCGACGATGCTCTCGTACGGGGCGTTCTCGGCGGGGGAGTACGAGCCCGCGGCAGGGGCGGGCTCACGCGAGGCCGGGAAGGTCTGTCGCTGTCCGGTGCCGGGATCGCGCGGGGTGGGCGCGGTGAAGGACGAGAGGGGTTCTCGCGGTGCCGGCGTGGTGAAAGTGGGCTCACGCTGGGGAGGGGTGAAATCGGACGCGGGGTTGCCGGAGGCGGTGAAGCCCTGCGTGGAGCCGGTGTTCGAGTCGAGTGCGGTCAGCGTGGGCTCGCGGGGCGGCGTGTAGCTCGTCGGCGCAGCGGGACTCGGCTCGGGCGCCGCGTGCACCGGCTCACGCGGTATCCCGTTCCGGGTGCCGGCCGGGTCGGGTGACTCGCTCTTCGGTGCCGTGGGTTCGGCGCTGTGCTCCGGCCTGCGCGCGCTCGACCGCCTCGCGGCGGCCCGGGGCAGCGGGGCGGCCGGGCGCTGGGTCGGTTCTCGATCCTCCGGCGCCGGGTCTGCACCGGATTCCAGCCGTTCCACCCTGGCGTCGAGACCCGAAATGTCCTGTCCGGCACCGAAAGCCCACGCCTCGAGCTTGGCCAACCGCCCCTCGACGGTCGGTTCGCTCACCACGGCCTGCGCACCGTCGATGCGTGCCGCCACCGCGTCCAGCTTCTCGCTGACCTCTCGGAGAGCCGACGCGATACTCGACAGCATCGCGCCGATCGACTCGCCGGTCTGCTGACCGTGCTCCATCCCGTACCCACTTCCCCGTATCGGCCCAGCTCGCACTCGGCCGGACGATTCTATCCGCCCAGTTGGACATCCGCGGCTCGCGAAGAATCGGCGGTACACCGATCCAAGACCTGATCGCTGCAGCCTAGGCCCCCGGAAATACCCCCCGGCAGGCGGATTACGCGACGACCCGCTTTGTCCGGAACAGGCCGACACATCCGATCCGGCATTATCCGCCCGATCCGCGGCCCGCGCGAATCCACGCGTCGGGTGACCGCGAGGGTGCGTCGCGCGGCCGTCCCGTGTCCGGTCCCCGGAGGGCCGGGCGCGGCGCGGAATGGCGGCAACTGTCAATCCGTCGATATCAGAAGCGCCGATGCCGCTCCGTGGCATGATGAAAGCCCTTGTGCCGCAGAGTGCGACGCCATTGCCGTGGATCGGGTATGCGCGTGGCACACCCGAGCGCGGGGTAGACGAGGCTGGCGAGGTTGCCGAGTCTGACGCACTCTTGATCTATGGCGTAGGTCGCCGGGCCTGCGGTGGTTGTGCAGGGGAGTGGTCGCGTGAGAACGAAGCAGCGGGCGGAGATCGCCTGCGGGCGCCGAGCGATGCTCGCCGAATTGGGTATCGGAGAGGCTTCCGGCCGTACCCGCGGATCGAAGACCGGATATGCCTGCGGGTGTCCGGAATGCGCCGCCGCGCAGTGGGATATGCGGCGGCTGAAGTACTGGTTGTGCGGCAGGCTGCTGGCCTACGGTGCCGACGAGGCCGAAGTGGACGGGCGCATCGGGACGCTGCCGGTGGATGTGTACTGGCGTAAGGGCGACCGGGTCTACGCCATCGAGGTGCGCAGCGGCCCGGTGGAGCGAGGGCTCGCGCGAGAGCACACCGAGCGGCTGCGCGCGGAAGGCTGCACGGATGTGCTGTGGCTGTGCCCGCCCGGTTACTGGGTGCCGTATCTGCATGCGCTGGGCATCGCGGACTTCGCTCCGGCCGCCTGTGATTACCGCGCGGTCACCGGTGTGCTGGATACCGAGCACGCGATGGCGGCGCCGCGGCGCGAGCCGGTCGAACTGCGCGAATTCATCGCGGGCTGGGTGCGCGGCGAATACGTCTGGGGCTATCGCGACGAGAGGACAGGAGGCTGGGCCACCGTGACCGACTGGGAGTACCACACGAAGACACAGGCCACGGTCATCGCTCGGCAGCGCCAGGAACTGGTCAACCAGCGCACGGCGCTCGCGGTGGCCCGGAAGTCGTTACGCGACAAGCAGAAACATCTGCTGAAGCTGACCACGCGGCTGGAGCGCGCGGAGCTGGACGCGCAGAAACGGGCCGACGCCCTCGCCACCGCCCAGCGCACGATCGCCGATCACGATCGGCTCGACAAGGCCTTGCGCAACACGATCGCCAATCTCGAGGTGACCATCGGCCGCTGGCAGTTGATCACCATCTGCGCGATGCTGCTGATCGTCACGTTCCTGGCGGCGGCGATGGTGGTGCGCTGAGCCGGAAGGGCGCTCGGTCCCAGCGCCATTCGTGGCGCAGCACCAGTGCGAGGAAGTCCAGCAGTTCCAGGCCGGTCTTCGCGCGCACCTCGCGGAGTGCGGCCCAGTGCACGGGGCCGCGCTCGACGAGGTCACGCAGCATCCGCTCGCTCGCGGCGTCGACGGGGCGTGTGCGCAGATCCCGGATGCCGATGCGACTGCCGGTCCAGATCAGCCACCCCCACCCGTTGGCGTGCGCATGCGCTCGGCCTGCGGCGGCTTTCACCCGGTTGACATGGAAGGCCACGTGGCCGAGCGGAACTACGTCGATCAACACCGTGCGGCCGTCGGTGAGCCGGGCGACGATGCTCGGATAGTGCATCCGCTCGGCGCCGTCGAGGCCGTAGACGACCGCCACGGGTTGCTCTTGGAATGTCTCGACCTGGTCGCCGGCGTTCAGGATCCCCAACAGCCTGGCCTCCAGACCGGAGTCGAACGGCACATCGCGACCGACCTTGTCCAGGTAGAAGTGGCCACGGCCGTCGTCATCGCTGTCCACGGTGCGCGCGAAGGTGGTGGGGATGGCGGCCGGTGCGCCGGCGCGGGGCCAGTCGACCTGGTCGAGCCAGGGATTCAACTGAATCGTCGCGCGCGGCTCGGCGTCGTACAGTTTGGCCAGACGCCGGTTGGTCTTCTTTTGCCAGGCCGCGATGCGCTGGGTGACGAACCCGGCGACCCGCTTCGCGTCCTCCGCCGCGTGCCCGGCCAGTCGCAGTTTCAGGTACGACAGCTCGGTCGCCGCGATATCGGTGTCGGTCGCGTACGTCTCCACCAGCAGCGCGCGGGTCAATTGCCGATCCCGCGCGTCCAGGGGGTAGCGCGCGGACAGGACCGCGGCGGCGCGATGCCCGGACAACTGCGCCATCCGGATCATCTGCCCGACCGCTTTGGTGTGTAGTTGCCGCACCCGGTCACGGGAGAGGTCGTAGCGAGCGCCGATGCGGGCCAGCGTCTCGGGCTTCTCCCCGGTGATCCCGAGCCGAGCCGTCAGCAGGTCGCCGTCCTTGGCCTTCTCGCCGGCGCGCAGGGCGACCAGCTCGCCGAGCACCTCGTTCACCTCTTCGAGCTCGAACGAGATGTCGTCGCGTAGATCGAGCGACTCGGGGTCGTCGTCATCCGGTGCCGCTCCCGGCGCGACCTCCGTACTGATCGTCACGCGACAACCCCCTGACTCGGCTCGGGCACTGTGCGCCACAGCGTATCCCTACCCACCGACACCGGCCCTCCGCAACCGTGCCGGCCGCTTCAAGGGTTCGGTGCCCGTTCGGGGCATTGCCACGGCACGGTTTGGGGCTGGGGATTGTCTTCGGCGATTCTTCTGACGATTGTGAACGTCGGTCGAGTCTCGGAGTCACACGGCGGTATTTCCGGTTACGACGAAAACGTGGCGTTCGTGGGCACAAACGAAGTCAGACCCGGCGAAAACCGGGTCTGACCTGGTGAGACGGTGGTGCGCGATACTGGGATTGAACCAGTGACCTCTTCCGTGTCAGGGAAGCGCTCTCCCGCTGAGCTAATCGCGCGAGGTGGAGACGGGAATCGAACCCGTGTGCACGGCTTTGCAGGCCGTTGCCTCACCACTCGGCCACTCCACCGCGCAAAGGGGGACGGCGTAATGTTGCCTGGCCCTACCTCTCGAGCGGATGACGGGATTCGAACCCGCGACCCTCACCTTGGCAAGGTGATGCGCTACCAGCTGCGCTACATCCGCATTCTGCCTCCGCGGGGCTCGTTTCCGGCCTCCGTGGTGCGAGACAGAACATTAGCGGACGCTCGGTGAAAGGTACAAATCCGCTGGTAGAACGAAGGAAATCCAGAAGGTGGCGTCTGTGACGGCGGTGGCTCATGGGGTCGGTGGGAGAGGGGAGGCATTTCCGTCCTGAGTCTCGATGGTCGGGGTGCGGAGTGGGCCGCCCGGCTGGACGGGTCGTGACGCGTCCAGTCCTTCTCCGAGAGCCTCGGGGGTATGCGGCCGTCGCTCGGCGGAGGGCGGCGCTGCACCGTCCCTGCCCGGATGGCGATTTGGTGAACCGCCGGTGGCGCGTGCTAATGTTTCGTCTCGTCCGGAGGGCATCCCAGCCGCCGGAACCCGTAAGGTCTCATAGCTCAGCGGGAGAGCGTCCGCCTCACACGCGGAAGGTCGCTGGTTCGATCCCAGCTGGGACCACTTTCGCAAACGAGACCGGTGCAGTCGCTGCCCGGTCTTCTTTCTTCTCCGCGCCGGTCGGCGCTTTCTCGGCTTCACGTCACTCCGATGACGCGGACGCTCCTCGATGTTGCGCTGTGACCTGGATCACATTATGGTAGCGGTTGTCGTCTTCGGACCGGAAATCTTTCCGCACGCTTTGCGAAGTCTTTACTATCGTGCCGACTGCTGCCTCATGGTCGTGTTTCCGCCGACGGCCCGCACTTCGCCCGCCGCTCGCTTTCGATGCCAAGAACATGTTTGACCGATGAACCGGGGCCACCACCCTGGCGAAGGAGAAAATATGTCCACCGACACCGATTTCGCACCACGGACGTCGCCGCACGTGAACATGGCCGATCGACTGGCCGTCATCGGCCGTGCCGATCTGCCCGCTTCCATCGTGGTTTTCCTGGTCGCCCTACCTCTTTCGCTCGGGGTGGCGGTGGCCTCCGGCGCTCCGGTCGCGGCGGGCCTGATCGCCGCCGCGGTCGGCGGCATGGTGGCCGGACTGCTCGGCGGTTCCGCGATCCAGGTCAGCGGGCCCACCGCGAGCCTCACCGTGGTCGTCGCCGAGAGTGTGCACCAGTTCGGCTGGGCGGCAACCTGTTTCATCACCGTCGGTGCGGGCATGCTGCAGATCCTGTTCGGGCTGAGCCGGGTCGCCAGGGCCGCGCTGGCCATCGCACCGGTGGTCGTGCACGGCATGCTGGCGGGCATCGGCGTGGTGATCGCGCTGCAACAGGTCCATGTCCTGCTGGGTGGGGACTCGCTGAGTTCGTCGTTCGCGGCGCTGGTCGCCCTGCCCCACCAGCTGATGTCGGTGCGCACGGGCGACCTGGTCGTCGGACTCGTCGTGATCGGCATCCTGGCCGCGTGGCGCTTCGTGCCGCGGCGGGGGCGGGTGGTGCCCGGCCCGCTCGTCGCGGTGGTCGCCGCCACCCTGCTGGCGCTGGTGCTGCCCGCGCACGTCGAGCGCATCGTGCTGAACGGCTCGTTGGCGGACGCGCTGGGCCTGCCCGGCATTCCCTCCGGCGGCCCGGCGGCGGTCGCCACGACCATGGTGACGATCGCCCTCATCGCGAGCATCGAGAGCCTGTTGTCGGCCGTCGCGGTGGACAAGATGCGGCCGGGCCACCGCACCGACTTCGACCGGGAGCTGATCGGGCAGGGATCGGCCAACGTCGTGTCCGGCCTGCTCGGCGGCCTGCCGATCGCGGGGGTCATCGTGCGCAGCATCACGAACGCGACCGCCGGCGCCCGCAGCCGGGCGGCGACGGTGCTGCACGGAATCTGGATCTTGCTGTTCGCGGTCGCGCTGGCCGGGCTGGTTCGGCAGATCCCGACCGCCGCCCTGGCCGGACTGCTCATCTTCGTCGGCGTACAACTGATCAAACTGGCGCACATCCGGCTGGCCAGGCGGGCCGGTGAGATGTACGTCTACCTGGCAACGGTGCTGGGCGTGGTGTTCCTGAACCTGTTGCAGGGCATGGTGATCGGGCTGGTGCTGGCCTTCGCGCTGCTGCTGTGGCGGGTGGTGCGCGTGACAATCGTCGCGGCGCCGGTTGCCGGCGCGCGCCGATGGGTGGTCACCATCGACGGCACCTGCACCTTCCTGGCCTTGCCGAAGTTGACCGCGGAACTGGCTAAAGTCCCCACCGGCGCCGACGTGACCGTCGAGATGACCGTCGACTTCCTGGACCATGCCACGCACGAGTACCTCACCGAATGGGCTCGCGAGCGCGAATCGTCCAGCGCGACGGTGCAATTCGCTGAACTCGGCAGCGCGCGGATGGCCACCGTCTTGGCCGGGCCGCCCGAGCGCGGGCACTTCCGGCAGGTCATCGACCAGGTGATCGGGCCGTGGCGGCGGTCGGGTGATCGGGAGGACCGCATCGCGGCGGGCATCGCGGCCTATCACCGCGGCCACGCCCACGTGCTGCGCCCGCATCTGGACAAACTGCGCCATCGGCACGACGCCGACTCGTTCTTCCTCACCTGCGCGGACGCGCGGATCGTGCCGAACGTCATCACCAACAGCGGACCTGGCGACCTGTTCACCGTCCGCAACGTGGGCAATATCGTGCCGGCGCGCGGCGGGGACGTCTCGGTGGAGGCGGCCCTGATCTACGCGCTCGAGCGACTCGACGTGCGCGCGGTCGTGGTCTGCGGTCACTCCGGTTGCGGGGCTATGGAGGCGCTGCACCGCGAGGAGCGGGCGGGGGAAGGGCTCGGCGATTGGCTGGCGCACGCGCGGCCGAGCCTGGAGCGCTATCGGCTGGGACATCCGGTGGCCACCGCGGCGGCCGTGGCGGGGTTCGGGCCGGTGGACCAGCTGGGCATGGTGAACGTCGCGGTGCAACTGGAGACGCTGCACGCGCACCCGGTCGTGCGCCGGGGAGTCGAGGAACGAGGCGTGGCGGTGTCCGGATTGTTCTTCGACCTCGCCACAGCCCGGGTGATCGAGGTCATGGTCGACGGCATCGCGGAGTTCGGCGACGAAGGCCGCCTGATCGCGGCGGAAACGGCGTGACCTGGGCATTGTGCAGTAGGTCACGGTGATGACGACGACGGGACAGTGGGGAATGCCACACAATCGGCGAAGTTCTCAGGCTTTGCTAAGTCTTTACCAATACACTTGTACTCGTTTACATCTCGACTCATCGCTGTGTCGGGACTGCTTCACCGCGAGATGCCGGTTCGCGGTCTTGTGCCCTGCTGGACATGTTGATCGTCAACCGACCTCGGCGAATCAGCCGAGTCGGCGAAGGAGAGTCATGGCTATCGATCACGATTTGGCCCCGCCACCGTCACTGCCCGCACCCATGGGCTCGGGCCGCAGTTCCGGACCATTGTCCGATCGCTTCTCCGATATCCTCCGCCACGACCTGCCGTCCTCGATCGTGGTTTTCCTTGTCGCGCTGCCGCTTTCGCTAGGCATCGCGATCGCGTCCGGAGCCCCCGTCGCCGCCGGGCTCATCGCCGCCGTGATCGGCGGCATCGTCGTCGGCACGCTCGGCGGGTCGGTCCTCCAGGTGAGCGGCCCTGCCGCGGGCCTCACCGTGGTCGTTGCCGAGACGATCAACCAATTCGGCTGGCGCACTACGTGTTTCATCGTCTTCGCAGCCGGTGTCCTGCAGATTCTGCTCGGGCTCAGCCGGGTGGCCAGGGCGGCGCTCGCCGTAGCGCCCGTGGTGGTGCACGCGATGCTGGCCGGTATCGGCATCACGATCGCGCTGCAGCAGATCCATGTGCTGCTCGGTGGTTCCTCGCACAGCTCGGCCTGGCGCAACATCGTGGAACTGCCCGGTCAGCTGCTGTCCCTGCACGGAGGCGGCGCGCTGATCGGCGCGGTGGTGATCGCGATCATGGTCGGCTGGAAGTACCTGCCCGCCCGAGTGCGCGCCGTGCCCGGCCCGCTGGTCGCGGTGCTCGTCGGTACGGTGTTGTCGCTGGTGCTGCCGCTCGATGCCGAGCGCATCGTGCTCAACGGCTCGCTGTTCGACGCCATCGGCCTGCCCGCCCTGCCGCGCGGCGACTGGTCGGGTCTGGTCCTGGCCATCCTCACCATCGCCCTGATCGCCAGCGTGGAGAGCCTGCTGTCCGCGGTGGCCGTGGACAAGATGCACTCGCGCAAGCGGACCGACTTCGACCGCGAGTTGATCGGCCAGGGCTCGGCGAACGTGCTGTCCGGCCTGCTCGGCGGCCTGCCGGTCACCGGCGTCATCGTGCGCAGCGCCACCAACGTGCAGGCGGGTGCGCACAGCCGCGCCTCCGCGGTGCTGCACGGCGTCTGGGTGCTCGTGTTCTCCGTGGCGCTGGTCTCCGTGGTGGAGCAGATCCCGAAGGCCGCGCTGGCCGGTCTGCTCATCGTGATCGGCACGCAGCTGGTCAAACTGGCCCACATCAAACTGGCCCGGCGCACCGGCGACCTGCTGGTCTACGCCGTGACGGTGCTCGGTGTGGTGTTCTTGAACCTGCTCGAGGGCGTGCTGATCGGTCTGGGCCTGGCTTTCGGCCTGCTGCTGTGGCGGGTGGTCCGGGTGGCGGTCAAGGCCGAACAGGTTCCCGGTACCCAGCGCTGGCTGGTCACCATCGACGGCTCGGCCACCTTCCTCGCACTGCCGAAGCTGTCGGCGCAGTTCGCCATGATCCCTCCGGGAGCCGACGTCACGGTGGAGATGACGGTCGACTACCTGGATCACGCGGCGTTCGAGGCCATCGAGGAGTTCGCCCGCCAGCAGGTGAACAACGGAGGCAGCGTCGATTTCGTGGAGATCGGCGGGGCCAGGATGGCCAACGCCGGGGCGCAGCCGCCCGCGCGCAGCTTCGCGCGCTCGGTCTGGGACGAGATCCTCGGCCCGTGGCGGCGCGACGATCGGCCCGCCAACCCGGTCGCGGCGGGCGTCGCGGCCTACCACCGCAGCCACGCGCACGTCGTCCGGCCGCACCTGGACGAGCTGCGCGACCAGCAGGACCCGGACTCGTTCTTCCTGACCTGCTCGGACTCGCGGATCGTGCCGAACATCATCACCAACAGCGGACCGGGCGACCTGTTCACCGTCCGCAACGTGGGCAATCTGGCCCCCGCGGAGGGCGACGCGTCGGTGGAGGCCGCACTGGTGTTCGCACTCGAACAGCTGAACGTCCGCTCCATCGTCGTCTGCGGGCATTCCTCCTGCGGTGCGATGAAGGCGCTGCACACCGGCGCCGAGGTGCCCGGTGTGGACCCCTGGCTCGCGCATGCGCGACCGAGCCTGGAGCGATTCCGCACGGGCCATCCGGTCGCGGCCGCCGCGCGGGAAGCCGGTTTCGGCGAGGTCGATCAGCTGGCCATGGTGAACGTGGCGGTGCAGCTGGAGGTATTGCACCGGCATCCGGCGGTGCGCAAGGCGGTGGCCGAGCGCGGCGTGACGGTGTCGGGCCTGTTCTTCGACATCGCCAGCGCCCGGGTGGTCGAGGTGACCGAGAACGGGATCGCGCACATCGATGACGCGGGCCATCAGCCCGCTGCCGAACTCGTGTGATCGAGGCCGGACGAGTGATCCCGCCCGGGTGGCGTGCCCGGGCGGGATCGCCGTATCCGGAGACGGTTCGGTATGCCGGACTGCTCGTATCCTGGGGCACGTGACCGCAGACCTGGAAACGAGCTCGGACGATCGCCCGACCCGCTGGCGCGCCTTCCGAGCCGGGCTCGAGCGACGACCTACGCTGTATCTCGGCTACCGGATCATGGTCGCCGTCATCGGTGTGGCCGTGCTCGCGGTCGGGGTGCTCGCGATCCCCTATCCCGGTCCCGGCTGGGCGATCGTGTTCGCCGGGCTCGGCATCCTCGCCACGGAATTCGCTTGGGCGCGTAGGGCATTGGGCTGGCTGCGGGACCGGTACCGGCAATTGATGGACTGGTACTCCCGGCAGGGCCGAGCCGTGCAGGTGGCCGGTGCTGTCGGCACCGCCGCGCTGGTCGTGGCGACACTGTGGATATTGGGAACCTTCGGGCTCGTGGGTAGTTGGATCGGAGTCGAATGGGAATGGCTGCGCAGCCCCCTGCAACGGTGACCACCGTTGCGGGGCGCATGCTCACCCAACCGGAATGGCTGGCGGCGCGTATCGGTGAGATGGGCCGTTCCTGGGGCACCACGTCGCCGCGCATCGCGGGCACGTTGTGGTGGTGCATGGTCGCCTCCGCTCTGGTGGAGCAGATCGCGCGGGCGTACGCGCACGACGAGGCCGCCCCCGAAGCCGCGCTGGAGCGCCTGGACTGCGAGGTTCGCCCCGATGGCGGCATCGAGCGCGTGCGCATCCCAGGGGGCGGTCGCCCCGGCGGTGGTGCGGCGGCCCTGCACGAGACGCTCGCGACCGTCATCCCACCGGTCGCCCGAGTATCGGGTGCCGGTGTGCCGTCCTTGTGGGCGATCGTCGCCGACGCGATCGGCAACCGCGCGCTCGACGCGGGGTCCGCCGACGCGGGGGCACGGCTGGCCGCCGAGATCGGCGGCAAACTGCCGGTTCCGCGCTTCGTCGAGATCGGCGGACGCACATTCGTGCGGCGCATCTCCTGCTGTCTGGTGTTCGAAGTTCCTGGCTGCGAGATGTGCACCAGCTGTCCGAAACGCCCCGCCGCCGAACGAATCGCCCTGCTCGCGGGCCTCGCCGCCGAGAACTGACGACCGGCCGGGTGACAGCCGGCTTCACCGCCGCGCCCGTGACTCGCCCGGTATGCCCGCAGCGCCGGACCACCCGGCGGGGACTCGAACGCAAATCTCACGCCACCCGACTCGTACGGCCGAAAACCCGGCGGGACGGGTCGGCGCCGCGGGACAGTAGCATGGTCGCGCCGGACGAACATGCGATCGGCCACCATCGAGCGGGACCCAGCCCGCACCCGAGAACGCCAAGGAGAGCGCAGCCGTGACCACCTCAGCCGCCATCAGCCCAGTCGCCCTCGTACGGGTGCCGGCCGGGACGACGGCGGGCGCCGCGGTGCGTGAGGCGGGACTGCCGACGAAGGGGCCGGACACCGTCGTCGTCGTCCGGGTGGACGGTGAACTGAAGGACCTGTCGTGGACCCCGGACGCGGACGTCGACGTGGAGCCGGTGGCGGCGAACACCCCCGACGGCCGCAACGTGATCCGGCACTCCGCCGCGCACGTCCTCGCCCAGGCGGTGCAGCAGGAGTTCCCCGGTGCGAAGCTGGGCATCGGCCCGTACATCAAGGACGGGTTCTACTACGACTTCCGCGTCGAGCGGCCGTTCACCCCGGAGGATCTGGCCAAGCTGGAATCCCGGATGAAGAAGATCGTCAAAGGCGCGCAGCGGTTCTCCCGCCGGGTGGTCGAGGTCGAGGAGGCCAGGGCCGAGCTGGCCGGGGAGCCGTTCAAACTGGAGCTGATCAGCGACAAGTCGGGCATCGACGACCCGGAGGTCATGGAAGTCGGCGGCAAAGAGCTGACCATCTACGACAACCTGGATCCGCGCACCGGCGAGAAGATCTGGGGCGATCTGTGCCGCGGCCCGCACATCCCGACCACCAAGTTCATCCCGGCCTTCAAACTGACCCGCAGCTCGGCGGCCTACTGGCGTGGTGACCAGAGCCGCGAGGACCTGCAGCGCGTCTACGGCACCGCGTGGGAATCGCAGGAGGCGCTCGACGCGCACCTGCACCTGCTCGCCGAAGCCGAGCGCCGCGACCACCGCAAACTCGGCCTGGAACTGGACTTGTTCAGCTTCCCCGACGAACTCGGTTCCGGCCTGCCGGTGTTCCACCCCAAGGGCGGCATCATCCGCAAGGAACTCGAGGAGTACTCGCGCCGCAGGCACGTCGCGGCGGGCTACGAGTTCGTCAACACCCCGCACATCACCAAGGGACATCTGTTCGAGGTCTCCGGCCACCTGGACTGGTACCGCGACGGCATGTTCCCGGCGATGCACCTGGACGCCGAACTCAACGAGGACGGCACCGTCCGCAAGCCCGGCCAGGACTACTACGTCAAGCCGATGAACTGCCCGATGCACAACCTGATCTTCCGTGCCCGCGGCCGGTCGTACCGGGAGCTGCCGCTGCGGCTGTTCGAGTTCGGCTCGGTCTATCGGTACGAGAAGTCCGGCGTGGTGCACGGCCTGACCCGGGTGCGCGGCATGACGCAGGACGACGCGCACATCTACTGCACCAAAGAGCAGATGCACAGCGAACTGACCGACACGCTGCGGTTCGTGCTGGATCTGCTGAAGGATTACGGCCTCGACGACTTCTACCTCGAGCTGTCCACCAAGGACCCGAAGAAGTTCGTCGGTTCCGACGAGATCTGGGAGGAGGCCACCGAGACCCTGTCGAAGGTCGCCTCGGCCTCCGGTCTGGAACTGGTGCCCGATCCAGGTGGCGCCGCCTTCTACGGCCCGAAGATCTCCGTGCAGGCCAAGGACGCGCTCGGTCGCACCTGGCAGATGTCGACCATCCAGCTGGACTTCAACCTGCCCGAGCGTTTCGATCTGGAGTACACCGCCTCCGACGGCACCAAGCAGCGGCCGGTCATGATCCACCGGGCGCTGTTCGGCTCGATCGAGCGCTTCTTCGGTGTGCTCACCGAGCACTACGCGGGCGCGTTCCCGGCGTGGCTGTCGCCGGTGCAGGTCGTGGGCATCCCGGTCGCGGAAGCTTTCGCGGCGCACCTGGACCGGGTGATCGAGCGGTTGCAGGACGCGGGCGTGCGCGCGCAAGTGGATCGCAGCGACGACCGGATGCAGAAGAAGATCTTCAACAACACCGCCCAAAAGGTGCCGTTCATGCTGCTCGCCGGTGAGCGCGACGTGAACGCGAACGCCGTGAGCTTCCGCTTCCGCGACGGCACCCAGGTCAACGGCGTGCCGGTCGACGACGCGGTGGCCACCATCGTCGCGTGGATCGCCCATCGGGAGAACGCGTCGCCGACGGCCGAGGGTTTCGTGATTCGACCGGCGAACAAGGGTGGGGCATGAGCGAGCGTACGGTGCCGGACGGGCTCGCGGATCTGGACGGCACCGCTGCCTCGGCCGAGCCGGGCAGCATCGTGGACGCCGGCGCAGGGGAACCGGATCGGTTGCTGCGCCTGTGGACGCCGTACCGGATGTCCTACATCGCGGAGGCCGCCACCAGTGCCAAGGATTCGACCGGACACCCCTTCACCGACATCCCGAAGATGTCGGATGAGGACGGGCTGGTCGTCGCCCGGGGCGAGTTGGTGTACGCCGTGCTCAACCTGTACCCGTACAACCCGGGGCACATGATGGTGGTGCCCTACCGCAAGGTGGCGAACCTGGAGGACCTCACCGCGGCGGAGAGCGCCGAGCTGATGACCTTCACCCAGCAGGCGATCCGGGTGATGAAGAAGGTGTCCCGGCCGCACGGCTTCAACGTCGGGCTGAATCTCGGCGGCGTGGCCGGGGGGTCGCTGGCCGACCACCTGCACCAGCACATCGTGCCGCGCTGGGGTGGCGACGCGAACTTCATCACCGTCATCGGCGGGGCGAAGGTCATGCCGCAACTGCTGCGGGAGACCAGGGCGCTGCTCTCGGCGGCCTGGAAGGAGACGTAGATGAGCGACCGGGCGGAGCGGCCGTGCTGAGCTTCTTCGGCCGCGAGACGTTCGCCAAGGCGACGGCTCCGCTGGGCCGGGCGCTGGTCGGCACGGGACTCACCCCCGACGCCATGACGCTGATCGGCACGACCGCCTCCATCGTCGCGGCGGTCACGCTCTTCCCGACCGGACACCTGTTCTGGGGAACCATGGTGATCTGGTTGTTCGTCATGTTCGACATGCTCGACGGAGCCATGGCCAGAGCGCGCGGCGGCGGCACGAAATACGGCGCGGTGCTGGACGCCACCTGCGACCGGCTGGCCGACGGCGCCATCTTCGCCGGGCTGGCCTGGTGGGCGGTCTTCCACGAGCAGCACAAGCCGCTGTTCGCAGCGACGCTCGTCGTCCTGGTGACCTCGCAGGTGATCTCCTATGCCAAGGCGCGCGCCGAGGCCAGTGGGCTGTCCGCGGACGGCGGCATCATCGAGCGTCCGGACCGGCTGATCATCGTGCTGGTGGGCGCTGGATTCACCGGGATCGGCGGCTACTGGGGCATCGAGTGGCTCACCTACGCCGTGCACGTCGCCATGTGGATCCTCGCGGTGCTCAGTATCGTCACCGTCGGTCAGCGGGTGCTGGCCGTGCGCAACTCACCGGGGGCGCGCGCCGTGATCCCGGCCGGCCGCCCGCAGAGCCCGAGCGCCGGAACAGCGGGCACCACAGGACTTCCGTCGTGATCCCACCCGGGACCGGACGCCGACCGATGCACGGTGGCGTCCGGACAGTGGGGACGACGGATTGCGGATTCGCGTTGCGGGAGTGCGGATGACTATCGGGGAGCAGATCGGCGCCGCCGGTTACGCGGCGGGATGGCGGCTGGTGCGCGCGCTGCCGGAGCCGACGGCCCGGCGACTGTTCGAATGGGGCGCCGACCGTGTCGCCCGGCGGGCCAACCGGGAATTCCACGCGGGCGGCGCGCCGAATCAATTGCGGCGCAATCTGGCCCGTGTGCTCGGCGTGCTTCCGGCGGACGTGCCGGACGACCTGATCGGCGCGAGCATGCGGTCCTACGCCCGATACTGGCGGGAGGCGTTCCGGCTGCCCACGATGGACCATGCCGCGATCGACTATTACGTCGACGGGCTGGAGCATCTCGATGCCGCGCTCGCGGAGGGCCGGGGCGTGGTCTTCGTGCTCCCGCACTCCGGCAACTGGGACATGGCGGGCGTCTGGCTGGTGCAACACTACGGCGGCCTCACCACTGTGGCCGAGCGGCTGAAGCCCGAATCGCTGTTCGAGCGGTTCGTCGCCTATCGGGAGAGCCTCGGCTTCGAGGTGTTCCCACTGACCGGCGGTGAGCAACCGCCGTTCGGACAGTTGGCGGCGCGCCTGCGGCAGAACAAGATCGTGTGCTTGATGGGCGAACGCGATCTCACCGGCAAAGGCGTCCCCGTCGAGTTCTTCGGTGAGCGCACCTGGATGCCGGCAGGCGCGGCAAGACTGGCCATCGAGACCGGTGCCGCGTTGCTGCCGGTACACGCCTGGTTCGAGGTCGACGCCGACGGCCGTGAGGACTGGGGGCTGAAAGTCGAAGCGCCGGTAGATGTTTCCGGTGGGGTAGCGGCGGCTACCCAGGCGTTGGCGGATCTTTTCGCGGCGAATATCGCCGAGCATCCCGCGGATTGGCACATGCTGCAACCATTGTGGGAAAGCGATCTGTCGGCCCAGCGCCGCGCCAGGATCGCCACCGCCCAGGCGAGCATCAAGGCCGAGCAGGGGGACGAATCGCCATGAAGATCGGCATGGTCTGCCCCTATTCGTTCGACGTCCCCGGCGGGGTGCAGGCGCATGTGGTCGAACTTGCGCGGGTATTCCTCGAACGCGGGCACAAAGTGAGCGTCCTGGCCCCCGCGTCCGAGGGCACGCCGCTGCCGGAATTCGTGGTGTCGGCGGGCCGCGCGGTGGCGATCCCCTACAACGGGTCGGTGGCCCGGTTGTCGTTCGGGCCCATGGCCTATGCTCGGATCCGCCGCTGGATCGACGGCAACGACTTCGACGTGCTGCACATCCACGAACCGAACGCGCCGAGTCTGTCCATGCTCGCGCTGAAGATCGCCGAGGGCCCGATCGTCGCGACGTTCCACACCTCGACGACGAAATCCTTGGTGCTGAGCACTTTCCAGGGCGTGCTGCGGCCGTATCACGAGAAGATCGCCGGCCGCATCGCGGTGTCCGAGCTGGCGCGCCGCTGGCAGGTCGAGGCACTGGGCTCGGACGCGGTGGAGATTCCCAACGGCGTCGACGTCCCGGCGTTCGCCCGCGCGCCGATGCTGCCCGGCTATCCGCGCACCGGCGGGACGGTGCTGTTCCTGGGACGCTACGACGAGCCGCGCAAGGGCATGGACGTGCTGCTCGGCGCACTGCCCGAGTTGGTGCGCAGGCATCCCGAGGTCGAGATCCTGATCGTGGGCCGCGGCGACGAGGATCGGCTGCGCCGCGAAGCGGGCGAGCTGTCCGGGCACCTGCGCTTCCTCGGCCAGGTGTCCGACGAGGAGAAGGCTTCGGCGATGCGGAGCGCCGACGTGTATGTCGCACCCAATCTGGGCGGGGAGAGTTTCGGCATCATCCTGATCGAGGCGATGGCGGCGGGCACCGCGGTCGTGGCCAGCGAACTCGACGCCTTCCGTCGGGTGCTGCGGGACGGCACGGCGGGGATGCTGGTGCCGGTCGGTGATTCGGCGGCCCTGGCGGCCGCGCTGCACACCGTGCTCACCGACGAGGTGCGCAGAGAATCTCTGGTGCACACCGCGACGCAGGTGGTCGGCGAATACGACTGGCCGGTGGTGGCCGAACAGATCCTGCGCGTCTACGAGACGGTGACCGTCGGCGACACGAGAGTGCGGGCCGCCGGATGATCACCTTCTCCGCGACGACGGTGCTGGTGCTCGCGCTGATCGCCGCGGTCGTCGTTGCGATCGGTCTGTGGGCGTACTCCACCGCCAACCGGCTCGACCGGCTGCACGTGCGCTCCGACCAGTCCTGGCAGGCGCTCGACGCGGCGCTGGCCCGGCGGGCGGTGGTGGCCCGGTCGGTCGCGATGGCGATCGCGGGCCCGGTGTCCGACCCGGCCATGACGGAACAGGCCAGACAGCTGTCGGCACTCGCGGACCGGGCCGAGCGCGCCGGTCGCACCGAACGCGAGACCGTGGAGAACCGGCTGTCCTCCGCGTTGTCGGCGGTGGACATCGGCACGCTGCGCCCGCAGTTGGTCGCCGAACTGGCCGACGCCGAGGCCCGGGTGCTGATCGCCCGGCGCTTCCACAACGACGCGGTGCGCGACACGCTGGCGCTGCGCACGCGCCGCCCGGTCCGGATCCTGCATCTCGGGGGTACCGCGCCGCTGCCGTCCTATTTCGAGATCACCGAGCGCGCCACCCCCGCTGCGTCTACGGGGCTGGCGGTCGACACCATCCGCACCACCGCGCGGGTCGTGCTGTTCGACGAGAACGACCGGACCCTGCTGATGCGCGGCAACGACCCGAAGACGCCGGAGGTGTCGTTCTGGTTCACCGTCGGCGGCGGCGTGGAGCCGGGGGAGAGCCTGCGCACGGCGGCGGTGCGGGAACTGTACGAGGAGACCGGGTACCGCGCGGATCCGGCCGACTTGCGCGGCCCGATCTGGCGGCGCGTCGCGGTCTTCCCGTTCGACGGTGAGCTGATCCGCTCCGAGGAATTGTTCTTCGCGCTGCGAGCGCGGGGTTTCGAACCGCACGCGGCGAATCAGACCCTGATCGAACGTCGCTCCATCACCGGGCACCGATGGTGTACCGCGGCCGATATAGCCGCGCTGGACCGCTCCGGCGAGACGGTCTACCCGTATCACCTGGACGAGCTGCTCGCCGAAGCGGCCGAGGCGGCTTCGGGGACCGTCGATCCGGAGGTCCGTTCCATCCGTTGACCGGCAGCAGAACGGGTGTGATGTGTTTCACGATCGTGCTACCGTCGCGATGATTCGGGGCGCCGGAGGGTACTGCTGACAGGGACGCATGCCATCTCGGTGTCGTGGTCCCGCTGATGGCGGGGCGTTCCTGCTCGTTGTGGAGGTAGTTGGTTCATGTCGTACCTGCTGTTCGATTTCCTGTTGCCGCTGATCGGTCCCGCGGCGGCGGAGTATTGGGCAACGTTGCTGGTGGTCGGCCCGCTGTGATCCGGCGCCCGGCGCGCGCCGGGCAGTCCAGTACGGCGCCGGGACAGCGCGCTTGCCGCGCCCTCCCGGCATAGGGCGCCATAACCCAGATCACACCAGGCCAGTGCGCTCCAACTGGCTATCAAGTGGCCTTTTGCGGCCACCTAGAATCGTGGCGTTCGACCCGAGTGATCGATTGGCGCACATGCCTGGAGGAGTTTGCCGTGACCACCCCTGAGACCACCCAGACCGTCGGTACCGCCCGCGTCAAGCGCGGCATGGCCGAGATGCTCAAGGGTGGGGTGATCATGGACGTCGTCACGCCGGAGCAGGCCAAGATCGCCGAGGACGCCGGCGCGGTCGCGGTGATGGCGCTGGAGCGGGTGCCCGCCGACATCCGTGCCCAGGGCGGCGTGTCCCGGATGAGCGATCCCGACATGATCGACGGCATTATCTCGGCGGTCTCCATTCCGGTCATGGCGAAGGCCCGGATCGGCCACTTCGTGGAGGCGCAGATCCTGCAGAGCCTCGGTGTCGACTACATCGATGAGTCCGAGGTGCTCACCCCCGCCGACTACGCCAACCACATCGACAAGTGGAACTTCACCGTGCCGTTCGTCTGCGGCGCCACCAATCTCGGTGAGGCACTGCGCCGGATCACCGAGGGCGCGGCCATGATCCGCTCCAAGGGCGAGGCAGGCACCGGTGACGTGTCCAACGCGACCACGCACATGCGCAAGATCCGGCAGGAGATCCGCCGGCTGTCGTCGCTGCCCGAGGACGAGCTGTTCGTCGCGGCCAAGGAGCTGCAGGCGCCCTACGAGCTGGTCCGCGAGATCGCCGAGACCGGCAAGCTTCCGGTCGTGTTGTTCACCGCGGGCGGCATCGCCACCCCCGCCGACGCCGCGATGATGATGCAGCTCGGCGCCGAGGGCGTCTTCGTGGGATCGGGCATCTTCAAGTCCGGCAACCCGGCCCAGCGCGCCGCCGCCATCGTCAAGGCCACCACCTTCTACGACGATCCGGACGTGCTGGCCAAGGTGTCGCGCGGGCTGGGCGAGGCCATGGTCGGCATCAACGTCGAGGAGATCGCCCAGCCGCACCGCCTGGCCGAGCGCGGGTGGTGATTTCCGGCCGGTAGCGTCTGCCGCGTGGAGTTGCGGCAGCTGCGGTACTTCGTGGTTCTGGCGGAGGAGTTGCACTTCCGCCGGGCCGCGGAGCGATTGTTCATCTCGACGCCCACGCTGAGTCAGCAGATCAAGGCGCTGGAGCGGGAGCTGGGCGGTCCACTGCTGATCCGGGAGCCGCGGGTGGAGCTGACGGCCGCGGGCACGGTGCTGTTGCGCACCGGCAAGGACGCGCTGCGCGCGATGGACGACGCGGTCCGGCAGACCAGGCGCGCCGCCGCGGCCGGCGCCCCGGTGCTGCGCCTGGGACTGTTGAACGGCGTCCCGCCGTGGCTGCCCGCACGTATCGATCGCCTGCTCACCGCCGCGCTACCGGGCGCCCGCTCGGTGCTCACCGGTGGGACCACCGCCGATCAGGTGCGCTTGCTCGACGACGACGAAGTCGACTTGGCGCTCCTTCGCACCCCGGTGGAGCTGCCCGAACGCTTCGCGCAACGCGCGGTGGCCCGCGAGGAACTGGGCGTGGTGATGTCCGAGCGGCATCCCCTCGCGAGCGCGGCACTGCTCGACCCGGCCGAGCTCAGCGGTTACGAGCTGATCTTGTTCGCGCGCGAATCCGCCGCCGGCCTGCATGATTCGCTGTTGCGCACGCTCGCAGCCAACGGCGCCCGGGTACGCCTGAGCGACAGCGCGATGGGGCATGCGCAGATGCTCGCGGTGCTGCCGTTCCGGCCCGACGTGATCGGGCTCGGCTCGTCGCGCGTGGACGGGCTGCCCGGCCTGGTCTGGCGGCCGCTGCGCGGCGCGCCACTGCGGGTGACCTACGCGGTCGCCTGGCGCGCGGCGGTGCGCGATCCCGGCGTCGCGGCGCTGGTCGCCGCGCTGACGGGCGAACTGTCGGCTCAATAGGCCGCGCGGCCCGCTTCCGGTGCTAGGTTCAACTCTTACGGCGGCCGCAAGGTCGTCTCATGGTTCTCACAATCATGCTCAGTAGCTTCGCCATTCGATGGCCGTCCCGGCCATTTCGCGCCCTCTCACCGTCGGATCGATCCGAGCGCAAAGGACGAACAGTTGAAGCTTCTCAAGACCGGACGCATCGCAGCAGCGGGACTGGCCCTCGTGGCCGCCCTGAGTCTCGCCGCCTGCGGCAGCGACGACAAGAGCGACTCGCCCAAGTCCACTCGCGCGACAGTCGGCGCCTCGCCGACCGTGACCATGCCCGCCGCGCCCACCGCCGACGAGCTCAACGCCATGTTGCAGAAGGCGCTCGACCCCGCGGTGCCGAACGAGCAGAAGCTCGACTCCGTGCAGGGCATCGAAGCCGACCCCGGCCTGCCCAACCGTTTGGCCGAAGCGTTCCGGCAGGCGAACGCCACGGCGGTGGTCACCGGAGTGACGGCCTTCGGCGACAGCGTCACCGCCCAGGCCAAGTTCACCATCAACGGGCAGGAGAACCAGGTCGACGTTCCGTTCGTGCTGGACGGCGGCAAGTGGAAGGTGCAGAAGGCCTGGGCTTGCCAAGCCCTGGCCAACTTGAACCAGCAATCCCCGGCCTGCACCCCCTGACGGGCGGAAGGCGGCGGTGAAGTAGGCCGCCCCTTGCCCCCGGATCGGCCTGCCGGCCTGCGGCGTTAGGCCCGGGCTAAGGCGTATTCGGCAGCGCGACATGGACACTCGGCCGCCGCGATGGTCGGCTGGAGCCATGACAGCAAGCAGGACAACACCCGAACGTGTCGTCGTCGTTGGCGGCAGCTCCGGCATGGGACTGGCGCTGGCGGCCGCACTGATCGCCGAGGGCGCGGAGGTCACCATCGCTGGTCGTTCGGCAGAACGGCTGGCCGCGGCGGAGCGCACCCTGCCCGCGGGGCCGGGCACGGTGCGTTCGGCGATCGCGGACATCACGCGCGAAGCAGACCTCGAGCGTTTGTTCACCGAGCGGGAGCCGGTCGATCACGTCGTCACCACCGCGGCCGACGTCACCGGCGCGTACCAGCCGCTGGCCGGGTTCGACCCCGATCTGGCTCGGAACCTGCTGTCGTCCAAATTGATCGGCCCCACGCTGCTTGCCAAGCACGCCCGGGTGGTCCCCGGCGGCTCGGTGACCTTCACCTCCGGCGTCGCGGCCTACCGGCCGGCGCCGGGTGGCGCCATGGTGGCGGCCGTCAACGGCGCTCTCGCCTCGCTGGCCTACGCCCTGGCCCTCGAACTCGGGCCGGTCCGGGTCAATGTGATCGCACCCGGATGGGTGGACACCCCGATCTGGGACACCATCGCGGGGCCCGCGAAGACCGAACGTCACCAGCAACTCGCCGCCCGCCTGCCCGTCGGTCGCATCGGCCGACCCTCCGATATCGCGCAGGCGATGCTCGGGGTGATGCGCAATCCCTTCATCACCGGCACCGTCCTGCACGCGGACGGGGGACATCGACTGGTGTGACCGAGGTCGGAGAAGTCACATGTCGATACGTTCCTATGCGCATTCGACAATCTGATCCGCTTCGTGAACGCTCATCGACCGGGCGAGAACAGGCAGGGACGGCACACCTAGTCCACCTGGTTGTCGTCGACTCGAAGCGCCGGTCGATCAGAGTGGTCCCAGCGGACGAAGAAGGTCGGCGTGAAAGGGTGCTCGGCGTCGTGGCGCAGGAGGGCGGGAATGGTCCACTGTGCCTCGGGCGAGGTGCGGCGGTGGAGTGCGGCTTCCGACAGGTCCAGCCGAACGGTCACGTCGGCGTCGAGACGGCGGCCCGCGAGCATCGGGCCCGCGACGACGAGGGTGGTCGCGGGCAACGCCGTCCGGATCGCGGCGCGCGCGGACCGGTCGGCGGCTTCGTCCCAGAGGGCGGGCAGCCACCGGCCGTGGCCGCGGAGCGCATCGATCACTTCGCGGCGCAGCGCGGCATAGTCGAACCAGGCGGTGCGATAGGACATCTCGTCGGTGCGCCCGAACTCCATGCGCAATGAGGCGGGTCGGACGTAGTCGTGCAGGGAGACCACGTCGGCCGACCGGCCCGCGTCGCGCAGCGCTGCGACGATCCGCCCGGCGAGCGCCACCGGATCGGCCGCGTCCGCGCCGTCGACGGCGATCACCGTATGCGAGGTCGCGGTCAGGACGGGACGGGCCACCCGCTCGACGAGGATGTCGGGTGTGATGGGCAGAAAGTGTGGCACCGGTCCATCTCAGCAAAATCGGGACGGCCCGGGGGAGCGTGGGCGTTGCCGGGCGTTCACCGGCGGCCGACCGGTGACGCCGTGAGCGGCCGGGATAATCTCAGCGCATGGCGACAATCGAAGAGGCGCTGGAGATAGAGCGGCTGGAGCGGGACATCTTCCGTGGCGCGTCCACCAAGACCCAGCTTCCGCGCACGTTCGGCGGCCAGGTTGCCGGCCAGGCGCTCGTGTCCGCGGTGCGGACGGTGGAACCTCGATTCCAAGTGCACTCGCTGCACGGCTACTTCCTGCGGCCGGGCAATCCGCAGGAGCCGACCGTCTACCAGGTCGAGCGCATCCGCGACGGCCGCTCGTTCTGCACCCGGCGGGTCACCGGCATCCAGGACGGTGCCGCGATATTCACCATGTCGGCGTCGTTCCACGTCGGTGACCAGGGGCCGGAGCACCAGGACGTCATGCCCGACGTTCCGATGCCGGATGATCTGCCCGACGCGAGCACCACGATGTCGCCCGAACGGCTGTGGGCGATGCGCGAGTGGGAGCACTGGGACATCCGCATGGTCCCGCAGGAAAACGTGTCCCGCCGCGACGGCGTGGTCTCCCAGCAGCAGGTGTGGTTCCGCTACCGGCACCCGTTGCCCGACGATCCGCTGGTGCACGTCTGCACCCTCGCCTACATGAGCGACATGACTTTGCTGGGTTCCTCGAAGGTCATCCATCCCGGCGAGCCGACCCAGAACGCCTCGCTCGATCACGCGATGTGGTTCCTGCGGCCGTTTCGCGCCGACGAGTGGCTGCTCTACGACCAGTCCTCGCCGTCCGCGGGATTCGGCCGGGGCCTGACCGGCGGCAAGATCTTCACCACGTCGGGCAAGCTGGTCGCCGCCGTGGTGCAGGAAGGTCTGATCCGGACGCTGCGCGAGGATTGACCCGGGCTGCGATGAGGTACGCGTGGCAGGCGGCCGTGAGCGGGCCCACATCGGCAGGGCTCGTAAGCTTTCCGGCGTGAACGCTACCTCGGTCGCCGCACCCGCCGCCGACACCGGACCGGAGCAGTCCCGTCCCACCATCGGCGTGCTCGCGCTGCAAGGCGACGTCCGGGAGCACGTCGCCGCGCTCGCCCGTTGTGGCGCCGAGCCGGTGCTGGTCCGGCGCGAGGCGGAACTAGCGGCCGTGGACGCGCTCGTGCTGCCCGGCGGCGAGTCGACCGCGATCAGTAAGTTGCTGCAGGCCTTCGAATTGCTGGAACCGCTGCGCGCGCGGCTGCGCGACGGCATGCCCGCATTCGGTTCCTGCGCGGGCATGATCCTGCTCGCCTCGGAGGTGCTCGATACCCGCCCGGACGCCGAGCATCTGTCCGGCATCGATATGACGGTGCGGCGCAACGCGTTCGGCCGCCAGGTCGACTCGTTCGAAACCGATCTGCCGTTCGCCGGGGTGGCCGGCGGCCCGGTGCGCGCGGTGTTCATCCGGGCGCCGTGGGTCGAGCGGGCCGGCGCGAACGTCGAGGTCCTGGCCACGGTGCCGACCGGCCCGGCGGCGGGCCGGATCGTCGCGGTCCGGCAGGGCAACGTGCTGGCTACGTCGTTCCATCCCGAAGTGACCGGCGATCTGCGGGTGCACCGCATGTTCGTGGAGCTGGTCCGCGAGGCGTGAGGGCCCGGGCCGCTGACGTCCGCGCGGCGCGGGCAGGCGGATAGTCGGGGCCGCTGCGCACGGCCGTAGGGGCCGCCCGAGTAGGCTGGGGAAGTTGTCCGCCCGGCCGTGCCGGTACCGTACACACGACCAGACGTGCCACCGACCTGAAGGAAGTAGGGAATGAGCGGCCACTCCAAATGGGCCACCACCAAGCACAAGAAGGCTGCGATCGACGCGAAGCGCGGCAAGCTGTTCGCGAAGTTGATCAAGAACATCGAGGTGGCGGCCCGGACCGGTGGCGGTGACCCGGATGGCAATCCGACGCTGTACGACGCCATCCAGAAGGCGAAGAAGTCGTCGGTCCCCAACGACAACATCGAGCGGGCTCGCAAGCGCGGCGGCGGCGAGGAAGCCGGCGGCGCCGACTGGCAGACGATCATGTACGAGGGCTACGGGCCCAACGGTGTCGCCGTACTGATCGAATGCCTCACCGACAACCGCAACCGCGCCGCGGGCGAGGTGCGGGTCGCGATGACGCGCAACGGCGGCAACATGGCCGACCCGGGCTCGGTGGCCTACCTGTTCCATCGCAAGGGTGTCGTCACCCTGGAGAAGAACGGCCTGTCCGAGGACGATGTGTTGCTGGCGGTGCTCGACGCGGGCGCCGAGGAGGTCAACGATCTCGGTGAGTCATTCGAAATCATCAGCGAGCCGGGCGATCTGATCGCCGTGCGTACCGCGCTGCAGAGCGCCGGGATCGACTACGACTCCGCCGAGTCGGGTTTCCAGCCCTCGGTGTCGGTCGCGGTGGACGCCGACGGCGCCCGCAAGGTGATCAAACTCGTGGACGCCCTCGAGGACAGCGACGACGTGCAGAACGTCTACACCAACGTCGACATCCCGGACGAGGTGCTCGCGCAACTCGACGACTAGTCGACCAGGCGCGCGTAGTACTCCTGCATGGCGGGATAGTAGTCGGCGAAATCGGGGCGGTCGTTCTGTGCACGGGCCGCCCCGAGCATATCCAGGTAGTACTCCCAGCCGGGGCCGACCTGTGGCAGCTGAGCGATCTCGGTGTCGCTGCGCAGGTGATGGGTGAACCGTAGTTCGGTGGTTCCCGCCGCTTCGCGCAGCGACAGATCCAGCTGCCAGTCACCGTGGTCGTCGATGGCGGAGACGGCGAGGCGATGCGGAGGTTCGCAGACGTCGATGCGCAGCTGCATCCACGGCTGCTGGTCTTCGAAAACCATCTGCAGTTTGATCGTTCGCCCCGGTCCCGTCTCGCCCTCCCACGGTCCGAACCAGCGTGCGGTGCGGTCGGGTTCGGTGACGCTGGCCCAGACGTCTTCGATCGGTGCGCGGTAGGTGCGGGTCAGCACTAGATCCCGGCCCGTGTCAGCGGGAAACAGTCGTCCGGTGGGTTGCTTGGTCATGATTTGTCCCTTTCTCGTGGGAGTGGAGCTCTGCGCGGTGACGCTCGGCAACCGCCTCCCGGTCGCACCGCTCAGGCGGTGCTCTGGATCGTGTCCTGGCCGCCGGAACGACGCTCGCGTCTGGTCCGGTACACCTCGGTTTCGAGTGCGTCGAGGTGGTGTGCCCAGGTGGCCGGTTGCTGGAATCGCGCGAGCCACTCGGTGAGCGCCGCGAGCGGGCCGGTGTCGAGCACGTAGAAGCGTTCCCTGCCGACGAGTTCGTCGCGGACGAGCCCGCTTTCGCGCAGGACCCGCAGATGCCGGCTCACGGCGGGGCGGCTGATCGCGAAGTGCCCGGCGATCTCCCCGGCGGTGCGCCGGGCGCCGATCAGTAATTCCATGATCTCCCGGCGCACCGGATCGGCGATCGCGCCGGCTACTTCGTCCACGACAAAAGCGTAACCAAGCGGTTACGCTTTTGTCCAGGGTGGCGAGTCGAATTCGGTCAGAATGGCGCGACCGGGGGCGGGTTGCCGCCCCCGAGCAGGTGAGGCCGGCTCACTCCGCGATCTTCGTGCGATCGCACCATTCGTACACCCGCAGCCGCCCCTCCGGAGTGTCCTGTTCCCGCTGGGTGACCTTGAAGTGCTCGTATCCGCCGCGGTACGGCACCTTCAGTTCCACTCCGGGCGGGGTGATCGGGACGATGCGCGCGGGCAGATCTTGCGGCCCGCCTTCGAGGACAGCTTTTGCACCAATGCTCATCCTCGGATGGTAGAAGCGCGAACGGCCTGATCGTGGCACATTTCAGGGCACGGTCAGTACCAATTTGCCGACGGTTCGCCCGGTGTCGCCCAGTGCGTGCGCTTCGGCCGCCCGCGACAGCGGGAACACTCCCGCGATCGCCGGACGCAGCGCCCCGGATTCGACCAGTCCGGCGAGGGCGAGCATGCCGGCTTGGTCGTGGTCCACCAGCAGCCGGATCGCGCGGACGTCCAGTGCCTCCGCCTCGCGCGCGACGGCGGCCGCGCCGAACGCCCGCAGTGTCACCAGCAGTCCGCCGGGGCGCAGGGTGCGCAGCGACCGGATGCTGTGATCGTCGTCGATCGAGTCCAGTACCAGGTCGACGTCGTGGACCGCCTCGGCCACGTCGGTCGTACGATAGTCGATCGCCTCGTCGGCGCCGATCTCGCGCAGGAACGCGTGATTGGGTGCGCTGGCCGTGGCGATGACATAGGCCCCGCGCTTTGGCGATCTGCACCGCGAAGTGGCCGACGCCGCCCGCGGCCGCGTGGATCAGCACGCGTTGCCCGGCTTCCAGATGCGCGGTGTCGACGAGCGCCTGCCATGCGGTGAGCGCGGCGAGCGGGATCGTCGCCGCCTGGGTGTGGTCCAGCCCGGCCGGTTTGCGGGCGAAGGCGCGGGCCGGGCCCGCGACGTATTCGGCGCAGGAGCCGTGACCGTGCGGATACGGGAGCATGCCGAACACCTCGTCGCCGGGGCGGAAGAGGGTGAGGCCGATGCCGATGGCCGCGACTTCACCGGAGACGTCCCAGCTGAGGACGAACGGCGGCACGGGCAAGAACAGCCCCGGGGTGGCGCGGTGGGGCCCGCAACGGGTTGTGCGAGCGTCACTTCGGTGAGTACCTCTGGTCCGCCGAGGGTCTGCTGGCTGATCGCTGCACCGGCGCCTTCGTGGCCGCGGCCGCTGGACTGCTCGACGGCCGCCCGGCCACCCACCACCCACTGGAACCAGGCCGGTCTGTTCCGGCGCACCTTCCCGCGCGTGCTCCTCGACCCCGACGCGAGGCCGCCGTTCGCCTCGCTGAAACCGTCCAGCGTCGGCATGACGGCAGCCGGCCGTGCAGCAAGGAGATCGAGGACATTCCTCGAGGCAGGCTGGGAATCGGCTGCGGCGATCCGGGGCATCCGGCCGCGGGGTCTGATCCGTCGGCGGTGTGCGAGGCAGAATGCGAGCATGGTCGAACTGGTGCTGGTCCGCGGCGACATCACCGAGCAGGAGGTCGACGCGGTGGTGAATGCGGCGAATTCGTCGCTGCTCGGCGGCGGGGGAGTCGACGGCGCGATCCACCGGCGTGGTGGCTCGGAAATTCTCGCGGAGTGCCGCAGGCTGCGAGCGTCCCACTACGGCTCGGGTCTGCCGACCGGGGCCGCGGTCGCCACCACGGCCGGTCGACTGCCCGCGCGCTGGGTGATCCACACGGTCGGCCCCGTGTGGTCGGCCACGGAGGACCGCTCGGCTCTGCTGGGTTCGTGCTATCGAGAATCGCTGCGCGTCGCGGACGAATTGGGGGCGCGGACGGTCGCGTTCCCCGCGATCTCCACCGGCATCTTCGGCTGGCCGATGGAAGACGGGGCCCGGATCGCGGTGGACACCGTTCGCGCGACTCCTACGGCGGTGACCGAAGCACGTTTCGTCTTGTTCGACGAACGTGCTCATGATGTGTTCACGAGGCGGGTCCGCGGCCTCTGAAACCCGGATGCGCCTCTCGCGCCCACCGGTGCGGAGGTGCGGGGCCGCCTACGGAGGAGTGATCGGCTCTCCGCCGTTATGCCGCAGGTGCCGGGCGGGACTCCTACGGTATGAGCCCGTCGTTCATTTCGGCGCGCCGAGTTTGTCGGTGGCCACTGGCATAGTGCGGCGGGTGTCGTTCACTACCCGCATCGAGGTCCGGGTGTCCGACCTCGATCCGCAATTGCATGTCACCGGCGCGGCCTATCATCAATTCGCCGACCACGCGCGCTTCGCCTGCGTTCAGGCCGCGGGCGTCTCGGTGGACGAGTTGATCGCGTCCGGCCTGGGACCGGTCAATCTGGAGACCGTGCTGCGCTTCCAGCGCGAACTCCGCGGGGGCGACACCGTGGAGGTGTCCTGTGCGTGGGAGTGGGGTGCGGGCAAGACCTATCGGACCGAGCATGTCCTGACCCGCGCCGACGGCGTCGTGGCCGCGACGGTGACCAATGTCGGCGGCCTGCTCGATCTGGCGGCGCGCCGCCTGGTCGCCGATCCCGCGCGGCAATGGGCGGCACGCGCGAGCCGTCCCGAATTGCTGGGCCTGCCGGGCGTGGCGCGGGAAGCGACAGCGCTCGGCGGATAGCCGGGCCGTGTCGCTGGGCGGCGAAAGACGCAGCCTCGGCTACACTCTCGAACAGTTGTTCGCGTCTGCGAGAGGGGTTGTCGTGCGGGTGATGGGCGTCGACCCCGGACTCACCCGATGCGGCCTCAGTATCGTCGACGGCGGGTCGGGGCGGAAGGTTACCGCCGTGGACGTCGACGTGGTCCGCACGCCCGGTGACATGGAACTCGCGCACCGCCTCTTGGCGGTCGCCGATGCCGCCGAACGCTGGATGGACGCCCACAAGCCGGGGGCGGTCGCCATCGAACGCGTTTTCGCCCAGCACAATGTCCGTACCGCCATGGGTACCGCGCAGGCGGGTGGGGTGATCGCGCTCGCCGCCGCGCGCCGGGGGATCCCGGTCGCGTTTCACACACCCAGCGAGGTGAAGGCCGCCGTCACCGGCAACGGCAGCGCGGACAAGAAGCAGGTCACCGCCATGGTCACCCGGATCCTCGGGCTGCCGGCCGCGCCGAAACCGGCGGATGCGGCGGATGCGCTGGCGCTGGCGATCTGCCATTGTTGGCGGGCGCCGCTGCTGGAGCGGATGGCGGCGGCGGAGGCAAAGGCGGCCGCGGCGCAGCGCCGGTACATCGAACGGCTGGCCGAACAACGGAAGGCGGTGCACGGGTGATCGCGTCGGTACGCGGTGAAGTGCTGGAGATCGCCCTCGACCACGCGGTGATCGAGGCGGCCGGCGTCGGCTACCGGCTCAACGCCACCCCGTCCACCCTGGCCGGGCTCACTCGCGGCGAGGAAACCCGGCTCTACACCGCGATGATCGTCCGCGAGGACTCGATGACCCTCTACGGGTTCGCCGACACCGAGGCCCGCGACCTGTTCGGCCTGCTGCAAACGGTTTCCGGCGTCGGACCCCGCCTCGCCATGGCGGTGCTGGCCGTACTCGAGCCCGAAGCGCTGCGCAAAGCGCTGGCCGAAAGCAATGTGGCGGCTTTGACCCGGGTTCCCGGCATCGGCAAGCGCGGCGCCGAACGCATGGTGGTGGAACTGCGCGACAAGGTGAATCTCGTTCCCGTGCCGTCCGGCGCGCCCGGATCGACGGCTGCCGCGGTGGCCACGCCGGTGCGTGAGCAGGTGGCCGAGGCGCTCGTCGGCCTCGGTTTCGCCGCCAGACAGGCCGAGCAGGCGGTCGACGCGGTGCTGGCCGACCAGCCCGCCGCCGACACCTCGGCCGCCCTGCGGGCCGCGCTCGCGCTGCTCGGCAAGAACCGGTAAGGCGAAATGGACGACCACCCAGCGGAACCCACCGAATCCCAGGTCAGCGCAAGCTATCTGAAGTCCGACGGCGAGATCGAGGCGAGTCTGCGCCCGAAATCGCTGGACGACTTCATCGGTCAGCCCCGAGTACGCGAACAACTCGCGCTGGTGCTGCGCGGAGCCAAGCAACGCGGCGGCACACCGGACCACGTGCTGCTGTCCGGCCCGCCGGGTCTGGGCAAGACCAGCATGGCGATGATCATCGCCACCGAGCTCGGCACCGCGCTGCGGATCACCTCCGGTCCCGCCTTGGAGCGGGCCGGTGACCTCGCCGCCATGCTGAGCAACTTGGTCGAGGGCGACGTGCTGTTCATCGACGAGATCCACCGGATGGCCCGTCCCGCCGAGGAGATGCTCTACCTGGCGATGGAGGACTTCCGGGTGGACGTGGTGGTCGGCAAGGGGCCGGGCGCGACCTCCATTCCGCTGGACATCGCGCCGTTCACCCTGGTCGGCGCCACCACGAGGTCCGGAGCTCTGACCGGTCCGCTGCGCGACCGGTTCGGTTTCACCGGGCACATGGATTTCTACGAGCCCGGCGAACTGCTGCGTATCCTGCAACGGTCGGCGCAGATCCTCGGCGTCGCCATCGAGGAGGAGGCGGCGGCCGAGATCGCGGGCCGCTCGCGCGGCACGCCCCGCATCGCCAACCGCTTGCTGCGCCGCGTCCGCGACTACGCGGAGGTCCGTGCCGACGGCCGGATCACCCGCCCCATCGCGCAGGCCGCGCTCGAGGTGTACGACGTCGACGTGCTCGGCCTCGATCGCCTCGACCGCGCGGTTCTCGGCGCGCTGGTCCGCAGTTTCGGCGGCGGCCCGGTGGGGGTGTCCACCTTGGCCGTGGCGGTCGGGGAGGAGGCCGCGACCGTGGAAGAGGTGTGTGAACCGTTCCTGGTGCGCGCGGGCATGGTCGCGCGCACGCCACGCGGCCGGGTCGCCACCGCCGCCGCCTGGGAGCACCTCGGTCTCGTCCCGCCGCCGGACCTGGTGTTCGGGTCCATCGAAGTGCGCGGGCGCGAGCCCCATCCCACCCTCGACCTCTTCGAGTGAAACGTGGCCGCGGGCAGTCAGTGGCGGCGGCGCAGCGCGGCGGCCACCAGATCGAGGAAGGCGTCGACCTCGTCGCGTTGATACCCGCGCGTGCCGACGCGGGCCTCGGTGAACCGGACGGCCTCGACATCGGCGAGGGTGAGACTGCCCGGTCCGCCGTGTACGAGGGTTGCGGCGACCAGATCGAGGAACGCGCCGACCTCTTCCTCGTTGTACCCGCGCCTGCCCACCGCAGCGGGGCTGAATCGCATGCGCAGTACGTCGTCCGGTGTCAGCAGGACGTGACCGTTGCCGTTCGCGGCAGGCACCGGCCGGACGCCGCGCTGGCGAAACTCCAATTCGACGCGCAGCTGGTCGAGGTATTCATCGACCTGATCGGCGCGGTAACCGCGTTGGCCGAGCCGCGGCGCACCGAAGTCGACGTGCCGTAGATCGTCGGCGGCGAGCACGCCCTGCCCGGCCAAGGCCGCGGCGACGAGTTCGAGAAAGGCGTCCACCTCGTCCGCGTGGTAGCCGCGATACCCGAGCGTCGGGGTCGCGAAACGGGTGCGGCGCACGTCCTCGGGAGTCACGGGCGACATTCTGTCAGGCTCGGAGCGTCGGGCCGCTCGGAAGGGAATTCTGGCGTTTCCCTGGCCATTTGCGAACAAGGGCCGTCCCCCTGGCGAAAGCGTCGGATCAGTGCGCCTCACCCTAGCGCCGGTGCGGGTGTCAGGGGGATTGCCGAATTGCTCAGTCCTTGCGGACGCCGTCCACGAGCAGGCGGCGGATCGCCTCGTTGAGCGCGGTGATGGCGGCCTCGTCCGGTTCGCGCAGCGCGTAGACGATGCCTCCGATCAGCATGCCGGTCACCGCGCGCGCGGTGTTCGAGGTATCCAGGTCGGCGCGCAGGTAACCCTGTTCGACGCCGTGGTCGAGGTAGCCCGCGGTCAGCGCGTCGGCGGTGTCGAGCAGTCCGTACAGGCGCTGGGTGAGCTCGTCGTCGATGCCGGTGGCGTGGAACAGCAGCAGCTGCGCCACCCGGCGGTCGGCCAGCAGGATCTCGGTGAGCGCCACCCCGATGCGGTCGATCTGGGCGCGGTATTCGTCGAGGGTGGCGGCGGCGTCCGGGGCGTTCTCGGTGCCGAGGGCGGCGATGATGCGCGCGGCCAGATCGTCGATGACGTGGTCGATGATGTCGCGCTTGTTGCTGAAGTAGCGGTAGAAGGTGCCGTGACCGATGCCCAGCTGTCCCGCGATGTCGGCGATGCCGGTGGCGTGATAGCCCTTTTCCGCGAAGCAGGCGAACGCGGTGTCGATGATCTCCTGGCGCAGTTCGGCTTTCCGTCGCTCGGCACGCGTGGATGGCTTCGTCACCTCCCCGATGATACAGTCATCACAAACGGAATGATGTGTCATTCCGTGATATGCGGTTCAGCTAGCAGGAGGTTCGGTGTGGCGCCTCAATACGACGCGGTCGTGGTCGGTGCGGGGTTCGGGGGCATGGGAGCGGGCATTCAGCTCGATCGGCTCGGCCTGGGCAATTACGTCATCCTCGAGCGCGAGGACGATCTCGGCGGTACGTGGCACGTGAACCACTATCCGGGTCTGGCGGTCGACATCGCGTCGGTCACCTACTCCTACTCCTTCGAACCGAATCCGCACTGGTCGCGGCTGTTCGCTCCGGGCGACGAGCTGAAGAAGTACGCCCGGTACGTCGCGGACAAGTACGGCCTGCGCCGCCGGATGCGCTTCGGCACCGTCGTCGACGGCGCGCGCTGGGACGAAGAGCAGCAGCACTGGGTGGTCTCGATCGCGGGCGGGGAGACCGTCACCGGGCGGTATCTGCTGACCGCGACCGGATTCCTCTCCCAGCCCTACACGCCTCCCTTCCCGGGCATCGACACGTTCGCGGGCAAGATCATCCACACCACCGCATGGGAGGACGGTTTCGACCTCACCGGCCGCAGAGCCGCGATCATCGGCACCGGCGCCACCGCCGTGCAGCTGGTGCCCGAGGTCGCCAAGAAGGCGCGGGAGCTCACGGTGTTCCAGCGCACCCCGATCTGGGTGGTTCCGAAGATCGATACCGCGATCCCCGCGCCGGTCCGAAAGCTGTTCGAACGGGTTCCGGCCACGCAGAAGGCCGCGCGACTGGTCAACACCAGTCTGCTGGAGGCGCTGATGGTGGTCGGGGTGCTGCATTTCAAGCAGGCCCGGCTGCTGAACAAGGGCGCGGGAGCACTGGCCAAGGCGCATCTGCGGGCGTCCGTGCGCGACAAGGAGACGCGCAGGCAGCTCACCCCGCACTACGACTTCGGGTGCAAGCGGCCGACCTTCTCCAACCACTACTTCACCACGTTCAACCAACCGCACGTGCGGCTGGAGACGAATTCGATCGACCACATCGAACCGGACGGCATCGTCACCGCCGACGGGCACAAGACCGAGATCGACACCCTGATCCTGGCCACCGGCTTCAATCTGTGGGACGTGAACTTCCCGGCCATCGAGATCATCGGCCGGGACGGGGTGAACCTCGGAAAGTTCTGGCGGGACAACCGTTTCCAAGCCTACGAGGGCATCACGGTGCCGAAGTTCCCCAACTTCCTCAGCCTCAACAGCCCGTACTCCTACAGCGGCCTGTCCTACTTCACCACCATCGAAGCCCAGATGAAGCACATGGGCCGATTGTTCGGCGAGCTGCGCCGCCGGGGCGAGACCACCTTCGAGGTCACCGAGCAAGCGAACGCGGCCTTCCTGGACCGGGTCACCGCCAAGCTCGGCTCGTCGGTGTTCTATGGCGGCGACTGCGCCACCGCGCGCAGCTATTACTTCAACCCGCACGGCGAGGCCGCCCTGCTGCGGCCGACCAGCACGCTCAACGCGCATCGCGAAGCGGTCGGCTTCCCCCTGGAGGACTACGTCTACGGCAGGACCGCCTGACGGCGACGCCGCACCTCGCCCGCCGGAGCGTGTCCGGCGGGCGATCCGGTGTGTGATGGGGAAGTTGTAGCTGCCCGGCGGGCGTGCGGGTGTGGCACCCGCGCGGCGAACTGGCAGACTGTGTGGGTACTTGTCCATCCCACCCACGACACTAGGGACTGACTTCGACGATGGAACTGCTGTTTCCGCTGCTACTGGTAGCCCTGCTCGTGCCGATGTTCCTCGGTGTCCGCCGTCAGAAGCGGGAAGCCGAGAAGGTCGCCAGCATGCAGGACAACCTGAAGGTCGGCGATCAGGTCGTCACCACGTCGGGTCTGTACGGCACCGTGGTCGAACTCGACGACACCACGGTCGACCTCGAGATCGCCGAGGACGTGGTCACCACGTGGCTGCGCCAGGCCATCCGTGAGGTGCGCACCGACGATGCGGTGAGCACCGAGGAGACCGGCTCGGAGGCCACCGGCTCGGACACCACCGACGCCGTCGAGGAATCCGCCGAGCAGACCGAGACCCGCCTGACCAAGGACTGATCGTTCCGGTAGTGCCCCGGCTCGCCGGATGTCGCCGCGGCCGTCCGTCCGCGCACCCGGCGTAGCTGGTGCACGTCCGCATGTTCCATCCTCGACTTCCCGCCTAGGAGATGACGTACTGTGCCACCTTCCCAGGGATCGGCGCACCCGCTGCGGCTGCTCGGTGTCTACGCCGCGCTGCTGGCCGTGATCTATGCGCTGGTGTTCTTCACCGGTGACAAGTCCCCGACCCCCAAACTCGGTATCGACCTGCAGGGCGGCACCCGCGTCACGCTGTCCGCGCGCACGCCGGACGGCAGCAAGCCGAGCCAGGACAGCCTGAAGAAGGCGCAGGACATCATCGAGAACCGGGTGAACGGGCTCGGCGTCGGCGGATCGGAAGTCGTCATCGACGGCGACAACATCGTGATCACCGTGCCCGGCGACGACGGGCAGCAGGCGCGCGCGCTGGCGACCACCGCCAAGCTGTACATCCGCCCCGTGTTGCAGGCGGTGCCCGCGGCTGGTCGCGGCGCGACGCCCCCGCAGACCACGCCGGGCACGCAGCCCGCGCCCGCCGCGCAGCCCACGACGCCGGAGACGACGCAGCCCGCCGCGCCGGAGACCGACCAGCAGGCACCCGCGCCGCAGCAGCGCGTGTTCCCCGCTCAGCAGCCGACGCAGCCGCCCGCCGATCCCTCGCTGACGCCCACCGAAGAAGCCACCAAGGAGATCCAGGCCGCCAAGGCGCTGCGCCAGAGCACCGACCCGTCGGTGCAACAGGCCGCGCTGGCCACCCTGGATTGCGGGAAGGCCGATCCGCTCGCGGGCAACGACGACCCAGCTCTTCCGCTGGTGACCTGCTCGACCGACGGCACCGAGGTCTTCCTGCTGGACAAGAGCCGCATCGACGGCCAAGAGATCAAGGACGCCACCTCGGGCCTGAACCAGCAGCAGGCCAGGCACGAGGTCTATCTGGACTTCAAGTCCGGCGGCAGCGACGCGTGGGCCGCGCTGACCGGCGAGTACGTCTACAAGCGGGTCGCCTTCGTGCTCGACTCGAAGGTGGTCAGCGCGCCGGTCGTGCAGCAGGGCCCGCAGCAGGGCGGCCGCACCCAGATCTCGGGCAACTTCACCGCCACGTCGGCGAAAGAACTGGCGAACACGCTGAAGTACGGCTCGCTGCCGCTGTCGTTCCAGACCTCCGAGGCCGAAACGGTCTCCGCGACGCTCGGCCTGTCCTCGCTGAAGGCGGGTCTGCTCGCCGGAGCGGTGGGCTTGGCGGTGGTATTGCTCTACTGCCTCGCCTACTACCGGATGCTCGGGTTCGTCACCGGTTTGTCGCTGGTGGCCTCCGGATTGGCGGTCTACGGCATCATGGTCCTGCTCGGACGCTGGATCGGTTTCACGCTGGACCTCGCCGGCATCGCGGGCCTGATCATCGGTATCGGCATGACCGCCGACTCGTTCGTGGTGTTCTTCGAACGCATCAAGGACGAGATGCGCGAGGGACGCAGCTTCCGCTCCGCGGCTCCGCGCGGCTGGCAGCGTGCCCGCCGGACCATCCTGTCCGGCAACGCGGTCAGCTTCATCGCCGCCGCGGTGCTGTACATCCTGGCCGTCGGCCAGGTGAAGGGCTTCGCGTTCACCCTCGGTCTCACCACGATTCTCGACGTCGTCGTGGTGTTCCTGGTCACTTCGCCACTGGTGCTGCTCGCTTCGCGCACGGCGTTCTGGTCCAAGCCGTCGGTGAACGGCCTCGGCGCGATCCAGCAGATCGCCCGTGAGCGGAAGGCGGCCGAGGCCGCCCTCGGGAAGGCGTGAGGACGCGATGACCAACAGCCACACCACTCCCTCGCTCGACAAGACGAGCGCGACCGAGACCACCGACGTGTTCGCGGCGGTCGGCGAGCCGCAGCCGCCCAAGCACGGCTTCTTCAACCGCCTCTACACCGGCACCGGCGCGGTCGACGTCATCGGCAAGCGCCGGATGTGGTATTTGATCACCGCCGCGATCGTGCTCATCTCACTGGGCAGCATCGTCTTCCGCGGGTTCAACTTCGGGATCGACTTCGAGGGCGGTTCGCGCATCCAGTTCCCGGCGGGGGACGCGACCACCAGCGCGGTGGAGGACGTCTACCGCGGCGCCATCGGCACCGACCCGGTCTCGGTGCAGACTGTCGGCACCGGCGGATCGGCCACCATGCTGATCCGTTCCGAGGCGCTGGACCAGAATCAGGTGGAGGCGCTGAACAACGCGCTGTTCGCGAAGTTCCAGCCGAAGGACAAGAACGGTAACCCGAGCCTGGCCGCGATCAGCACGTCCGACGTCAGCGAGACCTGGGGCGATCAGATCACCCGCAAGGCGCTGATCGCGCTCGCGGTCTTCCTCGTGCTGGTCGCGGTCTACATCGCGATCCGCTTCGAGACGCACATGGCCATCGCGGCGCTGGCGGCGCTGGCCTTCGACGTCACCGTCACCGCGGGCGTGTACTCGCTCGTCGGTTTGGAGGTCACCCCGGCCACGGTCATCGGCATCCTCACCATTCTCGGCTTCTCGCTCTACGACTCCGTCGTCGTGTTCGACAAGGTCGAGGAGAACACCCACGGTATCCTGCACCTGACCCGCCGCACCTACGGCGAGCAGGCCAACCTCGCGGTGAACCAGACGCTCATGCGCTCGATCAACACCGCCTTGATCGGCATCCTGCCGATCGTCGGTTTGATGGTGATCGCGGTCTGGATGCTGGGGGTGGGCACGCTCAAGGACTTGGCGCTGGTGCAGCTGGTGGGTCTGCTGGTCGGCACGTACTCCTCGATCTTCTTCGCGACCCCGCTGCTGGTCTCGATCAAGGAACGCTGGGGGCCCGTGGCAGCGCACACGAAGAAGGTCATGGCCAAGCGGGCCGGTGCGGCGAGCGCTCGGGCGAGCGCCGTGGCCGAGCGCCGGGCGAGCATGGCGGCGGGCCGGGATTTCGATGAGACGCCGCGCAGGCAGCGTGCGGCCGGGCAGACGCCGCGACCCGGTGCGCGCCCGAGCGGTAAACGGCACAAAAGGCGGAACTGACACCAGGCAAGGGGTTTCATGCGACAGCCACGCAGTGCGGTACGACTGATCGGAGCGCTTGCTGCGGGCACGCTGGCCGCCGGGCTGATGGTCGGCTGCTCCAGCAAGAATCAGGTGCCCTCCATCGGCTACGCGACAGATGCCATCATCGCCACCTATAACGGCGGCAGCACGCTAGGGGCGAGTTCCGGATCCCCCGCGGTGTTCTCCCGGGTGCTCACAGGGTTCTTCTATACCGGTCCCGACGGCCAGCAGGTCGCCGACACCGACTACGGCACCGCCAAGGAGGTGCCGGGCGAGTCGCAGACCATCCAGTACCGCCTCAATCCCGACGGCGTCTACTCCGACGGTGTGCCGACCTCTTGCGACGACTTGGTGCTGGCGTGGGCCGCCCGCAGCGGGCGGTACACCAAACCGGGGGACCGGGGTCCGGTTCCCCTGTTCGACGCCGCGAGCACCAGCGGCTACGACGCCATCGAGCGAGTCGACTGCCAGCCCGGCTCACGGGACGCCACGGTGGTGTTCCGGCCCGGGCGGCGTTATCTGCCGTGGCGCACCTTGTTCACGGCGGGCGAGCTGATGCCCGCGCACGTCGCGGCTCGGGCGGCGAACGTGCCCAACGTCGTGTCGGCGTTGCAGACCGGCGACCCGAACGCTCTCGGACGGATCGCGGAATTCTGGAACACCGGCTGGACCGTTCCGGCCGACGGCCGGCTGGACCTGTCGCGCTTCCCATCGTCGGGGCCCTACCGCATCGAGTCCTTCGGCAGCGAGGACGGCTTGGTGCTGGTGGCCAACGAACGATGGTGGGGCAACAAACCGGCGACCGGGCGGATCGTGGTGTGGCCCAAGACCTTCGACCTGAAGAAGAAGGTCGGCGAGAACGCCGTAGGCGTGCTCGACATCGGTGCGCATTCGGTGAAAGACCTGAATCTGAGCGGCTTCTCGGTGCAGACCGTGCCCGGCCGGGGCGCCGAGCAGTTGGTGCTGGCGACCGGCGGCGTCTTCTCCTCGATCGAGGCGCGCCGGGCGTTCGCGTTGTGCCTGCCGCGTCAGACGCTGTTCGACAAGCTCGGCAAGGCGCCGGACGCGCCGAAGACCGGGCTCGGCTCGGGACCGTTGAACGCGCATGTCGTGCAACAGGATTCCCTGTTCTACCCGGCCGTGATCGGCGCGTCGAAGAATTACTCCGGCGGCGACGTGGCGAACGCGACCAGGGCAGTGGCGGCCTCCGGCGCCCCGAACCCCACCGTGCGGATCGGCTACGCGGGTCCGGACGATCGGCGGGCGCAGACCGTCGCCCTGATCGCCGAGGCCTGCAAACCGGCGGGCATCACCGTGGTTGACGCCGGTGCACCCGACTTCACCCCCGCCCGGCTCGCCGAGGGCAAGGTCGACGCCGTCCTCGGCAGCACCGCGTCGGCGCCCGGTCCGGCGGGCTCGCTGGGGGGAGTGGCCGCGACCAGCGCGTTGCGCACCGGTAGCGGTCTCAATTTCGGACGGTTCGGCAACGGCCGTTACGATGCGATCACCGATCAGCTCGGGGCCGACGACAATTCGGCCGTACAGCTGAATCTGCTCACCGAGGCGGAGAACCTGCTGTGGGCGGAGCTGCCGAGTATCCCGTTGTTCGCCACCCCGCGCACGATCGCCTTCGGCAAGGGGCTGCGCAACGGGATCGCCGCCCCCACCCAGGCCGGATCCGGCTGGAACATGGACCGGTGGGTGCTCGAGCGGTGATCGACGGTGTTGGGCGATGTGAGCATGGAGAGGTGTCGATGAGCAAGCACGCGGCAATCGAATCCGAGGACGTAGCCGCCGAACGGACCACCAAAGCCGCCGAGATGGTCGACCGTTTGACCCGTTGGCACGACGACTTTCCCTCACCCGGTGTCCGTTTCGCGGATCTCACCCCGGTGTTCGCCGACGCCGAGGGCTTCCGCGCGGTGGTCGACTGCCTGGCCGCCTGCGCCCCCGACGCCGATCTGGTGGCCGGCGTCGACGCTCGCGGCTTCCTGCTCGGAGCCGGTGTCGCCGCCTCGCTCGGTACCGGTGTGCTCGCCGTCCGCAAGGCGGGCAAGCTGCCGCCGCCGGTGATCAGCCGGGAGTACAGCCTCGAATACGGCACCGCCGCGCTGGAGATTCCCGCGGACGGCATCGAACTGGCGGGCCGTCGTGTCCTGTTGCTGGACGACGTCCTCGCCACCGGCGGCACCCTCGCCGCCGCCGCCGAACTGTTCAAGCAGGCGGGCGCCGAAGTGGCCGCTGCCGCGGTGGTGCTGGAACTAGGATTTCTCGGCGGACGGGCCCGGCAGGGCGACTATCCGCTGACGTCGATCGTCCAACTCTGAGCGCACCGGGATCTGCCCGGCGTGCGGGAGAGTCCCGCCGAAACCTGTTGCCCCGGTTCGCGGCGGCTGTCAGGATCGCGGCATGCGACCTGACGAGCCGCCGCGCCGGATCCGAGCGGTCTACGACGAGCACACGATCGTCGTCTACCAGGCATATTCCCCGGAAATCGCCGAATCCGCCCTCGCGGCGGGAACTTTCGTGGCCCCGTTCCGCCGGGAACGGATGACCTGGATCAAGCCTTCGTTCCTGTGGATGATGTATCGCTGCGTGTGGGCGAGCAAGCCCGGCCAGGAGCGGGTCCTGGCGATCACGATCACCCGTTCGGGGTTCGAGTGGGCGCTGGCGCATGCCTGTCTCAGCCACTACCAGCCGAAACTGTGCCCGGATCGAGAGGTCTGGGCCGAGCGGTTGCAGACGAGTCCGGTGCGCGTCCAGTGGGACCCGGAACGCGACCTCGCGCGTCGGCCGCTGTCGTACCGCTGCTTGCAAGTGGGCTTGGGCGGCATCGCCGTGGGGCATTATCTCGACCGCTGGATCACCGGAATCCGCGATGTCACCGCAGACGTGCGGCAACTGCGGAGCATGGTGGCCGCGGGGAAGCTGGATGCGGCGGCTCGCGCCCTTCCCGAGGAGCGCCCCTATCCGCTGCCCGTGCCCGTGGCCGCCGCCATCGGAGCGTCGTCCTGACCCGGACATGTGATCCGAATCGCACTGGCGCAGGCGTCGCGGCTGTGTTTAACCTATAGAGGTCTTATTCCCGTTGATCGGAGTCTGCCGTTGCTCATTTGAGGTAGCCACTCGTGCGGCCCGCCATCGCGCGCCGTGTTCGTCGCAACCTCTGGGAGCTGGCATGACCAATCTGTCTTTTTCCGATCTCACTTTCGGCTGGCCGGACGGCACTCCGGTGTTCGAGGGGCTCGACGCTGTCCTCGGCCCCGGTCACATCGGCCTCGTCGGCGGAAACGGCGCGGGTAAGTCCACACTGCTGCGGTTGATCGCGGGGGAGCTGAAGCCCGCTCGCGGTTCGGTCACGGTCACCGGTCATCTCGGGTACTTGCGCCAGGATCTCGGGCTGAGCGCCGGGCAGCGAGTCGATGCGGTGCTCGGCATCGCGGAAGTGCGAAAAGCATTGCATCGCATCGAGTCCGGTGTAGGTGATGACACCGACTTCGACTTGGTCGGTCACCACTGGGACGTCGAGGAACGCGCGGTGGCATTGCTGGCGCGCCTCGGCCTGCACTACGTCGCCGATTCGGTGCACCAGCTGGACCGGACGCTCGATACCCTCTCCGGCGGCGAGACGGTGCTGCTCGGACTGGTCGCCGAGTTGCTCGCCGAGCCGGACGTGCTGCTGCTGGACGAACCGACGAACAACCTGGATCGGCTGGCGCGCGCACGGCTCTACGAGGTGATCGGCCAATTCTCCGGCACGGTGCTCACGGTCAGCCACGATCGGGAGCTGCTGGAGCGGATGGCGTCCATCGCCGAGCTGCGCCACGGCGAACTCCGGCTGTTCGGCGGGAATTTCAGCGAGTACGAGCGGATCGTCGCGGCCGAGCAGGAAGCCGCCCGTGCCGCGATCCGGGATGCGCGCAGCGATGTTCGCAAGCAGGCCCGCGAACTGGTCGAGGCGCGCATCAAACTGGACCGCCGACAGCGGTACGGGCAGAAGATGTGGGACCAGAAGCGCGAGCCGAAGATCGTCATGGGCGAACGCAAACGGCAGGCGCAGGTATCCGCGGGCAAGTTGCGCAACAACCACATCGAGAAGCTCGACACCGCCAAGGATCAGCTCGAGCAGGCCAAGGGATTGTTGCGCGACGACCGGGAGATCCGGGTGGAGTTGCCCGACACCCGGCTGTATCCCGGTCAAGACGTCATCGAACTGGACGAGGTCGAGCTGGCGTGCGGGCCGACGGTGACGTTGCGGGTGTCGGGTCCGGAGCGGATCGCGCTGACCGGACGCAACGGCGTCGGCAAGACGACGTTGCTGCGGCGTATCACGCAGGAAGGGCCGAAGGTGCCGTGGCGGATGCTGCCGCAGCGGCTGGACGTGTTCGACGAGCAGCGATCGGTGTTCGAGAACGTCGCCTCCACGGCGCCGCACGCGTCAGCGGAGCGGATCCGGGCGCAATTGGCTCGGTTCCTGTTCCGCGGCACGGACGCCGATGTCGCGGCCGCGGCGTTGTCGGGCGGTGAGCGATTGCGGGCGGCGTTGGCGATGCTGTTGCTGGCGGATCCGGCGCCGCGGTTGCTGCTGCTGGACGAACCGACCAACAATCTCGACCTGCCCAGTCTCGAGCACCTCACGCAGGCGCTGGCGAGCTTCGAGGGCGCGCTGATCGTGGTGAGCCACGATTCGCGCTTCCTCGACGACATCGGGGTGACCCGGCGCCTGGAGCTCACCGCGGACGGTTTGGCGGAGACGTAGGCGGCCGTACGCCGAACCGTCCGCGGTGAGCCGGCGGCCAGTTCGGCCTGTGCGGCTATGGGAACCGGGCACGGGATCGTCGTGCCCGGTTCTCCGCGGTCCGCGAGGGGCGCGAATTCACGCCCGGGCCGCTCGCCGGAGGAGGCCGGGATGTGCGAACAGGCGGGGTGCCAGTCGTACCGCGAAATAGGTGAGCGTCAGCCAGGGACGCAGGTGTGGCTGCAATGTGCGGATGCGGCCTTGCTCGTCGAGCCCGATCACCAGCGCTTCGGTCAGCCGGAATGGTCCGATCGTGGCGCCGGCCAGGAGGACGCGCCGCGCGCCGTCGCCGATTTCCTCCGTCCACCGCAGACCGGTGAGGCTTCCGTAGGCCGCCGCGAGCAGCACACGCAGGTCGTCGCGGCCGCGGAAGACCAGTCGGCCGGACAGCGGCGAGATCAATTCCGCATCGGGTGCGAGGACGCGGGTCAGCGCGTCGATGTCGCCGCTTTCGGTCGCTCTGCGGAATTCGGCGATTGCGTCGGACATGGTGTTCGGCCCCTTCTCTCGTCGATGGGTCCGAACCTAGTTCAAGTCACTTGCAAAAAGCAATGGACTAGACTGGGCGGATGCCCAAGGCTGCTTTCTCCGACATCGTCTGTTCGATCGCGCGCACGGTCGAGGCGATCGGCGAGCGTTGGACACCGCTGATCCTGCGCGACCTGTTCGTCGGGCTGACCCGGTTCGAAGATCTGCGTCGCGATCTCGGCATCGCTTCCAATGTGCTCGCCGCGCGCCTGGACGCACTGCACGAGCACGGCATCGTGGAAAAGCGTCCATATCAATCGAATCCGGTCCGTTACGAGTATCTGCTGACCGAACGTGGCCGTGATCTGTATCCGGTGCTGACCATGTTGATCACGTGGGGTGACAAGTGGCTCGCGGGTGCGGAAGGTCCGCCCGCCGTCGTGGTCCATCGTGAATGCGGGCGGCCGACGTCCGGTGTGGTGGTGTGCCGGGAGTGCGGCGAGCCGCTCACCGCGGGAAATGTTCGGTGGCTTTCCGGCCCTGGCGGGCGGCAAGGGCCGGGAACGATGCTGATCGGTGACCTGCTCGAAGCCGGGGACGCCACGGGCTGATCGGGTCTCGCTCCGGCGGCTGTCGTCGCCCTCGGGCTCGATGGTGCGGTGTGAACCGGTCTGGAGCGGGATCGGACGCCGGCTGCGGGATCCTTGACCGCGCTAGTTTTGGTTAACTAGACTAAAACTAGAGAGGACGTGATCAGATGGGATACGGACATTGGGACGACTCCGCCTACCGCGCGGCCAAGACCTTCCGCGCCGCTCGGGGGATCGATGATTTCGGCTACACCGCCGACATGCGGGCCGAGCCGCACGCGAACTGGCGAGTGCATCCGATCCTGGATCCGCTCGGCGTCGCGGCCCGTGAGTGCCGGGACTCGGCCGAGCACGGCAACTCGCTGCCCATCGCGGTGCTGTTCGACGTGACCGGATCGATGGGCCGGGTTCCGCGCATCATGCAGGACAAGCTGGGCACCCTGCACGGTCTGTTGCGCCGCAAGGGCTATGCGGAGGATCCACAGATTCTGTTCGGCGCGATCGGCGACGCGGACACCGACCGCGTGCCACTGCAGATCGGTCAGTTCGAATCCGACAATCGGATGGACGAGCAATTGCGCGCCGTCTTCCTGGAAGGCGGGGGCGGTGGGCAGAAGTCCGAGAGCTATGAATTGGCCGCCTATTTCCTGGCGACGCATATCGCGACCGACGCCTGGGAGAAGCGACGCAAGAAGGGCTATCTGTTCCTGATCGGCGACGAACTGAACAAGCCGCGATTGGCCTCCCGCCACATCCGCGCGATCATCGGCGACAGTGTGCGCCAGGACATCGCGGTGGACTCCATCTACCGCGAGTTGGCCGAGCGCTGGCACGTGCACTACATCCTGCCCGACCAGTCGAGCTACTTCCACGATCCGGAGATCGCCGAGCACTGGCGCGGGTTGCTCGGCCAGAACTTCCTGCGCCTGGACGACCCCGCGGCGGTATGCGAACTCATCGCGCTGACCATCGGATTGGGGGAGGGGCGCGTCGACCTGGCCGGCGGGCTGGCGGACTTGCGGGATGTCGGGTCCACGGCCGAGGCCGCGTCGGTCGGCAAGGCGCTCGGAGCCGACGGTGTGCGACGGCGGGCCTTGCCGCGTGGCCGCGGCTGAACCGTACGGGCGCGTGATGTCCCGGTCGCACATCATCGTCGTGGATCTCGGATTCGGGGACGCGGGTAAGGGTGCGACGGTCGACTGGCTGTGCGCGCCCGAGCAGGGCTTCGATGTCGCAGCCGTGGTCAGGTTCAACGGTGGAGCGCAGGCTGCGCACAACGTGGTCGCCGACGGACGGCACCACACCTTCGCGCAGTTCGGATCGGGAACGTTCGCAGGCGTGCCGACGCTGCTGTCGCGGCACATGCTGGTCGAGCCGATCGCGCTGGCCGCCGAGGCGCGCGGGCTGGCCGCGCTGGGCGTGCGCGATCCGCTGTCCTCGATACGGGTCGACGGTCGAGCGTTGCTCACCACGCCGATCCATATCGCCGCCAACCGTGCTCGCGAGGATGCGCGGGGTTCCGCGCGGCACGGTTCGTGCGGCAGGGGGATCGGCGAGACCGCCGGCTACGCGCTCGCCCACCCGGCTCCCACCGTGGCGGATTGCCTGCGTCCCCTGGTGCTGCGGCGCAAGCTGCGTGCGCTGGCGGAATACTACGGATCGCTCATCGCGCCGAGTGGACATCGGTACGAACCGATCGACGACCTGGTGGAGATGTACCGGGAGTTCGCCGCGGCGGTACCGATCGTCGGTGACGGGGAACTGGCTCGGTTCGCGCGGCGGGGCACGCTGGTGTTCGAAGGGGCGCAAGGCGTCCTGCTCGACGAGTGGCGCGGGTTCCATCCGCACACCACTTGGTCGACCGTCGAACCGCGCAATGCGCGTGCGATGCTGGCCGAGCTCGGCGAGTCGGGTTACGTGCTCGGCGTCACCCGCACCTATCAGACCCGCCACGGCGCGGGCCCGTTTCCCACCGAGGATTCCGGCTTGGACTTTCCCGAGCCGCACAACGCGGCGGGGCGGTATCAGGGCGAATTCCGTCTCGGCCATTTGGACACCGTGCTGCTGCGTTACGCCGTCGAAGTGTCGGGCGGCGTCGACGGCCTCGCGGTCAATCACCTCGACCTGCCCGGAAGGCGATATGCCGCAACGAAGTACATCGTGGACGGTGTCGTTCGAGACACGGTGCCCCCTGGACGCAGGCGGGACCTGGATCACCAGCGGGAGCTGACCCGGTTGCTGACGCGCGCCGAGCCCGTCCTCACCGAAATACCGGACGATCCGGTGCCGTGGCTGACGAGGACACTCGGCGTGCCGGTCGTCCTCACCGCCCACGGTCCCGGCCGCCGCCACCGCGCTCGCGCGGCGTATGCCGCTGCGGCGTGAATGCTCCGCGCAAGTGCCTTCCTGGTGGCACACCGCCGGACGGGCGTGCGGCCGGTCGGGCAGGATGGATGGTCGTGGAGCAGTCCGTTGTGTCGGTGGACGTCGTGGCGTTGCGGTTCTGGGACGAGGACGGCGTGGTCCGGCTCGGGATCGCGCCCCGGGCGATGGAACCGTTCGCGGGGCAGCTGGCCTTGCCCGGCATACTGCTCGGCCGGGGGGAGCGGTTGGCCGTCGCGGCGCGGCGGGCGGTGCACACCAAACTGGGCGTCCCGGAGGCCGCGATCGGTTCGGTGGGGCAGTTGGTGACCTTCGACGAACCGAACCGTGACCCGCGCGGTCCGACGCTCTCGATCGCGATGTGGGCGGTGGTGGGGCCGCACGAAGGACCGGCGCGGTGGACCGGCTTCGACGAGGTGCCGGAGCTGGCGTTCGACCACAATCGCATCGTCGCGGTGGCCCGCGATGTCCTGACGCGGTTGCTGTGGAAGGACCTTCCGTTCACCAGAGCGCTGCTCGGCGCGGAATTTCCCGCGACAAGGGCCGTGGAGGCCGCCGCAGCGCTGTCCGGAGCCCGGCCCGACGCCGCGAACTTGAACCGCACGCTGGCGGCCATCCCGGGCCTGACGCGCACCACCGAACGACGTCGCGTCAAAGCGACCGGCAGGCCTGCGGCGGTCTGGGCTTTCGGCACGCCGGAGTGAACGACGCGAGGACTGGTCCCCGTCGCGTTCGGGCATCGAACCCCCATCGCGGGTGGGTGTCGCGCACGCCCGGGGCCGGCGACCCCGCGACAAAGACAACGCCATAGGCGACGAGGCCGGGCGAGTCATGGCCGGGACGGTATGCGGTCGCGGTCCTCCGGACGATCCGAGCCGGGGACGATCTCGTATACGGCGTAGCTGCGCCCGAGTACGGGAAAGGAGACATTGCGTACCGGCACACCGCCCGGGGTGCGCCCGAATTCTGTTCCACCATGGGCATGTCCGTGCACGGCGAGCGCCGCCCCGCCCGCGTCGACCGACTCGGCCAGATCATGACAGCCGAGTCCGGGATAGATCTTGGCCGGTTCACCGGCCAATGTGTCGATGACGGGAGCGAAATGCATAAGGGCGATGCGGGTTTCGCAGTCGATCGAGTCGAGCGCCTGGCGCAGGCGAAGGGCGTCGAGCGGGCCGCGGCGCATGCGGGCGCGGTGTTCGGCGGACCCCTCCTCCGGGGTGCCGGGATGGCCGGGAAAGCCGCCGCTGCCGCCCATGACGCCGGCGATGCCCAGCCGGATACCTTCGATCCCGAACGTGATCGCGGTGCCGTCCAGCACGTGGACGCCCAGCGCGGTGAGCCGTGCCGCGATCAGGTAGCCCGATCGCTGATCGTGATCGTGATTGCCGAGCACGGCGACCACCGGTACGGGAAGGCCGTCGAGTTCGGCGCACAGCAGATCCGTTTCCGCTCGCGTGCCCCCATCGGTGAGATCGCCTGCCAGCAGGAGGATCTCGGCGTCCGCGGACAGGCGACGGAAATCGGGGCGGAAGCGTCCGGCCACCGCCGCGCGCATGTGCAGGTCGGCGACGGCCGCGACACGAATGCACCCGCCGGTGCGCGCTGCGGTCACGACCGTCAGTCGGCCATATCGGCGAAGGGGTGTCAAGACACGGCGCTGAGCCGCCCATCGCGGTCGGGGGCCGGAAACTTCGTGTTCATCTGACCGCGACCGGACGTGAAGCCGGGATATAGCTTGCCGCTATTCCGCGTTCGAGGACTGTTCAGTGAGGCTACGGGCACTGTGGCCGCCGATGAAACGTCCATGAACATTGCCGCGGCGGGCTATCGCGCGTGCTGGAAGGTCCCGCATGGTCGCGGTATGAGCCGAGCGCCACTGCTGTCGAAAGTCGTTGCCGCAGTGGCGGCCGCGTCACTTCCGCTGTCCGCCGCAGCCGGCGTCGCGCGGGGGGAGGCGCCGACGGCCAAAGTAGTCGTGATCGGCTTGGACGGGCTGATGTACGGCAAGATCGAGGAGGCGAAGGCGCCGAATCTGCTGCGGTTGAGCGGCGAGGGGTTGCTGAGCCGTTCGTCGATCGCCCCGCACATCACCATCTCGGGTCCGTCCTGGGCCACGGTGCTGACCGGCGTGTGGGATCGCAAGCACGGCATCACGAACAACCAGTTCTCCGCCGAGCCGTTCACGCGACACCCGACGGTCTTCACCCAGCTCGAACGAGCTCGGCCGGTGCTGAAGACGCAGTCCATCGCCACCTGGGACCAGATCGCCACCATGACCGGCAGCGGTAGTCCGCGCGCCGACGTCGTCGTCTCCACCGCGACCGTGCCGGAGGATCCGGACGAGTCCCGCACCGACGCCGCCACCGCGGACGCCGTGGCCGCCGCGATCGGCAAGTTCGCGCCCGACCTGCTGTTCACCCATCTGGACCAGGTGGACCGCGCCGGTCACGATGCCGGTGGCGCATCGCGCGCCTACCTCGACGCCGTGACGCGGATCGACGTCCTGGTCGGCCGCATCGTCACCGCCGTGGACACTCGTGCCGCCGCCCATCCGGCCGAACGGTGGACCGTGCTGGTCACCGCCGACCACGGCCACAAACCGAAGGGCGGGCACGGCGGCCAGTCCCTGGACGAGACGACCAACTTCGTCATCGCTCGCGGCCCCGACTTCCGGCCCGGCGCCACCACTACGCGAGCGACCCTGGTCGACATCACCCCCACGGTGCTCGACCTCCTCGACGTCGCTCCCGCCGCCGATCTCGACGGTCGTTCCCTGCGCGCCGAGCCCGGACCCGCCCGTACTCCGTTGTCCGGATCCCAGCCTGCCGCGATTCGGTGACCGGCGTTCGTTCGCCGATCCGGCGTTCGCGCTCGCTCGCCGGCGGGGACAGCTCTGCTTCCCGGAGCCGTCGTAACGACGCACGCCATGAAGTGAAAGCGCTGCTCATCGGGCGTTTCCTGGAGTATCGGAAGGCGTCCGGTCACGGTGCGGCCATCGAGCCGGGGAGATCGCGGTCGTCCGACTCGTGCCGGTCGCACCCGGCGGCCGGACCGTCTCCCTTCTGCGTCCCGACACCCCCGGGGCGCAACCTTCGTCAGCGGAGCGGACGTGGGTGCTCCGCCCGGACTAAAGTTGGTGGTCCGGGAGGTTGCACCGGTCGGATAGGGTGGTCCGATCGAGGCGCGGAGAGGTGGTGGCATGACTCAGCATCTGGGCGAGGCGAAGGTCGAGCAATCGACGTCGGGCCCGCGGCCGAACGGTGCGGGCGCCACCGACGCCGCGCAGGCCGCGAAGCCGCAGGCGCCGGCGAACGCGACGCCTCCGCGTCAGCCGGGCGCTTCCTCCGCTGTGCCGTCCTCGGCCTCCCGCCGGGTGCGTGCGCGCCTGGCCAGGCGCATGACCGGGCAGCGCGGCATCGCGGCGGTCAAGCCGGTGCTCGAGCCGCTGGCCACCGTGCATCGCGAGCTGTACCCGAAAGCGAACCTGACGCTGCTGCAGCGCGCGTTCGACGTGGCCGACGAGCGGCACAAGCATCAGTTCCGCAAGTCGGGTGACCCCTACATCACCCACCCGCTCGCCGTGGCCAACATTCTCGCCGAGCTCGGCATGGACACCACCACGCTGGTGGCCGCGTTGCTACATGACACGGTGGAGGACACCGGCTACAGCCTCGAGCAGCTCACCCAGGACTTCGGCTCCGAGGTCGCCCACCTCGTCGACGGCGTCACCAAGCTGGACAAGGTCAATCTGGGCGCCGCCGCCGAGGCGGAGACCATCCGCAAGATGATCATCGCGATGGCCCGCGACCCGCGTGTGCTGGTGATCAAGGTGGCCGACCGGTTGCACAACATGCGGACCATGCGGTTCCTGCCGCCGGAGAAGCAGGCCAAGAAGGCCAAGGAGACGCTGGAGGTCATCGCTCCGCTCGCCCACCGCCTCGGTATGGCCACCGTGAAGTGGGAGTTGGAGGACCTCGCCTTCGCGATCCTGCACCCGAAGAAATACGACGAGATCGTCCGGCTGGTCGCCGATCGCGCGCCCTCGCGCGACACCTACCTGGCGAAGGTGCGGGCCGAGATCGTCAACACGCTGGCCGCCTCCCGGATCAACGCGATCGTCGAGGGCCGCCCGAAGCATTACTGGTCGATCTACCAGAAGATGATCGTCAAGGGGAAGGACTTCGACGACATCCACGACCTGGTCGGCATCCGCATCCTGTGCGACGAGGTGCGCGACTGCTACGCGGCCGTCGGCGTGGTGCACTCGCTGTGGCAACCCATGGCGGGCCGGTTCAAGGACTACATCGCCCAGCCGCGATACGGCGTCTACCAGTCGCTGCACACCACCGTGGTCGGGCCGGACGGCAAACCCCTGGAGGTGCAGATCCGCACCCAGGACATGCACCGCACCGCGGAGTTCGGTATCGCCGCGCACTGGCGCTACAAGGAGACGCGCGGCAAACACTCCAACGACACCGCCGAGGTCGACGACATGGCGTGGATGCGCCAGCTGCTGGACTGGCAACGGGAGGCCGCCGACCCGGCCGAATTCCTGGAGTCGCTGCGTTTCGACCTGAAATCGCCGGAGATCTTCGTGTTCACGCCGAAGGGCGACGTGATCACGCTCCCGCAGAAGTCGACCCCGGTGGATTTCGCCTACGCCGTGCACACGGAGGTGGGCCACCGCTGCATCGGCGCCCGGGTGAACGGGCGCCTGGTCGCGCTGGAACGACAGCTGGAGAACGGCGAGGTCGTCGAGGTGTTCACCTCCAAGGCGCAGAATGCGGGTCCCAGCCGCGACTGGCAGAACTTCGTGGTGTCCCCGCGCGCCAAGGCGAAGATTCGCCAATGGTTCGCCAAGGAGCGGCGCGAGGAGGCGCTGGAGAGCGGCAAGGAGCAGATCTCCAAGGAAGTCCGCCGCGTCGGGCTGCCGCTGCAGCGGTTGATGAGCGTCGACGCGATGACCGCGGTCGCCCACGAACTGCACTACACCGACATCTCCACGCTCTACACCGCCGTCGGCGAGCACCAGGTCTCCGCGCACCACGTGGTGCAGCGGTTGATGGCGCAGCTCGGTGGCATCGGCGACGTGGAGAACGAGCTGGCCGAGCGCTCCACCCCGTCGACGACGCCGAGCAGGCAGCGGGTCACCGGCGACGCGGGCGTGCTGATCCCCGGCGCTCCGGGAACGGTCGCCAAGCTGGCGAAGTGCTGCACCCCGGTGCCCGGTGACGAGATCATGGGTTTCGTGACCCGTGGCGGCGCGGTGAGCGTGCACCGCACCGACTGCACGAACGCCGGTTCGTTGCGTGAGCAGGCCGAGCGGATCATCGAAGTGTCCTGGGCGCCGTCGCCGTCCTCGGTGTTCCTGGTCGCGATCCAGATCGAGGCGCTGGATCGCACGCGGCTGCTGTCCGACGTGACCAAGGTGCTGGCCGACGAGAAGGTCAACATCCTGTCCGCCTCGGTGGCCACGCACGGCGACCGGGTGGCGATCAGCAAGTTCACCTTCGAGATGGGCGATCCAAAACACTTGGGGCACTTGCTGAACGTGGTACGCAACGTGGAAGGCGTCTACGACGTCTACCGCGTCACCTCCGCGGCGTGAGCGACCCTCCTGTAGTAGCTGTCAATTAGCTATTGCCGCAGGGAGTTTGGCGTGCCCCGACTTCCGCTTCGGGGTTGTCAATTCAGGCGGCCTGCCGGAAACTTGTCGGACCACTTCCAGGAACGCGCCGCGGTGTGTCGCGTTCATGTCGGTGTGTCGTGGAAGTTTTCCGTCGATGCGGCAGTAATAGCCGGAATCTGTTACGGTCTATTGCGTTTCATGGCGTTGAGTACCTGCGGCTGACGACTTGATTGCGGATCGCTATGACTGGATACACGGCAAGACTCTCGGGGATGCTGGTAGCACTCGCCGTGGTTGTGGCGACCGCCGGTGTCGCCGCGGCGGAGCCGTCGGATCCCGGTCCGTCCACGAACATTCGCCTCACGACCTGTCCCGCGTTGTACGCCTTGGGGATTCAGGGGACCGGTGAATCCTCGCCGGACGCGGCGCCCACCACCGACACCGGCATGCTTTCCACGGTCTTCCGGCCGATGATGGCGAAAGCGCCCGACGCCGGGCTGGTCAATCGGGCCTACGTGCCATACGAATCCGGTTTCGGCGGTGCGACCGCCGGTGGTGCGGCGCCCTACTCGGAATCGGTGGCCGGCGGCCTGGCCCGTTTGCGCGGCATGGCCGAAACCGTCGCCGACGCCTGCCCGAACAGCCGGATCGCGGTGGTCGGTTATTCGCAGGGTGCGCACGTCGCCTCGATGTTCGCCCAGGAGATCGGCCATGGCCGCGGCGTGCTGCCCGCCGAGAAGGTCGCCGCCGTCGCGTTGTTCGGCGATCCGACCCGCAATCCCGGCGCGCCGCTGTTTCCGGGCGCCCCCGGGAAAGCGACGCCGGACCCCGCGCCGGGTACCGCGGGTGACCGGCTGGAATCTCTTGCCGCCCTGCCGCAGACACCGGCGATCGGCGGCGGCATCGGCCCGGAGCGGGACAAGGCCGCGAACTTCGGCGCGCTCACCGGCCGGGTGGCGAGTTTCTGCGCGGCGGGTGATCTCGCCTGCGATGCCCCCGACGGCGCGCCGATCCTGAAGGCGGTCGCCAACGTGGTCGGCCAGTCCAAGCTCAGCGGCGGCGATCCGATCGCCTCGCTGGTGTCGATCGCGCAAGCGCTGGCGTTCACCTCGATCAAGACCGCGACCCAAGTGGTCAACCGGGACGTCGAAGGCAATTCGCTGGCCACCCTGTCGATCTCGCCGGAGAAGTCGATCTCGCAGCGCCTCGCCGACGCCTCGGATCCGCGCACGCCGCTGAATCTGCCCGGCGCGCTGCAGGCGCTGCTGAAGGTCGGCATGATCGGCTTGAATTCCGTGATCGCGGTGGTCCGAGCGGTGATCAATCCGGCGAACATCGCCGAGCTGGCCACCGCGGGCCTGGCGAATCCGCCCGCCGCGTTGCTGTCGCTCGGCGCCAGGCTGGTCGGCGCGGTCACCCAGCTGATTCCGCCGACCACCGGCGTCCGGCTGGTCACCCAGGCCTTCGACGCGGTGGTGCAGAACATCACCGACAACAGCGAACTGCTGAACACGGCCACCTGGGTGCGCTACTGGGACACCGTGCAGCGCCACACCGGCTACAACAGCACCGCCGTCGCGGCGAACGGTGCCGCCCCCACCCGATTCGTCGCCGACTGGCTCGCGGCGATCGCTCGCGACATCGCCGATGCTCTCGGCGGCAAGGCCGAGCCCCGGCCGGTGCTGGAGAAACAGTCGACCGGATTCTTCGGGGACGGCTCCGGCGCGTCTCCCACGCCGAGTTCGTCCGGTACGGGACAATTTCCGTTCGGGACAGGAGCCGATGGCGCCTCATCCAGCGGCGTGACATCGATTCCGCCCACCGACCGAACCGGCACACCCAACGCCTACCCGTTCTCCACGAACTGATCGCCGAGAGGGTCCGACGATGCGATACTGCGTGCCCTGCTCTGCGGGAATGGGGGAATGTTGAAGTCGTACAAACAGCTTTCCCGCTGGTACGGCGCTCTGGAGCCGGACAACGGCGCGCCGGAGAAAAACGAGCCGGATGCGGCGAACACCATCATCCCCGCGGACGACGACCGGCCTTCGCGCTACCCGGACCACCTCCGCGACGACGACGAGCCGTGGCAGCGCAGGCCTGAAGAGGTTCCGTCGGATCTGCCCGCGCAGCGCAGCGAGTTCACCGGCGGGTGGTCGGATTGGGTGGTGACCGGTCACGCGCCCGGCCCCGACGACGACTATGTCGCGCCGTCGCATGCCGACCCCGTGCCTTTTCCTTGGGCCGGCGGCGACGAGCAGGACCCGGTCGAGCCCCCACGCCCGGCGGAGTCGCGCGCGCTGCGGCAGGCCGCTCGCGCCCACCCGGCTGTTCGCCGGGCCCGGCTGCTGATCCTCGTGATCGTGGCGGTGCTGGTCATCGTCGTCGCCGCCGTGGGTGTGCTGCTCCTGCTGCGTTCGGCCGCCGACCGCGCCGCGCAGCCGATGCACTCGCAGACCTCCGCGTCGGTACAGCTCACCGTCGGCGGAGCCCAGGCGGTCGGCAACCCCCGCGCGGCCGGCGCCTGCCCGACGGAGCGCAGCGACGCGATCGTGCGCAGCGCGGAGGCGGGCGGCACCGGCTCCGGACCGGACGCGGTGCTGTCGTTCCAGTACGCGTATTACGTCGAGCGCTCCGGGGAACGAGCCCGCGCGGCCGTCGCACCGGATGCCGACGTCCAGCCCGCGCCGGTCATCCAGCGGGGCATCGACTCCGTCCCGGCGGGCACGACGCATTGCGTGCGGATCGTGACGGTCGGCGACAACCGGTATTCGGTGGAGGTGACCGAATACCGGCCCGGCGGCGCGCCCGCCACCTACAGCAGGCAGACGGTCACCACCGCGGTGATCGACGGCCGCACCCTGATCACGGGTATCACGGCCGGATAAAGGAGAGCAGAGGCGATGGGAGAGGACTGGAGCCGCTGGCTCGACGAGGCGCCCGGGGAGGGCGCGGCGTCGAGCCGGCCGGTGCGTTCCAAGGCTCCGGTGGTGCGGTTGCGGCGCGGCAAGGGCGATGGCTCGGAAGCCGATCATCCGGTGCAGCGGCCGATCCTGGTGGTCGGCGGGTGCGGTGGTGCGGGCACCACCACGACGGCGTTGGGTTTGGCGGGTGAACTCGGTTCGGGCGGCACGCCGACGGTCGCGGTGGACGCCACCTCGGCAGGCAGCGATCTCGCGCTGCGCGGCGCGGACGAGCACTTGCACCCGATCAGCTTGCAGTCGTGGCTGTACGGCCGCGGTGACGACGAACCCGCGCCCCTGAAGGAGTGCCTGTCGCGGGCGACTTCGGGCATCGGCTTGCTCTGGCGCGACGCCGCGCCGCTGCGCAGGCGTGCGACCTATCTCACGGTCGCCCGCGCGGTGCGCGAGGCCGGATACACCGGCGTCTACGACGGGGGACACCCGATTGCCGCCCGGCAACTGCTGCCCCTGCTCGATGACGCCGATGTCGCGCTGGTGCTTGCCATTCCGGCCCGCACCGACGCGGCCAACCGACTCCGGGTCGCCCTGGAATGGCTGGACGACCAGTTCGGCGACGCCGGAGAGGGGCACGGAGGCGGCATCGTCGGCGACACCACCATCGTGGTCTCGCACCAGTACCCGGGCGACGACTCCCGGGTAGCGGATCATTTGCGTGAGCATCTGTCCGGCTGGGTCCGCGACATCAGGGAGATTCCCTACGATCCGCACCTGGCCCGTGGTGAACTCGTGCGGCACACCTCGTTGGCCGCCGAGACGCGCCGGGCATATGGGCGCCTGCTCGCCGGGGTGGCATCATGACCGCCGCCATGATTTTTCCGCGTCAGCCCGACCCAGCGCCCGCCGGTGTGATCGCCCCGCCGGAGTCCCGCCGTGCCGCCGTCTGGGATCGTCCCGTGCCGGGTGTCGGACGGGCGCCGCTGGTCTGGCTGCTGGGTGTGCACGGCGGAGCCGGAGCCAGTACCCTCGCGCATGTGCTTGCGCCCGCGGCGGATTCGGGCCGCCGCTGGCCCGGCGTCTTCGACCGCGAAAGTCCGTTCGTCGTGCTCGTCGCACGAGAGACCATCGCCGGTCTGTCCCGCGCGCATGACCTACTGCGTCAACATCTTTCGGGTTTCGCCGGTCCCTCCGACGTGCTCGGCCTGATCACGGTCGCCGCGCGGCCCGGCCGGATGGCTCCCGAGATCCGGCGCTATCGCGACGTGGTCGGCTCCTTGGCCGGACAGGTGTGGCAGGTGCCGTGGTACGAGGAATGGACGCTGGTGGAACCCGAGCAGCTGCCGGTGTGGTCGCCCGGTGACCCGCTGCCGTCCAGGAAACGCAAGCTCGATCTGCTGGAGGAAGTTCCGCTCGATGTCCGGGAGCTCGGCGCCGACATCGTGGCGGCCGCGCGGACGGCACTGGAGGAGGCCAGCTACGACCGCCGGTCACCGGATCTCCGTAAGCCGTCCGATGAGTGAACGTCCGCATCGAATCGGCGACAACCACCCACCATTCGAGAAAGGCACCCGATGAGCACGCTCCTCCTCGCCGTGCAGGACACGTACGGCACCGTCCTCGCACAAGTCGGTAATCCGACGCCGGAGGCGCCGCCGGGCTCGGAGAAGATCCTGCAGCTGGTGCGCTATCTCACCTGGTTCGTCCTGTTGTCGGGCATCTGCGGCATCGTCTACGCGGGCGGCAAGTTCGCCTGGGAGAGGTGGACCGGGGGTGGCCTGGAGTCGCCGAAGATGGTGGCGGGCGCGATGATCGGCGGCGTGGTCGCCACCAGCGCGGGCACCATCATGAACGCCGTCATCGGCACCTGAGGCCGACGATGGGTACCGTACGCATGTCCGCAGTGGAGCTGCTCGCCTACAAGCAGATGCCCGCCGACGTCCTGGCACCGCTGATGCAGCTGCTGAACTGGCTGCTGTGGTTCGTCCTGCTGGTGTGCCTGGCCTGGATGATCGTGTCCGCGGGAAAGCTGTGGCTGGTCTTCCGCAGCGATCTGGCCATGAACGATGCCTCGCACGGCGTGCTGATGAGCCTGCTGGGTGCTGTGGTGGCGAGCACGGCGTCGGGGATCGCCCTGGCGTTCCTGCCCGCGTGAGCCGCCGGAGCGGGACGGGGACGACGCGGGAATGACTTCGACAGTACTGCGACCGGCGGGCGCCACGGTGTCGCGGCGCGACATCCGCCGCCCCGCGGCCGGAGTGGTCGGCGCCGCGCTGCTGGTCGCGGCGGTCGGCTGCGGCGGTGGTGCGGACGCGGCGGGGCCGGATCTGTCGGCCGCGCCCACCAACGTGCGGTGGCAGCCGTTCCAAGGTGTGCAGCTGCCGCAGACCGACCAGGGGCCACGATCCACGGCCGACGGCGCGGCGACCGGTTTCGAACACTCGCCGCGCGGTGCGGCCGTCGCCGCGCTGACCCACTCGGTGCGGCTGGCGGTGGCCGCCGATACGCAGTGGGCGAAAGTGGCTGCGGGAGAACTCGTTCCGGGTGCCGCCAAGGACGAGTGGGCGATCAACCGGGTGCAGTTGTCGATCACCGGCCCGGCGACCCCGGAGTTCGCGCCGCGTTTGCTGGGCTATCGGATCACCGGGTACTCCGAGTCGCGTTCCACCGTTGACGTGTACACCGAGTACTCCGACCGGTCGAAAGCGGTGCACCACACGGCCGTCGAGTGGTTCGGCGAAGACTGGAGATTACGGCTGCCCGACCCGGATTCGACCGCGCGACCCCTCGATTCGATCGACGCATTACCTACCGACATCGTGAAACTGGAGGCACCGACGTGAGCGACAGGGAGTCGTACGCGCGCGACCGTGTCTCATTCGGAATCGTGGCCTCCGCCGCCGTGCTGGCGCTCATCGTGGTCGCCGGCATCTTCGTCTTCGTCAGCCGCGACGAGGAGCCGGTCGGGGGCGCGCCCGCCGTCACCGGAGGCTCCGGCGGCACCGGTTTCGCGAGCCCCGAGACGGATATCCTGGGCAGGCGCGTCGACATTCCGAACAACGCTGCCGGGCAGCCGCTTTCGCAGGATCCCTCGCGCCAGCGCAAGCCCACCGACCCGGACTGGCTGACCGCGGCACCGGAAGGCACCACCGAACCGCACGGCTGGCAGCGGGTGTACGGCGCCTCCGTCCCGTTCTCCACCTCGGACGGGCCGACGCGGATCGAGGACGACCTGGCCGTCGGCTACTCGCACACCCCGCAGGGCGCGGTGCTGGCCGCGGCGCAGATCACCTACCGGCTCAACGCCCGGCCCGCTGATCGCGACCTATACGTGCGACAGGTCCGGGTGTCCGCCCAGCAGATCGCCGCCTACGACAAGGCGCTGGCCGACGACCGCCTGCCACAGCAGCAGCCGGAGAAGGTGACGCGCTATTTCGTGGCCTCCGACGCGTTCAAAGTGGACGACTACGCCGACGATCTGGCCATCATCCGGCTGGCCACCAGGGGACCGGTGGTGGACGGCAAACAGTTGTGGGTAGCGACGCGCCTGGTCATGGTGTGGGACGCGGGCGACTGGCGACTGAAGCCAGCGACCACCAACAACGCGCAGACCGAGTACATCGAGTCCTTGCAGGGGTGGACGAGGTGGTGAACCGTAGAAGGTCTTCCGAGCACATGCCACTGGCTGTGCTCGGCGCGGGTGCGGTACTCGCGGTGGCGGTGGCCGCAGTCGTCACTGTGGTCGCTGTTCAGGACGACGCGCCGCAGGACCGGGTTTCGCAGACGACGACGGCCTCGGAGAATCGGGCTGACAGCCCGGCTGCCGAGTCGTCATTCGTAAGTTCCGGCAAGGACTCCTTCGGTCATCGTTTCGATGTCTCGAAAGATCCCGCAGGGCAGGCGCTTTCGCAGTCAGGTGGGCAGCGTACGCCGACGGATCCGGAGTGGCGGACCGGCGCGCCGGGCGGGACGAACCAGCCGGGCGGCTGGCAACAGGTGTACGGCGGCCCCATCATTCCCTTCTCGACGACCGATGGGCCGGCGCGCATCGAGAACGGCGTGCCCTCGGGATTCGCCAAGACCCCGCAAGGTGCCGCGTTGGCCGCCGAGCAGATCTACTGGCGGACCGTGGCACGACCCACTGACCACACGCTGTGGCAGCGGTTGGTGATCCTCACTCCCGAGGAACTCGCCGATAGGGAGCGCAAGATCGCCGAGGGCAGAGTGCCCGACGTCTTGCCGGAGAGTGCCAAACCACTGCTGTACGCGTCCGATGCTTTTCGAATCGAAAGCTATGGAGACGATTTCGCTGTTGTTCGTGTCGCCCGCAAGACCCGTGAGTTCCTGCACGGCGGGCGAAGTTGGGTGGCCATGAGACTCAACGTGGTATGGCGTGACGGTGGCTGGAGATTGAAGTCGTCCGCGGGCGACGCACAGCCGCTCGAGACGATCGGTTCGATCGATGGGTGGACACAATGGTGAGGCGGCTAGTCACAATCTTCGCGGTCATCTTCACAGTGATGATCGCGACTCCGACCGTGGCCTACGGCCAGACGTACGGCTTCGACAACACGTGCAACGAAATCCACGACACTCTCGACGGTGTCGGACTGCCCGGCTTCAGCCTCGGCGACGCCGCGTCCGCCGCGTGCAAGGCGGGCAACGCCGCCACGCATCCCGACCAGGCGGCGACGGCGGTCAAGGACAAGGCCTGGGATTCCACCTTCGGCAAGGTGGTCGATTCGCTGATGAACGGTCTGGGCGAGGCCATCATCCTGGCGTTGACCTTCTGGATGAAGGTACCCAACGAGGCGGCCAGCGATTCCGGTTCGCTGTTCACCAAGATCAACGACTACACCTATCAAGCGCAGATCCTGTTGCTGATAGCGTCGGTGATCCTGTCCGGGGCGCGATTGGCCGAAGCCAGACGCGGGGCCGCGATGAACGAAGCGGCCGAATCGTTCCGGATGTTCACCCGCGTCGTCTTCAGCTCCTGGATGCTCGGCGCGGTGATCGTGGCGGGCACGCAGGCGTCGGATCGCTTCGCCGAGTGGATCATCGACGACTCGACCAACGGCAACGCCAAGGACTTGGCCGAGCTGATGGTGAAGACCAGCAAGCTGCAGGCGTTCTCGCCCGGCCTGGTGCTGATCATCGCGATCGTCGGCCTGCTCGGCGCGCTCGCGCAGATCGTGCTCGCCATCGTCCGGCAAGGCCTGCTGGTGATCGCGGCCGGTGTGCTGCCGCTGGCGGCGGCGGCCTCCGGCATGAACATCGGCAAACAGTCCTATCAGAAGCTCATCGGCTGGATCATCGCCTTCATGCTGTGGAAACCGGTGGCGGCGATCGTGTACATGATCGCTTTCACCACAGCGGGTCACGTCGATTCGCTCACCCCGGCCGGCGGCCTGCCCGACGGTGAGCAGGCCCAGCGCATGCTGGTCGCGATCGTGCTGCTGTGCAGCGTGGCATTCGTGCTGCCCGCGCTCATGCGACTGGTCACTCCGGCCGTCGCGATCGTCGGCAGCGGCGGTTCCGGTTTCACCGCGGCCGGTGGCACCCTGGTCGGCGTGGCGGCCTTGGGCGCCATGGGCACCAAGGCGGTCGGCGTCAAGGGCACCGCTGCCCCGGGCCGGGCCGGCTATGTGAGCGGCAGCGGCACCGGCCCCCGCCCCGGCGGCGCGGGCGGACCGCGTGGCGGCGGCGCACCCCGCCCGACCCCGCCGCGTGGCGGCGGTGGCCCGCAGGGCGGTGCGGCTCCGCGCGCCTCCGGACCCGCGGGCGCGGCCGGGGTAGCGTCCGGAGCGGCCAGGACGGCAGGCCGGATCGGCGCGGCGCGCGCCGCGAGCGGCGGGTTGAACCGGGCCGAGCAAGCCATGGGTGACGTCGCGGGCGATCGCTGGACGAACCGTTCACCCGACCTCGGGAGGAGCACCATTCCGCGATGACACTCACCGACACCTACGAGCGGCGCTCGTACGGGCTTTGGCAGAAGCCGCGCAGCGCAGGTCTTTTCGGCCTGCGCTGGGAGGAGACCGTGCTCGGCTTCGCGGTCGTGATCACGGCGCTGATCACCGCGATGGTCGGCGGCTTCCAGTGGGGTGCGATCGTCGGCGGCGTCGGTGTCGTCGTGATGGCCCCGCTGGTATGGCGGACCGGAGGTCGTTCGGGCTACGAGACGGGATTGATGATGTTCAACTGGATGCGCTCGCGCAGTCGTGGCGAGCACGTGTACCGCGGTGGCCGCTTCTCCCGGATTCCCGGCGGCGTGACCCGCCTGCCCGGGCTGCTGGCGCCCTCCAAGCTGTACGAGGGCATCGACGCGGGCGGTTACAGCTTCGGCATGATCCACCTGCCGCAGTTCGCCCAGTACACGGTGGTACTTCGGGCCTGGCCGCAAGGCCACGAGGCGGTGGACCAGCCGGTGATCGATCGGTGGGTCTCGGCGTGGGGCACCTTCCTCGCCTCGGTCGGCCAGACCAGCGATATCGTGGCCGTGGTGCCGGTCATCGACACCGTGCCGGAGACCGGAAACCGCTTGCTCACCGAGGTTTCCACGATCACCAGGCCGGAGGCGCCGGAACTGGCCCAGCAGGTGATGTACGAGCTGGCCACGGAGTTGCCGCAGGAGCGGGTGCAGTTGCTGCCGCGCGTGGCGATCACGTTCAAGGCCACCACCGCCGAGCGCCGCAAGAACCCGGCGGAAGAGGCCGTCGAGATCGGCCGCCGCCTGCCAGGCATCTGCGCCGCGCTGGCCGAAGCCGGTGTGCGCGCCCAGCCGATGTCGGCCGACGAGGTGATCGCTTTCATCCGCCGCAGTTACGATCCCGCCTCGCAGGCCGACCTGGAAGTGGCCGCGGGCGAACCAGAGGGGCACGGCCTGGACTGGGCGGACGCGGGCCCGGTGTCCCACGACGAGAAGTGGGATCATCTGGTGCACGACGGAGGCCGGTCGGTCACCTGGGAGATGGACGCCGCGCCGGAGGGCGCGGTCGACGAACGGGTGCTGCAGCGGCTGCTCGCGCCGAATCCCGAAGTACCGCGCAAACGTATCGCGATCGTGTACCGTCCGCACTCAGCCGCCGACGCCGCCGAAATCGTCGACGACGATTTCAAGAACGCGTTGGTGGCCCAGCAGAGCGAACGAGGGGTCGTGTCCGCGGCGGCGACGCTGCGGGTGGGCGCGACTCAGCAGGCCCGCGAAGAGCAGGCCCGGGGTCACGGTGTGACCCGCTTCGGGGCGCTGGTGACCATCACCGAGCCCCTGCGCGGTGACCTGCCGCGTATCGAAGCCATCACGCGCGACCTGTCGACCCAGGCGCGCTTGAAGATTCGGCGGTGCTACCGCTACCAGGCGGCGGCCTTCGCGGCCTCCCTCGGTTGCGGGGTGATCCTGCCGGAACACGCGACTATTCCGAAGGCACTGGCGGGGTGAGCGATTCATGGCACGGGACTACGAGCCACCCGTACGGGACCGGGACGAGGACGCACGCCGCAGGCGGCTCGAGCAGTCCGGCCGGGACGAGTGGGGACAGCGGCCGGAGCGCAGGCGCCCCGCACGAGATTCGGCGCGGGTGAACGGCGAGGACCGGCGCGGCGTCGACACGTCCGACCGGCGCGGGGCCGAGCGGCGTGGGCGGCCGGGCGCAGGCCGGTCCGAGGGCGTCCACACCGACCGCGGGCACACCGAACGTCCCCGCGGCGAGCGGAATCCGCGCATGTCCCGGGACGCGGTCACCGAGCGCATCGCCGCCCGGCCGGATCGCAACGGGGGCAGGAACGGCCGCGTGGCACGGCCCGCGAAGGTGGACTACACCGCCGACCGCGCCATGGGCACCCCGTACACGGACAAGGCGGCCCGCCGCGCGAAGGCGAAGGCCGATCGGCGTAAGCAGTCCGGGCCGCCGCTGCTCGACGACGCCACCCGCGCCAAGCTGGAGATGATCGCCCGCGAGGGCAGTGGTCTGCGGGCGGCGTTCGCGCAGTTCCGGGTCCGCACCGACGACATCCGCCGCCGCAACTACGCGGCGCGCGCGGAGCAGACGATCGAGGACGGCTTCGACCGCAGCACAGCGCAACTCACCGACCGCGGCTACGCGGGACCGGGAGGCGGCCGGATGAACGTGGTCGGCCGCCCGGTCGAGTACCGCGCCACCACCGCCCAGGTCGCCGGCTTGTGGCCCTGGTCGGTCGGCGCGGGCGCGCCGCTGATCGGCACGCCCCTCGGCTCGCATCTGCACACCGGTGCGCCGGTCTGCTTCGACCCGATGAACTGGTTCATGCGCGGCAGTTTCATCACCGCGCCCAGCCTTTTCGTGCTCGGCCTCAACGGTTTCGGCAAGTCCTCGCTCGTCCGCCGGATCGTGCTGGGCGGCATCGCGCAGGGGATCACGCCGTTGATCCTCGCCGACGTCAAGCCCGACTACCGGAAGATGGTCGAACTGGTCGGCGGCCAGGTGATCGACCTCGGGTACGGGCACGGCAAACTGAACCCGCTCGCGGCGGGCGTGCTCGGCGCGGTGGTCCCACGGCTGGAGGAGTTCCCGGCCTTGCAACTGCAGGTGCTGCAGGACTTGCGGGCCCGGCAGGTGACCCTGATCGCGGGCCTGGTCGAACTGGTACGCGGTGACCGAGTGCGCGACTACGAGGAGACACTGATCTCCACGGCTCTGCGCATCCTGTACCGGCCGGGCAGCGGCTACACGCCGGACAAACCGCCGATCATGGAAAACCTGCTCGAGGTGATCGTCGGCGGCGGTGAGGAATTGATGCTGGACGCGGGCGCCGACGACGTCGCGGAGTACCAGGAGGCGATCAAGGGGCTGCGCCGCTCCCTACGCGCGCTGACCCAAGGTCCGTTCGGCGCGGTCTTCAACGGGCAGACCACCGTGCCGATCGACACCAGCGCGGTCGCGGTGTGCATGGACGTCTCGCACATTCCGACCGGCGACAAGAAACTCAAGGCGGCGGTCATGCTGGCCTGCTGGGCCGACGGGTTCGCCTCGGTCGAGGCCGCGCACGTGCTCGCCGACGCGAAGCTCGGTCCGCAGCGCTATTTCCAGGTGGTGATGGACGAGCTGTGGCAGGTACTCGGCCTCGGTGACTTCATGGTCGACCGCGTCGACGAACTCACCCGGTTGCAGCGCGGCATCGCGACCGCGCTCATCATGATCAGCCACACCATCAAGGACCTGCAGGCGCTCGGTTCGGAAGCCGCCATCGCGAAGGCGCTCGGTTTCCTCGAGCGGGCGCGCGCCAAGATCTTCGGCGCGCTCCCGGCCGAGGAGATCAAACGGCTGGACAGCACGGTTCCGTTCACATCGGCCGAGGAGGAGATGGTGACCGGATGGTCCGCACCGCAAGCGCTGACCGGCGAGGCGCTCAAACCGGGACAGCAGCGGCCCTCGCCGCCGGGCACCGGCAAGTTCCTGCTGAAGATCGGTGAGGATCGTCGCCCCGGCATTCCGTTCCATATGGAATTCACGCTGTCGGAGAAGGAAAGCGGGATCCACGACACCAACCAGCGGTTCAGCGAGTTCACCGAATCGACCTCGCGCGGAACGGATTCACCGGGGAGTGCCGCATGATGCCGCACCGGTCCTACCGTCGCGTCTCTCCGGAGGTGCGCCAAGCGGCGGTCGAACAGGTCATCGCGCTGACCGGCAAGCTGCGCAGTGAATCGGAGGCCTGCCGTGTGGTCGCCGAGCAGATCGGTGTGCACACGAACTCGGTGCGGAACTGGGTGCGCGCGGCCGAAGGCCCCGGCCTGGAACGGATGGACGCGACCGCGCTGCGGCGCAAAGTCGCGCTGTTGCAGCAGCAATTGGCGGCCGCCGCCGAGATGAACCGCACGTTGGCCGACACCCTCAACGAAGCCCGGCGCCGGACGTGAGCCGCGGCTGCGCGCGGCACGATGCCGGAGTGCGGCGATGAGCGGCAAATCGGTGCTGTGGACGGCGCTGGGCGCGGTGCTCGGCCTGATGACCATCGTGCTGGTCATCGTCATGCCCGCCGTGGACGACGCCTGCGAGGGCGGGTCCGTACTCGGTTCGCAGTCGGCGCTCCCGCCACTGGGCGGCTACCCGCCGGATGATCGGCGTGCCGCCGCGACCGCCGGTGCGGGCGCGACCCAGACCAATCCGGCCGTGACCGCCACCCCCTCGCTCGCCGCGGGAGCGGGCCCGTTGCGCCGCAGTCTCCCGATGGCGACCGGAACCTTCACCGTGTCGGATACCTTCGGCTCGCGGGGCGGCGCGCACCGTGGCGTCGACCTGGCCGCGCCCGACGGCACGCCGATCTTCTCGGTCTCCGACGGCCGTGTGGTCGCTGCCGGTCCGGCGTCCGGCTTCGGCAACTGGATCGTCATCGATTCCGTGGACATCAACGGCCGTTCGTACTCGGCGGTCTACGGGCACATGTGGGACTCCGGCGTGCTCGTCCGCGCGGGCGACACGGTGAGGGCGGGGCAGCACATCGGCGCGGTCGGTTCGGCGGGGGAGTCCAGCGGGCCCCATCTGCATTTCGAGATCGTGCCGGGCGGCCGGTTCACCGGTGGGCGCCAGATCGACCCGTTGCCGTGGCTGGACGGCGCCCCGACCCCGGATGTCGGCGGTGCGCGCGCCTACTCCAGCGATCCGCGCTGCAGCCTCGGTTTCGGCACCGCCGGTGGCGCGCTGGCCGCGGGCAAGGTGCCGCAGGAACTGGAGATCTGGTACCGCCGGGCGGGTTCCATCTGCCCGCAGATAACGCCTTCGCTGCTGGCCGCGCAGGGCAGGCAGGAGTCCGGTTTCCGCCGCGGCGCCACCTCTCCCGCGGGCGCGCAGGGCCTGGCGCAATTCCTGCCGACCACCGCGGTGAGCATCAATCCCGATGACGGTCAGCCGTATGTGATCGACGCCGACGGCAACGGCGTGGCCAGTGTGTGGGACGACGGCGACGCGATCATCGGTCAAGGGCGCTACATGTGCGCGATCGCGCACAAGATCCAGCGGTGGCAGGCCGAGGGCCGGGTGCAGGGCGACATCGTCGCGCTGACACTGGCGGCCTACAACGCGGGCGAAGGTGCGGTGCTGGCCTCCGGCGGCATGCCGAACCAGGTCGCCGCACACTATGCCGAGACCCAGCCGTACGTGCGCAACATCCTCACGATGGAAGCGCAGTACCGCGCACCGGGGTCGGTCGGCCGGTTCACGCCAGGGCCGGGGACGGCAGGCGACCAGATCGTCGAAGCCGCGCACGAATGGCTCGGCACCCCGTACGTCTGGGGTGGCGGCGGACCCCAAGGCCCGAGCGGCGGCGGACTGGACGGACCGGGTCTGACCGCGGCGGCGGTGTTCGCGGCGTCCTCCGGCACGGTGACGTTGCCGCGCACGGCCGAACAACAGTGGGAGGCGGGCGCGGAAGTGCCGATGAGCAAGGCCCGGCCGGGAGACCTGGTGTTCAGCTCGTTCGGTCGGCGTGGACCGGCGCAGGTCGGCGTCTACGTGGGCAACGGACGGATGATCCAGTCCGTGCCGGGGGCGGATGCCCGATCCGCCGGGGGTGTTTCGGAAGTCGCGGTTCCGGGGGACGGACGTGCGAGGAGGGTGCTGTGAGCGGTGACGGGCCCGAACACACGGCGGCAGGACTGCCGCGACGCCCCCGTGGGCGGCTAGCCTGGATGGATAGAGGGAATGCACGGGCGAAACTGGTGGTGATGCTGGTGGCGAGCGTCGCGGTGCTTGGTGCGGCCTGCGGCCGCGCGGATACGGGATCCGATGCGGCGCACTCGGCTACATCCACGACCCGTTTGCTGGAGGGCGTGCCCGCCCCCGATCCGGTCACGCCGGACGGTGTCGCGGTCGCGGCGTTGCGGGAGATCTACAGCTGGCAACCCGCCACCGAGACGCAGGGTGCTTCGTTGAGCAGGGCGCGAAAGTTTCTCGGTCCCAGCTTGATTCGTATGCTGGATGCGGCGCCGACCGCGGTGGAGACGCCGAAGTCGACGCTGCAGTGGGCGGATTGGGCACGGGAGGGGGCACACGTGGAGGCATTCACGTTCGCGTCCGGGGAGAAGCCGCCGACCCTCAGCGACCCGAATGTCCAGCAGTTCAAGATCGGGATCGAACAGACCGTCGTCTATCCGAACGGACGCAAGGAGCCGCTGTCGCCCGCGACGGTGATCGCCACCGTCGTGCGCACGCCCGACGGCTGGCGGCTCGACGCATTCCGCTGACCACCCGCTTTCCGTACCGGACGGCCGACCCAGGAGGCACACATGGCGAAGAAGAAAAAGGTGACGGATCCGGCCATACCCGGACCCGACGTCAGCCTGTTACTGACCTACGCCGGCTTCGCGATCTTCGGAACTCTCTGGCTCGCGCTGCATCTGGGCAACATGCTCGAGGGCAGCCCGCAGAAGGTCCCGTTCAACCCGATCGCCATCGCGGCGGATCTGGCGCGGGGCAAGCTGCACTGGCCGGGCGCGGCCACGGCGATCGTATTGCTGGTCATCCTGAGCGTGGTCGCGTATCTGGTGATCCGCAAGGAGCTGCAGAAGCGCCGGAGCAAGGGGAGGTTGCCGGTCGACGACAAGGCCGACGTGATGGGCAACGGTGGCGCGATCTCGATGCTGACCGAGGCGGGTGTCCGGGAGAAGGCCGAGCAGTTGGGCGTCAAACTCGGTTACGACGACGCTCCCGGCGTGCCGATCGGCGTCGGTGTGGCAGACGGGGTGATGCTGTACGGCTCGTACGAGGATCTGCACTTGGACATCTGGGGTCCGCGCCAGGGCAAGTCGACGTCCCGGGTGATCCCGGCGATCCTCACCGCGATCGGTCCGGTGCTGGCCACCTCGAACAAGCGTGACGTGGTGGACGCGACCCGAGACGTGCGGGAGTCCAAAGGAAGTCCCACCTTCGTCTTCGATCCGCAGGGCGTCGCCGGAGAAGAGCCGACCTGGTTCTGGGATCCGCTGTCCTGGGTGGACGCCAAGCGGGAGGGTTGCGAGATGCGCGCGGCGCGGTTGGCGGGGCACTTCGCCGACGGCGACGACGGTAGTGACAGCAAGACCGACGCGTTCTTCGATCCCGAGGCCGAGGACCTGCTGGCCGGACTGTTCCTCGCCGCCGCGGTCGGCGATCGCAACGGCAGCAGGCCGATCGTGCAGGTGTGGGAGTGGGTGACCAATCCGCAGGACACCGAGCCCATCGAGTTGCTGCGCGCCGCCCGCCATCACTACACGGCCTCGGGCCTGTCCTCGCAGTACAACGCCGATCCACGTACCCGCAGTGGCATCTTCGGCACCGCCAAGAAGATGATCCGGTGCCTGAAGTTGTCGAACGTGCACCCGTGGATCACCCGTGGCGGCGATCGCAGGGAGTTCGACGAGCTGGAATTCCTGGAGAACAACGGAACGCTCTACAGCCTGTCGCTGGAAGGCCGCGGCTCGGCCGCGCCGCTGGTGAGCGCGCTCACCGAGGCGGTGGTGGACGTGGCGATGCGCAAGGCGTCGCAGTCGGCCGGCGGGCGCCTGGCGATCCCGATGCTCGCGGTGCTCGACGAAGCCGCCAACGTGGTGCGCTGGAAGGACCTGCCCAAGCAGTACAGCCACTTCGGCTCGCGGGGCATCGTCGTGATGACGGTGCTGCAGTCCTGGGCCCAGGGCGCCCGCTGCTGGGGTGAGAGCGGTATGAACGCCTTGTGGTCGGCGGCGAACATCAAAGTGCTCGGTAGCGGTGTGGACGACACCAAGTTCCTGCAGGAACGTTCCGACGTGCTCGGCGAATACGATGCGATCTCGCAGTCGGTCTCGGAATCCAAGGGCGGCAAGAGCTATTCCCGCTCACTGGGCTCGTCCAAGACGTTCTCCGTCAACGCCCTCGCGACGCTGCCGCGTGGCCGGGCGATCCTGTTCCCCTCCGGTGCGCCGCCGGTGCTCATCCGTACCGTGCCCTGGTGGGAGGGTGAGTACGCTGCCGACGTGAAGAAGTCCATCTCGCGTCACGACCCGCAACGAAAGACCGAGATCACCGACCTGATCGGCGCGCCCTCGCTCAGCAAGTCGACGCCGCCGCCGGAATACGGACAAGTCGAGGAGGTTCGGCCGCTGTGACCGAACAGCAGCAGCAACCGATGATCTACGCGAGCGTGGTGGAGTTCGTCGAGAACTACCTCAGCCTGGTCTACCGGCGACAGGTCACCGATCTCAGCGACACCGTGTGGTGCCCGGAGTGGTGGCAGCACGCCGAGGCGGTCGCCCGGCTGGACGCGCTGTGGCGGGCCTGGGAGCACTACCGGCTGGACGGGAGGACCGGATTGAGCGTCTGGTTCCTCGATCACGCGGATCCGCACATGTCGAAGCTGTTCGACCCCAAGGGGCCGTTCAAGTACTGCAGTGTCCGCAACGGCCACAAGGACATGCTCAGCCCGTTGCCCTTGAAATCGCCGCAGCACGGCATGTTCGGCGATCCCACGGTGGGCGACTTCCGCACGTAACCGACTGCGCCTGCGGTTGTCGCGGTGGCCCGAGACGACGAACGCCCGCCGGATTCCGGCGGGCGTTTGTTCGTCCGGCTACCTGGTGCGCTCCAGACCGCGGGATTCTTGTTCCCTGGCCCTGGTGACCGACGGCGCCTGGTCGGGGCGGGAGCGTACGGCTTCGCCCGGCGGTTGCGCCTGCCCTACCTCGATCAGCATCCGCACGGCGGCAAGTTCTGGCGCGACACCCATTTTCGCGAGATGGGCCGCGATCGCCATGCGGCGTTCCTGGGAGTCGTACTGCAGAGCAGGCTTGGCGGCGGCATTGGCCGCCATCCGGGATGCCTCGGCCTGTGCGGAGAAGCGGTCCTTCTCCAGCGACACACCCTTTTCCGGGATCGGCTTCTCGATCAGCCGGGCCAGCTCGGTGTTGCGCGGATCCTTGGCCTTCGCATCGCGCGCCTCGCGCAGCTGCAATTCCTTGGCTTCTTTGATCCGGGCCTCGGTGAGCTTGACGCGCGCTTCGGCTTCCTTCTGACCACGCTCGCGGGTCCGCAAGGCGACGAGCGTCGCAAGCTGCAACATTGTCCTCATCATGGCCGCGGTTTCCCGGCCGATGTCGTCCAGTTCCTCGGACATGGCTGCTCCCCGATGCTGCAGTGATCACTATGGATGATGGTGGTGCTTCGTTACGGACGCCGCCACGCGAACTGTAGTCCCGTGCAGCGGGTCCCGCCTGCAAACGTGGACACCCGGAGAACTTGTGGCGTGGCACTTCCTGTCCGGCGGATTGCCCGGCCGAGGCCGCGCTACGCTGCAAGAACTCCTTGTTTCGAGGTTACCTGACAAAGGTCGGCACAATCGAACGAGCTTGCTGCTTTATCAGCATATATCGCACATTTCCGGCGTGTCTCCGGACGCGCCGGATGATCTTCGGACTGAGGACACCCTAACCGAAGAAAGGCTCGACTGTCTCGCACTCCGGCCGGATGACCGTAGACATGGCTCGGGCCCGCTGCCGAGGGGTCGGCGGCGGGCCCGAATGCGCCTCAGCGGTCGATCCGGACCGACTGGATGGTGACCGGCTGCTTGGGCTTGCCGTCGCCGGGGCCGTTGGAGTCGTCCTGGCCAAGTGCGGCGATCTTGTCGAGCGTGCCGAGGCTGTTGTCGTCCACGGTGCCGAAGATCGTGTACTGCGGCGGGAGCTGCGAATCCGAGTACACGATGAAGAATTGGCTGCCGTTGGTTCCGGGGCCCGCGTTGGCCATGGCCAGCACACCGCGCTTGTACGCGACCGGCTCGGAGGAGGCCGCGGGGTCGTTCGGAGCGTACTGATCGGTCGGGTATTCGTTGTCGAACTCGTAACCCGGCCCGCCCATTCCGGTGCCGGTGGGGTCGCCGCACTGCAGAACCTTCAGGCCCTCGCCCGCGGTCATGCGGTGGCAGCTGGTGCCGTCGAAGTAGTTCTGTGCCGCCAGGTTGACGAAGCTGTTCACCGTGCACGGCGACTCGGCGTTGTTCAGGGTGAGCCCGATCGGGCCCTGACTGGTCTCCATGCTGACGCTGACCTCGGCATCCACGCCGGTGGTCGGGATGCCGTCGGGCTTCGGCTTGCTCGCCTGCTTGTCCGCGGGCTTGGCGCTGTCGCGGTAGGTGCAGTCGACCGTCGCGGGCTTGGCCTTCGCCGACGGCGGCGCGGCCGCGGCGGGCGTGCTGGACAGCGAGGCGTCCGCGGCGTCGGAGCTGCTGTTGTCGTCGCCGCGGGTCAAGAAGTACACCCCGGTCACGGCGGCGACCACCACGACGACACCGAGTACCGATCCGGCGATGGTGAGTTGCTTGCGCTTGCGCGCCCGCTCCGCCCGGTTGGCGAGCTGACGTTCCAGCTTGCGTTTCGCCGCTGCTCGTCGCTGTTCGTTGCTCGGCACTACCACGTTCCTCCCGTATCCGGTTACATCGGGATAAGAGTGTGCCATTTCTACCTGAGACTGCTCCGCAACCTTCCTGAGAGGCGGTTCGGCGAACCGGTTGGACTTGCGGGGCCGTAGTGGTGGAAACTGGAGCATCGTGACCAAGACCAGCAGCTTCTCCGCCCCGAAGGGGGTACCGGACTACGTGCCACCCGGCTCGGCCGAGTTCGTCGCGGTGCGCGACGGCCTGCTCCGCGCCGCCCGACTGGCCGGGTACGGGCATATCGAGCTGCCGGTCTTCGAGGACACGGGCCTGTTCGCCCGTGGTGTCGGTGAGTCCACCGACGTCGTCACCAAGGAGATGTACACCTTCCCCGACCGGGGCGATCGCAGCGTCACGCTGCGCCCCGAGGGCACCGCGGGGGTGATGCGCGCGGTCATCGAGCACGGCCTCGACCGCGGCCAGCTTCCGGTGAAGGTCTGCTACAACGGTCCCTTCTTCCGGTACGAGCGGCCGCAGGCCGGACGGTACCGGCAATTGCAGCAGGTGGGCATCGAGGCGATCGGCGTCGACGATCCGGCGTTGGACGCCGAGGTCATCGCCATCGCCGATGCCGGATTCCGCGGGCTGGGCCTGGACGGTTTCCGGCTCGAGGTCACTTCGCTGGGTGACGAGACGTGCCGTCCGCAATACCGGGAGCTGCTGCAGGATTTCCTGCTCGGGCTGCCGCTGGACGAGGAGACTCGGCGGCGTGCCCAGCTGAACCCGCTGCGCGTGCTGGACGACAAGCGGCCCCAGGTGCGCGAGATGACCGCGGATGCGCCTTTGATGATCGACCACCTCTCGGAGTCGGCCAAAGCGCACTTCGAGCAGGTGCTCGGCCACCTGGAGGCGCTGGGCGTGCCGTATGTGGTGAACCCGCGCATGGTGCGCGGCCTGGACTACTACACCAAGACCACGTTCGAATTCGTGCACGGCGGTCTCGGCGCGCAGTCCGGCATCGGCGGCGGCGGCCGCTACGACGGTCTCATGGCCGAGCTGGGCGGTCAGCCGCTGTCGGGGATCGGGTTCGGCCTCGGCGTCGACCGCACCATGCTGGCGCTGGCGGCCGAGGGCAAGTCGGCGGGCGACCCGGCGCGCTGCGAGGTCTTCGGCGTGCCGCTGGGCGACGCCGCCAAGCAGCGGATGGTGGTGGTGGCCGCGCAGCTGCGCGCGGCGGGCATCCGGGTCGATCTGGCTTACGGCGGGCGCGGTGTGAAGGGCGCGATGAAGGCGGCCGATCGCTCCGGGGCGAAGTTCACCCTCGTACTCGGCGACCGGGACCTGGCGGAGAACACCATCGGGCTCAAGAACATGGCGACCGGCGACCAGCGGGAGATTCCCCTGCCCGAGGTGGTCGGTGTGATCCGGGAGTCGCTGGCCGGGTAGCGAGGGTGGCGGGTGCCCGGCGGTGTCGGGTTTCGCGACGCGACCGCCGGGCGCGCGGTACTGTGCGTCGAACCCGCCGCCGGCCGGGCGGCGGGTGCGGTTACGTGACCGGCGCGCAAAGTACCGCCGCCGGAGTCGCGAGAGGGCGGAGTAGTGTCCACGAATTCTGATGACCAGCAGTCGATCGCGCCGGTCGGGCTCGATCTGGTCGCGCCCGAGCTGTACGCGCCGATGTTGCGCCGCCTCGCGCTGGCCGCGTCGGGCATCGGTCTCGGCGCGGCGCTGCTGGCCGCGACCGTGGTGAGCTGGCCGATCGCCGCGGCCATCGGTGTCGTCGTCGGCGCGCCGACCGTCCTGTACGCCGTCGCACTGCGTCGGCGGCGAATGTGGCTGACCGGCAATACTCTTCATGCCCGCAGGCTGTTCGGGGAACGGCAGGTGCAGCTGTCGGGGGTGACCGGGGTCGAGATGCTGGTGTTCCCGGCCCGATTGAGCAGGATCGCACTGCGGGTCACCGCGGGAGAGGTGTCCCAGGTCGTTCCGCTGGCGATGTACACCGACGCGGGCAGCGGTCGCGAATTGCACCTGCTCGGCCTGCGCAGGCTCGCCGACGCGCTCGCCGCCAGTCGATTGGCCGCGGCCGTAGCGGTTTCGGAGGTGCTGGTGCGCCAGTTGCGGGCCGAGGCGCGCGACGCCGGGCTCGAGGAACGGCCGCTGTATCGCGCCGTGCGGCTCGCGCGGGCGAAGGACGTGGTGTCGCCGATCGTGCTGACCGACACCGAGGTCGCCGCACTCGCCTGACCCGGCGTTCTGGAAAACGGGTGTGCGGCAGCGAACCGGTGACTGTCGCGTCGCTCACCGTGGGCGTTCGGCGGCGGTGAGAGTGGTTAGGGTGGGCAGCAGCAATCCGCCGACCGCAAGGAGTTCGTCGTGAGCACCGCCGCTGGGACCGTGACCGTCACCGTGACCGGAGCCGCGGGCCAGATCGCCTACGGGATGCTGTTCCGGATCGCCTCCGGCGCGATGCTGGGCCCGGACACGCGCGTGCGCCTGCGGCTGCTGGAAGTCCCCGCCGCTGCGGCGTCGCTGGAGGGCGTCGCGATGGAACTGGAGGACGGCGCGTTCGGGCTGCTGGAGTCCGTCGACATCAGCGACGACCCGTGGGTCGGCTTCGCCGGCGCCGACATCGCGCTGCTCGTCGGCGCGCGGCCGCGTACGGCCGGGATGGAACGCTCGGATCTGCTCGCCGCCAACGGCGCGATCTTCACCGAGCAGGGGGCCGCGATCAACGCCAGCGCCGCGGACGACGTGAAAGTGCTCGTCATCGGCAACCCCGCCAACACCAACGCCTTCATCGCCATGAGCAACGCACCGGACGTGCCCGCGGAGCGTTTCACCGCCATGACCCGGCTCGACCACAACCGCGCCATCGCGCAACTCGCCGCGAAGACCGGCGCGCCCGCTGCCGACATCGCGCGGGTGGCGATCTGGGGCAATCATTCGGCGACGCAGTACCCCGATATCGCGCACGCCACCGTCGCGGGACGCCCCGCCCTCGACCTGATCGGCGATCCGGCGTGGCTGACCGAAGAGTTCGTGCCGACCGTGCAGCAGCGCGGCACCGCCATCATCCAGGCGCGCGGCGCATCGTCGGCGGCGAGTGCGGCCAGCGCGGCGATAGACCACATCCACGACTGGGTGCACGGCACCCGGGACGGCGACTGGGTGTCCATGGCGGTGCCTTCGGACGGCTCCTACGGTGTGCCCGCGGGGCTGATCAGCTCGTTCCCCGTCACCTGTGCGAACGGCGAGTACACGATCGTGCCCGATCTGGCGATCGACGGACTCGCCCGTCCGCGGATCGACGCTTCGGTCGCCGAGCTGGAGCAGGAGCGCGACGCCGTCGTCGACCTCGGTTTCGTCAAGCGCGGCGCGTGACCGGCTGCGCGGACCTTCGCCGCCCTGCGCAGCCGGGTACGGCGGGCTATCCGACCGTCCAGGTCTCCGGCCCGGTGAGCAGGGCCTGCAGCGAGTCCGGGCCGACCGGCTTCTGCTCGCGCGCGCTCTCGGTCTGGTAGCGCACCGCGTCGTCGTAGGTCGGTCGAGCGACGCTGCGGAAGATGCCGGTGACGACATGCTCGAGTCCCTGGTCGCTCAGCCGCGACAGCGCGTAGGCGTACTCCGGGTCGTCGGCGTAGGCGTCGTGCACCACGATGTCGGACTCCGCGACGCTGTCGGCGCGGGCCACCGCGAGCCCGAAACCGCGTCGTACCACGGCGAATTCGCCCTCGGTGCCGAAACGGATCGGCTCGGCGTGACGCAGCGGGATGAGATGGTCCGCGGCGTTCTCCCGGCGCAGCACGTCGAACGAGCCGTCGTTGAAGATGGGGCAGTCCTGCAGGATCTCCACGAACGACGTGCCGCGATGCTCGGCGGCGGCGCGCAGCACCTCGGTGAGTCCCGCGCGATCGGAGTCGAGCGCGCGGGCGGCGAAGGTCGCTTCCGCGCCGAGTGCCACCGACAGGGTGTTGAAAGGGTGGTCCACGGAGCCCATCGGCGTCGACTTGGTGATCTTGCCTTGCTCCGAGGTGGGTGAGTACTGGCCCTTGGTCAGACCGTAGATCCGGTTGTTGAACAGCAGGATCGTCATGTTCACGTTACGGCGCAACGCGTGGATGAGGTGGTTGCCGCCGATGGAGAGCGCGTCGCCGTCACCGGTCACCACCCAGACCGACAGATCCGGCCTGCTGACCGCCAAGCCGGTCGCGATGGCGGGCGCACGACCGTGGATCGAGTGGATGCCATAGGCCTCCAGGTAGTACGGGAAGCGGCTGGAGCAGCCGATCCCGGACACGAACATCAGATTCTCCCGGCGCAATCCGAGTTCGGCGAGGAAGCCGCGCACGGTCGCCAGGATCACGTAGTCACCGCAGCCGGGGCACCAGCGCACCTCCTGATCGGAGGTGAAGTCCTTCACCTTCTGCGGTCCGTCCGCGGACGGCACCCCGGATACTCCGGTCAGTCCGAGATCGGTGCCGACCAGTGACGTTTCCACGATGGTCATGCGTTACCCCCAGCCATGCGGTACGCGGCTGCCTTGCCTGCGTCGTCCGGCAGTGTTCGATACGTGGCCTGCGCCCGTGCGGCGAAGACCTTGTTCTGTTCCATCTCCTCGATCGACCCGTCCAGCGCCGCGTCGATGACCCCGACCAGCTCCTGCGCGGAGAACGCGGTGCCCGCGATCTTCGTCCACGGCCGCACGTCGACCAGGTACTTCGCCCGCAACAGCGTGGCCAGCTGGCCGCCGTTCATCTCCGGCGCGACCACCACGCGATAGCGGCGTAGTACGTCGCCGAGGTTGGCGGGCAACGGATTGAGGTGCCGAAGATGTGCCTGGGCGACCGGGACGCCGCGCCGCCGCGCGCGCCGGCATGCCTCGCCGATCGGGCCGTAGGAGCTGCCCCAGCCGATCAGCAGCAGCTCGGCGGCGCCGTCCGGGTCGTCGACCGCGAGATCCGGGACGCCGATGCCGTCGATCTTGGCTTGGCGCAGGCGAACCATGAGTTCGTGGTTGGCCGGGTCGTAGGAGATGTTGCCGCTGCCGTCGGCCTTCTCCAGACCGCCGATGCGGTGCGCGCGGCCCTTCGTGCCCGGGACGGCGAGCGGGCGGGCGAGGGTGTCGGGATCGCGTGCGTACGGCTGGAACGGGTCGGCGTCGTCGCCTTCCGGTTCGAAGGCCGGGTCGATCGGCTCCAGCTCGCTTACTCGCGGAATGGCCCACGGCTCCGAGCCGTTCGCGATCGCACCGTCGGACAGCAGCAGCACCGGAGTGCGGTAGGTGAGGGCGATCCGCGCGGCCTCCACCGCGGCGGCGAAGCAGTCGGCAGGCGAGCGCGGGGCCAGCACCGCCACCGGTGATTCGCCGTTGCGGCCGTAGAGCGCCTGCAACAGGTCGGCCTGCTCGGTCTTGGTCGGCAGGCCGGTCGACGGTCCGCCGCGCTGCACATCGATCACGACCAGGGGCAGTTCCGTCATCACCGCCAGCCCGATGGTCTCGCTCTTGAGCGCGAGTCCGGGACCGGACGTGCTGGTGACGCCCAGCGCGCCGCCGAGCGAAGCGCCCAGCGCCGCGCCGATCCCGGCGATCTCGTCCTCGGCCTGGAACGTGGTGACACCGAAGTTCTTGTGCTTGCTCAGCTCGTGCAGGATGTCCGAGGCCGGGGTGATGGGGTAGGTGCCGAGGAAGACCGGCAGGCGCGCGAGCCGGCCCGCGGTGATCAGACCGTAGGCGAGCGCGGTGTTGCCGGTGATCTGGCGATAGGTGCCCGGCGGCAGCTTGGCGGGCGCGATCTCGTAGGTGGTGGCGAAGCTCTCGGTGGTCTCGCCGTAGTTCCAGCCCGCACGGAACGCCAGGATGTTGGCCTCCGCGATGTCCGGCTTGGTGGCGAACTTCTCCCGCATGAACTGCTCGGTGCCACCGATCGGGCGCCCGTACATCCAGGACAGCAGGCCGAGGGCGAACATGTTCTTCGCGCGCTGCGCATCCTTCTTGCCGACGCCGGTCGATTCGGTGGCGCCGAGGGTCAGCGAGGTCATCGGGACTCGGTGCACCACGAAGTCCGACAGTGTGTCGTCGGCAAGCGGGTCGGCGGGATAGCCGACCTTGGCGAGAGCGCGCTTGGTGAACTCGTCGGTGTTGACGATGACCGTGGCGCCGCGCGGCAGATCCTCCAGGTTCGCCTTGAGCGCGGCGGGGTTCATCGCGACCAGCACGTCGGGCTGGTCACCAGCGGTGAGGATGTCGTAGTCGGCGATCTGGATCTGGAAGGACGAGACGCCGGGCAGCGTCCCCTGGGGCGCCCGGATCTCGGCGGGGAAGCTGGGCTGGGTGGCCAGGTCGTTGCCGAAGGCGGCGGCCTCATGGGTGAAGCGATCGCCGGTCAGCTGCATTCCGTCGCCGGAGTCCCCGGCGAACCGAATGACGACCTTTTCCAACTTCGCTGTGCCGACATCGTTTTGGTGTGAAACCATATGCCTGCTTCACTTCCTCGTCGCTGAGAGGTGCCATCGCCAAACTACTCCGTCGAACGCGGTGCGCGCCCCCGAAGCGCGCGGACCGGCGAGATCCGGCGAGGATGGCGTCAGGCGAACAATGCCAGCTGCGCGCCGGTCGTGTGCGCGGTTTCGGGTCGTGTCTCCGGTTCGGCTTGCCCGCGACCCGTCAAACCGTGCTCCGCCAGCAGCGGAGCGACCCGCGCGCGCAGCCAGGCGGAGTACTCCGGCGTGACGTAGGCCCCGCGGCGGTACAGCTGGCGGTACCGGCGCAGCAAGGCCGGATGGTGCTCGGCCAGCCAGGACAGGAACCAGCCCCTGGTGCTGCCGCGCAGATGCATGGGGAACGCGACGGCCGAGTCCGCCCCGGCCTCGGCGATCGCGCCGAAGATCGCGTCCAGGTGGGCACGGCCGTCGGTGAGGCAGGGAATCACCGGCGCGACCAGGACGTTAACCGCGAATCCCGCGTCGGTGAGCGCGCGCACCAACTCCAGCCGGGCCCGGGGTGACGGCGTGCCGGGCTCCAGGCTCCGGTGCAGATCCTGGTCGAGGATCGCGATGGACACCGCGAGACTCACGCGCACCTCGCGGGCGGCCGCGGTGAGCAGCGGCAGGTCGCGACGCAGCAGGGTGCCCTTGGTGAGGACGGAGAAGGGCGTGCCGGACTCGGCCAGCGCGCGAATGATGCCCGGCATCAACCGATACCGCCCCTCGGCGCGCTGATAGGGATCGGTGTTGGTGCCGAGCGCTACCGGTTCGCGGCGCCAGGACCGCCTCCCGAGCTCTTTGCGCAGCACCGCGGCGACATTCGTCTTCACCACGATCTGCGAGTCGAAGTCCCGGCCCGCGTCCAGGTCCAGGTACTCGTGCGTGCCGCGCGCGAAACAGTAGCGGCACGCGTGCGAACACCCCCGCATGGGATTGACCGTCCAGTGGAACGGTACGTTCGCGCCGTCGGGCACCCGGTTCAGCGCGCTCTTGCACAGCACCTCGTGGAACGTGATGCCTTCGAACTCCGGTGTCTGCACAGTGCGCACCAGACCGGCCCGGGACAGCCCGGGCAAGGCGCCGTCCTCGGCGTCCAGGGTCTGGCTTTGCCACCGCACCCCCTCAGTCGAACATGTGTTCTATGTGCTGTCAAGCAATCCGCCTGGTGTCCGGCGGGGCGAGCCGGGTCGGGTCGGCGAAGAAGGCGACCAGGTCGCGCACCGTGTCGTCGAGCGGGCGCGGCTGGTAGCCGAGTTCGCTCGCCGCCTTGCCGTGGTCGACGACGGGCGCGGAGATCAGCGCGCCCAGCGCCGCCTTGGAGACGATGTCGGAGTTGAACAGCTTGCCGATCGGCGCGAGCACCGGGATGATGCCGGACACCAGCTTGGGGGAGATGGCGAACTTCGGGCCCCGCTTGCCGCCATGGGTCGCCGCGACGCGGCACAGCTCGAGCATGGCGATCATCGATCCGCCGAGCAAGTAGTTCTCGCCGGTCCGGCCGTGCTCGCCGGCCAGGATCAGGCCCTCGGCCACGTCGCGCACGTCCACGAGATCGAATCCCCCGCCGATCATGGCCGGTACCCGCCCGAGCGCCGCGTCCTTCAGCGTCCGGTTGATGCGCGACAGCGGCTTGCTGAAGTCCAGGGGGCCGAACACGCCCGTGGGATTGCACAGCACGGCGTCCAGGCCTTGGTCGATCACCTTGCGCAGCGCGACCTCGCCCGCCCACTTCGACCGGTCGTACACCGGAAGCGCGGGATCGGTCGAGCGCGGCGCGTTCTCATCGATCCGTCCGCCACAGTTGTACTGGTTGAACGCATGGATCGAGCTGGCGTGCACCATTCGCCGGGCGCCGACGGTCAGCGCCGCTTCGGCGACCACGCGCACGCCCTCGGTGTTCACCCGCCAGGCCAGATCGTTCTTCTCGGCCAGGGTGATGACGGCGACCAGGTGGTAGACCACCTCGGCGCCGCTCAGTGCGGCGCGCATCGACGCCGGGTCGAGCACGTCGCCCCGCAGCCACGTGACACCGGGCGCCGCCGGCTCGGCGGGAATCGCTCGATCGATGGCCGTGACCTGATGGCCGCGCTCGGTGAGGAGGCGGAGCAGATTCGTGCCAAGGTAGCCGGCTGCGCCGGTCACTGCGACCTTCATGGGACAGAGAATATAGAACTTGTTCTAATTTGCAACACGTTCCAGTTCTGGCCCGTCGTCCCGGTCGGACCGTGCGTTCGGGCTCGAAACTTGCCGGTCGGGTCGGCTATATTGAGCGCAACCGTAGCGGCCCTTGCCGATTCGGCAGGGAGCAAGCGGATCACAACTGCACGAGGCGGATTCGTACGACGATGTGGGGGGCAACTCGATGAGTGATCTCTCGGTAGAGACCGAAGCGGTCCGGGCGTTCGCCGCCACGAACGCCGGTATCGCCGGTGATCTCGCGGGGGCGGGCAATTTCGACGCGGTGCAGAACGTCGCCGCGCTCGTTCCGGTATTCGGCCTGATCGGGGCGGACTACTTGGCGATGTTCGCCGCGGCGCAGGTCCTGCAGGCCAAGGACATCAACGATCTGTCGGCCAAGTACGCCAAGCTATCGGACTCGGCGTTCAGCGCCGCCGCGGCCTACGACGCGGTCGACTGGTCCAACGCGGGCGCGCTCGGGTCGATCGCGGGCCGGATCGGGGGCGCGATATGAGACCGCTCGACAGCGGGGTCATCGCCCCGGAGGACCACGCCGTAGCGCACGCGGCCGAGCAGAACGTGGCCATCGGCCAGCAGTCCGTACTGGACGCTCTGCAGAACGCGCCGGCCCATGGGATGCCGGATCTCTCGTTGCCGCAGTTGCCCGAAGATCTGCCGCCCATCGAGCCGCCCGCGTTCGTGCTGTCGCGCAAGATCTCCGATGACCAGCAGACGGCTGGCGCGCTGCCCGGCGGTCTCCCCGGGCTCAACGGCACGCCGGGCGCCGAGGACGTGCCCGGCATCCCGCACGAGGTGTCCGCGCTGCTCGGCGACACGGGTACCGCGGTGAACCGGATCGCGGCGCCCGCGGTCGAGGCGGCGCTCGATCAAGCGCACGGCGTACTGAACGGAGCACTCGCCGACGCGGCGCCCGCGGTCGCCGGCACGGTGAACCAGACGGCGTCCGCGGCCGGAACGCTGCCCCCCTTGCCTGCCGACCCGGTGGCAGCGCTGATGCAGGGCGTCGCGGTGCCCGCGCTGCCCGGCGTCGACGTCCTGATGAAACCGATCCTGGATCTGCTGAGCAGCTTCGGCACCGGTGTCATCGGCGCGTTCGACCCGACCGCCATCCTGAGTCAATCCTCCAAGGTCATCGAGATGGCCATGCAGGTCGGCAAGGGCAGCATCGGCACGGTCGAGCAGTTGTGGCAGAGCCAGGCCGCGCGCAACGCCCAGGCCGCAGGCCAGCAGGCGAACGTGGAGGGGCAGCAGACCAGCCAGCGAGGCATCGACATCTCCGAACTCACCCAGCGCGCCGCCGCGGTGGTGCAGCAGGGCAACGCGCAGCTGCTGGGGATCGCGTCGTCGTTCGCCACCCAGGCGACCGCGCTGGCCCCGGTGATCCTGACCCCGCCCGCGCAGGCGACGCTGATCGCCTCGGCCACCGAACATCTCGGCCACGCCGTCAGCGTGGCCAACGCCACTCGCGGCGATCTGGCGGGCAAGACCGCCGAACTCAGCGGCATGGTGCAGCAGCTGGTGGCGCCGGGCGGCGGTCCGGCACCGCAGGAGGTCGCCCAGGCGCTGGCGGAGAACATCGGCCAACCGATCCTGGAACAGGCGCAGTCGACCGCGTCCGACACCGCGACGCAGGCGGCCGGCCTGGACTCCGCCACTCCCGGGACATCGAGCCCGACGACCACGCCGTCGTCGGTGCACAACACGCACAGCCCCAGCACCAGCCACGGCACGCCGAGCAGTCTGCTCGGTACGAGTCACGGCCGGCCCGGAAGTCCGAGCACACCCTCGGTCCCCAAAACCACCGGCCTGCCCGGCACGACGATGCCGATCCGTCCGGTGGCGGGCGTCCCTGGCGCTTCGCTCGGAACCGGCACCCCCGCCGGCACCACGCCCGCCGGATCGAGCAGCTTCATGGGTGGCCCCGCCGCGGCAGGGCAGCGCAGCAACGACGACGAACACTCGCGCACGGTGCAGCCGTACTCGAGCCCGATGGGCAACGACGACCTCACCGGCCCGCTGGGCGAGTCCACGCCGGACGTGATCGGTGCGACGCACTCGGACGAGATCATCAGTTCGGATTACGAACAGGATCAGTTCTGACGCGACGGGGAAGGCAAGCGGCCGCACCCGGCCCGAAGGAGTGGCGGTTCGGGCCGTGACCAGCGGTTGTCAGTCCCGCACGAACGAGTCGAGCAGTTTCCGGTAAAGGTCGGCGAAGCGTTTGCGGGCGGCCTGCTGCTCGGCCCCGAGCCCGTCGGTGGTCTCCGGCGAATACACCACCAGATGTACGTCGTCCACGGGCGACTGCGGCATGTAGTCGATGATCCGGCTGCTCTGGTCGGAGGCCTTGGGCACGCCGAGGTCCGCCGTGGCGAGCGCTTTGGTCTCCGCCAGCGCCGCGCTCAGTACGTCGGATGGGATATGGCCGTCGAAACGCTTCGGAGGAGTCTCGGGAGCCCGATCGGCGGCCACGGCATCGGGACTGCTGATCGCACGGCCGTCCGCGAAGATCTCCAGCTGTGGGCGCAGATCCGTGCGGGCCTGCCAGCCGTCCGGAATGGTGGTCAGGGTGAACAGCGCCAGCGGCGCGGCGATCGGCGGTAGCGCACTGGGGCGGTCCAGGGCCGGGTCCGCCGTGGCGGCGCCCGAGCCCGCCGCGACGATCAGCATCACAACCAGCAGAACGGCTTTCGTTACTCGCATCGATCCCATCTTCCGGTGCTGTCCGTGTCCGCCTGCGGCGCAGGCGAACTGCCGTAGATCATGACAGCGCGCCGGGCCCTGGCGGGACTCGGCGCGCTGTATCGATCGGATTCGGTGCTACCGCAGACCGGACGGGTTGTCCAAGTCCGGCGCCGAGTAGGTGTCGCAAGCCCTGACCTGGCCGGTCTTGTAGCCGGTGAGGAACCACTTCTGTCGCTGCGCGGACGAACCGTGTGTCCACGCCTCGGGATTCACCCGGCCCTGGGCGGCGCGCTGGATGCGGTCGTCACCGACCGCGGCGGCTGCCGAAAGCGCGTCGTCGACGTCCTTGTCCGACAGCGGTTTCAGGAACGGCTGGTCGCTGCCCGGCGCCGGTTGCTCGTCCGCGAAATGGGCCCAGATGCCTGCGTAGCAGTCGGCCTGCAATTCGGTGCGGACCGCGCCGGACTCAGGGCCGCGGGGATCGCGTTGTGCCCGGCCCAGGTCGCCGAGCTGGTTCTGGATGTGATGGCCGAATTCGTGCGCCACCACGTATTCCTGCGCGAGTGGACCACCACTGGCGCCGAAACGATTGACCAGGTCCTGGAAGAAGCTGACGTCGAAGTACGCGGTCTTGTCGGCCGGGCAGTAGAACGGGCCGACCGCGCTGGTCGCATTGCCGCAGCCGGTCGCGACCGCGCCCGAGAACGGCCGTACGGCCGGCTGCGCATACCGCTTGCCGGCCTGCTTCGGCAGTTCGGTGTTCCACACCGCGTCCAGGCTCTGCACGGTGAGCGCGACGCGGCAGTCGACGTACTTGTTGGCGGATCCGCTCTCCTTGCAGTGCTCCGGCAGGCTCCCGGTCCCCGGCTGCACCTGACCGGTCTCGGTGCCGGTGAGGTCGCCGAGCACGGAGCCCGGATCACCGCCGAGCAACAGCGCCAATACCAGCAGGATGAGACCACCCGCGCCGCCACCCAGCGCGATCTTGCCTCCCGTGCCCCCCCACGAAACTCGATCCGGGTCGATCTGCATGCCCTCGTTGAAGGTCATCGTCGTCGCTCTCTGTCCTCGGTCGCGCGGCTGGAACGGGCACTCCCTGAGACGCGTGCCCGGGAAGGCATCGTGTGCTGCTCCGGACGGGGTCGGGTCCTGACCAGCCGAGCTGACGGTCTGTCTTTCCTAGCTTGGCACGGGCAGCTGGATATGGATTTGCGCCCGGCGTACGTGTCACATTCTCGGGGAACCACCACTACCATCGCGCCCCGGCGATCTGCCGGGCCAAGCCTCCGCGTGCGGAATCCGGGTGTGGCCGACGGCGGCGGGGGTAGCGCGTCGCGGATGTCGTCGTCGGACCGCGGGTCGGGAAAACTCATCGGCGCGGGCCGGGTCGACGACGTGAACTCTTGTGCGTGCTCCGCGTGATCTGATAAAGTTCCGCGAGTATCAAGGGGGTTCTTATAGAAGATTGTCTTTCAAATTCTGTGAATTGTGGAGCACTTCTATTCCTGGGGGAATCGAGTACAGATGACTTTCAATGACAGTGTCTATGCCGAGCCTTGTCGAGTTCAGGTTGCCGGCTGGACCTGCACTCCGACGTCGATCGATGGAGAGAGGAAGGGGGAGACATGGTGCCGCCACGATACGGGCGAATGCTATGGCAGGCCGTGTTGCAGTATTCCGAAACCAATTGCCAACGCTGCTGGTTTCGCCCCCGCTCACTCCGATAACATTTCCGCGTTCGCCTTGGTGGCGATCTTGACGGTATTTCTTGTTCGTCGTTCGGTCGGGAAGATCTGGTATTCCACCGGCCTATCGGAATTGACAAGCATGCGTAGATCGGTGTGATGTGGAGACCCCGGCGCTCGAGCCGGTCACCGTGATGGCTCTCACGGATCGACCGGGTTGGGCGCGGCCACCGTCGTCGAAGCCGCAGTGCCGATCGGATGGATGCCCGTTTCGCCGGTATGCACTGCGTCTTTTCGCTATGTCGGCCCGCGCCTGAGTGCGGTCGCTGAAATCTCTCGGCTGGCGGCAGCACACGGGTTTCGTTCGGCGATGAGGCCGGACTCCGTTCTGCGCGGCATGGCATGGAAGACGGATACGGTTTCCGCCGGTGGACGTACCCTCACTACGATGGCGAACGCACCGAGTGGTCCGCCGGTGCCAGAGTCGTCGAAAGGAACCCCGTGCTGCGCACCCACTTGGCTGGTTCGCTGCGAAGCGAGCATGCCGGTCAGACCGTCACCCTCACCGGCTGGGTGGCCCGGCGGCGTGACCACGGTGGGGTGATCTTCATCGATCTGCGCGATGCGTCCGGTGTCGCCCAGGCGGTGTTCCGCGAGGGTGAGCCCGCCGAACAAGCGCACCGGCTGCGCGCGGAGTACTGCGTGCGGGTGACCGGCACCGTGGAGCCGCGGCCGAGCGGCAACGAGAACCCGGAGCTGCCGACCGGTGCCATCGAAGTGAACGTCACCGAGCTCGAGGTGCTGAACGAGAGCGCCCCGCTGCCGTTCCAGCTGGACGAGCAGCCCGGTGAGGAAGCGCGCCTGAAGCATCGCTATCTGGACCTCCGTCGCGAAGGCCCGGCGCACGCCATCCGGCTGCGGTCCAAGGTCAACGCGGCCGCGCGCGAGGTGCTCGCCCGCCACGAGTTCATCGAGGTCGAGACCCCGACACTGACGCGGTCCACACCGGAGGGCGCCCGCGACTTCCTGGTGCCCGCGCGCCTGCAGCCGGGCAGCTTCTACGCGCTGCCGCAGAGCCCGCAGCTGTTCAAGCAGCTGCTGATGGTCGGCGGCATCGAACGCTACTTCCAGATCGCGCGGTGCTATCGGGACGAGGACTTCCGCGCCGACCGCCAGCCGGAGTTCACCCAGCTCGACATCGAGATGAGCTTCGTGCGCCAGGAGGACGTGATCCTGCTGGCGGAGGAGATCCTGGTCGCGCTGTGGAAGCTGGTGGGCCACGAGATCCAGACCCCGATCCCGCACATGACGTATGCCGAGGCCATGCGCCGCTTCGGTAGCGACAAGCCGGACCTGCGTTTCGGTGTGGAGATCACCGAGTGCACCGAGTACTTCAAGGAGACCCCGTTCCGGGTGTTCCAGGCGCCCTACGTCGGCGCGGTGGTCATGCCGGGCGGCGCGAGCCAGCCTCGGCGTCAGCTCGACGCGTGGCAGGAATGGGCCAAGCAGCGCGGCGCCAAGGGGCTGGCGTACGTGCTGGTGAACGAGGACGGCACGCTGGGCGGCCCGGTCGCCAAGAACCTCAGCGACGCCGAGCGCGAGGGCCTGGCCAAGCACGTCGGGGCGGTGCCGGGTGACTGCGTGTTCTTCGCCGCGGGCGCGGCGAAGGCGCAGCGTGCGCTGCTGGGTGCGGCGCGCGTCGAAATCGCGCGCAAAGTCGGCCTCATCGACGAGGACGCCTGGTCGTTCGTGTGGATCGTGGACGCGCCGCTGTTCGAGCCCACCGTCGAGGCGACCGCGAGCGGCGATGTGGCGGTGGGCCATTCCGCCTGGACCGCGGTGCATCACGCGTTCACCTCGCCGAAGCCGGAGTCGCTGGACACTTTCGACACCGACCCGGGCTCGGCGCTGGCCTACGCCTACGACATCGTCTGCAACGGCAACGAGATCGGCGGCGGGTCGATTCGTATCCATCGCCGTGACGTGCAGGAACGCGTCTTCGAAGTGATGGGCATCACGCACGAGGAGGCGCAGGAGAAGTTCGGCTTCCTGCTGGACGCCTTCGCCTTCGGCGCGCCGCCGCACGGCGGCATCGCGTTCGGCTGGGACCGGGTCACCGCGCTGCTGGCGGGAGAGGACTCGATCCGCGAGGTCATCGCGTTCCCCAAGACCGGTGGCGGCGTCGACCCGCTGACCGACGCGCCCGCGCCGATCACCGAGCAGCAGCGCAAAGAGGCGGGGCTGGACGTCAAGCCGGAGCAGAAGAAGGGTGCGCATCCCGAGGTCGCGTCTTAGCGGGCCTGCCCGGGCGAACGGTACCTTTTCGGTCAGCCGCCTCCCTGCCAGCCGACCACGAGGAACTCCGTTGCTGCACCTGCGCGTCATCAGCCCACCGGAGAGCACCGACGCGGTGCTCGCGGTGCTCGCCGCCGATCCCGGGGTCACGCACGTGACCCTGGCGCGCGGCGCCGCACTGGAGCCCGAGGGCGATCTCGTGCAGGCGGATGTGGCTCGCGAGGCCGCCAACGACGTGCTCGACGACCTGACCGCGCTGGGCATCTGCCGGTCCGGCGGGATGACGCTCACCCCGGTCGAGACGGTTCTGTCCGCCGCGGGCGAGCGGGCGGTGCACGAGGCGCCCGGCGACCCCAGCGACGCGATCGTCTGGGAGGAATTGCTCGCGCAGACGCACGAGGAGTCGAGCCTCAACGCGACGTTTCTCGCGTTCCTCACCATCGCCTGCCTGCTCGCCGCCGTGGGCGTCGCGACCGATTCGCCGGTGACGATCGTCGGCGCGATGGTCGTCGGCCCGGAGTTCGGCCCGCTGGCCGCCTTCGCGGTGGCCCTGTCGCGCAGGAACTTCCGGCTCGCCGGCCGTTCGATGGTCGCGCTCGCGGTCGGTTTTCCGGTGGCGATGGTGGTCACGCTGCTGGCGACGCTGGTCTGGGAGCAGGTCGGCTGGATCAGCATCGATGGGGTGGGCGGAATCTCGGAGGTCGACTTCATCTATCAAGTCGGCCCGTTCTCCCTGGTCGTCGCGTTGCTGGCCGGCGCGGCGGGCATGTTGGCCTTGGTGACCGCGAAATCGGCCGCGCTGGTCGGGGTGTTCATCTCGGTCATGACCGTGCCGGCCGCCGGATTCGCCGTCGTCGCGGCGACTCTGGGGGAGTGGCGGGTGGCGTTCCTGTCCGCGGGGCAACTGGCGGTGAACATGGCGGGCATCGTGACGGCCGGGGTCATCGTGCTCGCGCTGCGGCCTCGCGCGGGCAGCGCGGCCGGTCCGGTGGGACGGTTCAAGCGCTGGATCGGCAAGCGTTCATCGATCGGGAAATGAAAGCGCAGCTCACAGTGCGGCGACCGGGCCGCCGGTGAGCGCGCGGTAGGCGTAGGTCACCGCGATGACCGCGACCGGGCCCGCAATCAGCAGACCGAGACCGCACAGCAGCAGGCCCAGGAAGGTGACCACCAGCACGGCCAGCGCGAGCAGCAGAACCTGCCAGGCATTGGCGACCACCAGCATGAAGCTGGACTTCAGCGCTTCGAACGGACCTTGGTCCTGGTCGACGACGAAATGCAGCGAGAACATGCACAGCCATCCGGCGATCAGTCCGGGAAGCAAGCAGATCGCCGAGCCGAGGAAGGTCAGCGTGAACGCCAGCAGTGCGGTGAGCAGCACATTGCCCGCGTTCAGGAACCGGAAGTAGGCGCCGAAAGGCGGTGGGGTGCCGTCGGTTTCGAATAGTGCTCCGCGCACCATCGCCGCTTGCAGCAGCCATATCCCGGCCATGACCGCCAGAAAGACCAGCAGCAGCGGAAGCATCGTCGTGGGGTCGATGAGCCGGACCACGAGCAGGGAAGCCAGGTATATGACCAGTCCCAGTGCGGTCACCCCGACCCACGGACCGGGATTGGCCCGGAACTTCGCCCAGCCGTAGCTGAGCGCCTGTCCCACATCCAATGTGGTCGGACCCGTTGGGACCTGCTGGTAGCCGTAGACCGGCTCCTGCCCGGGCGCGGAGCCGGACGGCGCCCAGCCCGGCCCGGTGCCCGGCGGGCCGTAGCTCGGGTGCGCCATGCCCACGGGCGGGGGCGGCTGCAGCGGTTCGCTGCCGTGGCGGGCCGCGCCGGGACCTTCGAACTGCGGGTATGCTGACGAACCGGCCATCTCGTGGCGGACCTGACCGCTCCCGGGGGCCGCAGCTTGCGGATTCGGGTTCTCGTACTGCCCCGGCCGCTCCGCGTGACGTTCGTCGTCGTGCGGGGAGGACGCGCCGCCGGCTGATTGTCTGGGTGCGGGAGGCGGAGTTTCGGTCATGCGTGGACCTTTCCACTCAACTGGTTTGCGGTGTGACGCACGGCAGTTGACGATGAGACAACTCGACGGCCGCACCGGTGTCAAGCGACCGGCGGCGGCCGTGCGGCCGTGCCGGAGACACGCCGAGCGACGCGGAAAGGTTGTGTAACCGCTCGCTAGAAGTGACCCCATGCGAGTACTTTGAGAGGCGATGACCGCACTATTGGCCGAACGCGCCGCCGAAGTCGTGTCCGCAGCGCAACAGTTGCTCACAAAGCGAATGGGTGCTCCGGTAAAGCTGAGCGATCCGATCGAACTCAGTGGTAGTGGTAGGACGACGGTCCTACGTGTGCGGGTTGCGGAGAACGCTTTCTCGTTACCGCGAACCCTGATCGTCAAGCAGGTCCGTGGCGCCGCCCAGGATCGCCGGACCGGTGGTCTGGCCCCCGGGGTGGCCAGCATAGATTCCGCATTCCTCCGCGAGACGGTCTCCTATCAGTTCACCACCGCGCTGAGCCGGGAACAGCGCCCGGGCGCGTACCTGATCGCGCACAGCCTCCCCGACCGGCTGCTGATTCTCAGTGACCTAGGGGAGAACTCGCTGCTCACCGCCGTTCTCCAGTCCGGCGCCGAACCCGCCACCCGTAACGCCCTGATGGCGTTCGCTCAAGCGCTGGGCCGGATGCACGCCGCCACCGTCGGGCGCGAGGCGGACTTCGTCGCGTTGCTGCGCCGAGTCGACGTGGTGCACCGGGTGGACGGCATCGCCCAGCAGGCCGAGACGGCGATCGCCGAAGTGCCCGGACTGCTCCAGCGAGAACTGGGCATCGAGGTGCCCGGGGAGATCGCCGAGCGGATCGTGCGCGGAAACCGGCTGTACTCCGCGGGGCGCTTCCGGGCGTTCAGCCCGTCGGACCTGTGCCCGGACAATGTAATCTTGAACGAGGAGGGCGCCCGCTTCCTCGACTACGAGTGGGGCGGATTCCGCGACGCCACCCTGGACATCGCCTACGCGTTGGTGTCCTTCCCCGGCTGCCTGTGCGACCTCGAGCTCTCGCGAGAGCGCGCCAGGCAGATGGTGGAGGCGTGGCGCGCCGAGGTCGTGGGTGTGTGGCCTGCGCTGGCCGACGACGACCAGCTGGCCGAACGCATCCTGGAAGCCCGGCTGATCTGGGTCTGGCTGTCCACTTACTGGTTCCTGCCCGCCGACCACACGCGCATCGCGGCCGCCCGGGAACACGGACTGTCGGTGCCGCGCTCGGCGGCGCTGATCAACCGCTGGGCCGCCCTCGCCGAGGACGCGCGGTGCACCGGGGACGACATCGTGGGTGATTTCGCCGAGGACGTATCGGCGCGGCTGGAAGAGCGCTGGTCGGAGTAGGTCTCCGCGTCGGCGGAACCGGGCGTAGGCCGTGCCGGACCGTCGGCGCGCCGTTGCCCAGGCGGGGGTTGGCCGAGGCCCTCGCGGACCGAACCGGCGTGAATGTCGGCGTCGGCCCCGTTGTCGTCGATGGCTCTGTGCCGGGCAGTGCGGCGGTTGCACATGTCGGTGGGCTCCGCCAGCCCACGTCGCGGGCAGGCAGCCGAAGAGCTGCCTTCGCCGATGCCATCGCCGCCCTCCAGCTGGGTACGGCTGGGTGGTGGCCACGTCATGCGGATCTGATGGACGCGGTGCCGGGGCGCCTGCTGCCATCCGTCTGCCGCAAGGCGGCGGGGCGGGTCGACGAGCAGTTCCGTTCGGCAACACGACCGCGCCGAGGCGATTCGGTGTCGGTAGCCGGTCGACGCCGCCGGAACGGATCCCCACTGGACAGCCAGGGCGTTGCTCGTCTCCGACGGCCGCCGTGCCGGACGCATACGGATGCGAATCGGCTTGCAGCCCCGGCACAATGGGAGATTCGGAGTGCTCCGCCTCAGGGGCACGAGCACGGGGAAGAGGGGGTGCCGGGTGGGTCACCTACTGCTCGTATTGCTAGCGCTGGTTCTCGTCGCCGCGCCGCTCGGCGTCGGGATCCTCCGAAGGACCAGAAGCCCTGGCCGGACCGGCGGCGATGCGACGACGCGTGCCCGCGCGGCGGGGGCGCAGCTCAGCAAAGACGCGCGCGCCTACCGGTGGCGCTACCGGCCGTACGGCAAGTCGAACAACGACAGCGGCGGCGGCGCGGGGTGCGCGGGCGGCGGGTGCGCGGGCGGGGAGTGATCGCCGCGGCGCTCAGCCGAGCGGGGTCTGGCGCGGCTCGATCCGGCCCCCGGAGCGGACGGCGAACGACGCGCCGTGCCGTACACCCGAATCGGGGTCCGCGACGTCGAGCACGTAGTACCAGTCCATCTGCGCTTGGTCGGCGGTGATCTCCAGAACGCCATAACCGTGCGCGTCCAACTCCACATAGCGCAGATGCCGGTTGACCGTCTTGATCGATTCCGCGACGGGCGCGGAGTTCGCCTGCAGCATGTCGCCGATGCTGGTCGAGGTCACCGACGGCACGACGAACTCGGCGCCCGCCGTCGTGCCGCCCGGGTAGTTCGCCGCGTCCAGAGGCAGATCGGCGGCCCATGAGGAGTGGATATCCCCCGTCAGGAACAGCACGTCGGAAACCTGCTGGTCGACGATGGCGCGGAACAGGCGGGTGCGGTCGGCGGTGTAGCCGTCCCACTGGTCGCCGTTCAGCGATAGGCCGGACTGCGGGACGCCGACGATGCTGGTGATCGCCGCGGTGGTGGCCGGTTCCAGCGGAGGGAAGACCAGCGGGGCGATCATGACCGAGTTGCCGACCAGTTTCCACCGCACCGGCGCGGACGCCAAGCCGGCGGTCAGCCATTCCATCTGCGCCTTACCGGTGATGGTGCGTGCCGGGTCGTCCGCCGCCCGCCAGTCCGCTCCCGGCTTCGCCTCTCGGTCGCGGTAACTGCGCAGATCCAGCATGGCGAGTTCGGCCAGGGTGCCGAAGCGCAGCCTGCGGTAGATCCGCACGTCGGCCCCGGAACCGGACGCGCGGACCGGCATCCATTCCAGGTAGGCGCGTGCGGAGGCGGCGCGCCGGTCCGCCCAGTCGCCCTCCGTCGCCGGATCGTGGTTGTGCGCGCCGCCGGACCAGGAGTTGTCCGCGGATTCGTGGTCGTCCCAGGTGCAGATGAACGGCAACTCGGCGTGCAGCCCGAGCAGATCCGGGTCGGTCTTGTACTGCGCGTGCCGGATGCGGTAGTCGGCCAGATCGACGATCTCGTTGGCCGGTTCGTGCGGACGCACGGTGCCGTTGCGGCCGCCGTACTTGCCGCGGCCGTATTCGTAGAGGTAATCACCCAGGTGCACGATGGCGTCCAGGTCGGTGCGGGCGGCCAGGTGACGGTAGGCGCCGAAGTAGCCCGCCTCCCAGTTCGAGCACGAGACCACGCCGAATCGGAGGCGGTCGGGTGCGTCCTGCGCAGCGGGGGCGGTCCTGGTGCGCCCGATGGGAGAGGTTTGGCCGAGGGCGTTGAAGCGATAGAAGTACTGCACACCGGGCGCGAGGCCGGAGACGTCGACCTTGACGGTGTGATCGGAGTCCGCCGTGGCCGTCACCGCGCCGGACGCGGCGATCGAGACGAACCTCTCGTCCGCGGCGATCTCCCATCGCACGGTCACGGGGTCGCCCAGGCCTGACCCGGGCGCCGCCTCGTCGGAGACGGTGACGCGCGTCCAGAGGATCACGCCGTCGGGGAGCGGGTCGCCCGAGGCTACGCCGTGCCGGAAAACCGGTGTCGCGGCGGCCGCGCGGCCGGGGGCGAGCACCGCGGTGGCGGTGGCGGCGGCCGCGGTGCCCTTCAGGAGGGTGCGCCGAGCGAGGCGCGCAGCGATCGAGGGATCTGAAACGAACTCGTTTTCAGGCACGGGTACCGATCACATCCGAAGGATGTGCGACACGCAACTCGGCTCGGTTCCGCGCAGGTCAGGACCGCGCCGTCGCGGCGGAAAGCGGGCGGGGGAACGGCATGTCGTGCTGTCGGTGCGGATCGGTAACGTTCGTGTCGTGAGCGATGGCTTGTTCGACGTGCCCGGTGCCGCGGTGCCCGCGGAGCATTCGATCGACGCCGTGGTGCGCCGGGACGCGGGGGCGCCGCTGGCGGTGCGCATGCGTCCGGCCGGCCTGGAGGAAGTGGTCGGCCAGCAGCACCTGCTCGGGCCCGGCTCGCCGCTGCGCAGGCTGATCGAGGGTTCGGGCGCCGCCTCGGTGCTGCTGTACGGGCCACCCGGTACGGGCAAGACCACCCTCGCCTCGCTCATCTCGCAGGCCACCGGCCGCCGGTTCGAAGCGCTGTCGGCGCTGTCGGCGGGTGTCAAGGAGGTCCGCGCGGTCATCGACATGGCGCGGCGCAGGTTGTCGGCGGGCGAGCAGACCGTGCTGTTCATCGACGAGGTGCACCGCTTCTCCAAAACCCAGCAGGATGCCCTGCTGGCCGCGGTGGAGAACCGTATCGTCCTGCTCGTCGGCGCGACCACGGAGAACCCGTCGTTCTCCGTGGTGTCGCCGTTGTTGTCGCGCTCGCTGGTGCTGCAACTGCGGTCGTTGACCGAGGCCGACATCCGCCGAGTGCTCGAGCGCGCGATCGACGACCCGCGTGGTCTCGGTGGCGAGTACACCGTCACCGACGCCGCGCTCGAGCACATCATCCGGATCGCGGGCGGCGACGCCCGCCGCGCGCTGACGGCGCTGGAAGCGTCGGCGGAATCCTCGCTCGACGGCACCGTCGACGTGAACCTGGTCGAGGCCAGTGTGGACAAGGCCGCGGTGCGCTACGACCGCGCGGGCGACCAGCACTACGACGTGATCAGCGCGTTCATCAAGTCCATCCGCGGTTCGGATGTCGACGCCGCGCTGCACTACCTCGCGCGCATGCTCAGCGCGGGCGAAGACCCTCGCTTCATCGCCCGCAGGCTGATGATCCACGCGAGCGAGGACATCGGGATGGCCGACCCGATGGCGTTGCAGACCGCGACCGCCGCCGCGCAGGTGGTGCAGCTGGTCGGCCTGCCCGAAGGCCGCCTCGCGCTCGCCCAGGCCACGATCCATCTGGCGACCGCCCCGAAGTCCGGCGCGGTCGTCGCCGCGATCGGAGCCGCCATGGCCGACGTCGCCGCGGGCAAGGCGGGCCCGGTTCCGCCGCATCTGCGCGACGGCCACTACCCGGGCGCGGCGGCGCTCGGCCACGCTCAGGGCTACCGGTACCCGCACGACGACAAAGACGGCGTCCTCCCGCAGCAGTATCCGCCCGACGAATTGGTCGGCGTCGACTACTACCAGCCCACCGATCACGGACACGAACGCGAGATCGGCCCTCGGGTCGACAAGCTGCGCCGCATCGTCCGAGGCTGACCCACCCACGACCGGGTCGCCGGGAGGCGCCGGGGCCCCTGGTCGATGAATATTCGCGTGCGCGGCACCGGTAGGCTGGGTATTCGTGCAGACCCACGAGATTCGACGGCGTTTCCTGGACCATTTCCTCCGTGCCGGCCATACCGAGGTGCCGAGTGCCTCGCTGATCCTGGCCGACCCGAACCTGCTGTTCGTCAACGCAGGCATGGTCCAGTTCAAGCCGTACTTCCTGGGTCAGGAGGCGCCGCCGTACCCGCGGGCGACCAGCGTGCAGAAATGCGTGCGGACCGGCGACATCGAAGAGGTCGGCGTCACCACGCGGCACAACACGTTCTTCCAGATGGCCGGGAATTTCTCCTTCGGCGACTACTTCAAGGAAGGGGCGATCGGCCTCGCCTGGGAGCTGATCTCCAAGCCGCAGGACGAGGGCGGTTACGGGTTCGACCCCGAGCGGATCTGGGTGACCGTGTATCAGGACGACCCCGAGGCCGCCGAGATCTGGAAACGGGTCGCGGGCATCCCGGAGGAGCGCATCCAGTTCCGCGACGGCAAGGACAACTACTGGGACATGGGTGTGCCCGGTCCCGGTGGACCTTGCTCGGAGATCTATTACGACCGCGGCCCCGAATACGGCCGTGACGGCGGTCCGGTCGCCGACGAGGACCGTTACCTCGAGATCTGGAATCTCGTCTTCATGCAGGACGTCCGCGGTGAGCTGAGCCCGAAGCAGGGGCATCCGCCGGTCGGGTCGCTGCCGAAGAAGAACATCGACACCGGTATGGGCGTCGAGCGGATCGCGTTGCTGCTCCAGGGCGTGGACAACGTCTACGAGACCGACCTGCTGCGCCCGATCATCGACAAGGCCGAGGAGCTGACCGGGCGTTCCTACGGCGTCCAGCACGAGGACGACGTACGCTTCCGCGTCATCGCCGACCACGCCCGCACCGCCGCCATGCTGATCGCCGACGGCGTGAACCCGGGCAACGACGGCCGCGGGTATGTGTTGCGGCGCCTGCTGCGCCGCATCGTGCGCTCGGCTCGCTTGCTCGGCGCCGAGAAGCCGGTGATGAGCGAGTTCGTCAAAGTCGTCAGCGACCTGATGGCCCCGTCCTACCCCGAGCTGGCGAGCGATTTCCGCCGCATCGAGACCGTGGCGGTCGGTGAGGAGACCGCGTTCCTGAAGACGCTGAACACCGGCTCCACCCTGTTCGACAACACCGCCGCCGCGGTCAAGGCCGAGGGCGGCACCACGATCGCCGGGTCGGACGCGTTCACCCTGCACGACACCTACGGCTTCCCGATCGATCTGACCCTGGAGATGGCCGCCGAGGCGGGGCTGTCGGTCGACGAGGACGGCTTCCGTTCGCTCATGGCCGAGCAGCGCAAGCGCGCCAAGGAGGACGCGCAGGCGCGCAAGCATGCGCATGCCGACCTGACCATCTACAAGGAACTGGTCGACCGCGGCGCCACCGAGTTCACCGGCTTCGACGAGCTCACGTCCGAGGCCACCGTGCTCGCCCTGATCGCCGACGGCGTGCGGGTGCCGACCGCGACGGTGGGCCAGGACGTCGAAGTCATCCTGGATCGCAGTCCGCTCTACGCGGAGTCCGGCGGCCAGATCGCCGACCGCGGTTCCATCACCGCCTCCTCGGGGCTGAAGCTGCGCGTGAACGACGTGCAGAAGATCGCCAAGAAGCTCTGGGTGCACAAGACCACGGTGGAACACGGCCAGGTCACCGAAGGCGACATCGTGCTCGCCCAGGCCGACCCGGCGTGGCGGCGTGGCGCCACGCAGGGCCATTCCGGCACGCACATGGTGCACGCCGCCCTGCGGCAGGTGCTCGGTCCGAACGCCGTGCAGGCCGGTTCGCTGAACAAGCCTGGCTACCTGCGCTTCGACTTCAACTGGCAGGGTCAGTTGTCCGAGCAGCAGAAGACCGACATCGAAGCCGTGTCCAACGACGCGGTCGGCGCCGACTTCCCGGTGAACACCTTCGTCACGGATCTGCCGAAAGCCAAGCAGATGGGCGCTCTGGCCCTGTTCGGCGAGAACTACGGCAACGAGGTCCGCGTGGTGGAGATCGGCGGCCCGTTCTCGATGGAGCTGTGCGGTGGCACGCACGTGCAGCATTCCTCGCAGATCGGCCCGATCACGGTGCTCGGCGAGTCGTCCGTCGGCTCCGGCGTGCGGCGCGTGGAGGCGTTCGTCGGCCTGGACTCCTACAAGTACCTGGCCAAGGAGCGCGCGCTGCTGGCCGGTGTCGCCTCCGCGCTGAAGGTTCCCTCCGAAGAGGTGCCGGGTCGCGTCGAGCAGCTGGTGGAGCGGCTCAAGGTGGCCGAGAAAGAGCTCGAACGGACCAAGATGGCCGCCGTGCTGTCCTCGGCGGGCAGATTCGTCGAGGAGGCCGAGCGGATCGGCCGCCTGCTGCTGGTCGCGGTGGCCGCGCCGGAAGGCGTCCAAGCGGGTGATCTGCGGACCCTCGCCACCGACATCCGCGGCCGGTTCGGCAGTGAGCCCGCCGTCGTCGTGCTGCTCGGCAATGCCGACGGCAAGGTGCCGTTCGTGGTGGCGGTGAACAAGCCCGCCCAGGAGCTCGGCGTGAAGGCGGGCGATCTGGTCGGCAGCTTCGGCCCGAGCATCGCGGGCCGTGGTGGCGGTAAACCGGAGATGGCCCAGGGCGCGGGTTCGGACCCGTCCGGCATTCCGGCGGGCCTGGCCGCGGTCCGCGCGCGGGTGGCCGAACTGGCCGGGTGATGGGCGACCCCGCGGAATCCGAGAGGTCGGCGCAGTGCGGCGCCGACCGGCCGCACCCCGCCACCGATCCCGGTCGGGGTAGGCGGATCGGAGTAGACGTCGGCAGTGTCCGGATCGGGGTCGCCGCGAGCGACCCCGACGGTGTTCTCGCCACCCCGGTGGAGACGGTGCCGCGCGCGAAACAGTCGCGACGCTCGGCTCCCGCACCCGATATCGAAAGAATTGCCGAAATTGTGCGGGAGTACGAGGCAGTCGAGGTAATCGTCGGATTACCGCGAACATTACGCGGGGAGAAGGGCACTGCGGCTACGCTGGCCAGCGCATTCGCTGAGCGATTGCGGGCTGCCGTCGCGCCGGTACCGGTCCGGCTTTCCGACGAACGTTTGACTACGGTGTCAGCTGCACGTGCATTGCGGGACAGTGGAGTTCGCGCGCGTGGCCAGCGGCAGGTGATCGATCAGGCGGCGGCCGTGTCGATCCTGCAAGGATGGTTGGACGAACGGAGTGCGGTGTTGAGGTCGGTGGAAGCGGGACGTCCTGCGTCGTCCGGGGACGATGCATGACGGATCGGTGGGCGCGGGCCGAGGAACTGTTCCGACAGCGCGAAGCTGATCGGCGTTATCGGAGAGACGACCGGGCCTGGGGCGAGTACGAGGGCGACGAGTACGACCGGTACGACGACTACGACGACGACACGACCGTCATCCCCCGCTACGTCGACGACGACGAGGAGGAGCCCGCGCCGCCGCCACCGGCCCCTCGGCGCGGTGGACAGCGCGCGAGGACCACGCAGGCGGAGGCGCCGCGTCGCTCGAAGGGTGAGCGGTCCAAGCGCGCCCGGCCCGAGCGTTCCGGCCGATCGCAGCGCGGCAAGCGATCCCGGGTCGCCTCGCGCAAAGCCGCAGAGCGCAAGAAGCGCCGCCGGAACTTGTGGTTCGTCGCCGGGGTCTTCGTTCTGCTCTTCACCGGCGCTGTGGTCTTCGCGGGGATGAAGCTGATCGGCGGTCTTGCTCCGCCGAAGGACTACGCGGGGCCGGGCGGGCCGCTCGTGGTGGTCCAGGTGCATCCGGGCGACACCTCGCAGCAGATCGCCTCGACGATGGTCGACCGCGGTGTGGTCGCGAGCACCGGCGCGTTCTTCCAAGCGGCCGTGCGCAACTCGAACATGAGCACGGTGCAGCCGGGCTTCTACGCGATTCCCAGCCAGAGCCCTGCCGCCGAGGCGGTGTCGGCGCTGGTGAGCAAATCTTCGCGGGTCGGCAACCTGGTCGTCTCCGAGGGACGGCTGCTGCACGACCAGCACGACATGAGCACCGGCGGGCGCTATGACGGCATCTACCGCAAGATCGCGGAGGCCAGTTGCATCGGCACCGGCGCCAACCAGAGGTGCGTGACCTACGAACAGCTCGATGCCGCGGGCGCGAGCCTGGACCTCGCGGCGCTCGGGGTGCCCGCGTGGGCGGTGCAGGGTGTCAAGGACTGCCCCGACCGGACGAGGCAGCTGGAAGGCCTGATCGCGGCGGGAACGTGGGATTTCGATCCGAGCGGCACGCCCGAGCAGATTCTGCGGCAGTTGGTGAGCGCGAGCGCGCAGAGCTACGAGTCCACCGGACTGCTGCAGTCCGGCGCCGACACGAAGCTGACGCCGTATCAGACGCTGGTGGCCGCCTCGCTGGTGGAGCGCGAGGCGAAGCCTCAGGACATGGGCAAGGTGGCGCGGGTGATCGTGAACCGGCTGCGGGCCGACCAGATGCTGCAGTTCGACTCGACGGTGAACTACACGCTGGATCGCACCGAGGTGGCGACCACCGACGCCGACCGCGCCCAGGAGACCGCCTGGAACACCTACGCGATGCGCGGCCTGCCCAAGACCCCGATCGCCGCGCCGTCGTTGAACGCGTTGCGTGCCATGGAGAATCCGGAGGCGGGGCCGTGGTTGTACTTCGTCACCGTCGACAAGCAGGGCACCACTCTGTTCACCGACGACTACCAGGAGCATCTGCGCCTGATCGCGCGGGCGCAGCGCAGCGGCATCCTCGACAGTTCCAAGGACAGTGGTGGCCGATAGTCGCAAGGCGGCGGTGCTCGGCAAGCCGATCGCGCATTCGCGATCGCCGCAGCTGCACCTGGCCGCGTATCGCGCGCTCGGGCTGAACTGGAGCTACGAGCGGATCGAATGCTCGGCCGAGCAATTGCCCGGATTGGTCGACGGCCTCGGACCCGAGTGGGTCGGACTCTCGGTGACCATGCCGGGCAAGGAAGCGGCACTGGCCTACGCGGACGAGCGCACCGACCGGGCCGTGCTGGTCGGATCGGCCAACACCCTGGTTCGCACCGACGCGGGCTGGCTGGCCGACTGCACCGACGTGGACGGTGTGTTCGGCGCACTGCGCGGCGGCGGTGTCACCGACGTGACCCAGGGCGTGGTGCTGGGTGCGGGCGGCACCGCGCGGCCTGCGCTGCTGGCGTTGTCGGAGCTGGGCGCGAAGTCGGTGACCGTGGTCGCGCGCGACGCCGGACGGGCGCGCGGCGCACTGGAACTGGCCGAGCGGCTGGGGATGGTCGCGTCCCTGGCCGGATTCGACGCCGGGACGCTGCGTGCGGTCTGTGCCGCGGCAGGCGCCGTGGTGAGCACGATCCCCGCTACGGCGGCCGCCGTCGTCGCGCCCGCGGTTGCCGAGGCCCCCGTGGTGCTCGACGCGATCTACAACCCATGGCCGACTCCGCTGGCCGAGGCGGTGGCGCGGGCCGGGCACACGGTGGTCAGCGGTCTGCAGATGCTGTTGAACCAGGCATACGGGCAGGTCGAGCTGTTCACCGGGCAGCAGGCGCCGCGTGCGGAGATGGCGGCTGCGCTGGCGGACCCGCGAACGGGAGACTGATACCGGTCCCGCCCGCGGTAGCCGAGCTCTTTCCTGCCGCAGGCGCCGGACCACGTTGCGGTGCAGGGTAATCGGGATCACCGCCGCGCCGGCCATCGTCGCGTCAGCGTTCGTACTCGGCGGACAGCCGGTGCCCGAGGCGGACGGATGCGCATCGAAGCAGCCGACCTGGGAGTTCGAATGTCTGGTTTCGGCGTCGAACGTCTCGTACGGAAGCTGTAAGAATGACGCGCCGCTGTGTGGAGCGATCGGACGCAGTGCGCCCAGCGAACCGACGGTAGCGGTAGATACGACCTCTGGGTTCCGCACAACGGAGACGTCCATGCCGGCCCTATGGCACCTGCCGGTGGGCGGCACGTCTCGACGTCACTCGACCGGCAGCGCACGCCCATTCACGGCGGTCATGCAGCGACCAGCTCTGCGTGCCCGCGAACGTGCGGGATGGCAACCGTACGAGTGCGGCACAGGCCACCGATAGGGCTCGGTCGGACCGCACCCCGCCTTCGCGCGAAGCGAGACCGAGCATGGGCCGCGAACACGCGGAGCCGTAGGCGCTGTCCGAAAACACAGCTATGGTGTTTCGCATGAATGCTTGGTTGTTGCGGGCTGTCGTCCTCGGTGCGCTGGTGGTGGCGTTGCGCGCCGGGCTCGGGTTCGCGATGGTGTACTGGCCGACACACGGGGCGCTGATGCGCATCCTGTGCCTGGTCGTGCTGGTCGCGGCCATCGTGTCCTGGGGTGTGCTCGACGGTCGCCGCGACCGTATCGCCAGCGGAGACGCGGAGCGAGGCGCCGATCTGACCATGATGTGGTTGAAGGCCGCCGTCGTGGGCGGCGTGGGCAGCGGTCTGGTGGCCTGGGTCCTGGACTTCGTGCCCGGGTTCGACCTCGGTGACAACGGCCTGCTCTTCGAAGTGACGGCGGGCGCGGCGTTCATCATCCTGCTGATCTTCGTGCCCGCGCTGATCGGCGTCGGCGTCGGCCGGATGTCGGCCGAGCGGCAGAACGGCAAGGGGCGCTCCACCCCGCCGTCGACGTTTTCCGCCGCGGGAAGCGCGATCTGATTCGACGTACGAACGGCGCGCCCGATACGGGGAGCGCCGTTGTCCTATCCGGTGGCCGTGCGGGTTACAGCAGAACTGCACCGCCGCTCGGGCTTTCCTCCCTGGCGATCGCCGAGTAGGCGGCGGCCAGCAACGTCGGATCGGGTCCCTCCAGGCGTCCGGGCTTGGCCAGGCCGTCGAGCACGACGAAGCGCAGCACGCCGGAGCGGGTCTTCTTGTCCGTCTGCATGGCGTCCAGCAGCTGGGGCAGCGCGTCGGCGTCGTAGCTGGTCGGCAATCCGACGGCGGACAGGATCGCGCGGTGACGGTCGGCGGTGGCATCGTCCAGACGGCCTGCGAGCCGACCGAGTTCGGCGGCGAACACCAGGCCGACGGAGACCGCCGCGCCGTGGCGCCACCGGTAGCGCTCCCGCCGCTCGATCGCGTGCCCGAGGGTGTGACCGTAATTCAGGATCTCGCGGAGGCTGGACTCCTTCAGATCGGCGGCCACGACGTCGGCTTTCACCTGGATCGCGCGGCGGATCAGCTCCGGCAGCACTTCGCCGGCCGGGTCGAGGGCGGCCTCCGGGTCGCGCTCCACCAAATCGAGGATCACCGGGTCGGCGATGAAACCGGCCTTGATGATCTCGGCCATGCCCGCGACGATCTCGTTGCGTGGCACGGTTTCGAGCGTGGCCAGGTCGACCAGCACGGCGGCGGGTTCGTGGAAGCAGCCGACCAGGTTCTTGCCTGCCTCGGTATTGATGCCGGTCTTGCCGCCGACCGCCGCGTCGACCATCGCCAGCAGCGTGGTGGGCACGTGCACGATGCGCACGCCGCGCATCCAGGTGGCGGCGACGAAGCCGGCGAGGTCGGTGGCCGCGCCGCCGCCCAGGCTGACCACGACGTCGTTGCGGGTCAGGCCGATGCGCCCGAGCACCTCCCAGCAGAACCCGGCGACGGCGAGGTCTTTGCCCGCCTCGGCGTCCGGAATCTCCACGCGGTGGGCGTCGACGCCGGTGTCGGCCAGCGCTTTCCGCACCACCTCGGCGGTCTCGGCCAGCGGCGGCTGATGGAAGATGGCCACCGTGCGCACGCCCTTGGCCGCGCCGTTGACCGACTCGACGAGTTCGCCGAGCAACCCGCGGCCGATGATCACCGGGTACGGGTCGGCGGTCCGGACTTCGAGACGACTCGGCTCTGTCACGTGGCTTGCTCCGATTCTGTTGATGCTGTGGTCGACTGCTGCCGTGTCCGCGAGCGGGCACGACGTGCGCGGGCGCGCCGGGAACGGCTGCTCGTCGCCGCCTCACCGCCGTTCGCCCCGCTCGCGGCGTCGGGTTCGCTCGTGATGCTTCTGCGGGTGCGACGGGACCGGACGGTGGCGGTCACCGCCGATTCGGCACCGGTGCCGGTGTCGGTGGTCTCGCCTTCATCCGCGGCCTTGCGCCGGGCCGCGGCTCTGGCCCTGGCGCGGCGCCGGGCCCGGGATCGGCTGCTGCCCTGCGGGATTCCGCTCGGCGGTGGCCGCAGATCCGGCTCCGGGGGCTCGACCGGCTCCATCCCGAGTTTGGTCATGATCATCCGCACCACCCGGCCCGGGCTGCGGCCGTCGGTGCGCACCCGGACGGTCGCCACTTCCCGGTACAGCGGCCTGCGCGTGCGCATCAACTCCCGGTACTTCGCGCCGGGGTCGGCGCCGTTGAGCAGGGGCCGCTGGCTGCTCGCGCCGGTGCGACGGAGGCCCTCGGCGACGCTGATCTCCAGGTAGACCACGGTGCGGCCGTGCAGGAGGGCCCTGGTGTTCGCGGACAGCACGGCGCCGCCGCCGAGCGAGACCACGCCGCGCTCGGCGAGGACGGCGCGGCGCACCACTCGCTCTTCGATCCGGCGGAATTCGGGCTCACCGTCTTCGGCGAAGATCTCCGGGATCGTGCGGCCGGTCTCGCGCTCGATGCCGGCATCGGTGTCGTACAGCTCGACGCCGAGTTCCCTGGCGAGCTTGCGGCCGATCGTCGACTTCCCCGCTCCCGGCGGTCCGACCAGCACCACGCGCGGGGCGCGCGGATCGGTCTGCACAATCATTGCGACCGACTGTCCGCGGACACGTGGGGGCGAGTGCTGATGCGCTTGATGTAGCTGGTGATGTTCTCGGCCGTCTCGGTGAGCGAGTCGCCGCCGAACTTCTCGAGCGCGGCTTGCGCGACGACCAGCGCCACCATGGATTCGGCGACCACGCCTGCGGCGGGCACGGCGCAGACGTCCGAGCGCTGGTGGATGGCGACGGCCTCGTCGCCCGTGGTCATGTCCACGGTGGACAGCGCGCGCGGCACGGTGGAGATCGGCTTCATGGCGGCGCGCACGCGCAGCGCCTCGCCGTTGGTCATGCCGCCCTCCAAGCCGCCCGCGCGGTTGGTGGAGCGCAGTACGCCGTCGGGGCCGGGTCGCATCTCGTCGTGCGCCTCGCTGCCGCGGCGGCGCGCGGTCTCGAACCCGTCGCCGACCTCGACGCCCTTGATGGCCTGGATGCCCATGAGCGCGGCCGCGAGACGGGCGTCGAGCCGGTTCTCCCCGCTGGTGAACGAGCCGAGGCCGACCGGAAGTCCCTCCACGACCACCTCGACCACGCCACCGAGGGTGTCGCCGTCCTTCTTGGCCGCCTCGATCTCGGCGATCATCGCGGCTTCGGCGTCCTTGTCGAACGCCCGCACCGGGCTGGCGTCGACCGCGGCGAGGTCGGCGGCGGTGGGCACGATGCCGGAGGTGTTCTGCGCCGCGCCGATGGACACGACATGCGAGACGACCTCGGCGCCGAACGCCTGGCGCAGGAAGTTACGCGCGACGGTGCCCGCCGCGACGCGCGCCGCGGTCTCCCTTGCGCTGGCGCGCTCGAGCACGTTGCGGGCGTCGTCGAAGTTGTACTTGAGCATGCCGGAGTAGTCGGCGTGCCCGGGCCGGGGCCGGGTCAGCGGTGCGTTGCGGGCCAGGTCGGCGAGTTCGGCCGGATCGACCGGATCGGCGGACATCACCGTGGTCCATTTCGGCCATTCGGAGTTGGCCACCTCGATCGCCACCGGGCCGCCCATGGTGCGCCCGTGCCGCACACCGCCGACGACGGTGACCTTGTCGGCCTCGAACTTCATCCGCGCGCCGCGGCCATAGCCGAGCCTGCGGCGCGCCAGCTGCGTGGAGATCTCGTCGGACGTCACCTCGACGCCTGCCACCATCCCCTCGAGGATGGCGACGAGAGCGGGACCATGGGATTCTCCGGCAGTTATCCAACGCAGCACATCGTTCATCTTCCCATGTCGACGCCGCTGCTCCGGAACGTGGCCCGCCGTGACGACGCGCACGATGGGGGAGGCCCGGCTACCGCGGGCCGAGGTGCTCACCGGGCGATGACGATGGGCCGATCCACCGAGCGCAGCAGCGCGTCACTCACCGAGCCGAACAGCAGCCGCCCCAGCGTTCCTCGGCCCCGGTTGCCCACCACCAGCAACTGTCCGTGGCGTGAGCGTTCGAGCAGCCGACGCTCCGGACGGTCGCGGACGACCTCACGCCGGATGGTGAGCTCCGGGTACTGCTCCTGCCAGCCGGCCAGGCTGGTGGCGAGCAACGCTTCCTCGGTCCGGCGCAGCGCGGCCCAGTCGGTACCGATCGCGGCCAGCGGCTCGACTTCGCCCCAGGTGTGCACGGCCACCAGTTCGACCCCGCGCAGCGACGCCTCGGTCGCCGCCACTTCGATGGCGGCTTGCTCGGAGGAGGACCCGTCCACCCCGACGATCACCGGGCCCGTGCTCGTCCGGTCCCACAACGGTGTGTCGTCGGGCACCACCGCCACCGGGCAGTCGGCGTCCCTGGCGACGGCGGTGCTCACCGAGCCGAGCAGGACGCGTTGCACGCGGCCGACACCGCGGGTGCCGACCACCAGCATCGCCGCGCTCCGGGACCGCTCGATCAGGGCGCCTGCGATGTGCGCGGTGCGGATCTCGGTACCGATGGCGATGTCGCGCACGGTGTGCGCTGCCGCTACCGCGGCGTCCGCGGCGCGCTCGATCGCCTCGTCCGCTTCGCGCACCCGCAGCAGCGCGGCGGGCCGCGGCGGATCGTCGTCGTCGGATCCGAGCGAGGACTCGACGACGAGCGAGATGTGCAGGGGAGCGTCGTGCAGCGCCGCGGTCTGTGCCGCCCAGCGGACCGCCGTGATCGAGGGATCGGAACCGTCGGTTCCCACGACGATCGGTCTCCGCGACGGATGCCTCGGATTCACTGGGCGGCTCCTTCTCGACGCTGCTTCCTGTCGTCGCGCATGCGAGGGCGACTCGCCGAAGTGCCGCACCACGAGCGCTGCTGCCACGGCCGCTCGGGAAAGTCGTTGCCCGCGATTGATGCTACCGATGAATTGCCGCAAATTTGCTGGCTTTGCGATCCGCTGGAGCCGTCGGCACGGAAGCGCCGGGCTCAGCTCGAATCGAGGGTTGACGACAGTAAGGCAAGCAAGGTCGCCAGACACATCGCGGGACCGTGCGGCACGGTGACCGCGCCCGTGCGGGGGTCGTCGGGATAGGGGCCGAATACGGCACGACAGGCCAGCGTGCCCAGCGCGACGCACGCGGTGAGCGCCGGTGCGCCGAGTGCGGCCCACACCCACGGTCCGGTGCCGCCGAGGGCGGCCGCCCCGCCGAGCATCGCCGCGAGTTTGACGTCCCCCGCGCCCAGTGCGCCGGGTGCGGCGAGGTGTACCAGCAGATACGGTGCCGACAGCAGCGCCGCGCCCAGCAGCGCGGCGGTGAATTGTCCTGTGTACAGGCCATATCCGAGGACCGTCAGCGCACCCGAACCGGTCAGTCCGTTCGGTAGGCGTCGTTCGCGCAGGTCGAACACCGTCAGCGCCGCGCACCACAGGGTGAGTACGGCGCACGCGAGAGGAGACATGTCTCCACTCTCGCCCGGTTCCGGAGCGGAACAGCCGTGCCCGCGCGGAATGTGCACAATCCGGGTGAATGTGAACAGGCTATGGGTCAGCTGTCGGATGGTCTTTCGAGAAGAGCTGTCGGGCAGGGGTTTTCGTGCAGATCGTGGTGCTTCGCCCGCACCGGCGGCATACCGAGTACGTGTTGCCTGTCGGCAACCGGTGTGTCGGCGGTAGTTTTGACTCATGTGTGCTGATCACCAGGGTCATGTGCCGGACTACGCGGCGCGGCGGGGCGCGCTGCGCAGCCTGCTGGTGGAGAACAGGGTGGACGCCCTGCTCGTCACCGATCTGGTGAACATCAGATATCTGACCGGGTTCACCGGTTCCAACGCGGCGTTGCTCGTGCACTCCTGGGACACGCGCGCCGCCGAGGAACGGACCGTGCTCGGCACGGACGGCCGGTATCGGACCCAGGTCGCCGAACAGGTGCCCGACCTGCGGGCGGAGATCGCGCGCGCCACCGCGCGGCGGATCGTGCAGCTGGCCGGGGAGTGGCAGGTCGGCCGGGTCGGTTTCGAAAGCCATGTCGTCACCGTCGAACAGCATCGCGGTTTCCTCGAACAGCGCACCGGCCTGGAGTTCGTCGCCTCACCCGGTTTGGTCGAGCAGTTGCGCATGGTCAAGGACGCCTACGAGGTGGAACAACTGCGCGCGGCCTGCGCGGCGGCCGACGCCGGTCTGGCCGCCCTGCTGGAGCGCGGCGGACTGCGTCCCGGTCGCACGGAGCGCCAAGTCGCCAGGGATCTGGAATGGGCCATGTTCGAGCACGGCGCCGAAGCGGTGTCTTTCGAGACCATCGTGGCCACCGGCGCGAACTCTGCAGTCCCGCATCATCGACCGACCGGCGCCGTGCTGGCCGCGGGCGATTTCGTCAAGCTGGACTTCGGGGCGGTGGTCGGCGGCTACCACTCCGACATGACCCGCACCTTCGTGCTCGGCGCGCCGACCGACTGGCAGCGCGAGGTGTACGCGCTGGTCGCCGATGCGCAGCGGGCCGGGTGCCGAGCGCTGCGGCCGGGGATTCCGGTGGCCGACGTGGATGCCGCGTCGCGGGCGGTGATCGAGGCCGCGGGTCACGGCAAATTGTTCGTGCACGGCCTCGGCCACGGGGTCGGGTTGCAGATCCACGAAGCACCCGGAATCGCGAAAACCGGAACCGGTACACTTCTGACTGGCGTGGCGGTGACCGTCGAACCAGGTGTGTACTTTCCCGGCCGCGGCGGGGTCCGGATCGAGGACACGCTCGTGGTGCGCGAAGGGGGCCCGGAACTGCTCACCCACACCAGCAAAGACCTGACCGTCGTCGACTGACGCCGGTCTGCCCGAGACCAAGCGGTAGAACGAGGAGATCCGAAGACAGTGGCGGACACCAGCGACTTCAAGAACGGCCTTGTGCTGAAGATCGACGGTCAGCTCCAGCAGATCATCGAGTTCCAGCACGTCAAGCCGGGCAAGGGCCCCGCGTTCGTGCGGACCAAGCTGAAGAACGTCGTGTCCGGCAAGGTGGTCGACAAGACCTTCAACGCCGGGGTGAAGGTGGAGACCGCCAACGTCGACCGCCGCGACATGACCTACCTCTACCACGACGGCACCGACTACGTCTTCATGGACGGCGAGACCTTCGACCAGATCTCCATCGCCGAGGAGACCATCGGCGACGGCGCCCGTTTCCTGCTGGAGAACATGACCGTGCAGGTCGCCACGCACGAGGGCGCGCCGCTGTACGTCGAGCTCCCGGTCTCGATCGAGCTCGTGGTCCAGCACACCGACATCGGCCTGCAGGGCGACCGCTCCACCGGCGGTACCAAGCCCGCCACTCTGGAGACCGGCGCCGAGGTGCAGGTCCCGCTGTTCATCAACACCGGCGACAAGCTGCGCATCGACTCGCGCGACGGCAGCTACCTCGGCCGGGTCAACGCCTGATCACCCGGCCGGCAAATCCGGGATAATGTGACCGTGGCTGACCAGCCCGTGGACAAGAAGTCCACGTACAAGAAGCTCGGCGCGCGGCACAAGGCCCGCCGCCGCGCGGTCGATCTGTTGTTCGAGGCCGAGGCCAGGGACGTCGACGCCGCCGATCTGCTCGACGAGCGCGCCGAGCTCGCCGGTCGCGACCAGTCGGTCGCGCCGGTGCACCCCTACACCCGCACTTTGGTCGGGGGCGTCGCCGACGACCTCGACCGGGTGGACGGCACCATCGAGTCCTACCTGCAGGATTGGACCTTGGCGCGCCTCCCCGCCGTGGATCGCGCGATTCTGCGCATCGCGGTCTGGGAGCTGTTCCACGCGAGCGACGTCCCGCCGGTCGTCGCCGTGGACGAAGCGGTGGAGCTGGCCAAGGAGCTGTCCACCGACGATTCCCCGTCCTTCCTCAACGGCGTGCTGGGGCAGGTCGTCCTGGTTGCGCCGCAGGTGCGGGCGGCGGCCGCCGCGACTCGGGCTCCGCGGCCGGAGCCGGAGGCGTGAACAAGTACCTCGTTCTGGCGATGCGCACCCCGCGCTTCGACAACGCCGTGATCGAGCCGCATCGGCAGTTCCTGCAGTCGCTGGACGACCGCGGGCGGCTGCAGGAGAGCGGCCGCTTCACCGACGGCACCGGGGGCGCGTACGTGATCTACGCCGAGAGCCTGGACGCCGCCCGGGAGATCGCGTTCACCGATCCCGTGCACACCACCGGCTCCTCGGAACTCACCATCTACGAGTGGGAAATCACGGCGCCGAACTGACTCGGCTCAACCCCTGCTGCGTGTGTACCGCCCTGCCGGGTGGTCGTGGGCGCGCGGATGGCTCCCGCTGTGGGTGTACGGATGACCAGCGGGAGCACGACCGGAACCGGTGGTTCCGCGCATGAGATCGGACCTCGACGTGCGTCTCGATCCGGCCCCGACGGCCATCCTCGTACCTCTACCGCACTCGAGGTCAAGAGCGGCGCTGTCTCCTCACCTAGTTACCCGTGATCAACAGCGCTGCGACCGCTCCTGCGGTGGCGACCACGGCGAGGGCGGCACCGGTCAGGACGAAACGCCGCATGGGAACCCGTACACCGTGCATACGGCAGAATTCCAGGCACAGCAGCGTGGCGAGCGAGCCCCACGGCGTGACGATCGGGCCGACATTGGTGCCGATCAGCAAGGCGAGGAGCTGATCGCCGTTCTGCTCGGGAATCACCGACTCGCCTGCCGTGTAAGCGGGCAGGTTGTTCGCGACATTGGACAGAACCGCGCCCGCGGCCGCGGCGCGGAACGCGCCGGACGCGCCCGGATCGGTGCCGATCAGGGCGTGCATCACGGCACCGAGACCGAGTCGGCTCAGGGTAGGTACCACCAGAAACAGACCGACCACGAAAACGAACAGCTGCCACGGGACGAGCGACCACCGCAAGGCGCCGCGGTCGAACACGGCGAACGCCGCCAACGCGATCAGCGCCGCGAGTGCCGCCGCGACACCGATCCGATCGCCGACGAGGGGTATCGCGACGATGAACAGCAGGCAGGCCCCCGCTGTGGTGAAGAACAGCGAGCGCTCTCGAAAGTTCGTGGGGCGGATCGGTTCGGGCGGCAGATAGCGGTCGGTTTCCCGGCGTCCCCGCCGCCAGTACCACACCCACAGGAACGCCGTCGTCGCGGCGACCGAAACCAGTTGTGGCGCCCACATCTTCGCCGCGAACCCGGTCGCGGTCAGGGCCACCCGATCGGCGGCGAGCAGATTCGTGAGATTGGAGACCGGTAGCAGCAGGCTCGCGGTGTTGGCCAGCCACAGGGTGGTCATGGCCAGCGGCAGTGGCGGAATTCGGGCAGGCGCCGCGAGTGCCAGCATGACCGGGGCGATGAGCACGGCTGTGGTGTCGAGGTTCAGCAGGACCGTCGTGGCGGAGGCGAACAGGACGCAGAGGCCGAACAGCGCGGGATAGTAGCCCCGCCCGAGGATCGCGAGGCGATGGGCGATGGCGTCGAAGACCTTGGCCTGCCTGGTGAGTTCGGCCAGCACGATGACGCCGGCGAGAAACAGCAACAACGGGCCGATGCGGCGCATGTTCGCGGCGGCCTCGTCGCGGGGCAGCAGCCCGGTGAGCACGCACAGCACACCGGCCGCCAGCAGGGCGAGGCGGAACCGGTCCAGAACGCTCAGCCGCCGCCTGGACGTGGTTGCGGGCGGGTTTCGCGTAGCGGAATCGACCAGTTCGGGCACGACTGTCATCATGGCAGCCTTTCGTTCGCGCCCCTTCCCGGCCGCGGGCGGGAGACCGAGACGGCCGATTCGCGTTTACCCATTGAACGTGCCGTTAGACGATGGTACGTTATGCGGGTCACGCAGGGTCGGGCAGGCCGGCCCCATTCGTCGGGTGGAAACCATTGTGTCCGAGGCGATCTCGGGTTCGTCCGCCGCCGAGTCAAGGATGTATTGCCCATGAGCATCGCCATCGGACTGGTCTTTCTGTTCATCCTGGTCGGAGGTAGCCTACGGTCGGCCGAGGCCGGCTGCCAGAACACGTTGATGAACCACATGAAGAACATGTGGCTGTGCGCCGTGATCTCGTATGCCGTTGCGCTGACCGGTTTTTCGATCTTCCTCGCACTGTCGTCGAAGAGTCCGTGGCCGACGCTCGACGACGTGCGGAACATGCCGTGGTGGGCGCCGTTCGGCGGCCTGCTGGGCGGTGCGGCGGTGATGGGAATGATCGCCGTCGCCCGTCACGTCGGCGTGGCGACGTTCAGCGCGCTGGTGATCGTAGGCGAGATGGTGGTCGCCGTGATCATGGATCATTTCGGACTCATGGGATTCGAAGAGCGATCCGCCAGCTTTCCGCGTCTGGTGGCCTGCGGGCTCATCACGCTCGCGATCTACCTGATGGCCGACGAGCCCGCTGCCGGTGAGCCCAGGGTCAGCGTCACCTGACGGCAGGGCGCGCCCCCGCTGCCGGCAAACCAACCCTCCGCACTCTCCCGAGGACTCCCGATGACGGTGCAGACCCCCGAAAAGACCCGTGCCGCGCTGCCTCGCGCCACGATGGCACTCATCTTCGCGTTCATCCTGGTCGGCGGCGCACTGCGCTCCGTAGAAGCCGGTTGCCAGAACTCGCTGAAGCTGGCATTGAAGAATGTCTGGCTGTGCGGCGTGATCTCCTACGCCGTGGCGTTCACCGGCTTCGCCATCTTCCTCACGGTGGCGCTGCTGGTTTCCACCAACCGGCCGTGGCCGACGAAGGCCGACATCCGAAGCATGCCGCGGTGGGCGCCGTTCGGCGGCCTGCTCGGCGGCGCCGCCATCCTGGCGATGATCTCCGTGGCTTCCGACGTGGGCGCAGGCACCTTCAATGCCTTGATCATCGCGGGACAGATGTTCGGGGCGCTCGCGATCGACCACTTCGGACTGATGGGCTTCCCCCGGCGCGCGGTGAGCTCCAAACGCATCGCCGCTTGCGTCATGATCATCGCCGGGATCTACCTCATGGCGAGCTACTGAGCCCGCGCGGGGCACACCGGGACCTGGCCGACCGCCACGTTCTGAGAGATGGATAGGGTATCTATCGCACCGTTGCCTCGCTGAAGGAAGTAGGAGAGATGGACGCGAACGAGCTGACCGTGACGGACGTCCATACCACGCAGGAGGCGTGGGCGCTGTTCGATCGCCTCCCGGCCGCGCGGGTCGAGGAGATCACGACGGGGCGCTGGCGCGGCGAGGAACTGGACACCGGTCATCCGATGGATGGCGTGCTGGTGGCTTCGGGCTGGTACGGCAAGCAGTTCGACGGTCCCGACAGCGTGCATCCGCTGCTGTTCACCTCCGGCGGCACGGTATTCCCCGTCGATCCACGCCGCGTCCCGGTGGCATTGGCCGGGCGGGTGCCGCTGCCCGGTGTGCGTGCCGTGCGCAAGGCGCTGCCCATCCTGCGTCCCGCCCTGCGCACCGGCAAGTACACCGCGCGTCTGCGCGCGGTCGAATACCGCGGCGTGACCAGTGCCGCGATGGTCTACGACCACCTGCCGATCATCGACCACTTCCGGCGCGCCGACGAGCACACCCTGTTCGGCGTGATGGATTTGCGCGGTATGGCGGAACCGTACTTCTTCGTCCTGCACCGGGACGTCGACTGAGGCGGTTGCCGATTCGGTCGGCCACGACCGATCCGCGTCCGGCGCCGTGCCCGTCGCACTAGGATTTGCGCAAACAGGCGACACCTTGCGGCGATGGTGACCGAGGGAGGCACAGTCGATGGAACGCACGACATGCCTGGTGGTCGGCGGGGGACCGGCCGGAATGATTCTCGGACTGCTGCTCGCGCGGGGCGGTGTCGAGGTCACGGTGCTGGAGAAGCACAAGGACTTCTTACGCGACTTCCGCGGCGACACTGTGCATCCCACGACCCTGGACCTGCTCGACGAACTGGGGCTGGGCGCCGAATTCGCGAAACTTCCCGCGCGCAGAGTGGATCAGGTGCAGCTGCCGATCGCGGGCGGCCTGCAGACCCTCGCCACGCTGAAGAACCTCCCGGGCAAGCACAAGTACGTCGCCATGGTGCCGCAGTGGGATCTGCTGGATCTGCTCGCGCGGGCCGCCGAGGCCGAGCCCACCTTCCGGCTGCGGATGAACACCGAGGCCACCGACCTGATCTGGATCGACGGCAGGGTCGGCGGCGTGACCTATCGGACCGTCGACGGTGCGAGCGGCTCGATCGAAGCCGACCTGACCGTGGCCTGCGACGGCCGCGCTTCGCTGCTGCGGGCGGCCGCCGGATTGCCGACCCGCACCTGGCCGACGCCGATGGACGTCTGGTGGTTCCGCTTGCCGCGTACCGAGATCGACCCCGCGGGCGCGCTGCCGATCGTCAGCGCCCGGCGGGTGGCGGTTCTGCTCGACCGTGGCGATTACTGGCAGTGCGCGACGTTGATCGCCAAGGGCGCCGACGAGTGCGCCCGCCAGGGGCCGGTCGAGGACATCATGCGCGGCTTGGCGGAGGCCGCTCCCTGGCTTTCCGACCGGGTCGACGCCTTGACCGGCTGGGACGAGGTCAAGTTGCTGGAAGTACGTCTCGACCGGCTGACCCAGTGGTACACCAACGGCCTGCTCTGCCTCGGGGACGCCGCGCACGCGATGTCCCCCGCCGGCGGCGTCGGCATCAACCTGGCCGTGCAGGACGCCGTCGCCGCGGCCGGAATCCTCGCTCCCCGGTTGCTTTCCGGCACGCTCGGAACGAGGGATCTGGCGAAGGTACAACGGCGGCGGAGGTTTCCGACCGTCGTGACACAGGGCATACAGCGACTCCTGCATGCCTTCGCGATCGTCCCCGCCCTCGAAGGACGCGTCGACATCGCTCGTACCCCGCGCGCACCGCTGCCGGTCCGGGTTCTGCGCCGCATTCCCGTATTACGCAGTGTGCCACCGTATTTGCTCGCTCGCGGCGTCCTCCCGGAGCACGCGCCCTACTTCGCTCGGCGCTGACGGTTCGGCAGGCCGCCTCAGGCCGCGGCGTCGGGGGATGTGGCGGGCGGGGTCTCAATCCAACCGGCGACGACCGCGAGGCCGGTCGGGCGATGCACGGCGAGAAAGCCGAAGGGCCGGTCGAAGACCACCGAGACGACGGGCGCGTGGTGCTGCCGCAGTGGTGCTGCCACGGCGCGTAACGCGAAGGCCGTCACGGCGGCGGCCTCGAAACCGTCGTGCCCGAATCGGGCGAGCACCTCTTGCGCTCCTCGGCCGACGCAGAGCGGGAACGACGAGATCGCCGGAAAGTGACCACGGGTGCAGTCGGCCGCGTCGGCGAGCCCGAACAAACCTGCTGCGGCGAGGAGGTCGTGGGTGGATCGAACTTCGAAGGGCGGCAGGCTCAGGCGCAGTTGCCCGCTGCCGGTCGGCACCGGCTCACTGCGCACGGTGAGCCCCGGCCCCGTGCTGCCGACCGGTAGGTCGGAGCGGATCGGCACGGCGCCCGACAGTGCCGCCAAGCCGGTTTCGAGTACGCCGCCTGCGGTGCCCGTGCCGGTCAGGAGATGGACGTCGAGATCGGCGACGCCTTCGACGACCACGCGGGTGACCGGTTCCGGCGCGTCCAGGATCGCGGCGTTCCCCGTATCGCCGCTCACCCGCGACAGGCCGGGGCCGCGATGCCCATGCCAGGGGCCGTCTTTCGAGGTCAGCGTTCCGACGTCGAAGGGAATCGTCCACCGGGTCTTCGTGACCAGCGCGGTGGCGAGCACCAGCAGCGCACCGGGATCGACCGCGGCGGGGAACCGTTCGATGAGCCCGTCGGTGTGCCGGGCGGCCCAGCTGTCGAGCTCGGATTGCCCGGCCAGCCGGGCGAGGACTCCCTCGGGGAGCGCCCGCGACCATGCCTCGTGCAGCGGCAGGTCGCGGCCCACCCACACGCCGAGTGCCGCCGACACCGCGTCCGAGCGCCGGATATCGCGCAGCAACCGGAGCGCCGAGTCTTGCCCGTTCGCCGCGGGTACGCCGATCGCTGTCGCCAGCTCGTCCCGCGCCGGACCGTCCGCCGCGGAGGCGAGCAAGGCCAGCAGTGGCCAGACCCCGGCGCCGGAGACCACGAAGTCTTGCTCGCCGACCGACGCGCACCACCGTGCCGTGAGGGCGTTGGCGGCACCGACATGGGATTCGAGGGAAGTCCGCACGCAACCCACCCTAGCCACGGTCACGCGGGCTCCGGGCCGCTGTCAGGACACGGCGGTTCCCGGACGCAGCACGATCTTGCCCAGCGGCGCTCGATCCTCCAGCAGTCGATGCGCGTGGCTCGCCTGATCCAGCGGCAGCACCGCCTCGACCAGCGGATCGAGCCCGCCCGCCGCCGCGCGGGCCAGCACCGTGTCGCGCGCCCGGGCGACTCGATCCAGCCAATCCGGTCCCGCACAGCCGGTGAAGGTCAGGCCGCGCGTGATCAGGTCGGCCGCCGATACCCGGGCGGGCGCACCGGACAACCAGCCGTAGCCCAGCATGCGGCCGCGCAGCGGTGTCATCAGGTCCAGCAGGTCGGTGGCGCTTGCGCCGCCGATCGAATCGAACACCACGTCCACCGTTGCGCCACCTAGTGTTTCGCGCAGCCGGGTGATCCACGCCGGATCGTTGTGGTCGAACACGTCGTCGGCGCCCAACTCGCGGGCCCTGGCCGCCTTTTCGGGGCCGCCGGCGGTGCCGATGACGCGGGCCGCCCCGAACTCCTTGGCCAGCTGCGTCAGAGCGCTGCCGATGCCCGTGGCGGCGGCCTCGATCAGGACGGTTTCGACACCGGTCAGCGCGGCGGTCTCCAGCAGCGGAATCGCCACCGATCCGTTCATCACCACTGCCGCGGCGTCCACGGTGGGCAGGCCGTCCGGAACGAGCGCCACGGAAGCCGCGGGAGCGGCGACGAATTCGGCGTACGCGCCGAAGCCTCTGGTCGCCACCACGACCCGCTGCCCGACGAGTGCCGGATCGACTTGCGCGCCGACCTCGGTGACGACTCCCGCCGCCTGGAAGCCGAAGACCAGCGGTAGCGGCGCGTCGATCGGGAACTCGCCGGAGCGCAATTTGGTCTCCGGGAAGAGCACCGGGATCGCCTCGGCGCGGATCACCACCTCGCCGGCGGCCGCCCGCGGCGTCGGGACCTCCGTGGCCACCAGCACGTCCGGGCTTCCCGTCGCCGTCATTACGATTGCCTGCATCACGAACTCCATAAGTTGACTGACGGTCCAATTACCTCGCCTCCGATGATATGGACCGTCGGTCAAGTTGTCTGGAAAGCGGGTGCGATGGGCGACGAACGGCCCAGGGAACGGGCGGACGCGGCGCGCAACCGGCGGGCGATCCTGGACGCCACGTTCGCGCTGCTCGCCGAGCACGGCGCCGAGGCGATCACCATGGACCGTGTCGCGGCCGCCGCCGGAGTGGGTAAAGGCACGATCTTCCATCGTTTCGGCAACCGCGCCGGGCTCTTGCACGAGATGGTGGCGCAGAGCGCGGTCGCGCTGATGGACGCGATCAGCAACGGCCCGCCGCCTCTCGGCCCGGGTGCGCCCGCCGACGCCCGCCTGATCGCCTATTTCGACGCCATGACGCGGCTGGTGATCGACAATTCCGAGCTGATGGTCGCCTATCGCACCGAACCGCCGCATCCGAGGACCGCCGAATTCCACGCGTTCTGGGACAACCACATCACCACGTTGCTGCGCGAAGCACGTCCTGACCTGGATGCCGAAGTGGTCGGGCGGCTGCTGCTGGGCGCGCTGAGCGCCGAATTGGTGCCGGCCATGGTTCGGGCGGGCGAGACCGAGCGGTTGCTGGCGGCGGTGCGGGAGCTGGTCCAATCGGTGCTGCGCAGCCCGTGAGAATCCGATGTCGCGGCATCATCGGGTCCGCCGTACCGGCGCGGCGCTCAGTCCCGCGACAAAATGGCCTCGAAGCGCTCGTCGGCTCGGTCGAGTTGATCGAGGATGTGCTGCCGGACGTGGTCGGCCAGCGGTGTGTCCGGCCGGGTGACCAGGTCGCGGTACACGTCGGTGAGCGGGCGGTACTTGGCCGCCAGTTTCGCCATCGCGGGGCCGGTGGCGTAGAGGATGCCGACGCCGTTGTCGGTGAAGTCGGAGAGTTTGATGACGCGGGCCCACGGGTCCCGGTCCAGATTCATCGCGACATGCTCGCGGTACTGTGCCTGGCGGTCGCGCGCCGGATCCGGTTCGGGATTGGTCACCGCGGCCACGAGATCGGCCACGCGCGCACCGAAGCGATCGGTGAGCGCGCCCAGCGCGGCGTCGACGGCAGGCCCCGGTCGATCGGCGGCCAGCTCCGCGGCGTGGTCCTCGACCGAGTCGTGCAACAGCCCCGCCGCGACCACGTCGGGGTCTCGGACCTCGTAGTGGCTGATGATCCGAATCGTCACGCGCAGTAGATGACTGAGGTACGGCTCGCGGCCGTACCGATCGTCTCGATGCAGGTCGGCCGCGAGATCGAGCGCCGCGGCCAAGCGCGGCGTGTCCGGCAGCTCGGCGATTTCCAGCAGTAGTCGTTCCCGCAGCCCGGCCTCGCCGTAGACCTCGCTGATCGTGTGCAGCGGCATCACGGCCAAGACCCCCGCCCCTGGATTGCTCATGCTGCCAGGCTAACCGGAGCGGGGGACACATGACGGACGACGATCACTCGGCCTGCGGCACCAGGGTGTTCTGCCGGGCGGCGACGTGCCAGCGCTCACCCTCCTTGACGAAGACGTACAGCGCGATCATGGCGTGGTCGTGCTCGATGAGCTCGCCGTCCGGTGTGGTCGCCCACGCGCGCTTGTGCGCGATCGCCACGTCCGGGCGCAGGAACGTGATGTCGGCGATCTCGTAACGGGCGTACTGGTCTTGCAGGAACCCGGCCAGGCCTCTGCGGCTGGAGTCGAGCAGCGCGTCGAATCCGGTGATCAGCGTGCCCATAGCGTTGACGACGGCCGCGTTGGCGGTGAAATCCGCCGACAGCAGGTCGGCATCGTTGGTGTTGAAGCCGGTCTCCGCGTTGGCCACGATCTGCCGGATCGCCGCGATGTCGTCGGTGTGGTCGACCGTCGTGTCCTCGACCAGGGGTGGTGTGGATGCTGTCGTGTTCATGCCGACGAGCGTCCGACCTCAACGTCGGTTCAGGTCAAGTCGTGCACATCGTGACTCGGCGCACAAGGGTCAGCGGACGCCGTGCGGCCGGTACTGAATGCTGATCCGCGGACCGGTGGGTTTGCGCGTCTTCGGCACGGCGTGCTCCCAGGTGCGCTGACAAGACCCGCCCATGACCAGTAGATCGCCATGCCCCACAACGTATTTGATACTCGGGCCACCACCGCGCGGCCGGAGCAGCAGCGCCCGCGGCGCTCCGATCGACACGATCGCGACCATCGTGTCGTGGGTGGCGCCGCGGCCGATGGTGTCGCCGTGCCAGGCGACGCTGTCGCGTCCGTCCCGGTAGTAGCACAGGCCCGCGGTGCGGAACGGTTCGCCGAGTTCGGCTCGGTAGTGTTCGCTCAATGCCGTGCGGGCGTCGGCCAGCGCCGGATCCGGCAGCGGCTCGTGCTCCGAGTAGAACCGCAGCAGCCGGGGCACCTCGACCACCCGGTCGTACATCGGCCTGCGCTCGGCTTTCCACGGCACGCCGTCGACCAGCCGGTCGAACAGCGCGTCCGCGCCCGACAGCCAGCCGGGCAGGAGATCGATCCAGGCCCCGTGGTCCAGCACGGTGCGGCGCGCATCGCGCAGCGGCGCGAATTCGGTGTCGCCGAACCCGTCGAGCAACGATCCTTGCAGCGGTGTGGACATGCGGCCGAGCCTACCGTCGATCGAACATATGTGCTAGCGGTTTTCGGTCAAGGTTGTCGAATCGTCGGGCGAAATGGCCTAGCGTCGCCGTACCGGAGCGCCCCGCCCGGCAAGTGGCCCCGCTCACAGCGCGATATGCCTGGTGAAAACGGGGTTCGACGCGCTGCTACGCTGCTTGCCGTAAGACATCCTTTAACGGACCGTCCGGTGAGGCGGGGAAGGAGGTCGGCATGGCCGTGCCCGAAGAACGGGCCGCCAAGTCCGGCGCTGCGGAGACATCGCAGCGACACACCCCGGAGTGGGTGGCGGCGGGGCGAGAGCTGTTGTCGGCTTCGGATGTCGGGCGGACCGTCGCGCGCATCGCGCACCAGATCATCGAGAAGACCGCGCTGGACTCGGGCGAATCGGACGCACCGCGGGTGGTGCTGATCGGCATCCCTACCCGGGGGACGACCCTGGCCGCGCGACTCACCGAGAAGATCGAGGAATTCTCCGGCGTCCGCCCGGCTCTGGGCTCGCTCGACATCACGCTGTACCGCGACGATCTGCGCAGCCGCCCGCACCGCCCGCTGGAACGCACGTCCGTTCCGGAAGGGGGCATCGAGGACGCGCTGGTGGTCCTGGTCGACGACGTGCTGTTCTCCGGTCGCACCGTCCGCTCCGCCCTCGACGGCCTGCGTGATCTGGGCCGCCCGCGCGCGGTGCAGCTGGCGGTGCTCATCGACCGCGGTCATCGGGAACTGCCGATCCGCGCCGATTACGTCGGCAAGAACGTGCCGACCAACCGTTCCGAGGACATCTCGGTGTTGCTGACCGAACACGACGGGCGCGACGGCGTCTACCTGCACCAGGAGGAGGCGTGATGGGAATGCCGCACGCCGGCTCGCGGCAGGAGGGAGGCTCGTGAGGCATCTGCTGTCGGTCGCCGCGCTCGATCGCGCGGCCGCGAACGAGCTGCTCGACGAGGCCGAACGCTTCGAACAGGCCTTGCTCGGCCGTGAGGTGCACAAGCTGCCCACGCTGCGCGGACGTACCGTGATGACGGTCTTCTACGAGAACTCCACGCGGACCCGGGTGTCGTTCGAGGTGGCGGGCAAGTGGATGAGCGCGGACGTGATCAACGTCAGCGCGAGCAGTTCCTCGGTCGCCAAGGGCGAATCGCTGCGCGACACCGCCCTGACCTTGCATGCCGCGGGAGCCGACGCGCTGATCGTGCGGCACCCTGCCTCCGGCGCCGCGCACCAGATCGCGCGCTGGATGGACGAGTGGGCGGTCTCGGCCGGGCGCACCTCCGGTCCGGCGGTGATCAACGCGGGTGACGGCACGCATGAGCATCCGACCCAGGCCCTGCTGGACGCGCTGACTCTCCGGCAGCGGCTCGGGGACATCGAGGGCAAGCGGGTCGTCATCGTCGGTGACATCCTGCACAGCCGGGTGGCGCGATCCAACGTCTTCCTGCTGGCCACGCTCGGCGCGGAGGTGGTGCTGGTCGCCCCGCGCACACTGCTGCCGGTCGGCGTGCAGGCCTGGCCCGCTCGCGTCTCGCACCATCTGGACGCCGAGCTGATCGGCGCCGACGCGGTGCTGATGCTGCGCGTGCAAGCCGAGCGGATGAACGGCGGGTTCTTCCCGTCGGCCCGCGAGTACTCGATCAGCTACGGGCTGTCCGAGCGCAGGCTGGCGCTGCTGGAGGAACACGCCGTCGTGCTGCACCCCGGGCCGATGCTGCGCGGCATGGAAATCGCGTCCTCGGTCGCGGACTCCCCGAAAGCCGCTGTGCTGCAACAGGTCACCAACGGCGTGCATGTGCGGATGGCGGTGCTGTTCCGCCTGCTCGTCGGGACCAAGGAGGCAGTCGCATGAGCGGCGTGACCGCGCAGGGCGCCGCAGGTGCCGGAGAGGACGCAGCATGAGCGAGCACACCGCCGTCTTGATCAAGGGCGCGCAGCTGTACGGCGAAGGCGAACCGGTCGACGTGCTCGTCGCCGACGGGGAGATCCGCCGGATCGGCACCGATCTGGATGTCGCCGATGCCGAGATCATCGAAGCGCACGGGCAGATCCTGCTGCCCGGCTTCGTCGACCTGCACACCCACCTGCGCGAGCCGGGCCGCGAGGACACCGAGACCATCGAGTCGGGATCCGCGGCCGCCGCGCTGGGCGGCTACACCGCGGTGTTCGCGATGGCCAACACCAACCCGGTCGCCGACTCGGTGGTCGTCACCGATCACGTGTGGCGGCGCGGCCGGGAGGTCGGCCTGGTCGACGTGTATCCGGTCGGCGCGGTCACCGTCGGGCTCGAGGGCAAGCAGCTCGCCGAGATGGGCACCATGGCCGCGGGCGTCGGCGCGGTGCGCATGTTCTCCGACGACGGCCATTGCGTCTACGACCCGCTGATCATGCGCCGCGCCCTGGAGTACGCGAACTCGCTCGGAGTGCTGATCGCCCAGCACGCGGAGGAGCCGCGACTGACCAAGGGCGCCATCGCGCACGAGGGGCCCACCGCGGCCCGGCTGGGGCTGGCCGGCTGGCCGCGCGCGGCGGAGGAATCCATCGTGGCGCGCGACGCCCTGCTGGCGCGGGACGCCGGGGCCAGGGTGCATATCTGCCACGCGTCCACGGCGGGCACCGTGGAGCTGGTGCGATGGGCGAAATCCCAGGGCATCTCCGTCACCGCCGAGGTCACCCCGCATCACCTGCTGCTGGACGACTCCCGGCTGGAGACCTACGACGCGGTCAACAAGGTCAATCCACCGCTGCGCGAGGCGTCCGACGCCGCCGCACTGCGGCAGGCGCTGGCGGAGGGGATCATCGACTGCGTCGCCACCGACCACGCGCCGCACGCCGAGCAGGACAAATGCTGCGAGTTCGCCGCCGCCCGGCCCGGCATGCTGGGACTGGAGACGGCGCTGTCGATCATCGTGCAGACCATGGTCGAGCCCGGGCTGCTGGACTGGCGCGGCGTCGCCCGCGTGATGAGCGAGCGCCCGGCCGCGATCGTCGGCCTGGACGAGCACGGCAGGCCGCTCGAGGTCGGCGAGCCGGCCAACCTGACGCTGGTCGATCCGAAGGCGAGCTGGACGGTGCGCGGAAAGGAACTGGCCAGCATCTCCAGCAACACGCCGTTCGAGGCGATGACCTTCCCCGCGCGGGTGACGGCGACGCTGCTGCGCGGCCGGGTCACCGCCAGGGACGGCAAGGCGCTGGGCAACCGGGCGGAGGCGTAGATGAACGACCGAGGCGCAGCCGTTCGAGGAGGTTCGTAGTGGAGAGAACGCTCTGGGTGGTGGGGCTGCTGGTGCTGTTCGCGGCTTGCCTCTGGCTGATGTACCGGGGTTGGCGCAACCGCGCGGCACGTCAGGCGGAGCGCATCGGCACCCTGCCCGCCGTGCCCGCCGAACTCGGCGCGCAGGTGCTGGAGCCGACCACCGGCCTCTACCTGGGCAGCACGATCGCGCCCAGCTGGCAGGACCGGATCACGGTAGGGGATCTGGGTTTCCGGGCCACCGCGGAACTCACACGGTTCGAACGGGGAATTCTGCTCGAACGCGACGGCGCGACGGTGATCTGGATTCCGCAGGAATCCATCACGGCCGTGCGCACCGAACGCGGCCACGCGGGCAAAGTGATGACGGAAGATGGTGTGCTGGTCATTCGCTGGAAGCTGCCGACCGGAACCGAGATCGATACGGGTTTCCGCGGCGACGACAAGTCGGTCTACCCGGCTTGGCGCCGGCTTCCGGCGGGGGAGCAGAGCGGGACGATGACGGGAGATGACGAGGGATGACAGGAGAAGCAGCACTCGTGCTGGAGGACGGCCGGGTATTCCGTGGCCGGGCCTACGGCGCCGTGGGCCAGACGCTCGGTGAGGCGGTGTTCTGCACCGCGATGACCGGGTATCAGGAGACCCTCACCGACCCGTCCTACCACCGCCAGATCGTGGTGGCCGCCGCGCCGCAGATCGGCAACACCGGCTGGAACGACGAGGACGACGAGTCCACCAAGATCTGGGTCGCCGGGTACGCGGTGCGCGACCCCGCGCGACGGGCGTCCAACTGGCGCGCCACCAGGACGCTGCCGGACGAGCTGGAACGGCAGCAGGTCGTCGGCATCGCGGGCATCGACACCCGCGCGCTGGTCCGCCACCTGCGCACCCGCGGCTCGATGAAGGCGGGCATCTTCTCCGGTGCCGCCCTCGCGGCGGCCGACGAGCTGGTGGCCAGGGTGAACGGGCAGCCGTCCATGCTGGGCGCCGACCTGGCCGGTGAGGTGACCACCGACGCGCTCTACACGATCGAACCGGCCGGCGACCACCGGCGCACGGTCGTCGCGGTCGACCTCGGGATCAAGACCAACACCCCGCGCATGTTCGCGCAGCGCGGCATGCGAGTGCACGTGGTGTCCTCGACCACCACGCTGGACCAGATCCTGGAACTGAAGCCGGACGGGGTCTTCCTGTCCAACGGCCCGGGCGATCCGGCCACCGCCGACACCGCGGTCGAGCTGACCCGCGGCGTGCTCGGCCAGGGTCTGCCACTGTTCGGCATCTGCTTCGGCAACCAGATCCTGGGCCGCGCGCTCGGGCGAGGGACCTACAAGATGAAGTTCGGTCACCGCGGCATCAACATCCCGGTGGTGGAGCACGAGACCGGCCGGATCTCGATCACCGCGCAGAACCATGGGTTCGCCCTGGAGGGCGAGCGAGGCGAGCGGTTCGACACCCCCTTCGGCACGGCCGAGGTGAGTCACGTCTGCGCCAACGACGGCACGGTGGAAGGCGTGCGGCTGGTCGACGGCCGGGCCTTCTCGGTGCAGTATCACCCGGAGGCCGCCGCCGGACCCCACGACGCCGCGTACCTGTTCGACCGTTTCGCCGGTCTCATGGAAGGAGCCTGATGCCTCGCCGCGAGGATCTGAAGCACATCCTGGTGATCGGTTCTGGCCCGATCGTCATCGGCCAGGCGTGCGAATTCGACTACTCCGGCACGCAGGCGTGCCGGGTGCTGCGGGCCGAGGGCCTGCGGGTGTCGCTGGTCAACTCGAACCCGGCGACGATCATGACCGACCCGGAGTTCGCCGACTCCACCTACGTGGAGCCGATCACCCCGGAGTTCGTCGAGAAGGTCATCGACAAGGAGCGTCCCGACGCCATCCTGGCCACCCTGGGTGGCCAGACCGCGCTGAACACCGCGGTCGCGCTGCACGAGCGCGGTGTGCTGGAGAAGTACGGCGTGGAGCTGATCGGCGCCGATTTCGACGCGATCCAGCGCGGTGAGGACCGGCAGAAGTTCAAGGACATCGTGGCCAAGGTGGGTGGCGAGAGCGCCCGCTCACGGGTCTGCTTCACCATGGACGAGGTCCGCGAGACGGTCGCCGAACTCGGCTACCCCGTGGTGGTGCGGCCCTCGTTCACCATGGGCGGCCTCGGTTCCGGCATGGCGTACAACGAAGCCGACCTCGATCGCATCGCCGGCGGCGGCCTGGCCGCCTCGCCCACCGCGAACGTCCTCATCGAGGAGTCCATCCTCGGCTGGAAGGAATACGAGCTCGAGCTGATGCGCGACGGTCGCGACAACGTCGTGGTGGTCTGCTCGATCGAGAACGTCGACCCGATGGGCGTGCACACCGGCGACTCGATGACCGTCGCCCCGGCGATGACGCTCACCGACCGCGAGTACCAGAAACTGCGCGATCTCGGCATCGCCATCCTGCGCGAGGTCGGCGTGGACACCGGCGGCTGCAACATCCAGTTCGCGGTGAACCCGAGCGACGGCCGCCTGATCGTCATCGAGATGAACCCGCGCGTGTCGCGTTCGTCCGCGCTGGCGTCGAAGGCCACGGGCTTCCCGATCGCGAAGATCGCCGCCAAGCTGGCCATCGGCTACACACTCGACGAGATCGTCAACGACATCACCAAGGAAACCCCGGCCTGCTTCGAGCCGACGCTCGACTACGTGGTCGTCAAGGCGCCGCGGTTCGCGTTCGAGAAGTTCCCCGGCGCCGACGGCACGCTCACCACCACCATGAAGTCCGTCGGCGAGGCGATGTCGCTGGGCCGCAACTTCACCGAGGCGCTGGGCAAGGTGCTGCGCTCGCTGGAGACCAAGGCCGCGGGCTTCTGGACCCAGGACGACGGCGCGTGGACCGACGTCGAGGCGATCCTCGAGGATCTGCGCACCCCCACCGAGGGACGCATCTACCAGGTGGAGCGCGCTCTGCGGCTGGGCGCGAGCATCGAGGACGTCGCCGCCGCCTCCGGCATCGACCCGTGGTTCGTCGCGGAGGTGGCCGGTCTGGTCGAGCTGCGCCGGGAGATCCTCGACGCGCCCGTGCTGGACGAGCCGCTGCTGCGGCGGGCCAAGCACTACGGCCTGTCCGATCGCCAGCTGGCCGCGCTGCGGCCGGAGCTGGCGGGGGAGACCGGTGTGCGTGCGCTGCGGCACCGGCTCGGTGTCCGCCCGGTCTTCAAGACCGTCGACACCTGCGCCGCCGAGTTCGAGGCCAAGACCCCGTACCACTACTCGGCCTACGAGCTCGACCCCGCGGCCGAGTCGGAGGTGGCGCCGCAGCGCGACCGCGAGAAGGTGATCATCCTCGGGTCCGGGCCCAACCGCATCGGCCAGGGCATCGAGTTCGACTATTCGTGCGTGCACGCGGCGCAGACGCTGTCGCAGGCCGGATACGAGACGGTGATGGTCAACTGCAACCCCGAGACCGTCTCCACCGACTACGACACCGCCGACCGCCTCTACTTCGAGCCGCTGACCTTCGAAGACGTGCTCGAGGTTTACCACGCCGAGTGCGCGTCCGGCACCGTCGCCGGCGTCATCGTGCAGCTGGGCGGGCAGACCCCGCTCGGGCTCGCGCAACGGCTCACGGCGGCGGGCGTGCCGGTGGTCGGCACCAGCGCGGCCGCCATCGACCTGGCCGAGGATCGCGGCGAGTTCGGCGATGTGCTGGTCGCGGCCGGGCTGCCCGCGCCGAAGTACGGCACCGCGACCACGTTCGCGCAGGCGCGCAAGATCGCCAACGACATCGGTTACCCGGTGCTGGTGCGCCCGTCCTACGTGCTCGGCGGACGCGGTATGGAGATCGTGTACGACGAGAACTCCTTGGAGGGCTACATCTCCCGGGCGACCGAACTCAGTCCGGAGCACCCGGTGCTGGTCGACCGGTTCCTGGAGGATGCGATCGAGATCGACGTCGACGCGCTGTGCGACGGCGAGGAGGTCTACCTCGGCGGCGTGATGGAGCACATCGAGGAGGCCGGCATCCATTCCGGCGACTCCGCGTGCGCGCTGCCGCCGATCACTTTGGGCCGCAGCGACATCGAGGCGGTGCGCCGCTCGACCGTCGCGCTGGCCAAGGGCATCGGCGTGCGCGGCCTGCTCAACGTGCAGTACGCACTGAAGGACGACGTGCTCTACGTCCTGGAGGCCAATCCGCGGGCGAGCCGGACCGTGCCGTTCGTGTCCAAGGCCACCGCGGTGCCGCTGGCCAAGGCCGCGGCGCGGATCATGCTCGGCGCCACCATCGCCGAACTCCGCAAGGAGGGCATGCTGCCGAGCGAGGGCGACGGCGGGCACGTCGCGCTGGACGCTCCGGTCGCGGTCAAGGAGGCCGTGCTGCCGTTCCATCGCTTCCGGCGCGCCGACGGCAGCGGCATCGATTCGCTGCTGTCGCCGGAGATGAAGTCCACCGGTGAGGTGATGGGCATCGATGCCGATTTCGGCACCGCCTTCGCCAAGAGCCAGACCGCCGCCTACGGCTCCCTGCCCACCGAGGGCACCGTGTTCGTCTCGATCGCCAACCGGGACAAGCGCGCGATGGTCTTCCCGGTCAAACGACTGCACGACCTGGGCTTCCGGATCCTCGCCACCGAGGGCACCGCGGAGATGCTGCGCCGCAACGGGATTCCGTGCGAGCAGGTGCGCAAGCACTCCGAGGTGGGCCCGGACGACGAGCCGACGATCGTGGAGCAGATCCGCGACGGCGAGGTCGACATGGTGTTCAACACGCCCTACGGCAACTCCGGTCCCCGCGTGGACGGCTACGAGATCCGCAGCGCGGCGGTCGGGGTGAACATTCCGTGCATCACCACCGTGCAGGGTGCGGCGGCCGCGGTGCAGGGCATCGAGGCCAGCATCAACGGCGGCATCGGGGTGCGGTCCCTGCAGGAACTGCACTCGGTGCTGCGTGGGTGAGCCGCGACCGGACGGAGCAGGCGAGATGAAGACCTTCGGCGAGCGCTTGCGGCATGCGATGCGGCACTTCGGGCCCGTCTGCGTCGGGATCGATCCGCACCCGGAACTGCTGCGCTCCTGGGGCCTCACCGAGGACGTCGAGGGTCTCGAACGCTTCGCCGAGATCTGTGTGGAGGCGTTCGACGGCATGGTCGCCCTGGTCAAGCCGCAGGTCGCGTTCTTCGAGGCCTACGGCTCCTGCGGTCTGGCGGTTCTGGAGCGCGCCATCGCGGTGTTGCGCGCCTCGGGGACTCTGGTGCTCGCCGACGCCAAGCGCGGCGACATCGGTTCCACCATGGACGCTTACGCCCGGACCTGGCTGGCCGACGGCCCGCTCGGGTCCGACGCGGTGACGGTCTCGCCGTATCTGGGCTTCGGTTCGCTGGCACCGGCGCTGACGCTCGCCGAGGCCGGTCGCCGCGGCGTCTTCGTGCTCGCGGCGACCTCGAATCCCGAGGGAGCGCAGGTGCAGCGGGCGGTTACCGCCGACGGCCGCACGGTCGCGCAGACGATGGTCGACGAGGCCGCGGCCCGCAACGCGGGCGCGGAGTTCGGTTCGGTCGGCGTCGTGGTCGGGGCCACGCTCAGCGAGGCGCCGGACTTGTCCGCGCTCAACGGCCCGATCCTGATGCCCGGGGTGGGCGCCCAGGGCGGTGGTCCGGGAAGCATCCGTGACCTGGTGCCCGAGCCGATGCTCGGGTCCGTCGTCCCGAATGTCTCGCGCGAGGTGCTGAAGGATGGACCGACCGTCCCGGCACTGCGTGCCAGAGCGCAGGCGTTCCAGGACGCGTTCGCGTTCCTGCAGAAATGACCGCGAAAGGCCGGCGCACCCGCGCCGGCCTTTCGCCTTTTCCGCCTGCTGTGTGTGCAGGTGTTCGCACACACGTGCCCCTTACCGGGGTCTGTGCGGGCTCCTGGGCCGATTTCGGGGCCGATCGGTGCACCGGGATGGGCATATCGCTCCTGGGCCGATGTACAGGGCCGGAAACCGGCACCGGATGCCGGGTCAGCGCGGCGGAATCGGCTCGGATGTGACGCCCGACACGCGCAAAAAACTCACGACACGCGGAGAATTTCCAGAAAGTTCCTGGTAGGGCGGGCGCGGGGTTGCTGGAGAGATGCGCCGCCGTGTCGCAACCCTTCCGCAAACCATTCGGTTTGTCGAAAACGCCCTGCTGGAGGCGTATTTCGGGGATCCGGTGCGGTGATGCGCTCGGTGGCGCGGGCGGGACCGGCGCCGGGCCGCCGGTGCGCGGTCTCGACCCCGAATCATGCGCTGACCTGGGGGGTGGGTTCGCAATCGGCGGACGTCGTGGGTACGGTCGCTGAGACTGCCGGGTTACCGGCAGGAGTTGATGCAATGAACGATGAGACGGAGGAACCGTGGCCCTTCCCCAGCTGACTGACGAGCAGCGCGCCGCTGCTTTGGAGAAGGCGGCTGCCGCTCGCCGCGCTCGGGCGGAGCTCAAGGAGCGCTTGAAGCGTGGCGGCACCAACCTGAAGCAGGTCCTCACCGACGCCGAGACCGATGAGATCCTCGGCAAGATGAAGGTGTCGGCGCTGCTGGAGGCCCTGCCGAAGGTGGGCAAGGTCAAGGCGGCGGAAATCATGAGCGAGCTGGAGATCGCCCCCACCCGGCGGCTGCGCGGACTCGGCGACCGGCAGCGCAAGGCGCTGCTGGCCCGGTTCGACTTCGACGCCTGACGACGAGGGTGATCGAACACACGCGGAAGGGTCGACTGGTCGTACTGGTCGGCCCCTCGGCCGTGGGCAAGTCCACCGTGGTCCGCTGTGTCCGCGAACGACTGCCCGACCTGGTCTTCAGCGTGTCGGCAACGACCCGGGCCCCGCGGCCCGGGGAGGTCGACGGCCTCGACTACCACTTCGTCTCCCGTGCGGAGTTCGACGCGATGATCGAGGCGGGAGAGCTGCTCGAATGGGCGGACATCCACGGCGGGTTGCAGCGTTCGGGCACCCCCGCCGGGCCGGTGCGCGCCGCTCTCGCCGAGGGTCTGCCGGTGCTGGTCGAAGTGGATCTGGAGGGTGCGCGGTCGGTGCGCCGGGCGATCCCGGAAGCCATCCTGGTCTTCCTGGCCCCGCCGAGCTGGGAGGAGTTGGTGGCGCGGCTGACCTCGCGCGGCACCGAATCGCCCGAGGTGATCGAGCGCCGCCTGGAGACGGCGAGGATCGAGCTGGCCGCCTGTGACGAGTTCGACATCGTTATCGTGAACGACGAGGTGACCAGCGCCTGTGAGCAGTTGGTATCGTTGTTCGTTAGCACAAATTCGAGTTCGTGACCTCCCCAACACCAGGAGTCCCCCTAGTGAGCAGTACGGACACCAAGACCGCGCCCGCCTACGACACGCCGGTCGGCCTCACCAACCCGCCGATCGACGAGCTGCTGGAGCGCACGTCGTCCAAGTACGCCCTGGTCATCTACGCGGCCAAGCGGGCCCGGCAGATCAACGATTACTACAACCAGCTCGGCGACGGCATCCTCGAGTACGTCGGCCCGCTGGTAGAGCCGGGTCTGCAGGAGAAGCCGCTGTCGGTCGCCCTGCGCGAGATCCACTCCGACCTGCTCGAGCACTCCGAAGGCGAGTGAGGCGAACCGTTCGCCGTGACCACGACTAGGCCGGAGGCGTAGTGACCACAAGGATCGTCGTCGGCGTAGCTGGAGGAATCGCCGCCTACAAGGCGTGCTCTCTGGTCCGGCGATTCACCGAGACCGGACACGACGTCCGGGTGATCCCCACCACCTCGGCGCTGGAGTTCGTCGGCAAGGCGACCTTCGAGGCGTTGTCCGGGAACCCGGTGCACACCGGCGTGTTCTCCGACGTGCCGGAGGTCCCGCATGTTCGGCTCGGCCAGGAGGCAGACCTCGTGGTCATCGCCCCGGCGACCGCCGATCTCATGGCCCGCGCCGCGTCCGGTCGCGCCGACGACCTGCTCACCGCCACGTTGCTGACGGCCCGATGTCCGATCTTGTTCGCGCCCGCGATGCATACCGAGATGTGGGAGCATCCCGCGACCGCCGCGAACGTCGCGACGCTGCGCGCCCGCGGGGCGATCGTCATGGAGCCCGCCGCGGGCCGGCTCACCGGCGCCGACACCGGCCCGGGACGGCTGCCCGAACCCGAGGAGATCTTCGGCCTCGCGTCGCTGCTCATGGAGCGCGCCGACGCGATCCCGCGGGACCTGGAGGGCCGCCGGGTCGTCATCACGGCGGGCGGCACCAGGGAGCCACTGGATCCGGTGCGTTTCCTCGGTAACCGCAGCTCCGGCAAGCAGGGCTACGCGCTCGCGCGGGTCGCCGCCCAGCGCGGCGCCCACGTCACGCTGATCGCGGGCAATACGATCGAGATGGCGGCGCCTGCCGCCGTCGACTTGGTGCACATCACCACCGCCGAACAGCTGAAGACCGCCGTCGACAAGCACGCCGTCGGCTCCGACGCGGTGATCATGGCCGCGGCGGTCGCCGATTTCCGGCCGACCAACGTCGCCGCCGCCAAGATCAAGAAGGGCGCGGGCGAGCCCGACGTCATTCCGCTGACCAAGACCGACGACATCCTCGCCGGACTGGTGCAGGCGCGCCGCGACGGGCAGTTGCCCGGCACCGCGATCGTCGGCTTCGCCGCCGAGACCGGTGACGAGCACGGCGACGTCCTGACCCACGCGCGGGCCAAACTCGCCCGCAAGGGCTGCGACCTGCTCGTGGTCAACGCGGTCGGGGAGGGCAAGGCGTTCGAGGTGGACACCAACGACGGCTGGCTGCTCGGCGCGGACGGCACCGAACAGGCGCTCGATCACGGCTCGAAGGCCTTGCTGGCCAGCCGTGTGCTCGACGCGCTGAGCGTGTTGTTGCGCTGAGCCGGGCGGCGCAGCTGTCAGGATTGCCATCCGATCCGTGGTTCGTTCGCGGTGCCGTCGAGATTTCGGCGTCGCCCGGACACCGGGAATTCAGCCGTCCGCAGCGGCTGTGTAGTTGGGGTCCGCGCTGTCGGTGATTTGGAATAGTCTGAGATGTAAGGGTTGCGACATAGCGTTACTGTCGCAAGCCGATACGAGTAACCCGTTGAGGGAGAGGGAAGAACTGTGCGCACGTCCGGGAGCCGGCTTTTCACCAGTGAGTCCGTGACCGAAGGTCATCCGGACAAAATCTGTGATGCCATCAGCGATTCCATTCTCGACGCGTTGCTCGCGGAGGATCCGCGCAGCCGGGTCGCGGTGGAAACCCTCGTGACGACCGGCCAGGTCCACGTCGCGGGTGAGGTCACCACGTCGGCATATGCCGATATTCCCCGTATTGTCCGGGAAAAGGTCCTGGAAATCGGATATGACTCGTCGGCAAAGGGTTTCGACGGAAATTCCTGCGGTGTGAATATCGCGATCGGCGCGCAGTCGCCGGATATCGCGCAGGGTGTCGACACCTCGCACGAAGCGCGAGTCGGCGGCTCCGACGACGAGATCGAGAAGCAGGGCGCGGGCGATCAGGGCCTGATGTTCGGCTACGCCACCAAGGACACTCCCGAGCTGATGCCGCTGCCGATCGCGCTCGCGCACCGGCTGTCGCGCCGCCTGACCGAGGTGCGCAAGTCCGGCGTGCTGCCCTACCTGCGCCCGGACGGCAAGACCCAGGTCACCATCGAGTACGAGGGTGATCGCCCGGTTCGCCTGGACACGGTGGTCGTCTCCACCCAGCACGCCGCCGACATCGACCTGGACAACCTGCTCGCGCCCGACATCCGCGAGAAGGTGCTCGACGCGGTGCTCGCCGACCTGGACGTGCCGAGCCTGGACGTCTCGGACATCCGCCTGCTGGTCAACCCCACCGGCAAGTTCGTGCTCGGTGGCCCGATGGGCGACGCGGGCCTGACCGGCCGCAAGATCATCGTCGACACCTACGGCGGCATGGCCCGGCACGGTGGCGGCGCCTTCTCCGGCAAGGATCCGTCGAAGGTGGACCGCTCGGCCGCCTACGCCATGCGCTGGGTCGCCAAGAATGTGGTGGCGGCCGATCTGGCCGACCGGGTCGAGGTCCAGGTGGCCTACGCGATCGGCAAGGCGGCGCCGGTCGGCTTGTTCGTCGAGACCTTCGGCACCGAGAAGGTGGACCCGGCCCGCATCTCCACCGCCATCACCGAGGTCTTCGACCTGCGTCCGGGCGCGATCATCCGTGACCTGGACCTCTTGCGCCCGATCTACGCGCCGACCGCCGCGTACGGCCACTTCGGCCGCACCGACGTCGACCTGCCGTGGGAGCACACCGACCGCGCGGACAAGCTGCGCGCGGCCGTCGGGCTCTGAGCTCGATCAGGTCCGAGTGAACGAACCCGCGGCGGACACCCCCGCCACCGAGGCGGACGGTCCGGCCGCGGGTACTCCGGGCGTGGCGCTGCCTATCGCCCGGGTGCTTCCGCTGTTGTCGCCGGCGCATCTCGACCGCGACTTCGACTACCTGGTGCCCCCCGAGCTGGACGAGATCGCCCAGCCGGGGGTCCGGGTGCGGGTCCGGTTCGCCGGTCGGCTGGTCGACGGGTATCTCCTGGCGCGATCGGCGCACAGTGACCACGGCGGCAAGCTGGTCGCGCTCGAACGCGTCGTTTCCGGCGAACGGGTGCTGACCCCGGAGATTCTGGAACTGGCCGGCAAGGTGGCGGCCCGGTACGCGGGTACCCGCGCCGACGTCCTGCGGCTCGCCATTCCACCGCGCCATGCCCGCACGGAAACCGGGGGCAAGAAGAAGTCCGTTGGCGCACCGGGCGAGTCCGTCGGTTCCCCGGATTCTTCCGCTGCTCCCGCGCCGGACCAGGGGCCATCCGGGGGCGCTATTGGCACCGAAATGTCACCTGCACAGGCGTTTTGCGTGCAGAACGGGGACGTGGAATCCACGCGCGCCGCGACACTCCACACTGCGCGTACCGCGAATCCTGCTGTGCTGCAATCTAGTTCTTCGGTCGCCGACCACGAGTCCGAGCGAGAGACTACCGAAACCGTCGATGCGGCTGGGCCGGACGATCCGGACCTTGCGAGCGCGGATGCCGCCCGAAATGTGCGCTCGCACGAGGGGGACACCGCCGCGCTCGAAGCCGAGTCCGACGCTCTGGCAACGGAACCGCGCTCCGACGGTGGAGTTGCGGCGACCGTCGGCGGCGCGCGGACGGGTTGTGCGGACTCGGCACTCGACGCCGTGGATCTCGCTGCCTGGGAGCGTTACGCGCACGGTTCGGCATTCGTCGGTGCGCTCGCTCGAGGAAGAGGGGCACGCGCCGCGTGGCAGGCGCTGCCCGGTGAGGACTGGCCACGGCGGCTGGCGGAACTCGCCGCCGTGGTGGCCGGCCAGGGGCGCAGCGCGATCATCATGGTCCCCGACCAACGCGACCTCGACCGGGTGCTGGCGGAATGTGTTCGACTGGTTGGGGACTCGGCAGTCGGACTGGCCGCCGGCCTCGGCCCCGCGGCACGATATCGGCGCTGGCTCGCGGTGCTGCGCGGTTCGGCGCGCGTGGTGGTCGGCACGCGCAGCGCGGTCTTCGCACCGGCGGCGGACCTCGGGTTGATCGCGCTCTGGGACGACGGCGACGACACCTACGCGGAACCGCGCGCACCGTATCCGCACGCACGTGAAGTGGCGATGTTGCGGGCACACGAGACCGGAGCGGCATTCGTCGCGGCGGGTTTCGCGCGGACCGCGGAGATCCAAGCGGTGGTCGATTCCGGCTGGGCGCACGATCTGGTCGCCGATCGCGCGGTGCTGCGCAAGGCCGCGCCGCGAATCAGCGCACCGGGTGACAGCGACCTCGCGTTGGAGCGCGATCCCGTCGCGCGTGCCGTCCGGATTCCCGGCGTCGCCTTCGCGGCTGCCCGCGCTGCGCTGAAGGAGGGTGCGCCGGTGTTGGTCCAGGTGCCGCGCCGGGGATACATTCCGGCGCTGGCCTGCGGAAAGTGTCGTACTCCCGCGCGCTGCAGGCACTGCAACGGGCCGCTCGCGCTACCGGAAGCCCACCGATCGGCCGACCCTGGTGCGTCCGCGCAGAGCCCCGCTTGCCGTTGGTGCGGGATCACCGAGGCCGCCTTCCGATGTTCCACCTGCGGTTCACGCGCGCTGCGCGCCGTGGTGGTCGGCGCCGCGCGCACCGCGGAGGAACTCGGCCGCGCCTTTCCCGGCGTACCGATCCGTGGTTCCGGCGGCGGCACCGTGCTCGACACCGTGGAGCAGGGTCCGCAGGTGGTCGTCGCCACGGTCGGCGCCGAACCGGTGGTACCCGGCGGGTACGGCGTCGCGTTGCTGCTCGACGGGTGGGCCTTGCTCAGCCGCGCCGACCTGCGGGCCGCCGAGGACGCGCTGCGCCGCTGGATGGCCGCTGCGGCGCTGGTCCGCGCGCACGGTCAGGTCGTCATCGTGGCCGAGCCGTCCATCCCCACCGTGCAGGCATTGGTCCGATGGGATCCGGTCGGCGCAGCGCGCGCGGAGGTCGCGGCGCGGGCCGAGGTGGGCTTCCCGCCCGCGGTCCGGCTCGCCGCGATCGACGGCACCGCCGAGACCATCGCCGAACTGCTCGCGGCGGCGGAACTGCCCGATACGGTCGACCGCCTCGGGCCGGTGCCGCTGCCGGACGGCGCTCGCAAACCGTTCTCCTCCGGCGATGCGCCCGCCGAAGTCGAACGCTTGCTCCTGCGGGTCGAGCGCCGCCGGGGCTCCGCGCTCGCGCACGCCCTGCGCGCCGCCCAAGCGATCCGCAGCACGCATCGTTCCGACGGCCCGCTCCGCGTGCAGATCGACCCGGTCGACATCGGCTGACGGGCGCGGGGGCGATGCGCCCAGCCGAGCGTCAGGCGAAGGCCGCTCGATTGCGAACGGCCCAGTCGGCGTACTTCGTGGCCGGCCGCCCGAGTATGCGCGGCACGTCGGGGCTGATCCGCTGCTCGGCGGCGGTCGGCTCGCCGAGGATCGTCAGCGTGTGCTCGACCACCGGCTCGGGCATGAACTCGAGCATTGCCGAATGCGCCTGCGCCCGAGTCAATTCCACGAATCGCAGCGGCTCGCCGATCGCCTCGCCGAGCGCCTCGGACTGGGCCCGCGGGGTGGCGAGTTCGGGTCCGGTCAGGGTGTAGACCTGTCCGGCGTGCCGGTCGTCGCGCAACGCCGCCGCTGCGACGGCGGCGATATCGGCCGGATCGATCGAGGGAAGACCGACATCGCCGAACGGCGCGGCGACCAGACGCTGCTCGCGCACCGCATTCGCCCATGCGTAGGTGTTGGAGAAGAACCCGGCCGGGCGCAGGAAGGTCCACGCCAGCCCGGAGTCCCTGATCGCCTGTTCGTAGGCGACGAGCCGGGCATACCCCGCCGCGTCCGGACGAGTGGCTACGCCCTGTGAGGACACGAAGACCACCCGCTGTACACCGCCCGCTGCGGCGACCTTCAGCACCTGTTCCGGATCCGGACCGGCTACCAGCTGCTCACCGGTGACCAAAAGGAACAGGGTGTCGGCTCCCGCGACGGCGGGGGAGAGGCTGTCCGGCTCGCCCAGGTCCGCCCGAACCGAGCGGACTGCGCCGGGAAGAGAGAGATCCGCGTGCCGCGCGACGGCCGTGACCTCCTCGCCGGCGTCCGCCAGCAGACGCACGAGCGGCGCGCCGATATTGCCGGTCGCTCCGGTGACCACGATCATGTTATCTCCTTAGTTAGTTACCTGACTAAATCGAACCTAGCCGGTCGCGGCCGCGTTGTCTACAGTTAGTTGTGTGACTGACTCACTGGCGGAGACCAAGCTCGGCAAGCGGGAGCGGCTGATCGAAGCCGCCGTGCGGGTGTTCTATCACCAGGGCGTGGAGAAAACGACGATCGCCGACATCGCACGCGCCGCGGAGGTCCCGGTCGGCAACGTCTACTACTACTTCAAGACGAAAGACCAGCTCATCGAGGCCGCGATCGGCTCACACGCGCGCATCCTCGACGCCGTGATCGCCGCGAGCGACCAGTGCGAGACGCCTGCGGAGCGGCTGAAAGCCCTGATCGCCGGGTGGGTCGCCGATCGCGAGCAGACGGTGCGTTATGGCTGCCCGTTCGGCACCTTGTCCTCGGAACTGGACAAGCGGGGCGGCGGGTTGGACACCGCGGCCGCCGAGGTGATGCGCGTTCTGGTGGATTGGGCCGAACGGCAGTTCGCCGCGATGGGACGTGCCGACGCGGGCCAGCTGGCGATCGCCTACGTGGCGGCATATCAAGGAATCTCATTGCTCACCAACACTTTTCGCGATCCTGAACTCATGGTCACCGAAGGTGCGCGGCTGTCGCGCTGGATCGACTCGCTGAACAGCTGACCTCTCGGCAGGGCTCGGCTCGCGAAGCCGCGCCTTGCGCTCGATGCATTGCCGATATATCGTCGATAGTGTGAATCGAACACGAGAGCCCTGGGAGGCTGACATGGAAAACCAAGAATTTCGCGAATTCGGCCGGCGCGGCCGCAGGCCGCTGCCCGGACCGGAAGGCTTCGAACACGGGCGACGCTTCCGTCGCGGCGGACGTCACGGCTTCGGTCCCGAGTTCGGGCCGGGCTTCGGTCCCGGCTTCGGCCCTGGCTTCGGCCCGCACTTCGGTCGCGGACGCGGACGCGGCGGCCGGGGCAGGCGCGGGGACGTCCGCGCCGCCGTGCTGTTACTGCTCGTCGAGCAGCCGATGCACGGGTATGAACTCATCCAGCAGATCCGCGAGCGCAGCAACGACATCTGGCGGCCGAGCCCCGGATCGATCTACCCCGCGCTGGCGCAGCTGGAAGACGAGGGTCTGGTGCTCATCGAGAAGGTCGCCGGGCGCAAGACGGCGAAACTCACCGAGGCCGGCGCCGAGTATGTCGCCGCGCACCGCGACGAGTTGGGGGATCCCTGGGCGGACGTGCAGCAGGACGTCGGTGCTCAGGCGATGGACCTGCGCGCACTCGTCGGACAGCTGATGGGGGCGGTGGCGCAGGTCGCCGCGGCCGGTACCCCGCAGCAGGCGGCGCGTGCCGCGGAGTTGCTGACCGAGACCCGCAAGTCCCTCTACCGCATCCTCGCCGAGGACGAGACCCCCGATAAGTAGGGGAGGCGAAACACCCCTCTACGGCGCGCGTTTCGAGTCGATCGGAGGGATCATTGTGAGATGCGACAGTCGAGTCGAGCGGGAGCTTGGGGTAGTTCACACTTGCGTCGCGCCGTGCTGGCCCTTGTGGTCGCCGGCGCGGCCGCGCTGGGGCCGGGCATGGCG